>NZ_CP115165.1:0-712500 GCF_028622095.1 Deinococcus aquaticus | reverse complement strand
CCTCAGTGCCAAGACCAACGACCATCAGGCGCTGTTCGCAATCGTGCAGGGAGGCGTCCACGAGGACCTGCGCCGTCAGAGCCTGGACCTGACACTGCCTTACAACACGCCGGGATTTGCCATTGGTGGGCTGGCGGTCGGTGAACCGAAGGATCAGATGTACCCGGCGGTCGCCTTCACGGCTGAGCAGTTGCCCGAGCATAAGCCCCGTTACCTGATGGGCGTGGGTCACCCCGAGGATCTGGTGGCTGGTATTGCGCTGGGCGTCGATATGTTCGACTGCGTGTACCCCACCCGCACCGGACGGTTCGGTTACGCCCTGACCGATGACGGGCGACTGAACATGAATTCCAGCCCCCCGCGCCGCCAGCTGGTCCCCATGGACGCCGACTGCGACTGCTACGCCTGCCAGCATTACACCCGCGCCTACCTCGCGCACCTGGTCAAAGCAGAGGAGATGCTCGCGCCGCGCATGCTGTCGCTGCACAACCTGCGGTACCTGCACCGGCTGGTCGAGCGGGCCCGAGCCGCCATCGAAAGAGGTGAGTACCACGTGTGGGCCTCGGCGTGGGCGGAACGCTACTTCAAGGGGCAGATCCCCGCCTGGTTCCAGCAGGCCATCGACACTGGGCAATCGGGCGTCTGATTCCCACGCTGGTGGATGACCCGGCGGCCATGAACGCCCCCTGGCACGTCCTGAAACGTCACAGTCTTCTTACAGTGCAGGGGCATTTCCGGGCCTCCGGGCCGGCCGAACGGACCTTCATCGGTTCGTCAGAAATAGGCATTCTCGCGTAACAAGGGCATTTTACGTGACTCTCAGACTTGACCCGGTCTCTTTCATGCTTGTATCATCCGCCTGATCTGACAGTTCTCATCCGACAGGACAGGAGCGTCAGGTTGCGCGAAAGGGACACAGGACGGCGAATCACTCCGGGAGAGGAAACCCGGCAACTCGCCCCAACGTCAACTTCAGAGCCGGACGTGACTCCGACGCGCGACGACCTTTTGGGGGTTCATATGAAGAAAAGCCTGCTCGTTCTCACCGCTGCGCTGTCCTTTGGCGTTGCCGCTGCACAGACTGCGGCTCCTGCCAGCGCGCCCCAGGTCCCTGCACTGACCGACGTTCCCGCCGGTCACTGGGCCAAAGACGCCATCGACAAGCTGGTCAGCACCGGCATCATCCTGGGCTACCCCGACGGCACCTTCCGCGGCACCCAGAACCTGACCCGCTACGAAGCGGCCGTCATCATCGCCCGCCTGCTCGACCAGGTGAAGAGCGGCGAAGTCAACCCCAGCACCATGGACCCCGAGACCCTGACCGCGCTCCAGAACGCGATTCAGGAACTCGCCGCCGACCTCGCCGCCCTGGGCGTGCGCGTCAGCGACCTCGAAGAGAACGCCGTCAGCCGCGACGACTTCGCCCGCCTCGAAGAGCGCGTCGAAGCCATCGCCCTCCAGAACGGTGACCCCGAAGCCCTCGCCGGCCTCACCAGCCAGATCGACGAGCTGACCGCCCGCGCCGACGACTACGACACCCTGCGTGCCGACGTCGACGACAACGCCAGCAGCATCGCCGCCCTGAACGACCTGACTGTCCTCCTGAACCAGGACATCCTGAACCTCCAGGACCGCGTCAGCGCCGTCGAAGCCGCCCAGGCCGACCTCGTCGCCCGCGCCGACTACGACAACCTCGCCGGCCGCGTCGGCGTCGTCGAGACCAAAGTCACCAGCATCGACAACCGCGTCACCCAGCTCGAGAAGTACGCCTTCAGCATCAAGCCCAGCCTGAGCGCCACCTACAACGTGGCCCGCGCTGACCGCAACATGGACCTGGATCGCCTGATCCCCGGCACCGTGTTCAGCACCGGCACCGACGACAACACCGACACCACCGACACGGCTGTCGATTGGGCTGACCTGACGGGAAGCGATGTCAAAGTCGTGAACGACAAGGCGAACTTCTACGGTTTCAGCGGTGCGGGTAACACTCCCACCAACGCTGTCAGCCGCGAAGGTGCCACTAGCATCTCCTTCAGCATCGACTTCAACAACGGTGGCGGCAAGATCGACACCTCCAAGAGCGCCGTCCGTGGCGCCTACGTTCCCGGACCTGGCGGTCTGAACGTCAACAGCGTTGATGTCACCTTCGGCATCACTGCCGGTCTGCCCAGCTCCGATTACATCAGTGCTGGCTCTTACGCCAACTACCCGGATGTCGTGGACACCGACAGTGGCATCACCTACCGCCCCCTGTTCTTTTACTTCAAGAACGCCACCGCCAAGTTCACCGTGGGCAACGCTCCCATCACCGTGACCTTCGGCAAGAGCCTGAAGTTCAAATTCGCTGACTACATCGGCGACAACGACAAGACCGCCCGCGGCGACGGCTACATCGTGAACGTCGACGGCAGCACCCTGCCCGTTATCGGTGCCTTCAAGCCCATGATCACCGGCGTGTACGGCAGCAAGGGCGGCGCCAACAGCGATTATCAGTACTACCGCGGTATCCGCGCGGAAATCACGCCCGTGGGCACCCTGAAGGCTGGCCTGAACTACATGCAGGAAGGCCTCGACCAGACCGGTTACAAGGTCACTGCTGGTCTCGCTGCTGCCCCCGCTCCTGTTGGCGGTAACAGCATTACGACGGTTGCCGACGTCACCGCCTACGGCGCTGATCTGCACGGTCAGGTCGCCGGCTGGCAGCTCGACAGCGAGTATGCTCAGAGCCGCCGCAACACCAGCACCTTTGCTGCTGGTACGGGTAGCGTGACCCCCACGATCGACACCCAGAACGCCTTCTACGCCAAGACCAGCGGTACGCTGGGCCCGGTGAAGGTGTACACCCTGAACTACCGCAGCGTCAGCGCCGGCTACGACAAGGTGTCGGGTGTCATGGAAGCCAACCCCAAAGACACCGACAACGGCAGCACCGCTCCTTACAGCGCCAACCAGACCGGTTTCGGCGTGAAGGTCGGTACCACCCTGGGTCCCGTGTCCCTGGCTGGCTATCAGGACAACAAAGTCGCTTACGGCAAGAACCCCCTGGACACTGCCCGGGAGCCCAGTGGCGTTGTGGACCGTGGCATCACCGCCAAGGTCAACCTGCTGAACCTGATCACGGTGCGTGGTGGCTACTACGAGTACATGGCTAACCCACTGGGTCTGGCTGGCGTGCGCTACGGCGTGCGTGGCGACGTGACCCCGGGCCTGGGCTTCAGCGTCGGCGCTTACTACCGCGACCTGACCATCAATGGCACCAAGAAGCAGAACGACCTGCTGGCCGACGACAGCAGCCTGTTCGCTAAGGGTAAGTACAACAGCTACTTCGCCCTGGCCAACAACGATCTGCTCGACCAGAGCGGCTGCGCCGACCTGCACCCCGGCATCAGCGACCGTGACACCGACGGCGTCGGCACTGCCCTGACCTTCAGCCAGAACAGCTTCACCGACAAGAAGTGCTACAGCGAGTACGGCGTGGAAATCGCGCACAGCGGCAAGGACGCCAACGCCCTGGTCAAGAACCTTGACCTGCGCCTCGGCTACGCCGGTCGCTACCGTGAAGCCACCAAGAGCTACAGCAACACCTTCACCTACGGTGACGCTGTGTACTCCACCAAGCTCGGCATTGCCGACGTCAACGTCAAGGCTGCTTTCTCCAACGACAGCTACGACCTGACCAAGGAAAACGCCACCACCTTCAACAGCACGGCCGTCGCCGCTGGCCTGGGTGTCAAGACCGACGCGCTGAACGTCGCCTTCAAGCCCAGCTTCGAAGGGCAGATCGGCTACTACAGCCGCAGCCACGACTACAACGGCACCGCTTCGGACTACGACTCCAACGCTGTGCGTTACCTCGCGGGCGTCAAGCTCAACGAGTTCCTGCTCCCCAACACCAAGCTGGCCGTGTACTACGCTGGCTACCAGGGCAAGAACCGCGGCTACACCCCCTTCACGGGCAGTATTGACGCGGGTACCGACGTCGCCGGCTACTTCTCTGATGCTAACAACGGTGGTCAGACCGTCAGCCAGGACCTGCTGTACGTGGAAGGCAACTACTACGACCTGAGCTTCGGCTACGGCGTGGGCAACCTGCGCCTGAAGGAAGCCAACGGCGCCGCCGTGACCGGCGTGAACGACGCCCGTGGCCAGGTCTTCAAGATCAGCTACAAAGTCAGCTTCTAAAGTTCACTCTGAATCTCGTCAGGGATTCGCCGGAGAAGCCCCCGCCATGTGCGGGGGTTTCTCCTGTTATGTTCTGTTGCCTGTGCAGTTTAGTGCCACGTGCGACCTGCTGGGCAGCAGGTAGACTGAAAGCATGCTTGCTGTTTTTGGTCACCTGAATCCGGATACCGATGCCATCACGGCCGCGCTGGTGTACGCGCGTCTGCTTGCCCGTCAGGGGGTGGACGCGCAGGCGTTCCGTCTGGGCGAACTGAATTTCGAGACGGCGTTCGTGTTGCGTGAGGCGGGCGTGGACGCCCCAGCGTTGCTGCCGGCGCTGGAGGCGGGCGCGGCGGTGGCGCTGGTGGATCACAACGAGAGTGCGCAGTCCGTGCCGAACCTTGTGGAGTTGAACGTGACGCGCGTGGTGGATCACCACAAGCTGGGCGACCTGAGTACCGCGCAGCCCCCCTACCTGCGCTTCGAGCCAGTGGGGTGCACGGGCACGATCCTGCTGAGGCTGCACCGCGAGGCGGGCCTGAGCGTGGAGGCCCTGGACGCCCGGTTGATGCTGAGCGCAATTCTGAGTGACACGCTACATTTCCGCAGTCCCACAACCACGCGGGAGGACCGTGACGCGGTGGCGTTCCTGGCTCCGGTGGCAGGTGTGGAGGACGTGGAGGCGTACGCGCTGGCCATGTTCGCGGCCAAGAGCGATCTGGGCAACACGCCGGCCGAGACGCTGCTGCGCATGGATTACAAGGTGTTCCCGTTCGGTGACGTGGTCGCGCCGCAGCAGTGGGGGATCGGTGTGATCGAGACGACGAACCCGGCGTATGTGTTCGGTCGTCAGGCCGAGCTGCTGGCGGCCATGGCGGACGTGAAGGCGGCCGACGGACTGGCGGGCGTGCTGCTGAGCGTGGTGGATATCCTGAACGAGACGAACCGCACGCTGGTACTGGGGGCTGCCGAGGCGCAGGTCCTGTCGGGTGCATTTGGGGTGAGCGTGGACGGTCCGGTCGCGGATCTGGGGGCGCGGATCAGTCGCAAGAAGCAGATCGTGCCGGTGCTGGAAGGGTTCTTCGCGCCCCAGGCGTAAGGAAGGCGTATCTGCTGAGGAGGGTCCGGGTCACATCGGGCCCTCTCTGCCGTTCTGTCTGTCGTGCTGCCGGGAGCCTATGCTGGGTCCCGTGAGGACGGAACAGGACGGTATGGGCCGGCAGGAAGCGTGGCAGGCGGAGCTTGACTGGCTGTTCGCCCGGCAGCGGTTCGGGGTGCACCCGGGGTTGGGGCGGGTGCAGGCGCTGCTGGCGCGGCTGGGTACTCCACAGGCGTCGTTCCGGACGGTGCTGGTGGGCGGCACGAACGGGAAGGGGTCCACGGCGGCCACGCTGGCGGCCATGCTGCGGGCTGGGGGGGTACGGGCGGGCCTGTTTACCAGTCCGCACCTGACACGGTTCACGGAGCGGTTCGTGGTGGACGGTCAGGAACTGCCGGAAGACGTGGTCGCGGCGGCGCTGGCCCGCGTGCGCCCGGAGGCTGAGGCGGTCGAGGCTTCGTTCTTCGAGATCGTGACGGCCCTGGGGGCGCTGTTGTTTGCAGAGGCGGGCGTGCAGGTGGCCGTGATGGAGGTGGGGCTGGGCGGCCGCCTGGACTCCACGAACGCCCTGGACCCGGTGCTGAGTGTCGTGACCAACGTGGCGCTAGATCACACGGAGTTCCTGGGAGACACGCTGGAGGCCATTGCCGCCGAGAAGGCGGGGATTCTGCGAGCGGGCCGGCCGGCGGTGGTGGGGGTCGCGCCGCAGGTGCAGTCCATCTTCGCCGCGCAGGGCGCGGACCTGTGGAGGCTGGACGATCACCTGCTCGGCACCCGCCTGCTGGGCTGGGAGGGGGTCCAGGTGACGCTGCGCAGCCCCGACGGGCCCGTGACCCTGCACACGCCCCTGCTGGGCGCTCACGGGGCCCGTAACGCGGCCCTGGCAGCCCTGGCCGCCCTGCGGCTGGGCCTGCCCGCAGAGGCCGTGACGCGCGGGGCGGCCTCCGTGCAGTGGCCGGGGCGGCTGGAGGTCATTGCCTGGCAGGGTGGGCGGGTCCTGCTGGACGGCGCGCACAACCCGGCCGGCGCGCGGGCACTGGCTGCCGCGCTGAGGGAACTGGGCGTCGGCCCGCTGCCGCTGGTGTTCGGCGCGGCCGGCGACAAGGACATCAGTGGGGTCGCCTCGGCACTGCGCTCCTGCGCGTCAGAGGTGATCCTGACCCGCGCGGCCCTGAGTCCACGGGCGGCCGATCCGCAGGCACTGGCCTCGCTGTTCGCGGGGCTGCCGGTGACGGTCACGGACTCCCCGGTGGCGGCGCTGGCGGTCCTGGCTGCCCGGCACGCGCCGCTGGCACTGGTATGCGGCAGCCTGTACCTGCTGGGCGAGGTGCGGCCCCTGCTGCTGGGCGAGGCCGGCGCGTCCCGCGAACGCTGGCAGTAAGGGTAAGGCCGCCTCCGCCAGATGGCCTAGGAGGTGCCGGGCAGCGGTACCCTGAAGGTCATGACCACGCCCGACCAGACGGCCACCGAAGCGACCCCGGCCCACCCGACCATGCAGGCCCTCCAGCGCCGCCTGGGGCAGGTCAGTGACCTGAACGCCGCCGCCAGCCTGCTCTCCTGGGAGCAGGAGACCTTCATGCCCGAGGAGGCCGCCCCGGTGCGGGGGCAGCAACTGGCCACGCTGGCCGGCCTGTCGCACGAACTGTTCACCGCCCCGGAGACCGGCGACCTGCTGACCGCCGCGCAGCCACAGGGCGAGACGGACCGGGCTGTGGTGCGCGTCGCCCGCCGCGACCACGCCAAGGCCACCCGCCTGCCCACCGCGTTCGTGGAGGAGCAGACCCGCGCCCAGAACGAGGCGCACCACGCCTGGATCGAGGCCCGCAGCCGCAGCGATTTCGGGACGTTCGCGCCGCATCTGGAACGCATGATGGACCTCGCGCGCCGTCAGGCGGACCTGATGGGTTTCGACGAGCACCCCTACGACGCCCTGATCGACGATTATGAGCCGGGCATGCGCGCCTCGCAGGTGCGGGCTGTGTTCGCGGACCTGCGCGACCGCACGCTGCCGCTGCTGGAGCGAATCCGCGCTGCCGGGGACGCCGCCGATTACAACGTACTGACCCGCCCGTTCCCCCCGCAGGCGCAGAAGGACTTCGCGTGGCGCGTGGCGGGCGAGGCTTTCGGGTTGCAGGGCAGTTTCGCGCGGCAAGACGAGAGCGCGCACCCGTTCCAGTCGAACTTCAGCCGCAGTGACATCCGCATCACGACCCGCGTGGAGCCGTACTGGCCCGCCTGCCTGTTCGGCACGTGGCACGAGACCGGGCACGCCATGTACGAGCGTGGCGTGTCGCAGCGCTGGGCGCGCACGCCGGTCTCGGCCGGGGCGAGCCTGGGCGTGCACGAGAGCCAGTCGCGGATGTTCGAGAACCTGCTGGCCCGCAGCCTCCCGTTCTGGGAGCGGTACTTCCCGCAGCTTCAGCAGGCCGCGCCCGCCGTGACCGACGGCCTGGACGCCGGGGCGCTGTACTGCGCCGTGAACCGCGTGAACCCCAGCCTGATCCGCGTGGAGGCCGACGAGGTCACGTACAACTTCCACGTCATGCTGCGCTTCGAGCTGGAACTGGCGCTGCTGGAAGGCAGTCTGGCCGTGCGGGACCTGCCGGACGCCTGGAACGAGAAGATGCAGGCGTACCTGGGCCTGACCCCGCCAGACGATGCGCGCGGCGTGTTGCAGGACATTCACTGGTCGGCCGGTCTGATCGGGTACTTCCCGACGTATACGCTGGGGAACCTGCTGAGCGTGCAACTGCTGGAGGCCGCGCAGCGCGACCCTGCCGTGGCGCAGGGCGTGGCCGCCGCCGAGTACGGCCCGCTGCGCGCGTGGCTGGTCGAGCATGTGCACCAGCACGGGCGCAGCCTGACACCCGCCGAACTGACCGTGCAGGCCACCGGACAGGCCCTGACGGCTGACCCGTACGTGGCGTACCTGCACCGCAAGTACGGCGAGATCTACCGCCTGGACTGATACGGACTCCGATTGAATGGTTTGCAAAAACCGTTCAATCCGAGCGGAGCGAGTGGGAGCAGAGCGGATTCCGGGCGTGGAGTTGGCAACCCGGTGCCCTTCCGGGTTGTTAACGAAGCAGACGGCATCCGTATAAGGTTGGCTGCGCCGGGTCTGGCTGGATCGCGGCGGGAATGGAAGCCCAGTCGGACAGCGGCGACAGAGTGATGCAAGGCCCCCGGTGACGTTCACGCCGGGGGCCTGCTGCTGGATGTTGTGGGAGTGGGTCAGCTGGCCTGTCGCCGTTCGGCGCGGGTGATCAGGTAGGCGCGCGCGGAGTTCAGCCACTTCTGCGCGAGGTCACTGTGGGGATGCCCGCGCTCCCGCATGGCCCGCACGCCCAGCTGCAACTGCCGTTCCATGCGGCGCACGGCGACCAGTCCGCCCTCGTTTTCCAGTTCGATGAAGGTGTTCAGCAGGGTGGTGGGATGGGCGTGGCCCAGGCGGATGCTTTCGGTGATGGTGTCCAGTGAGCGCATGAGGAGCACTCCTTCCCGCCCGGTGGGCAGTGAGGTCAGTGGGGCCGTGAAGGGATGGGCGGGGGGCCGGGACGCAGGCGACGGCGCACACGGGGGTTCTGTCGGAGACGAATCACCGGACTGATTACGATCTTGGCAGATTATAGCAGGAACGTATCAGGGGAGGCAAGAAGTCACACTCTGTATTCTGTATTGACCGTACCGATGAGCGGTGTTACACTCCAACCAAGGCTGCCCCATTCTGCCCACAGGCAAACCCCGCCCGTGACCAGATGCACAGCCCCAGGCGGCACGCGCCCCCGCCCGGCACCCAACCATGCCCGGCACCCGGCGTGAGGCCACGCCGCAGCCAAGGAGGTGAACAATGAAACTGCACGAAAGACTCCGCGAACTGCGCAGCGAACGCGGGCTGCGGCTCAAGGACGTCGCCGAGATAGCCGGGATCAGCGTCCCCTACCTCAGCGACCTTGAACGTGGCCGCACCAACCCCAGCCTGGAAACCCTCCAGACCCTGGCCGGCGCGTACGCCATCACCGTTCACGACCTGCTCGAGGGCGTCGAATTCTACGGCGCATCCACCGAGGGCGCCCTGCCCAAGGGGCTCGCCGACCTCGTCGCCGACCCTACCCTGGGACCGCAGATCACGCCCGACTGGGTCCGCACCCTGTCCCGCATCGAACTGCGTGGCAAGCGCCCCCGCGACAAGCAGGACTGGTACGAGATCTACCTGCACCTCAAACGCATCCTGAACTGACGCGCGCCGTCAGTGCCAATGCCGTACGCCATGAACCGGAGCCTCACTGAGCTCCGGTTCTCTCGTCTTGCCTCAACTGGTCCTAATTTCGGTGCACAGCAGCCCTGATCAGGCGGCTTGCGCCAATTCCAGCAGTTCCGGTCGCCCACGGGTCAGGAGCAGCGTCCCCGCGCCCCACGCTCCGCCGACCAGCGCGAGTGCGAAGGCCAGTGGCGGCACGCTCAGGGTCGCGGCCACCGCGCTCAGGCCGATGAAGGCCCCCACGGCGTCCGGCACGGGCAGACGCACCCGCAGGGCCAGCGCGCGGCCCACGTCGTACGCGCTGACGCTCAGGCCCAGCGCGATCAGCAGCGCCGTCAGGGCCAGTGCGATCAGCGCCGGCCCCAGCAGACCTGCCAGCGTCAACCCGTAGGCTGGCCCCAGCAGCGCCGAGAGGGCCAGCACACCCAGCGCCAGTGTCCGGACCGGCGCGTACCGCTGCCGCCGCGCCAGCATAGGAGCCAACCCCGACACGAACAGCAGCAGCAGCGCCCCGCCGGTCAGGGTCACGAACACCTGCGGCCACGCCGCGCTGCCCAGCCACCCCAGCACCGGACGGAACGCCGCAGCCGTCACGGCCGCCAGCCCCTGCGGCACACCCGTCTGCAACGCGGCCCGGTCGTCCGGCGCATGCCCGAGCAGGGCGTTCACGCGGCCGCTGACCTGCGCGCCCGCGTCACGGTGCACGTCGCCCAGCAGCGCGATGACCTCGCCCTTCACCTGCGCGCCCGGGCGCAGGTACACGCTGCCACCCACGTTGATCACGTTCCCGCGCACCGGGCCGCTGACCTGCAGGTCCTGCCCGAACGTCACGCTGCCGTGACTGACCACTCCGTACAGCGTGGGCAGGGTCAGCGCAGCGCTCAGCGCGAACGCTCCGGCCCCGACCCTCTGCGCAAGCGGGCCGGGACGCCAGCTGACCAGCGCGCTCGTGACTAGCAGCAGGGCCAGCCCCGCCAAGGCCACCGGCGACACCTGCGCCAGCAGCGCCTGCGCGACCACGGCGCCCGCCGCGAGGTTCGGCCAGACGCTCGTGACGCCCATCAGCGTCAGGGCGACCAGCATGGACACCACCATGAACAGCGGGGCCGGATTGTGCCGCAGTGGCCGGTCCGGCGGATTGAACGGCTCGGCTCCAGTCAGGAACGCCGGTCCGGCAGGGGAGGGGAGAGCCGCACCTGCCGGAATAGGCCCGGAGGAGTCAGGCTGCCCCAGATTGGGTTCCTTCTGTGTAGATGGCGTCCGCTCAGATGCGGCCTCGCTGGCAATGCGGGCGGCCAGCAGCGCGGCCACGCTCTCTGGACTGCTGAGGCTTCCCGGGGCTGGCGGCGGCGTGGCGGCGCCGAGGCGCAGGGAACTACTCACCTCACCTGCGATCAGCGCCGCCACACTGCCCGGCAGGGGTGGCACGCGGCTCAGGGCGGCCTGCACCGACACGTCCCGCGCCACGGCAGCTGCGACACTCATCCCCTCGGGCAGTGGGGGAGCCGTCAGGTGACAGTCCAGACTGACGTCGGTCGCCACGACCCGCGCCACCGACACAGGCATGGAAGGTGCGGGCACACCCAGCCACCTGCTGCCCTGAATCTCACTGACCACCCGCGCCGCCACGCTGCCCGGCAGCACCGGGCGCGGCAGCCCCTGCACCAGCGTTACGCCGAGCGCCAGTTGCTGCCGCCACTGCGCGACCGGAATCCCCAAGGGGTCGGTCTCCAGCTGCGCCAGCGTGGTTTGCCCCGCCGCGTCCAGGGTGCCGTCGGCTTCCAGGTGCAGCAGGTCCAGCCACGCCCGGTGCGAGGCCGCTGAAGCTGGATTGTGACGTTCTGCGCCCATACGTTCCCTTTACGTTGAACAGACCCGCCGGGTTCCCGGACCTTCCCCTGCCCCGACCACAGGACCCTGAGTACTGCTCAGCCGGAGGCTGGCACCTGATCCGGCGCGACGAAATCGCCGCTTTTGCCGCCTGACTTGCTCAGCAGCCGCACGCCCGTGATCTCGATGGCCTTGCTGGCCGCCTTGAGCATGTCGTACACGTTCAGCGCCGCTACCGTCACGGCCGTCAGGGCCTCCATCTCCACCCCGGTCGGCGCGGTGGTCCGCACGGTCGCCCGCACCCGCACGCCCGCCTCCTCCAGCGTCACCTGCACGTCCGCGCCCGTCACCGGAATCGGGTGGCACAGGGTCACCAGATCCGCCGTGCGCTTACTGCCCGCCAGCCCGGCCAGCCGCGCCACGATCAGCGGGTCGCCCTTGGGATTGGTGCCGCCCTCCAGTGCCGCGCGGGCCTCCGGCGGGAGGCGCACCCACGCCTCGGCACTTGCCTCGCGCGACGTGGCGACCTTGCCAGTCACATCCACCATGCGCGGCAGCCCATCACGGAAATGCGTCAGTTCCGGCGCGCTCACCTCACTCCTCCGGCAGCTTCAGGTCCGCCAGGGACGCAAACGGGTTCTGCTTGGCGTGCAGCGACCCGGCCGGGATGCCCAGCTCATCGTCGATTTCCTCGACAGGCACCTGCGCCATGTGCTCGCACGGCCCGTCATTCAGGTCATGCCCGCACACCTGACACAGTCCCCGGCAGGCCTCATCGTGCAGCACACTCAGCGGCGCTCCCAGCAGCGTCGTCTCCGCGAGGTACGCACTCAGGTCCAGGTCCGGATCGCCGAACACCAGCATCTCCTCGCCCGTCTCGGCCTCCTCCAGGTACGGCGTCTCGACAGAGGGCTCGTAACGCAGCAGCGTGCCCAGCGTGATCTCCAGCGGCACGTGCACTTCCCGCAGGCAGCGGGCGCACTCCATGACCAGCACCGGCTCGAAGGTGCCCTGCAGGTACATTTCGTTGGTGCCCAGGGCGTTGACATCCACCTCGAACGGCGCGGGCTCCGCGAAGCGCAGCGTGTGCTGCGTGCGGCCCTGCTCGTACTGGAGGTGATCAAGGTTGCCTTCCACGTGCGCGTCCTCGGTGGAGGAACGCAACAGGGAACCCAGGTGAATACGAGGTGAATCCGTCATGCCCACATGATAGGGCCGCCGGGCTGACAGAACCCTGCCGTCACACCCAAAGTGCCCCGGCCGCCACGCCCGGAGTGCCCAGTTCAGACCAGCCCAGCCCAGGCCAGATCAGGCCAGTTCGACCACGCTGGCGTCACTGATAGTCAGTTTGTGCGTACGCGGCACCGTCCGCCCACCCCGCACCTGCGCCCGCACGCCGATCAGGCAGTCCTGCAGACGCTTACTCAGGTTCTCGATGCAGGCCTCCTCATCCACCACGCTGTGCTCCACCTCCGCGCCGCGCACGACCGTGTTGGCCCCGATGCTGGTAAACGGCCCGATGTACGCGTCCTCGATGACCACGCCCTCACCCAGCATTACCGGCCCCACGATCTTGCTGCGCGTCACCCGCGCCGACGCCGGAATCACCACCCGGCCCGTAATCCGCGAATCCTCAACAGTACCCTTCACGTCCAGCACGATCCGCTCCAGCAGCAGGCGGTTGGCGTCCAGCAGGTCCGCCGGGCGACCTGTGTCCTTCCACCAGCCCATCACCGGCTGACCCGTCACGTCCGCGCCCCGATCGATCAACCCCTGAATGCCGTCCGTGATCTCGTACTCGCCCCGCGCAGAAGGGGCCATGCCGTCCAGTACCGAGAAAATCTGCGGCGTGAAACAGTACAGGCCCGCCACCGCCAGATTGCTCGGCGGGACTTTCGGCTTCTCCACCAGCCGCGTGATGCGCGTACCGTCCATCTGCGCCACCCCGAACGCCGTCGGGTCCTCAACCTCCACCAGCGCAATCAACGCCGCCGGACGCTCCGCCAGAAAGCGGTCCACGAACGGTTTCGCCCCGAACTCAAACAGGTTGTCCCCCAGGTACACGCAGAAATCATCCTCGCCCACCCACTCGCGCGCCACCAGCACCGCGTGCCCCAGCCCCAGCTGCTCATGCTGATTGATCAGCGTCACCTGCACGCCCGAAATCTCCCGGATGGCATGCTGAATCTCCACCCGCGTGATATCCGACACCACCACGCCAATCTCCGAGATGCCCGCCGCCTGCAACGTCTCGATGGCATGCACGATGATCGGCTGACCGGCCACCCGCAACACCGGCTTGGGCCGTGTATACGTGAGAGGACGGAGACGCGTGCCCAGACCAGCAGCGGGAATAATGGCTTTCACACCGAGTATTCTACGCTCCACCTGCTTCTCATCTACCTGATGTGATGTTGAACATCGGTGGGCATCCGTGCATACCGTAAAGAGATGAACTATGGTCTTATGCAGATACTATTCCTTCACCCTGAGGCGGATGAAGCGCTACTCATTGCACAGCAACCCAACGAACACAAGACGGTGCAGCAGGATGTGATCGTCCACACAGTAGGATGAGCTGATGCTGGGACCTGACACCTACGGAGAACAGATGCACGTACACAACCCAACAGTTCATATGAAAATGGTCCAGTGCCCTCGCTTCAGGCAGGCAGGGGCAGTGTGACTGACCCGTTCCTTGACTCCGTTCCTGAAGATCCTCAACGGACGAGAAGCCCTGAACGGTCGAACGAAACCGCACAGGAAAACGAGATCGAACTCGGTGCTCTGTGGCAGGGAGTACGTCGGCAGCTACCGTGGATTGCGCTGGTCACGGCGCTTACTTCCAGTGCTGCGTTCTTGTGGTCCCGCGCTCAACCCGACGTATTTGAGGCTTCCTCAAGCTTGGTCACAACAGGCAACAGCTCTAATATCGGTGCGATCAATAGCGTCGTGACCGCAGCGCCCCTTCCGGAAGGAGCCTTGCAGGAAGCGATGCGCGGCCCTGTGGTACTGGGTGAAATCATCACCCGCGTCAAGAAGGAAAGCGCACTTCCGGCAGAACTGCGCACTGCTCTGGCAGAGGACCTGCAGCAGGAATTGCGCCGCCGCGATGTGACGACTGTTTCTCTCCAGAATCAGCTGGATTTCAATGGGAACGGTATTTACACTGTCAGTGCCCGCGCTGGCACGCCCGAGGCCGCTACTTTCCTCGCTGACTTGACAGCACAATCGCTCCTAAACTGGGACCGAGGCCGCGCTTTGAGCGGTGTTCAACGTGCCGAGCGCAGTCTGCGTGCTCAATTGACAGAAGTCGATCGTCAACTCGCAGAGGGTCGACAGAGTGACTTGGAACGCCAGACGCTTATCGCTTCTCGCGCTACCCTACAGCGCAGTCTCGCACAGACCGGAATTCAGGCCGAGGGTGTCAGCGGTTCATTAGAACTGGTCGCGCCGGCTGTCCTTCCACTGGACCGGGTGGCTCCCAAGCCCACGCGGAATGCAGTGTTGGTGGGTCTCCTGACCCTGCTGCTTGGCACCGGGATCGCCGCACTGCGTACCGTTACCGACCGCACTGCCCGCACCGAGGATGACTTGCTCGGCTTTGGGCTCCCCACCCTGGGCATGATTCCCCGCCTGCGCCGCCGCGAAGTCGTCTTCAACGGCATTGTGCGCGCCGCCCGCCTCGCTGGCCTGTACGAGGCCATCGGGTTCCTGCGCGTGAACATCCTTTCACGCATCGGTAACAAACCCGGCCAGCGCGTCATGATCTCCTCGACAGCGCCCGGCGAAGGTAAAAGCAGCCTGACCGCCACCCTCGCCGACGGGCTGGCCGCCAGCGGTCAACGCGTTCTGATCATCGACGCTGACATGCGCCGCGGCACGCAGCAGGAAGTCTGGGACAAGTACGAAACGCAGCACGAATGGGTGCAGCTGACCGGCCAGAACGGCGCCCGCACACTCGCGGAAGCCCTGAAAGATCCACACAATGTGCAGGTCATGGAAGCCGAGCCGGGCGTGCACGTCCTGCCAGCCGGCCCTGGCATGCACGACAGTCTCAGCTTGCTCAACCGCGCCCCGCTGGGCGAGTACCTGACCCACTGGGGACAGGGCTACGACCTGATCCTGATCGACAGCCCACCCCTGCTGGCACTGGCTGACGGTCTTGTCATCGGCCGTCACGTGGACTACGTTCTGCTAGTCGTCGAGGAAGGCCGCACCAGCCTCCAGGCCATTCGGCAGAGCCTGCGCCGTGCCCGGAACGCCAACGTCAATGTCCTCGGATTCATCATGAACAAGGTCAATCCCTCCGGTCAGGACGGAAAAACCTACAGCTACGGTTACGTCCCCAGGGAAAGCAAAGGTTAGGTGACATGACGTGGGCATCCTGACTCCCTCCACAAGTACTGTCCGCCAGACGGAACGCAACAGTGCCGGCACCCTGACCAGCGTGCCACAGGCTAGTGCGCTGATCACAGGTGACCTGCTTGCCCTGACTGCCTCCTACCTGATCAGTCTGCCGCTGCTTTCCGTACTTGGTGTGCAAGGCATTAACCTGCACAGCCTGCTTGTCTGGGGAGGCGTCTGGCTCCTCTGGCGCGCCTACCAGGGTCTGTACCCCGGCTACGGCCGCTCCCCCCAGACCGAACTCCGGCTTCACGTGACCGGCACGATTCAACTCGTTGCCGTGCAATTGGCCGCCGCGTTCGCCGTGCAACCCTTCGCGCCTAGCGTGCCCGGCGTCCTTCTGTACTGGATGCTGGCCCTCATCACCTCGCTGTTCACGCGCTACGCTGTCCGTTCCATCCTGATTCGACTGAGCCGTTACGGGCGGCCCATCAGTATCATCGGTGCAGGACAGACCGCTCAGCTGGCCATCAGCCACCTGAAAACCCATCCGTCCTACGGCCTGAACCCGGTTGCCGCCTACGACGACAACCCAGCTCTGCACGGTACCGATATTCTCGGGGTGCCCGTTCTGGGCACCCTGGACCTTGCCCTGACCGACCCACGCACCGAACAGGCCCTGATCTCCATGCCCGGCGCCCGCGCCGAACTGCAGCAGCGGATCGTGAACGCCACGTACGCCGTCTTCCCGCATACCTGGGTTATCCCGGACCTGTTCGGCGTTCCCAACCAGGCCCTGCAACCCCACAATATCGGCAGCGTCGCCAGTCTTGAAGTCCGGAATAACCTGCGCAGCGTTCACTGACATCTTGCAGTTTAGGGGGCGGGAGCAGAAAGTGCGTCCTGGAAGGCATCAAGCTCGGCGAGTTCCAGTTGAAGCGCTCTACGACGCACTTCTGGGATAAACGAGAACCGAACGGTTCTCGCTAACGCTCCCCAATCTGGCCATGTTCCCGGTGGTCTGGGCGGCACATCCTGATCCGCCAAGTGGCAGAGCAGATACGCCAGCCCTGAGAGACACCACCACCGCATCACACCTGTTTTGCTGTGCTGCGCGAACCGCTCCAGGCCGAACCGCCCCTTGATGGTCTTGAAGAAGCCCTCGATCCGCCAGCGGCGTTTCCCGACTCTGGCCAGGTACTTGCCGCCCAGGTTGATGTTCGACATGACGAAGCGCTGCTCTGGCTCTTTGTTCCGGTATAGCCATGCCCACGAGACGTACATGGTGGGTTTCAGACCCTGGAGTTGTGCCTTGTACCCGCGGGTCATCAGCTCGTGAATGGGTGTCCCATTCGCGAGTGTTCTGTTGCGCCGGACACCAATCACGATGTCTATTTCTCTTTCCAGGACGGCCTCAATGAACTCCGCACTTTCGAAGCCCCCGTCTGCATGCAGACGGGGGCGGCGCTTCCCCTGAAGCATGACGGGTGGAACAGTGCGGAGCAGTTTGAGGGCTAACGCGGCGGGTGAGGACGTGCCTTTTCCACGCCAGATCTGAAAGGCCCAGGGGAGCTTCAGGTCTCCACAGCAGATGTACAGGACGACCAGGTGAACGCCGTTCACGGCGTTCAGGACGTGCATCCAGTCGGAGAGTCCGGGGAACTTTCCTGCCTTTTCGAGGCTGGTCAGGTCGACCAGGAATTCGACCCGGGGACGCTGGTGTGGAGCATGTTTCCAGGTGTCATTGAAGAGCTGGAGTGCAGCCTGGCGCATGAAGCGGCAGAGTGTCCGGAGATCCCAGATCGTGTGGTTGAGGAATCGACTGATCGCGGAGGGCGATTTGACGGTTGCGCGAGTGGGCAGGGGACGACCGGAACCGTCGAGGAGGAGGTCCAGGAAGACCTGAAAGGAATCGCGATGTTGTTTGCGCGAAAAGCAGGTGAGGATGTCAGAATAGAGCCGTCTGGCACGTGCATTCTTTGGGTTCACACCTCATTCTGAGGCCAAAGCGCCGTGCCAGACGTCCTTTTCTAAAACTGCAACATGTCAGTTCAGTCACGGTTCATCAAGCGCACCATCGACCTGCTCGGCGCTGGCCTGGGCGGTCTGCTGATCCTTCCGATCCTGCTGCTGATTGCCCTAGCTATCAAACTCGACAGTCCCGGCCCTGCCGTGTACCGCGCCCGCCGCCTGGGCCGCAACGGCGAACCGTTCGACTGCTTCAAATTCCGCAGCATGCACCGCGATGCTGAAGCCAAACTAAACAGCGTTCTCGACAGCAACCCCGCCCTGAAAGCCGAATTCGAAGCCACACACAAGCTCAAGGACGACCCCCGCGTGACCCGCGTCGGCGCGTTCCTGCGCAAGACCAGTCTTGACGAATTCCCGCAGCTCGCCAACGTCCTCTTAGGCACCATGAGCCTTGTCGGGCCCCGACCCATCGTGCAGGGCGAAGTTCCCAAGTACGGCGATATCTACGCCGTCTACAAACAGGTCCGCCCCGGGATGACCGGCTACTGGCAGGCCAACGGCCGCAGCGACACTAGTTACGACGAACGGGTGGGCATGGACAACTTCTACGTTACGAATTGGACCCCATGGCTGGATATGGTCGTACTGATTCAGACGATCCGAGTTGTGTTCGCTGGAAAAGGCGCGTATTAGTGCAAGATGCACGAATAGCTAAATACCGTAGATTGCTAATAATTTACGGCTCCTTCTTTATAAGGAGTTTTGCATTTTTTCTAATAACCCCGATATTCACTGAGAACATATCTTCTTTTGAATGGGGTAGGGTGCTAGCGACTCAGGCACTGGGTTCTTGGATTATAATCCTGCTCGACTTTGGATTTACACTTTCCCTGAGTAGGAAGATCGCTATTTCCGGCGATGATGTGGCATCTATAAATAGTAGCGTATCCGCTGCGTTTAGTGCCAAGCTCATCCTACTTATTCCTGCCGCCCTTATTTGTTTAGCTGCAAGTCAGTTTGGAATACTTAAAAGCGAATATAATCTCATCGTATGGGGATTAATATGGGCGATCTCTCAGGGGCTGAGTCCTCTGTGGTACTATCAGGCAACTGAGAATCTCGAAAAATACTCCCTGATTGATATTGCGGTGAAGCTTTTATATATGATAATAGCCGTTCTGCTGTTTAGCAGATATCCATATGGATATCTGATTCTCTCTGTACAGGCTGTTCTAAATTTTATGGGAAACTACCTGATGATTAAGTGGATGATTAACAAAATAGGCCCGCTGAACTTATCGATTTCGGGGGGCTTTGACGCGCTTAGACAAAGCTTTCATTTAGCGAATTTTTCCCTGATTACAAGTGTGTACACGACCGCAAGCGTATACATTTTTAGTCTTCTTTCGCCCGCTCTCGCCGTAGCTTTGTACGGTAATGCTGATAGATTACTGCGCACTGCTATTAGTTTGTTAGGCCCGATTAATCAGATTTTTCTACCAAGATCATCCAGGGCCTTTAAAAATAGCGGAAAGGAAGGGATAAAGAATTTAAAACATATGTTAAAGGTATACGCTTTCCTGGGGATGGCGCTTTTTATGATTATATGGATACTTTCGCCTTATATCATTCGAATTATATTTGGGGAAAAATACCTTGAAAGCTCTGAATACCTGCGAATAATGCTTATTATCCTGCCGATGACATGCATCAATACTGTAATAGTATATCATTTCCTGATTCCTAATCATCTGGATAGTTTGGTAACTAAGCTTTATTCCTACATAAGCGTGGCTACTCTGCTTTCAATTTTCCCACTTGTGAAGCTTTTTGACACATATGGTATGATATATGCCATGCTAATACCCGAGAGTATTGCAATGATTTTCTTCTCATTTTATATATTTAGATGGATTAATAGTGGAAGATGGGCGGTAAAAAATGATTAAGGCGGGAAAGCCTGTGTCTTTTGCCAGTATAATCAAAAGCTTAGCCGCTATTTTCTTATTTTCTGTTATATCCTTGCCTACAGGGATTATACTTGGTGTTAATTTCAAGGTTATACTGTCGATTATTATGCTTGCTGCAATATTAATTTATTTAATATCGATCAGGAAGATTGAGATTGGCTTGGTAGTATTTTCCGTTTTTAGTATAGCATTTATATGTTTTCTGATTCTAATGACATTAAATGGGACTATATTTAATGGTAACAATTTCGCATTTAGGGAATTATCAGATTTCATATCCGCCTTTTATGTTATTTTTGTCCTCTTTGTAGTGTATAAACTCAATCTGCTGAAGATGAATGAGTTGATCCGAATTTCTATCGTGGCAGCCATTGCTTACTCTGCTGTAAAAGTTTTGGTGTTTTTTGCTATTTTCTTCGGCTATATTGATTACAGAGCGGTCATCTCAATCATGGAAAATTCTCTGGGTCTTATTCCAATTATAGACAACTATGGAAATGGGATTATTAGAATCCAGATCGCAAACGATTCAATATTGCCATACATATTATTTTTCTACCTCATTGGGCATAAAAAATTAAAATCAATAAATGTAATAGCAGTAATATTATTGGTAGGTTTCGCTATAGCCGTGTCCTTTGCCAGATATTATTGGTTTGCCGGTCTGTTTTGCGTTATAACTCCGCTCTTATTCACCGCTATAACTGAGCGGCGAGGCGCCAAAAATACCATATCATCCTTGATTGCTGCGATTGTTTTTTTAGGTTTGGTTGGATATATTTCGGAGGACAAAATTGTAAAGAATGTCCTCAGCGAAAGAATATCCGGTAACGGAACGGTGGTATCAGACAGAATTAGAGTAGAGCAAATATACTATCTTCAGGAAGAGTTTGACAAAAAGCCGCTCTTTGGAAACGGGATGGGCGGAAATATCAAAACTTACCGCAGATCAGAGTATATTCCCTATGCTTACGAAGTGCAGTGGTTAGGGTATCTGATGAAATTTGGAATCATTGGGAATTTTGCCTTGATTATTTTCGTTTTGAGCGTGATTAGTATAGACTTCAGGAAATTGATCTCGGTTTTTATAGCATTGGCATACATCGTTTGGCTGATGTCCGGAATGTTTAATCCAAATCTGGTTTCCAGTGCTGGAGGAGCAATCTTTGGAATGTTCCTTGTGGCGTTTGAATCTATAAAGAACAGACACAGAATAGGAGGAGCGTCTTGAAGGATGCAGTAAAGGATATTGATTACGATTCGGTGGTCGTAATTATGGCAACATACAATGCAAAGCCCTATATTGTCGAGCAAATCGACTCTATTCTTTGCCAGATAGGAAACAGCAGGCTTGTCATACATGATGATGGATCTACTGATGGCACCGATAAGATTCTGCTTGAATACTCAAAGGCTGATCATAGAGTCGAAATAATACAGTCTCCGCCTACGGGAGGAGCTAAAGAGAATTTTTGCTATCTAATGGGACAAGTAGATTGCGAATATCTGTTTTTCGCTGATCAGGATGATATATGGCAACCTAACAAATTCTCTGTAATAATGAATGAGATCAGAAAGTCTGAATCCCAATACGGGAAAGATATGCCTATTTTAGTCCATACTGATGCAATCCTGATCGATGGGACGGGGAATTTAATCTCTGATTCGATGTGGAAATACCAAAAAATGAGCAAAAAGTGGAGCCAGAGGCTGGGACTGCTGATGACTCAGAACATTGTGACTGGATGCACAATGGCCATTAACCAGAGTTTAATGAAGCTTGTTGCAACAATACCAGATGGAGCTGAAATGCACGATAGCTGGATTGCGTTGGTATGCTGTAAATACGGTAAGATAATTAGCCTTGAAGAGCCTCTGACAAGATACAGGCAGCACTCTAAGAATGTGGTCGGAACCCAGAAAAACTCTGCGTATTATTATGCTGACAGGGTGCAAAAAATGATTAAAGACTACAGCTTGAAGGGGAGAGCATACAACGAAGACAGCAGGAAGAGATATATTCAGGCAAAAGAGTTCTGCGATGTCTATTCTTTGAATGGCGACACGAAAGTCTCGTCGTTTTATATGATGTCTGACATGTCTTACATACCTAGGATCTTTACCATACTTAAATACGGGTATTTTAGATCTGACGTGATAAGCAATCTATCCTGGATCCTGCAGCCAAGAATTCTGGCCGCTCCATTTCTTTTCTTGATTAACTCAAAAAATGCAAAGCATGGAAGAAAATGAGAAGAGAAATGATTACTTCTGTAATGGTAAGCTATAATCCAGACTCAGAGATAACGGGGAATATAACCTCGATATCAAGCCAGTGCCTTGAATTGATAATAGTCGACAATGGATCTTCTGAAAAATGGTGGGAAAAGTTACAAATTCCTCCAAGGGTAAAAATAATCGCGTTGGACTATAATTATGGCATAGCTCACGCTACCAACATAGGTATTGTAAATTCGTGCGTAGATTCAAAGTGGTTCGCTCTGTTCGATCAGGATACCTCAATAGATAATGGATACTTTGAGATGATGCTGGAGAACATCGAAAAATCAGGCGATCTGGATACTTCCCGTGTGGGCTTGATCGCCCCGTCTTTTGGTGGATTAAAAATCAGTTCCAGCTATGAAATTGGTGCCGTAAAAGAAATAAAAACAGCGATAGCATCCGGAAGCATGATAAAGAGATCTGCGCTTAAGAATACTGGTCTCATGGATGACCTGTTATTTATCGACTATGTGGACAATGATTTTTGCTTTAGGCTGATGAGTGAGGGGTATCTGGTGGTGGAAGCTGAGGGTATCCGACTCTCACACAGCCTGGGGAAAATGTCCCCCCATAGAATTGGTAAGTGGCAGTTTCATACGAGCAACCATAGCCCGCTGAGAAAGTATTATGTATTCAGGAACAGGATCTATATATATCGAAACTATATCTATAGGTATCCTGTGTGGGTGTTTAGGGATTTCTTCCGAAATATTACTGAGATTTTGAAAATAGCCATGTGGGAAGAAGATAAAAGCGAAAAATTCTATTTTATACGTAGGGGTATATCTGATGGTTTGGCGGGTAGGTTTGGCAAATACAATTCAAAGCCGGGCAGTAAATGATTAGCGTCTGTATTGCTATGTACAATGGTGATAGATTTCTGAGAGACCAGATTTCTTCAATCCTGCTTGACTTAGAAAAGGATGACGAGATAATAGTCATTGATGACTGCTCATCTGACTCCTCGCTGAAAATATTAGATAGTTTTCAAGACGATAGAATAAAAATATACGGCAATGATAGAAACATTGGAGTAATAAAATCATTTGAGAAAGCAATTAAATTAAGTACCGGCCATTTCATTTTCTTGTGCGATCAAGACGACATATGGATAAAGGGAAAAAGAGAGAAGATGCTTGACGGTCTCCGTTACCATCAGCTGGTTGTCTGTAATGCAGATATAATAGACCAGAACGGACACCCAACGGGAGATGGATTTTTTAAAATTAGAAACAGTGGCAGTGGATTTGTAAAGAACTTAATAAAAAACACATATATAGGATGCTGTATGGCCTTCAGATCTGAGCTGAAGGAAATGATTATGCCTTTTCCGGACAAAATACCCATGCATGATCAGTGGATTGGTTTGATGTCTGAAACTAAGTCTCCTAGTCTTTTCATAGAGGATCGACTTGTGGGGTATAGAAGGCATAGTGGAAACGTGACATCTATGAAGAGGGGAAGTTGGGCGTCAGTGTCGCTGAAAAGAATTAACATTCTTTTGGCTATTCTTCATAGGAAGATAAGCAAATGAGGGTAAAAATCGTGATACCTCAATTCATGGGTATAGAGCTTCTGAAGGATCTCAATTTCGGGGATGCTGATGCGGAGGCTATTGTAATTGACTCAGAGAAATCGACATTGATCAAAAACCTGTGTGACGAGAGAAATTGGGTTTATATTCCAATCAGCCAAACTGATTTTAGTCACGGTGGAACTCGTAATCTTGGTGCGCAACTGGCGTCGGAGCGGGGTTCTGAGATTCTGGTGTTCATGACGCAGGATGCGGTGCCGGCCGGGCCGGATTGGTTGGATCATCTGGTGGCGCCGATCCGGTCGGGCGAGGCGGTGGCGACTTTCGCGCGGCAGTTGCCCAGGCCCAGGGCGTCGGTGCTGGAGGAGTTCTCACGGTATTTCAACTACCCGGCGCAGGGTCGTCTGCGCACCCGTGCCGACATTCCCGAGATGGGTGTGAAGGCGTTCTTCTTCTCGAACGTCTGTTCTGCGGTCCGGGCGGATGTGTTCTGGGAATTGGGTGGCTTCCCGGATGACGTGATCATGAACGAGGACATGTTGATGGCCGCGAAGGTCCTGCGGGCAGGGTATGCGATCAAATACGAGGCCGAGGCCGAGGTGGTGCACTCGCATGATTACTCGTTGAAGCAGCAGTTCCGCCGGAACTTCGATGTCGGGGCGTTCTTTGCGGATGCGGGCGGGATGCTGGAGGGTGCGGCTGTGGGTGGCGAGGGCTTCCGGTTCGTGCGTGAGCAGTTGCGGTACGTGCTGCGCAGGGGACGGCCGGACCTGCTGCCGCTGGTCGTGCTGGAGGCCGGCGCGAAGTTCTCAGCGTTTCAGCTGGGGAAGCGGCACCGGTTTCTTCCACTGTTCGTTAAGAAACGTATGAGCATGCACAGTTATCATTGGGATCAGAAAAAGGAGTGACGTATGCGTGAAATCAAGAGTTTGCTGGTGACGGGTGGTTGCGGGTTTATCGGGAGTAATTTCGTGCGGTACTGGCTGGAGCAGCACCCGGAGAGCCGTGTGGTGGTGTACGACAAACTGACGTACGCGGGCCGTAAGGAGAACCTGCATGACCTGTGGGACACGGCGAACGTGTCACTGGTCGTAGGGGATATCGGGGATCAGGATCTGGTGCGCCGCACCTGCCAGGACGAGGCCATCGATCTGATCGTGAACTTCGCGGCCGAGACGCACGTGGATCAGAGCATCCTGGGGCCGCTGGTGTTCACGGACACGAACGTGCGCGGCACACACGTCCTGCTGGAAGTGGCGCGTGAACTTGGGATCCGCCTGCATCACATCAGCACGGACGAGGTGTACGGCCACATCAAGGACAACCACCAGAGCGTGGAGACGGACGAGCTCGCCCCGCGCAGCCCGTACGCGGCCAGCAAGGCGGCCGCCGATCAACTGGTGCAGGCATACGCGATCACGTACGGCATTCCCGTGACGATCACGCGAGGCGCGAACAACGTCGGGCCGTACCAGTACCCGGAGAAGGCCGTGCCGCTGTTCAGTACGAACGCCATTCTGGGCGAGCCGCTGCCCGTGTACGGTGACGGCCTGCAGATGCGGGATTACGCGCACGTGTACGACCACTGCACTGGCATCGAGGCCGTGCTGCTGAGGGGCGAGATCGGTGAGGTGTACAACGTCGGCACCGGGCGCGAGATGACGAACCTGGAGATGGTGGACATCGTTCTTGATACCCTCGGGAAGGATCACGGCCTCGTGAAGCACGTGACGGATCGTCCCGGCCATGACCGCCGGTACTCCATGAACGTGGACAAGCTGCGCACCCTGGGCTGGGAGCCGAAGTACGACCCCAAACAGGCGGTCGCGGAGGCTGCTCGCTGGTACGTGGACAACCGCTGGTGGTGGGAACCAATCCGTAGCGGCGAGTTCCGCGAGTACTACGACCGGCAGTACGCCGAGCGTCTCGCGGGAACCGAGTCGAAGTGACGGCGTTCACCACGTCCCGCCGGGGCATCATCCTGGCGGGTGGGTCCGGCACGCGCCTGTACCCAGCGACCATCGCGGTCAGCAAGCAACTGTTGCCCATCTACGATAAGCCGATGATCTACTACCCGCTGACCACCCTGATGTTGGGCGGCATGCAGGACATCCTGATCATCAGCACTCCCGAGGACACCCCCCGCTTCAGGCAGCTGCTCGGCGACGGATCGCAGTGGGGTATTCGTCTGGAGTACGCGGTGCAGCCCAAACCCGATGGGCTGGCGCAGGCGTTCCTGATCGGTGAGGACTTCATTGCCGGCCACCCCAGCGCCCTCGTGCTGGGTGACAACATCTTCTACGGAAACGACCTGTCGGACCTGATGCAGGACGCCAACAGCCGCACCGAGGGCGCCACCGTGTTCGCGTACCAGGTGAGCGACCCGGAACGCTACGGCGTCGTGGATTTTGATGACAGCGGGAAGGCGCTCTCTATCGAGGAGAAGCCAGCCGAACCGAAATCCGACTACGCGGTCACCGGGCTGTACTTCTATGACGAGCGCGTGGTCGACATTGCCCGCAGCATCAAGCCTTCGCTGCGCGGGGAACTGGAAATCACGGACGTGAACAGCACCTACCTGAATGAGGGTCTGCTGGACGTGCAACTCATGCGCCGTGGCTTTGCGTGGTTGGACACCGGCACGCACGAGAGCATGCTGGAAGCCAGTCTGTTCGTGCAGGCCATCGAGCACCGTCAGGGCCTGAAGATCGCCTCGCCCGAGGAGATCGCGTGGCGCAACGGCTGGATCAGCACAGAGATGCTGCTGGAGCAGGCGCAGAAACTCGCCAAGAACGGGTACGGGAAGTACCTGCTGAAACTGAGCAAGGAGAAACGCCATGCCTGAACACACCATCAAACTCGCGCCCGAGTACGCGCAGGAACTGAAATTCGAAACCTACCCGGCCGCCCCACAGATAGACGGCGTGTGGTTTCACGCGCTGAAGAAGAACCGCAGCGAGAACGGCGCGTTCATGGAGTACGTCCGCTTGGACGAACAGGGCGTGCAGAGCCTGCCGGGCCAGCTGACGCCCCGACAGATCAGCGTGTCGTGGGCCGCCCCGAAACGCATCAATGCCTTCCACATTCACGTGAAGCAGGAACAGAACGAGATCTGGTGCGTGCTGCAGGGCCAGCTGATGATCTGGCTGGTCGACTGCCGCGCCGGGAGCCCCACCCTGGGCGTGAAACGCAAACTGGTGTTCAGTGGCGAGCAACCCATGATGGTGCACATTCCCAGCGGCGTCGCGCACGGGTATCAGGCGGGCGAGCAGGGGGCGACCCTGCTGTACACCATGGACGCCCAGTTTGACATCACCGACCCCAACGAGGGCCGCCTGCCCTGGAATCATTTCGGTGACGACCTGTGGGCCGAGGACATGGGATGAAGATCCTCCTGACGGGCGGCGGCGGCCGACTGGGCACCGAACTGCGCGCCCTGCTGCCCGGTATCGTCGCCCCGGCTTCCGCCGAGATGAACATCACGGACGCCGCACAGGTACTGGACGTGGCACGCCGTGAACAGCCGGACCTGATCGTGCACGCCGCCGCGTACACCAACGTGGGCGGCGCCGAGAAGGACCGCGCTGCCTGCTGGAACGCCAACGTGGTCGGCACCCGCACCATGGCGGCCGCCGCGAATGCCGTGAACGCCAAACTGATCCACATCAGCACCGATTACGTGTTCAGCGGCGACACCGGTGGTTACCACGAGGACGACACGCCCGGCCCGGTCGTCAACTACTACTCGTTGACCAAACTGGTCGCCGAAGAGGCGGCCCGCGCCGCGGGTGATCACCTGATCATTCGCACCAGCTTCCGCCCCCGCGAGTTCGCGTACCCGGTCGCCTTCAGCGACGTTTACACCGGCCAGGACTACGTGGACGTGCTGGCCCCGCAGATCGCGCAGGCCATCACGCACGCCCATGAGATCCCGCACGACCTGCTGCACATCGTCACCGAGCGCAAGAGCGTTTTCGAACTGGCCCGCCGCCGCAAACCCGACGTGCAGGAAGGCACGCGCGCTCAGGCCGGCGTGACCCTGCCCGGCGACGTCAGCCTGAACACCGACCGCTGGCAGGTACTCGTGGCATCCTGGAGCGATGGCCGCGCCTGAACCCACCGTCACCACCGTCGACCTGAGAACAGACGTGCCGGCCGGGTGGATCCTGGCCGGCCTGTCTGAACCCAAGTTTGATGGGGTGAACTACTACCGGGTTCCGCAGGCGGACCGCAGCACCCTGACCTTCACGCTGGATGCTGCGCAGTTCGTAGAGCTGGAATACCAGTTGTACTCACCCGTGATGGCCGTGACCGCAACTGCCGTGCTGGACGGACAGCCACTGGGTCGCCGGACGTTCCCAGCGGGTAAATTCGAACTCCCAGAACGGACAGGCGCTTTTGTGAACCGGGGCGTGCATAAGCTCACGATGACGTACCTTTGTGATCACAAGCCTTGCACCGTTCCAGTGAGTCAGTATTGGACGCAAGTGCGTATGGTGCAACCTATGCCTGCAACGGCACGTCAGGGAGTGGGCCTGCACACCGAGCGACTGGTGCTGAATGCCCCAGGAACGCCGCTGACGGTTTCTGGAACAGGTCCTCTGCAATTTGATGGGGTGAACTTCCTGCGCCGCGTGACTGACCGAGACATACAGTTGGCCTGGCCCGAAGGGAAGCTGCTGAACGCCAGCCTGTACGTGTACGCCCCGCAGCCCTTCCGGGTCACCACGCGGGTGCAGGGGCAGGTGGTGGACGTGCAGCGGGGCAGCAAGTTGAAGGGGGTGTCTCCCGCCCTGTCACTGACCCGCTTCCCCGATGCACGCTCACTCACCGTGACCGTGGAGTGTCTGGGTTCGACCGTCACCCGGGGGTGCGCCTACGTGTACTTCCCGCAGGTGACCATGGATACGACTGCCCCTGTGACCGTCCCGGTGCTAGGGGGGGCGGCGCTGGCTGTCGTCATGGGCGTGGCTGCGCTGTGGCGTCTGCTCGCTCCGGTGCGGGCCTGAGCGTCACCCCGATCAGCACCCACCACAGTTCCGCGAAATGCTGACTGGGCAGCGCGATGACCACATCAACGACGTTCATGGCGGTGTAGCCGAACAGGACCGCCAGGGTCAGCGGGTCGCCCTGCCGGGTGGCGCGCCACAGGCCGTACCCCATGACGGTCAGCAGGCCGGCCGTGCCGATCACGCCGGTTTCCAGTAGCCAGTGCAGCCAGGCGTTGTGGGCGATCAGCCACACGCTGGACCAGCGGCTGAGGGTGTCGGGGCAACTGATCTCGTTGCGTTGCAGGGTCGGGGTGAGCTGGCAACCGTCCTTGAACAGGTACGTCAGGTACGGGCCGCCCTGGTACGGGCCGACCCCGCCGACTGGCGCGGTCTGCCAGCCCTGCACCGCGTCACGCCAGACGTACTCGCGGCCGCTGGTCTGGTCGTTCAGGAGGCGCTCGACGGGTTGCAGGGGAATGTCCAGGCGGGTGCTCAGGGTGGCAGTCAGCACAATGGCCACGGCGGGCAGCAGGACCCAGGGGCGCCTCCTGCCCTGCTGGAAGGCCAGAGCGGCCAGCGTGCCGGTGATCAGGGCAATGATGGGGCCGCGACTCCCGGCGGCCAGCAGGGTGGCCAGGGCGGCCGCCCCGGCTGGCCAGCGCCACCAGCCGCCGCCTTTCCAGTACAGGGTGATCCACAGGGCAATGACGGCCACCAGCCCCAGGGACACCACGTAGTAGTAGGGGTGCCCCAGGCGTTCCTGCACGCCCGCCCAGCCCTGCGTGTTCAGGGTGTAGGCCCAGGCGCTGGCGAAGATCAGGAGTTGCCCCCACAGCAGCGGGCGTAGGGCTGCGCTGCGCTGCAGGTACACGCCGGCTGCGACCATGGCGAGGATCAGGAGGGTACGTGCGGCAGCCAGCCCGACCGACAGCAGGGGGGCAGGGGTGAACAGCGCCGCGATCAGTTGCGTGGCCGCGAAGAAGAACAGCACGCGCCGCGCCGTGAGCGGCAGGGTACGCAGGTGACCCAGGCAGGCCAGCGCCGCGAAGTACAGAGGCGGGAAGACCGGTACCAGGGCGATCAGCCACCCCACCCAGCGGGGCCGGGCAGGATGCGGGAGGGGCTGGTGCTCAGGAGTCACGCGGGGCAGTATAGAACTCTGGGCCGCAGCGGCCTGTGCCGACTGACTGTCTGTGGCCCTGCAACCGGCCGCCGGGTACATGTAAACGGGCACATGTAAAGCAGCAGCGCCTCCGCGTGGGCGGAGGCGCTGCTGTTTGGTGACCCCAACGGGATTCGAACCCGTATCGCTACCTTGAAAGGGTAGTGTCCTAACCGTTAGACGATGGGGCCACACCACTTCAGTTGTCGTTGGCTTGCGCCTTCGCTTTCTGCCTTTCAAGGGGCGCCGTTTCCGGCACGCACAGAAAGATACAGGCTTTCGGTGCATTCGTCAAGTGGTGTGTGTGGGGCATGCGAGGGGCGGGGCGGACAGTTGTGGTCACGCCCCGCCCGGAGTGCGGAAATTACATGTGTAGGGCGCGTTTATCGGTGGCCAGGGCGGCTTCTTTGACGACTTCGCTGAGGGTGGGGTGGGCGTGGACGGTGCGGGCGAGGTCTTCGCTGCTACCGCCGAATTCCATGATGGCGACGACCTCGCCGATCAGTTCGCTGACGCCGCCGCCGATCATGTGCACGCCTAGGAGTTTGTCGGTCTGGGCGTCCGCGATGATCTTCACGAAGCCGCGCGTGTCGCCGTGACCGAGGGCGCGTCCGTTGGCGCTGAACGGGAACTGCCCGGTCTTGATGCTCAGGCCCCTGTCTTTGGCCTGCTTCTCGGTCAGGCCGGCCCAGGCGATCTCGGGGCTGGTGTAGATCACCCAGGGGATCACGTCGTAGTTCACGTGCCCGGCCTGCCCGGCCAGCATCTCGGCGAGGGCCACGCCTTCTTCCTCGGCCTTGTGGGCCAGCATGGCGCCGCCGATCACGTCGCCGATGGCAAAGACGTTCTGGAGGTTGGTGCGGTAGTGCTGGTCGACTTTCACGAAGCCGCGTTCATCCAGCGCGAGGCCCACCGCGTCGGCTCCGAGGCCCTGCGTGTGCGGCACGCGGCCGATGGACACGATCAGCTTGTCGAAACGGGCGGTGACTTCTTTGTCCTGCTCGGTGTACGTGACGCTCACGCCGCTCTCGTCCTGCTCGACAGAGGTGATGTTCACGCCGAAGTGGAAGTCCAGGCCCTGCTTCTTGAAGAGCTTGAGGCCCTCCTTGGCAATCGCGTCGTCGGCGGCCATCAGGAAGCCGGGCATGGCTTCCAGGACGGTCACGTCGGCCCCCAGGCGGCGCCAGACGCTGCCGAGTTCCAGGCCAATGACGCCCGCGCCAATCACGCCGAGTTTCTCCGGGACGGCCGTGAATTCCAGCGCGCCGCTGTTCTCCACGATGTGCCCGCCGAAGGGCGCCAGGGGGAGCGCGCGGGGGCTGCTGCCGGTCGCGACGATCACGCGCGCGGCGCGGACCTCGGTGCCGGCGGCGTCCACGATCCAGCCGTCGCCGTCCGCGCGGACCAGCTTGCCCAGCCCGAAGAACGACGTGATCTTGTTCTTCTTGAACAGGTAGGCTACACCGCCCGTCAGCTTGTCGACCACGCCGTTCTTGCGGCCCAGCATCTTCGCGATGTCCAGGGACGCGCCCTGCACGTTGATGCCGTGCTCGGCGAAGTCATGCTGCATGACCTCGAACTTCTCGCTGCTGTCCAGCATCGCCTTGCTGGGAATGCAGCCCACGTTCAGGCAGGTGCCCCCCAGGCTGGCCTTGCCGTTCCGCTCGAAGGCGTCCACGCAGGCCGTTTTGAAGCCCAGCTGGGCCGCACGAATGGCCGCCACGTAACCCGCGGGGCCCCCACCAATCACCAGTACGTCGAAAGAATCCATAGCGCTTTGCAGCGTACCACCCCCCCGAAACGCCCAGGGTGACCCGTTCCCCCGTCAGGGACAGATGATGATTGATGGTGGATGGGTGATAGAAGCTTCTGCTGAAGCCGATGCCTGAGCTGGTCTATCAACCATCACCTATGGCCCATCTTCACGCCCGGCGGTAGCGTTTGGCGGGGCGGCCCCCGGTCCGGGCGTCCGTGCTGACGCTGGCCTCGCCGGACTCGACGAGGTGTTCGAGGTACCGCCACGCGGTCACGCGGCTGAGGCCCAGGCTCACGCCGAGTTCGGCGGCGCTGACCGGGCCGCCCTCACGCAGGGCCGTGCGGACGCGGCGCAGGGTGTCCGGGTCCAGGCCGGCCGCGTCGGCGGGGGCGGGGGTGAACAGGGCGTCCAGCTGGCCCTGCCGCACGTCTCCCTGCGCCCACAGCGCCGCGCGTTCCCGCACGCGTTCCAGCGCCAGGGTGAACCGCTGTGGCGTGACGGGCTTCACGAGGTAATCGGCCGCGCCGTGCAGCAGGGCGTCCTGCACGCTGGGCGCGTCGCTGGCGGCTGTGACCAGAATGGCGTCCAGGGGCGTGCCGGCCAGTCTCGCCTCGCGCAGCAGGTCCAGGCCGCGCCCGTCGGGCAGGTGCACGTCCAGCAGCAGCAGGTCCGGGCGCAGGGTGCGCAGCATGGCCCGCGCCACGCCCAGCGTCTCGGCCTGTCCGAGGACCGTGAAGCCCCCGGCGCGTTCCAGCAGGCGCCAGTGCAACGCCGCGATCTGCGGGTCGTCCTCGACGATCAGCACGCGCAGCGGTGGGGGAGAGGTCACGCCGCTCATTCTTCGCCTCCCGGCAGGGGCACGTCCAGCGTGAAGCACGTCCAGGTGCGGGCCGCGTCCGTGACGCGGTCGTGCGTGAGGGTGGCTCCCAGCGCCTGCGCGTGGTCCGCGACGAGCGCCAGGCCCACCCCGCGCCCCGCGCCCCGGCTGCTCACGCCCCGGCGGGTCAGCGAGTGCGTCAGTTCCGGCGGGACACCCGGCCCGCTGTCCCGGACCTCCAGCACCACGCCTTCCGGGTCGGCGGCGATCAGGACCCGCACCTGCGCGTCCGGCGTGCCGCTCGCGGCCTCCAGCGCGTTCTCGATCAGGTTCCCGCTGGCGAGTTCCAGCAGGTCCAGCACGCCCGGCGGCAACTGGGGCGGCAGGCCCGACAGGGGGTCCAGCGTCAGGGTGACGCGCCGCTCGGCGGCCCGGTCGAACTTGCCCAGCAGCAGCGCCGACAGCCGCAGGTGCCGCAGCGAGCGCACCGCGTCCGCATGCGCGCCGTGCCGCGCCGACTGCTCGTGAATCAGGGCCAGGGCCTCGCGCGTCTCGCCCAGGTGCAACAGGCCCGCCAGGGTGTGCAGGCGGTTCGTGAACTCGTGCGTCTGCGCGCGCAGCAGCTCCGCGTAGCGCTGCGACTGCGTCAGCTCGTCCGCCAGCGCCCGCACGCGCGCCAGGTCCCGCAGGGTCACCACGACCGCCCCGTCCCCGGCCTCCTGCGCGGCCAGCAGCACCGGGCGGCCCCCCACGTCCGCCGTGACCGGCCCGGCCCCCGGCGCGGGCAGCGGCAGCCCCGGCGGCCACGGCAGCGGCAGCGTGCCCCCGGCCGTGCCCAGCAGCGCGCGCGCCTGCGGGTTCATCACGAACACCTGCCCGGCCCGCGTGACCAGCACGCCCTCCTCCAGGGTGTTCAGGACCGCCCGGTACTGCCGCAGGCCCCCGGCGATCTGCTCGGGTTCCAGGCCCAGCATCTCGGAGCGCACCCGCCGGGCCACCAGCAGCGCCAGCAGCAGCGCCAGTCCCAGCGCCCCCAGGTACCAGGGCAGCGCGGCGCGCAGAACGTCCCGGAACACGTCCCGCAACCTGGGCAGCAGGAAGCCCACGCTGGCCAGCCCCAGCACCCGCCCCTGCCCGTCCACGACCGGCACCTTGGCCCGCACGGACGGCCCCAGCGTGCCCTGCACCGTCTCCGTGACGCTGCGGCCCCGCAGGAACGCCGTGAAATCCCCACCCGCCATGTGCTCCCCGATCCGCGCGGCCTCCGGGTGCGTGACGCGCCGCGCCGCCCGGTCCGTGACCACCACGTAATCCGCGCCCAGCACCGCGCCGTAGCGGTTCATCAGGGCGTTCAGGTTCGCGCGCTCGGCCGCGTTGCCAGACAGGGCCGCCACAACCGGAGGCAGCGCCGCCACCAGCCGCGACTCCCGCAGCGACCGCTCTGCGAACGACCGGTGAATCCCGCTGTACACGCCCTGACTGACCAGCCCCGCCAGCGGCAACGCCAGCAGCAGGAACGCGCCCAGCGTCATCAGGAACAGCCGGGGCGCGACCCGCAGCAGCCGGGGCGTGTGCGGCAACGCCACCTCGCGCGCCAGGGCCGTCAGGCGCGCGGAATCAGGAACAGGCAGGCGGACAGGCAATGGACCTGCAGTCTGCCACACCGTCCCCACCCCGCACCTGACCGCACCCGGGGCGGACCGCGCCCGACCAGATCAGGCCTTGTGTTCACGCCATGCACGATACCCGCCCCCGCCCGCGTGGCCGTGCAGGGGCACCAGGACGGCGCGCAGCCCACCCCAACCCGGACCGGAGTGCCGCGTGGCGGGCCGCGCGCCCCCCGGACCGCGCATGCTGACAGGCAACGCAACCCCCACCCGCACCGCCCCTGCACCGCCGCAGGGTCACCGTCATTCCGCCTGGACCCGGCCCGCCCTCAGCGCAGCTGGCCGCTCCAGCCGCCCACCACCCCAGGAGGCTCCACCCATGCCCAAGATCTTCCGCAGTCTGTACGCCCAGGTTCTGACCGCCATCGTCATCGGTGTCGCCGTCGGGCACTTCTTCCCCACCGTCGGGGAGCAGCTCAAACCCCTCGGGGACGGGTTCATCAAACTGATCAAGGTCGTCATCGGCCCGATCATCTTCTGCACGGTCGTCAGCGGCGTCGCCAGCATGCGCGACACGAAGAAGATCGGCCGGGTGGGCGGCAAGGCCCTGCTGTACTTCGAGGTCGTTACCACCGCCGCCCTGCTGATCGGCCTGGTCGTCGTGAACCTCGTCGGCCCCGGACGCGGCATGAACATCAACCCCGCCACCCTGGACACCAGCGGCATCACCAAGTACACCGACGCCGCCGGCGAACAGACCGTCGCGGACTTCATCCTGCACGTCATCCCCACCACCTTCGTCAGCGCGTTCACCGAGGGGGACCTGCTGCAGGTGCTGCTCATCGCGCTGCTCAGCGGCTTCGCCCTGATCCGCATGGGCGACCTGGGCCAGCGTGTCCTGAAAGGCATCGACGCCGTCAGCGTCATGGTGTTCAACATCCTGGGCTTCATCATGAAACTCGCCCCGATCGGCGCGTTCGGCGCGATGGCCTTCACGATCGGCAAGTACGGCGTCGGCAGCCTCCAGCAGCTCGCGTACCTGATGGGCACCTTCTACCTTACCTGCGCGCTGTTCGTGTTCGTCCTGCTGAACATCATCGCCAAACTCGCCGGGTTCAGCCTGTGGAAGTTCCTGCGCTACATCAAGGAAGAACTGCTGCTCGTGCTGGGCACCAGCAGCAGCGAGAGCGCCCTGCCGCGCCTGATGACCAAACTGGAAAACGCCGGCGCGAACAAGAGCGTCGTCGGACTGGTCGTCCCCACCGGGTACTCCTTCAACCTCGACGGCACCAGCATCTACCTGACCATGGCCGCCGTGTTCATCGCGCAGGCCACCAACACCAACCTGTCTTTCGCTCAGGAAGTCGCGCTGCTGGGCATCCTGCTCCTGACCAGCAAGGGCGCCGCCGGCGTCACCGGCAGCGGCTTCGTGGTCCTGGCCGGCACCCTGGCCGCCCTGGGCACCGTCCCCGTCGCGGGCCTCGCCCTGATCCTCGGCATCGACCGCTTCATGAGCGAGGGCCGCGCCATCACCAACATCATCGGCAACGGCGTCGCCACCCTGGTCGTCGCCCGCAGCGAGAAGGAACTCGACATGAACCGCCTCACCCGCGTCCTGAACGGCGAGCAACTGCCCCCCGTGAACGCCGACGTGCAGGCCGAGGAACACGGCGAAGGCCGCAAACTAGGCAGCGCACAACCGGCGTAAGGGAAGGACGCAAATGGCAGATGGCAGATGGCCAGGGCGCGGCCATCTGCCATCTGCCTTGAGCCATCAGCCCAACTGCGCGTACGCCACGGCCACCTGCGCGGCCACCATGGCGTTGTTCCGCACCAGGGCAATGTTGGTTTCCAGGCTGCGGCCGCCCGTGATTTCCACGATGCGGCCCAGCAGGTACGGCGTGGTGTCCTTGCCGGTCAGGCCCAGGGCGTCCATGTCGCGCAGGGCCTGCTCGATGTGCGGGGTGATCTCGGCCGCCGGGATCTCGGCCCCTGCGGGGACGGGGTTGGCGAGCATCACGCCGCCCGACAGGCCCAGATCCCACTTGGCCTTCAGCACGCGGGCCGCCTCGGCGGGTGTCTGCACGGTCAGGGGGGACGTGAAACCGCTCTGACGGGAGTAGAACGCCGGGAATTCCGTCTCGCCCAGCGTGATCGCCGGGACGCCCTGCGTTTCCAGAACCTCCAGCGTCAGGCCGATATCCAGGATGCTCTTGACGCCCGCGCTGACCACGCACACGTCCGTGCGGGCCAGTTCCAGCAGGTCCGCGCTGACGTCCATGGAGCTGCCCGCGCCCCGGTGCACGCCGCCCGTGCCGCCCGTGGCGAACACGCGGATGCCCGCCAGCGCCGCGATCCGCATGGTCGAGGCGACCGTCGTCGCGCCGTGCCGCCCGAGAGCCACGGTCACCGGCAGGTCGCGGGTGCTGATCTTATCCACGCCCTTATCCGTCGCCAGCAGGTGCAGTTCGTCGGGCGTGAGGCCCACCTTCAGGCGGCCGCCCAGCACGGCGATGGTGGCCGGTACCGCGCCGTGCGCGCGCACCACGTCCTCCACGCCGCGCGCCATGTCCACGTTCTGCGGGAACGGCATGCCGTGACTGATGATGGTGCTCTCCAGCGCCACCACGGCCTGCCCGGCGGCCAGCGCGGCGGCCACCTCGGGGTGAAGGTCAAGGTAAGGAGCGACGGACGGATCAATCTGGTGTGTCATGAGGAACCTCGAATGGATCAGTGGACCATTGATCAGTGGAAAGGGGACAGGAGACAAGGAGAAAAGAAGAAAAGGTCGTGCGAAGGCAACTGGAAAGCAGGGGAAACGTGTGCCGCTACGCGCCCTCCAGTCGCGCCGCAATGGCCGCCGGGGTGAGGGCAGGCGAGACCGCGTGGTCACTCTCGATGGTGATGGCCGCCGCCGCATGCCCCCGCCGCGCCGCATCCACAGGCGGCAGGCCGGACGCCAGGGCCGCCAGGAACGCCCCCAGCATCGCGTCCCCCGCGCCCGTCACGTCCCGCACCGCCGCCGGCAGGGCCGCCAGTTCATGCACGCCGTCCGGGCCGGACAGCACACTCCCGCTCGCGCCGCGCCGCACCCACACCAGCGCCACGCCCAGCGCCCGCAACTCACCCGCCGCTGCGCTCACGCCCTCCAGCGTGTCCGGCACGTCCCGGCCCAGCAGCGCCGCCAGCTCAGGCACGTTCGGCGTCACCGCGAACGGACACAGGCCCGCCGCCAGCGCGGGACGCAACCGCGCCGCCTTCGGCACGCTGACCGGCTCGAACACCACCCGCGCGCCCGCCTCCGCCGCCAGCGACAGCAGGTGCGCCAGCGACCCCTCCGGCAGGTTCCCGTCTGCGACCACCCACGCCGCGCCGCGCAGCACACCCCGCCGCTCCTGCAACACAGCCGGCGTCAACGCCTCCATCGCCTCCATCGCCGCGACCGCCACCAGCAACTCACCACTGGCGTCCAGCACCGCCGTGTACGTGCCCGTCGTCACGCCCGCCGCCTGCAGGACCGGCCGCACATCCACGCCCGCCGCCTCCGTCGCCCGCAGCAGCCCCTCCCCCAGCGCGTCACGGCCCACCACGCTGACCAGCGACACCGGCACGCCCAGCCGCGCCAGGTTCTCCGCCACGTTCCGCGCCACGCCACCCGCCGCCTGCACCGTCACGCCCGGATTACTCGTCCCGGGAACGGCGGCCTGGAGGGTCCGGGCCTTCACGTCCACGTTCGCGCCGCCCACCACCACCACGCGCCCCGGCCCGCCCTCTACCGGCAACACGTACCCACGCCCCAGCAGCGCCCCCTTACGCACCAGATTACTCACGTGCACGTTCACCGCCGCCCGCGTGGACCCCAGGCGGCGCGCCAGTTCCTCCGGGGTTGCCAGCGGGGTCTCGCGGATCAGGGCGAGCAGGGCGGATTCAGTCTCGGTCAGCGGCATCTATTAAGTATAGTAAAGGTACTGGCTGTGGTTAATCAATGTGTGATGGTAGGTGGCCAGTCGGGTGGCGGTGGGCTTTCCGTGTGCTTCCCCACCCCCCAGCCCCCTACCCCAGGGGGGCAGGGGGAGCAGGCGTTGCACTGGGCAAGAGATTCGACTGGCGCGGCGGGTTTGTGTTGAGCGGTGACGTGTCCGGCTTCGACGCCATCCTGCCGCCCCCCGTGGAAGGCCCGCGCGCTGCGCGCACGACGGCCGGTGGCAGTCTGCGGTCAGGTGATGGGTGGAACGCTTCGCGCCACTGATCGACTTTGAAAAGACAGCTTCTGCTGAAGCGAGAAAAAGTAGAACCTTCCAGCAAGCACCAAGCCACATAGCCACGCAATCGTCGTGGCAACGCGGCCCGTCGTGCGCGCAGCGCGCGGGGCGAACGCCGCGAACTCGGAGGATGGCGTGTGAGGCGTGGCCGTCCCCGCCCGACACTCACCGACCACCTCGGCGAAATCCCTGCCCAGTGCTAACGACGGCTCCCCCTGCCCCTCTGGGGTAGGGGGCTGGGGGGTGGGGAAGCCCGCGGAAAGCCGCCTACCTTCTATCCCTCCGTAACCCCCCACAACTCCAGAACTTCCTGCGCTTCATCCACGTGCATCTGCTCGACGAGTGCGCCCCGGAAGGTGGCGACGCTTTTGCCTTCGGCCCGGGCGGTCTCCCACGCGCTGATCAGCTCCCGCGCCTCCTCGGCTTCCTGGGTGGTGACGCCGAAGGCGGTGTTGGCGCCTTCAATCTGGTCGGGGTGGATGACGGTTTTGCCGGTGAAGCCGAGTGCTCGGCCCTGCTGGCATTCGCGCTGGAAGCCTTCGGGGTTGCGGACGTCGTTGTACACGGCGTCCAGTGGGGTCTTACCGTGGGCGCGGGCGGCGAGGATGACGCTGCTCAGGGCGTGCAGGAGGGGTGTGCGGTCGGGGTGGGGTTGGGTGCGGAGGGCGCGGGCGAGGTCGTTCGCGCCGACGAGCAGGGCGGCCACGCTGGGCACGGCGGCGATGTGGGGGGCGTTGAGGACGCCGAGGGGCGTTTCGATCATGGCCCAGAGTGGCAGGCCGAGGCTGAGGTCGCGTGCGGTGCGGGCGTCCTCGACTTTGGGGAGGACGATCCCGGCGGCTCCGGCGGTCAGGGCGAGTTCGCGGTCGTCGTGTTCCCAGGGGGTGTTCAGGCCGTTGACGCGCACGAGGACCGGGACGCGCCAGGGGGTGCGGAGGGCGTCCCGGACGTGCTCTCTGGCCTGGGCTTTGTGTTCGGGGGCGACGGCGTCTTCGAGGTCCAGGATCACGGCGTCGGGGCGCAGGGTGCGGGCTTTCTCGATGGCGCGGGGTTTGTCGCCCGGCACGTACAGCACGGAGCGTAGGGGTTTCATGCGCGGTTCCTGTGGCTGGTGCGGGCGGCGCTGGTGGCGAGCAGGAACGGCAGGAGGGCCGCGAGCAGGCGCACGGTGCGTGGCAGGGTGCGGGGCGTGGGCAGGGTGCGGGTCATGCGTTCACGGTAATACGCCGGGCGCGGTGAGGCCCCAGATGCGGGGCGGGGCGAGTTCCAGCACGTTTCCGGCCGGGTCGTGGAAGTACAGGCTCTCACCCCGGTCGCCCCAGGCGTAGCGGGTGACGGTCAGGCCAGCGGCGCGCAGCCGGGCCTCCCAGGCGTCCGTCTGGGCGGGGTCGAGGGTCAGGCAGGCGTGACCGCCGGGCCGTCCGGCGTGCGGGGGTACGTCGCCTGGCTGGGCGCTGGCGCGCGGGTCGAAGATCAGGAGCATGCTGCCGTCCAGCCGGTAGAACAGGTGCCGGCCTGGAACGCGGCTGTGCAGGGTCAGGCCGAGCACCTGGGTGTAGAAGTGCTCGGCCCGGTCGAGGTCGTCCACGTACAGGCAGGTTTCCAGGATGCGCATGGCCGCAGCCTACGGCAGCAGCACGCGGGGTTCCGGGGCGGGGCCCAGGGCGCGGCGCTGCACGTCCCGCAGGACCTGCGTGCCGTCGGTGTGAATGCCGTGCTTGCGGAAGCTGGTGGCGAGGCTCTGCGCGTCGCGGGCCAGCAGGGTCTGGAAGTTGGGGTTCTGACGGGTGGCGAGTTGCGGGAAGTCGATGATGGTCACGGTGTCCTCCGACCAGAGAAGGTTGTAGGTGCTGTAATCGCCGTGCGCGTACCCGAGCCGGAGCAGGTCGGCGAGACCGGTGACGCTCTGATTCCAGGCGCTCTGTGCCTGCGCGGGGCTCAGGGCGGCGTCGCTGAGGCGCGGGGCGACGTGGTCCTCGGTGCCGATCAGGCGCATGACGACGGCGGGAACGGTTTCGGCGTACGCGGTCGGGTGCGGCCCGGCCAGGGGTTCGGGAACGTTCAGTCCGGCCTTCCAGAGGGTCCACAGGTGCGCGTACTCGCTCAGGACCCAGTCCTGCTGAAGCATCTCCAGGCCCTTGCGGGTGCGTTTCTGCATGGCCTTTGCGGCGCGGGCGTCCAGGATGACCTGCCCTTCGCGGTACACCTGATCGTTCTGGAACGACCGGGCCTGAAGGTCGCGGTAGAGCTTCACGAGGACGCTGCCGCGCGGGCCGCGAGCGACGTACGCGGTGGCTTCCTTGCCGCTCTTGAGTTCTGCGACGACCTCGGTGATGTACCCGCGGTCGGTCAGGCGGCGGATCACGTCGTCCTGAGCGTCGCCCGGTTCACTGGTGGTCAGGTCCGCGAGGTGGCGGCGTCCGACGGGTCTGTTCTTCTCGCGGCGGCGTGGGGGCGGCGGGGTGTCGGCCCAGGCGTCGTCCAGGGTGTCCGTCCAGTCCTGGGTGGCCCAGTCCTGATCGGCAGGGTCCTGGGCTGCCCAGTCGCGGGGTGGCCGGGCGTGTGGTGTGCGGGCGCTCACGCGCGCCCCGTTCGGTCAGTGCAGGGAGGCCAGCCCGAAGGCAGAGGTGGCCGGTGTTGGTGCGTCAAAATCACTCCAGGTTGCAGGAAGAGAGACTCCATGTGCGGCGGTCTGGATATCAGTGATATTGGTCATAGCGGGCACCTCCTTTCGGTGATTGATCCTCAGCGTAGCAGCCAAAAGCGGCGCGTGTCACGAACACCGGGCGCGGTAGGCCATCACGCCTAGCACACCCGGCCGATGTGCACGCCCCTGCACAAACGCTCTGCAAAGAAGATAAAGAGAGGAGGCGGAGCCCGCACTGAGCCCCGCCTCCCCTTGCGCGCGTTCCTACTTCAGCGTCTTGCTGATGAACGCGTTCGTGTAGTAATCGGTGGCTTTCGCTCCGGCCGGCAGTTTGCCCTGCTTCACGAGCGCCGCGACGGCTTTCGTCCAGGCGGCGGGATTCATGGCGCCCAGGCCGTTCGTCTGGGTGTACGGGCCGGTCATCAGGGGCGTGCTGGCCTTCAGGACGTCCAGGTTGCCGCTCGCGCCGAACACGGGCTGCGCGAGCTTGAACGCGCGGGTGGGGTCGGCGACCGTGAATTTCAGGCCGCGCTGACTGGCCCGCACGACCTTCTTCGCCAGGTCGCCGCTCAGGCTCTTGCCGGTGCCGATCAGGCCCACGCCGACCATGGGGTACGCGCCGCTGATGTCCAGCGTGTACACCTTCTTGCCGCCCGTGCGGGCCAGTTGCAGCACGTCGTTGTTCGAGTAGCCCACGGCGGCGTCCACGCGCCCGGCGCGTACGGCGTCCACCTGCGTGAACCCGATGGAGTTCAGGCGCACGTCCCGGCCCTCGGTCAGGTCGGCGCTGTCCAGCAGGGCCTGAATGGCGTGGTACGAACTGCCGAACGGGCCGGGAATGCCCACCGATTTCCCTTTCAGGCTCGCGGCTCCCGTCAGGGGCGAGAAGCTGAACACCGTGACCGGGTTCTTCTGGTACATGGTCATCACGTACCGCACGTCCGCGCCCTGGTTGCGGGCGAAGATGGCGTCCTCGGGATCACCCACCACGAAATCCAGTTTGCCCTGTAACAGCAGCGGCAGCAGCTGGGACACGTACCCGTGCTGGTAGTTGACCTTCAGGCCCTCCGCCCCGAAGTACCCGAGTTTGTCGGCCACGTAGAACGGCGTGAACTGCACGTCCGGGTTGTACCCCAGGCCGATGTTCACGGTGCGCTGCGCGGACGCGGAGGTCGCCAGCAGGCCCAGCAGCAGAAGGAAAGCGCGTTTCATGAGAACGAGTATAGGCGGCCTGCATGACGCGTCTGTGACTCCTGCCGCACGCCGCTCCGGGGCATCTGCGCCCGCCACGCCGTGGCATGCTGCTCCCATGGACCTGGAATCGTGGACACCCGTGGATAACGCCCGCCGCCTCGCCACCCTGATCGCGGTGGGCGCGGCCATGTTCAGCTTCCTGGCCCTGTGGTTGGGCGCCATGTGGCACCCGCTGCTGGCCCTGCCGGGCGGCGTGGTGATCGGGGGACTGGTGTGGGCCGCGGCCTTCCCGCTGCTGCGCGCCCTGTTCCGCCGCTGACGGCCCCAGGCTACGCGGGGGCGCCCCCACCAAGCATGAACGCCGCGCGCAGGTTCAGCAGCCCACGCGGGTGGTACACTCGGGGGCACGCCCGCACACGGTGACCCCCACCGGTGTCCGGAGCAGCGCCCGCAAGGCGGGCCAGATGCAGGAAAAAGGAGCAAACCAGATGACGGACAACAACGAGCTGCGCCCCGGTGAGCAGACGCCAGAAGAACTGCGCGACATTATCCCCCAGTTGGAAGGCGAACCCGACGAGGACGCCGTGCTGGACGCCCAGGAAGCCGAAACTGAAACCGAAGGTGGCATCAGCGCCGACGGGGCCGAAGGCGAAGAGGAAGAAGAGTACATCGACGCCGACGAACTGCTGGGCGTCCTGGCCGAACTGAAAGAAATGCTCGAAGCTCAGGGCAAGGAAATCCGTGGCCTGCGCCGCGAGATGCGCGAAATGCGCGAAGCCCAGGGCCAGGGTGGCCTGCGCAGCGGTGAGCAGCGCCCCGCGCCCGCCCCCCGCGAAGACCGCGGCGGCTTCCAGGGTGGCGGCGACCGCGGCGGCTTCCGTCCCCGTGAAGACCGTGGCGGCTACCAGGGCGGCGGCGACCGTGGCGGCTTCCGCCCCCGTGAAGACCGCGGCGGCGACCGTGGTGGTTACCAGGGTGGCGGCGACCGTGGCGGCTTCCGTCCCCGTGAAGATCGCGGCGGCGACCGTGGTGGTTACCAGGGCGGCGGCGACCGTGGCGGCTTCCGTCCCCGTGACGATCGCGGCGGCGACCGTGGTGGTTTCCAGAGCGGCGGCGACCGTGGCGGCTTCCGTCCCCGTGAAGACCGTGGCGGCGACCGTGGTGGTTTCCAGAGCGGCGGCGACCGCGGCGGCTTCCGCCCCCGTGACGACCGTGGCGGCGACCGCCCCACCTTCCGTCCCCGTGACGACCGCAGCGGCCCCAGCGAAGGCGGCTTCCGCCCCCGCGAAAGCGCCGCGCCCGACGCGACCGCCGAGCGCCCCCGCGCCCGCGCCGACCGCGGCTGGAACAACCGCCGCGACGACGAGTAACCCACACACCTGAAAAAGGGCCGGACCACAGCGTCCGGCCCTTTTCCTGTACCCCGCCCCATGCAGGCGGTCACGGTGCGGTCACTGCCCGCCCAGCACACTCCAGTCACCTTCAGCGCGCGGGCGGGCCGCCATTCCCTCCGCCCGGCCGCCCTGAAGGGATGGAGGGAAAACCATGACCACGAATGCCCGGATGCCCGCCCTGCTGCTCCTGACCCTGACCCTCGCCGCCTGCGGGGGAGGCGGGACGCCCACCCCCATCGGCACGTCCGTGACCAGCCTCGCGGACAGCGGGGCGGGCAGCCTGCGCGACACCCTCGCCGCCGCCAAGAGCGGGGACACGCTGCGCCTGACCGGCACGGGAACGCTGACCCTCGCCAGCCCACTGACCATCGACCGGGACGTGACGATCATCGCCACCGGCGTGACCATTGACGCCGCCGGAAAAGGCCGCGCGGTGGACGTGGCCAAAGGCGCGACCGTGACCATGCAGGGCGGCACGCTCAAGGGCGGAACCGGGGCTGTGCTGCCCGCCAGCGTGGGCGTGGCGTCCATGGCAGAACCGATGAATGCGACGGCCCGGGCGCGCCTGCAAGTGGCCGCCCTGAAACCGCAGGCCACCACCCTGACGTACGGCGGCGTCCTGAGCAACGCGGGCACCCTGACGCTGGACGGCGTGACCGTCACGGGCGGTAAAGCAAACTCGGGCGGCGGCATGTACAACACCGAAGGCGCGACCCTCACACTGAAGGGCACCACGAACGTCACCGGGAACGAGGCGACCGCGCTGAACAGCGACGTCAATACCTTTGATCAGGGCCTCGGCGGCGGCATCTACAACAAGGGCACTCTGACCCTCGCGGGCGGACGCATCGACGGGAACAGGGCTACCTGGAGCGGCGGTGGCATTGTCGGAGCGGTGGGCAGCGTCACGAACCTCACCTCCGGCAGCGTGAACGACAATGCCTGCACGCGCCCCCTGACCGGCACCACCAACGCCGACGTCGACGGCTGCGCAGGCGGCGGCCTGTACATGCTCGGTGACGTGACCCTCGGCGGCACCAGCATCTCCGGGAATACCGCCACGCACCTCGGGGGTGGGATCATGGTCACCTCCAGCTGCGTTGGCGCCGAATGCACCACGATCATCACGCCGACCTTCACCATGACCGGCGGCACGGTCGAGAACAACCGAACGACCGGCACCGTGGACAACGGCGGGGGCGGCCTGTGGCTGAACGCCAGATCTACCATCAGCGGCGGCGTGATCCGTGGAAACAGCAGCATGTACGGCGGCGGGATCGACACATGGCGTGACCTGACCATCACGGGCGGCGTGATTGAGAAGAACACCGCCACTGACGGCGGCGGCGGGATCATCTTCATCCGACCGGGCCGCACCTACCGGATCGGGGGCAGTGCCCAGATCAGCGGGAACACCGCTGCAGGGTCCGGCGGGGGCGTGACCCTGGTGCAGAACGCGCAGGTAACGATGGATGGCGGCAGCATCAGCGGGAACGCAGTGACGGGTTCCGCAGACGGCGGTGGGGGTGTCCGTGTCCTCACGGGAACGGTATTTACGCTGTCTGGCGGAGAGATCAAGGGCAATACGGCCGTGAAGACGGGCGGTGGGATCACCGTGGGCGGGACCGTGAACATGACGGGCGGGAGCATCACGGGGAACACGGTCACGAGCCGCACGGAGGGTCAGGGTGGTGGGGGTGGCATCCGCCTGTATGCTGGGGCCAGTGTGACCGCCAGCGGAGGCACGATCAGCGGTAACGCGGCGTGGTTCGGAGGGGGCGTAGAGACGAACGGGGCGTTCCAGACTTCCCCGACCTCCACGTTCGTGCTGTCTGGCGCGACGGTCAGTGGGAACCGTGCCGATGGTCGTGATGGTGGCGGGTTCTGGAACGATGGGAAGCTGACGATTCAGAGTGGCAGCGTGACCGGGAATTCGGCCCGGAATGGTGGCGGCGTGTTCAACACGCGGGTGGGTGTGTACGCTCAGCCGGGTGGCAGTGTGACGGGGAACAACCCGGATAACGTGTTCAACTCGCAGTAAACGTGAAAAGCGGGGCGGAGGTTCACGGCGAACCTCCGCCCCGCTCTGTTGCCTGGGTCAGGCGGGGGCGGCTTCGGCGCGTGTGGTGCTGGGGACGAGGTACCGGTCGAGCCAGTTCAGGTATTCCGTCAGGCGTTTGAGGCGGCGGTCGGGGCGGCCGGAGCGGGACAGTTCGTGGTCCTCGCCGGGGAAGCGCACGAAGCGCACCGGGACGCCGTGGAGGGTGAGGGCGGCGTACCACTGTTCGGCCTGTTCGATGGGGCAGCGGTGGTCGAGGACCGAGTGGACGATCAGGGTGGGGGTCTTCACGTTCTCGACGTACTGGAGGGGGCTCATGTCCCAGAGTTTCAGGGTGTCGGCGCGGCGGTGGAAGTTCAGGCCGAGTTCGTCGTCCCAGAAGCGCAGGCCGATGTCGCTGGTGCCGCCGAAAGACAGGAGGTTGCAGATGCTGCGGTCGGTGATGGCGGCCTGGAAGCGGGTGGTGTGCGCGGTGAGCCAGTTGGTCATGAAGCCGCCGTAACTGCCGCCCATGACGGCGGTGCGCGTGCGGTCGAGGCGGGGGTGGGTGTCCAGGCAGGCGTCGAAGAAGGTCAGGATGTCGTCGGCGTCCACGCTGCCCCAGCGGCCGTGGATGGCGTTCACCCAGGCCTGTCCGTAGCCGAGGCTGCCGCGCGGGTTGCTGTAGCAGATGGCCTGTCCGCGCGCGGCGTACAGCTGGAATTCGTGCGTGAAGGCGTGCCCGTAGTCGGTGTGCGGGCCGCCGTGGATGCTGAGCAGGGCGGGTACGGGGTCGGTCCCGTCGGGCAGCAGGATCCAGCCTTCGCCCTCGCCGAGGTCGGTGGGGAAGGGCACGCGGGTGGGGGTGCGGGCCGGGAAGGGGAGGTTCGCGTGCAGGTGGGTGACCTGGGTGCCGTTCAGGATGATTTCGGGGAAGCGGTCGGCGCGTTCGCGGATCAGGGCGAGGCCGCTGCCGCGCGCGGTGAAGGCCGGAATGACGGTCTGCGGGTCGTGGGTGTGGGCCTGGACCGTTCCGGGCTGGTCGCCTTCGCCCAGGGTGGCGGTGAACAGGCCGCAGCTGCCGCGCACGGTCGCGGAGAACAGCAGGGTGCGGTCGTCCAACCACACGGGTCGTTCGGGCATGGCGCCCACGTGGCAGTCACCGCCCACGCCGTTCCCGACCGGGTGGTCGTGCCCGGCGTCCAGGCGGACGGGAGTCGCCTCGCGGCTGTTCAGGTCGCGGCTATCCAGGTCGCTGTGCAGGGGCAGCAGGTACAGGTGGGTGTGTTCGGTGTTGCCCTGCCCGGCGGGGCGGCCCAGCAGCGCGAAGTGCTGACCGTCCGGGTGGGGGATCACGGCGTTCACGGCGGACGCCCAGCGCGTGACCTGCCGCAGATCGCCGTTCATCGGCAGGTGCCAGACTTCCTGCTGCCAGTGCGCGCCGGCCAGTTCGTCGGTGGCGGCCACGAACAGCACGCCGCTGCTGTCCGGAAGCCACGCCACGTCGCTGATCTCCACGTCCGGGGCGTGCCAGACGCTCAGTTCGCCGCTGGGCACGTGCAGGCGGTACAGGCGGGCGGGCGTGTCGGGCAGCCAGTCGCGGCCGTTGAAGCGGTAGCGGGGTTTCGTGATCACGCGGGCCTCGCCGCGCTCGTCGCGTTTGTCCTCGTCGTCGCCGGTACTCGTGAACGCGATGAACTGCCCGTCCGGGCTCCACAGGGGGGCGCCCACGCCGCCGCGCAGGTCCGTCAGGCGTCTCGCCTCGCCGCCCGTCAGGGGCAGCAGGTGCAGTTGCGCACCCCCCTCTTCGCCCTTGCGGGTGAAGGCCAGCGTGTGCGCGTCCGGGGACCAGCGGGGGCTGCCGTCTCGGTTCTCGCCCTGCGTCAGCGCGCGGGTCAGGGTGCCGTCCGTCAGCCAGATCTGCGAGCGGTAACGCGGTTTCGGGAAGTCCCTGTCGGGCGTGCGGGGGTTGTCCTCCTCGATTCGGGTCAGGACGAACGCGGCGGCCTGCCCGTCCGGACTGACCTGCGGGTCGGAAGGAAACACCAGTGGCAGCAGCGAGTCGGGACCGGGCCGCGCGGCGGCGGACGGCGCGCTTGGGTGGGGCAGTGTCATGCACTCCAGTCAAGCACACTGCCGCGCCACTTGCGGCGCGTCCGGGGACGTCTGCGCGGGTGCCGGGCGGATGGGCGGGACGCCGTACCAGTCACGTTGTTTTCATGATGGCTTCCTCAATGCCGAACGGGTGATTCCTTTCCATTGCCGTATGTGGCTGGCCTATTCTGAACATACCGGCCCAACAGGCCCGTCAGAACGTCACGTGTTAACGAACCGCTGGGTTGGTTGCGGCGTTCCGAGTGGGTCAACCGAATACCGAGTGTCCTGTCTGCTTCCGCCCTGGACCTGCCCTTCTCCCGTGGGTTGCCGCGCCGCTCACCACTCTTTTTCTGGAGGTCTGTCATGCAAGAACTGTCCTGTACCTGGGTTCCCGGAACCTTCGATCTCGTCCGTCTGAAAGTCGCCGGTCAAACCATCGAGATGACTGCCGCGCGTGTGACCCGCCTGTTCGGTCAGCAGGCGCTGCACGACCTGTACCTCAAGGGCAGCGCGAAACTCAAGGTGGACGCCCGCCAGATCGCCCTGCTGAGCTGAAACGCTCCCTGCCCCGCACGGTCCCTGCCACTGGTTCGCGGGGGCCGCGCGTGTTTCTGGGGTGGCGCACCCGCGGCCCGCGCACGCAGAGGCCCGCCACCGCTGGCCGGGGCGTAGCATGACGCTCATGCCTGACTTCACCCCCGACCTGAAGGCCATGCAGGCCGACCTGCATGCCCTGGCCCGCATCGAATCGCCGTCGACCGATCCGGCCGGCATCGCCCGCGTCATGGACGTAGTGGAAGGCTGGGCGCGCGACCTGGGTGCCGAGACGCACGCCCTGGGCGGTGGCACCCGCCTGTTCAACTTCGGCGTGCACAGCGCAGGCGCCGCCGGCGCCGGACACGGGCAGACCACGCCCGGCCTGCGCGGGCAGGACCGGCCGGTGCTGGTCCTCACGCACGCCGATACCGTCTGGCCGCACGGCACGCTGGACCACATGCCGCTGCGTGAGGACGGCGACCGCCTGTACGGTCCCGGCACATACGACATGAAAGCCGGCATCGTGGGCCTGTTCCACGCGCTGCGCTCCCTGAACGGTGAGTGGCCGGCGGGCGGCGTGCAGGTCCTGCTGTCCCCGGACGAGGAAACCGGCAGTCTCAGCAGCCGCGCGCACATCGAGAACGCCGCCCGTTGCGCCCGCGTGGCGCTGGTCGTCGAGCCGCCCGTCGCGGACACCCACGCCCTGAAAACCGGCCGTAAAGGCACCGGCAGTTACGTGCTGACCTTCACCGGCGTCGCCAGCCACGCCGGGAATAAACCCGGCGAGGGAGCCAGCGCGGTCACGGCCGCCGCGCAGGCCGTCCTGGACCTCCAGGCCCTGGCCCGACCGGACCTCGGCACGACCGTCAGCGCCGGGCTGATCGCGGGCGGCAGCGCCGTGAACGTCATCCCCGCCCACTGCCGCCTGGAACTCGACGTGCGCGTCAGCAGCCTGGAAGAGGGCGCGCGCGTGGACGCCGCCGTGCAGGCCTGGACGCCACCGGACGCCCGCGTGCAGCGCCGCGTGGAAGGCGGCCTGAACCGCCCGCCCTTCGAGCAGGGCGAGGGCACCCTGGCCCTGTACGCCCAGGCGCGCGCCATCGCCCGCGAGCTGGGCTTCGACGTGCCCAGCGCCGTCGTGGGCGGCGGTAGCGACGGCAACTTCACCGCGCCCATCATCCCCACCCTGGACGGCCTGGGCGCACCCGGCGACGGCGCGCACGCCGCGCACGAGCACGTGCGCCTGGACCGATGGCCCGACCACGTGCGCCTGCTGGCCCGCCTGCTGCGCGAAGTCTGAGACGGACTCCGATTGAATGGTTTGCAAAAACCGTTCAATCCGAGCGGACGCGAGTGGGAGCAAAGAGGATTCCGGGCGTGGAGTTGGCAGCCCGGTGCATGGGCGGGTTGTGAACGAAACAGACGGAGTCCATATGAGCGCCGCCAGTTCAGCGGGCGACGTGGTGGGGTGCGCTCCGGTCTTCCAGGCAGGAGGGGTGCGCCAGTTGCTCGCTGAGCTGCCGGGCGGTCATGGGCCGCCCCAGCCCGTACCCCTGCCCCAGCTGGCACCCGAGGTCCTGCACGGCCCGCAGGTGCTCGGGCGTTTCGATGCCCTCGGCGGTCAGGTCCACGCCCAGGTTGCGGGTGATGCCGCGCACGGCCAGCGTCAGGGCGCGCGCGAACTGCCCGGCCTGCGGGCAGGTCAGGTCCGCCGTGATCGAGCGGTCCATCTTCACGCCCGTGATGGGCAGCGTCCGCAGGCGCATCAGGTTCGAGTACCCGGAACCGAAATCGTCGATGCTGACCAGCACGCCCAGGTCCCGCAGTTCCTGCAGGGTGCGCGCGGCGCGTTCATCCTCGTACAGCACGGCCGTCTCGGTCAGTTCCAGTTCCAGGCGGGAGGCCGGGAGGCCGCTGCGGGTCAGGGCGTCGCGGACCGTCGAACGGAACTCGAACTGCAGGAGTTGCACGGCGCTGACGTTCACGCTGATGGTCAGTTCCGGCCACGCCAGCGCGGCGCGGCAGGCTTCGTGCAGGACCCAGGACCCGATGGGGTTGATCAGGCCGCTGCGTTCTGCCACCGGAATGAACTCGCCGGGCGGTACGGCCCCCAGCGTGGGGTGCTGCCAGCGCAGCAGCGCCTCGGCCTTCACGATCCGGCTGTTCTGGAGGCGCACGACCGGCTGGAAGACCAGCGTCAGTTGCTGCCGGGGCAGTGCGTGCCCCAGTTCGCGCGCCAGGACCTGCTCGCGTTCCGTGGCGGCGTCCTGTTCGGGGTGGTAGCGGCGTAACTGGCGGCGACCGGCGCGTTTCACGGCGGCCAGGGCGCTGTCGGCGTGCCGCATCAGTTCGGCTCCGTCCAGGGAATCGTGCGGGTACAGGCTCAGGCCCAGGCTCAGCGTGGTTTCCACGCCCACCCGCGCGCTGGGCTCGATGGCCGCCTCGTGCAGCAGCACCTGCCCGGTCCAGTCGGCGTGCTCGGCGTCCGCGCCGGGCAGCAGGACCACGAACTCGTCGGCACTCAGGCGGTACACCTGCGAGTCCGGGCCGCTGAGCCGCTGCAGTTCCCCGGCCAGGACGCGCAGCAGGTCGTCTCCGGCGGCGTGGCCCAGCGTGGCGTTCACGATCTTGAAGCCGTCCACGTCCACGTACAGCAGCGCGAACGGCGCGGAGCCCGGCACGGTCAGTTCCTGCAGTTGCTCCTGCAGGCGCGCGCGCCCCGGCAGGCCCGTCAGGATGTCCGTGAAGGTCAGTTTCCGCAGCGCGGCCTGTTCACCCGCCACCTGACTGCTCTGGGAGGCGTACCGCTGGAACACGGACGTGATCAGCAGAATCACGCCGGAAGTCAGCGTCAGTTGCAGTAGCGTCATCAGCACGACCGGCTGGAGAGGCCGACCGGTCAGCAGCGGTTTGACCGCCACGAACACCCCGCCCAGCAGCATGCTCAGCAGCAGGGCGTTCAGCGTCAACCGCGCCGCGCGGGACAGTTGCGTGATGATCCGCCAGACCAGGATGGGCGAGAGCCAGATCATGCTCTCCATGAACTCCTGAAGCAGCACCTGCGGGTCGTTCACGACCACGCCCAGCAACGCCAGTTTCAAGGTCAGGAACATGGTACTGCCGGTCAGGACGATCAGGGTCAACTGCTGGATGGTCAGGCGGCCGAGCAGCGTGCCCACCCAGCAGACCAGCATGACGAGATTCAGGCCCAGGTACAGCGCCGGGTCATACACCCGGTCCCACAGGTCATGCCTGGAGTAGGACTGCGCGCCGTACACCCCGAGCATCACCAGCGGAAGCGCCAGCAGCGCCGCCGTCCGCCACGCGAGTGGCTGGGCAGCGGGAGTCGGCTGGTCGGCGGTGCTCATTACGACCAGTGTATGAACCGTTTCCACACAGTTTTCATACCGGCCGCTCATCGCGGCCGTGCCGGCGGTCCGGGCCGTCCCACACGGCCGCACGGGCACACGACACTCCGCGCCGCTCACCGGGCGGCACAGGCGCGTGCGGTATGCTGCGGGCCAGATGTTCAACCTGTTCAGCAAGAAGCCGCCCGCCAACCCGAACGTGAAGCAGGACGACGCCCAGACGTACCGCGTGCGCGTCCGCACCCGCCCGCACGCCGAGGTCGTCGAGTTCCGCTTCACGAAAGGCGCGCACATCGGCGTGGACGACGACGGCACGTACATCTTCCGCAAGCCGGTCGTCAGCCCCCAGCACTTCGACCGGGGAGAACTCACGGTCCGGTTCAACCGCCACTACGCCGTCACGAGCACCGAAGCCGAGGGCCTGGACTTCATTCCCGTCAGCGACTGGGAGTAACCCGGGAGAGTGGTGAGTGGGCAGACCCACTGCCTACTCACCACTGCCCCGCTATTCCCGCGCTGTCACTGCACTTCGTGGAAGGTTTCTTCCGGGATGCGGTCCGGGAACTTGCGGATGAAATCCACGGTGCTCAGCGCCTGCGTGCGGTGGCAGGCGATGGCCTGCAACTTCCGCACGATGAAGCGGCTCACGTCGTGGCGGACGTTCGGGGCGAGCCACTGGGCGCGCAGGTCCTCGTTCTCGGGCGGCACGTCGCTGGCGTAGTACCACAGGCGCGGACGCTCACCGTCCGGCAGGGCGTCCCAGGCGGCCTTCACGGCGCGGTGCGTGGTCACGTGATCCGGGTGGCCGTTACTGCCATTGGGCGGGAAGGTCAGCACGACCTCCGGGCGCAGGCGGGTCATGGCCTCGCTCGCCACGGCGGTCAGTTCGTCCAGGGACTCGTCTTTCAGGTACTTGTCCGGAAAGTGGTGGTGCTCGAACACGCTGCCGCCCGCCCGCGCCCCGGGGCTGGTCAGCCCGATCACGTCCAGGCACGCGGCCAGTTCCACCTCGCGCATCCGCGCCAGTTCCTGCGGCGTGTCGCACAGGCCCAGCGTGCGGCCCGCCTCGCCTCGCGTCAGGGTCACCAGCCCGCAGGCCTCCCCGGCTTCCAGGTGGCCCATCAGGGTGCCGGACGCGCCGTACACCTCGTCGTCCGGGTGGGGCACGATCAGCAGCAGTTTCAGTCCTTCACTCATCCGCCCAGCATAGGACGGGCGGCGCGTTACCGGGCGGGTCACGCCGCCCGGGGCGCGTAGGCGTGCTGGCGGATGCGGCCCTGACCGGGCAGCCCGCATGATGGGCGCATGACCCCTGAGCCTTTCACGCTGCGCGGACTGCGCACACCACAGGACTTTCCCGGCGTGGCGGCCCTGCTGAGCGCCGCCGATCCCGACTGGCCGGTCACGCCTGACATGCTGGTCGTGTGGGACGCCGCGCACGACCCGAACCTGTACCGGTACGAGCTGGTGGCCGAGCAGGACGGCCGGATCGTGGGCGTCGGCAACGCCGGGCATGACGACTTCGCGTTCGAGGAGTGGCGGTACTTCGGTGGGCTCACGGTGCACCCGGACGCGCGCGGGCAGGGCATCGGGCGGGCGCTGTACGCGGCGCTGACAGAGCAGTTGCGGGCGCGGGGCGCGCAGGATATCCGCACCATGCTCAGCGACCAGGACCGCGACGCGCCGGGCCGGGCGTTCCTGGCCGCGCGGGGCTTCACGCGCACCTGGGACCGCTTCGAGTCCCGCCTGCACACCGACGCCGCCGAACTGAGCACCTTCGACGACCTGATGGGTGCCGTGGCGGCAGACGGCGTGCAGTTGCGGTCGGTCGCGGACCTCGCGGGTGACCCCGAGCGCGACCGCCGCCTGTGGGAACTCGACTGGAAGCTGTTCCAGGACGTGCCGATGGGGCAGACCCTGACGCGGCGGCCGTTCGATGCGTGGGTCAGGCAGGAGATCGAGGACCCCACCTTCAGCCACGACCTGTCCTTCGTGGCCGTGCGCCCGGACGTGCAGGACCCCCTGACCGGCCCGTACGTGGGGTACAGCAGCCTGATGCGTAACCCGGCCGGGTTCTATGTCATCGGCATGACCGGCGTGCGCCGCGAGGACCGGGGGCGCGGCGTGGCCAAGGCCCTGAAGGTCGCCGCGATGCGCGCCCTGGCCGCCGCAGGGGGCGGCGAGATCCGCACCTTCAACGATCCGCCCAACAAGGCCATGCTGAACATGAACCGCGCGCTGGGATTCCAGCGCGGCCCGACCCGCAGCCGCTACGAACTGCACCTGGACCCCCTGACCGGCGAGCGCCGACCCATTCCCACCCCGGAGGAAACCGCGTGACCGCCGCCCCCTTCACGCTGCGTCCCGCCACGGACGCCGACCACGCCGCGCTGGCCGACCTGATGACGGCCGTGAACCCCCGCCACCCCCTGAGCACCGCCGCGCTCGACCACCACCTGGGCAGCCTGCGCGGGCACCCGCTGGGCCTGCACGTGGCCCTCTGGACCGCCGAGGCTACCCGGGACGGTCAGCCGGCGCTGCTGGGCGTGGCGTCCGTCATGCAGTTCGCGGGCATGTACCACCCGGACCGCTACCACGCCGAGGTGGGCGTGCACCCCGACGCGCGCGGGCAGGGCGTCGGGCGGGCGCTGGCCGCCACGCTGGAAGGCCACCTGCGCGGGCGCGGCGCACGCGAGGTCCTGGCCGGCGCGTACGAGGACGACCCGGACTCGCTGGCGTTCCTGAACCGCCGGGACTTCCGGGAAGTCATGCGTTTTTTCGACAACGTCCTGACCCTCGCGGACTTCGACCCGCACGCCTGGGCCGCCCAGCGCGCCCTGCCAGCCGGGGTGCGCGCCGTCACGTACGCCGACCTGTGCGCCCAGACCGGCGAGGACGCCGCCCGTGACGCGTACTACCGGGGCTTCCAGCAGGCGCGGGCCGACGTGCCGCGCACCTCGCCCGCCACGCCCGTCACGCCCGAGGACTTCCGCCAGCGCCTGCAGGCCCCGCACTTCCTGCCGGGCGGCGTGCTGCTGGCCATCACCGAGGGCGGCGAGGTCGCGGCCCTGTCCGAACTGGAACTGGAGGACGGCGACCCGCACCGCCTGAACACCGGCCTGACCGGCACCACCCGCGCGTGGCGGCGTCAGGGACTGGCCCTGGCCCTGAAACTCCGCGCCCTGGACCTCGCACGCGACCTGGGCGCCCATGAAGTCTGGACCGGGAACGCCACCACCAACGCCCCCATGCTGGCCCTGAACGAACGCCTGGGCTTCCGCCCGCGCGTCGCCTGGGTCGAGATGCAGCGCGGCCGGGCAGACGGATGACCACCGTGACCCCCATCGCTGCGCACGAGTGGGAAGCGGCGGCCGCCATCCTGACCGGCGCGAACCCGCACGACCCCCTGACCGGCGAGGAGTTCCGCCACCAGATGCACGAACAGCGGGACTGGGGCTACGGCTGGGCGGTCCTCGTGGCGCGTGACGGGGCAGAGGTACTGGGCGTCGCCGCGTACCACCAGAATCCCGGCGCGTTCCACCCGCACCGCTACGGCCTGGACCTCGCCGTGGCCCCGCACGCGCAGGGGCGCGGGGTGGGCGGAGCGCTGTGGCAGGCGCTACACGCCGAACTGCGCGGCCGGGGCGCCGAGTCTGCCCGCCTCCTGGCGCGCGAGGACCACCCGGTCGCGCCGGGCTTCCTGACCCGCCGGGGCTTCGTGGGCGACAGGCGGTACTTCATGTCCACCCTGAGCGTCCCGGACTTCGACGCTGCTCCGTACGCCGCGCTGGAAGACCGGGTGCAGTCGCGGGGCGTCCGCATCCGCACGCTGGCCGACCTGCGCGCGGCGGGCACGCCGGACCTCGTGGGCCGCCTGCACGCCCTGATGAGCGACGTCCGCCAGGATGTCCCCCGCGCGGAACCCGCCACACCCCTGTCCCGGCAGGTGTTCGAGGACGGCGTACTGGGCGACCCCGGCCTCCTCCCGGACGCCTACCTGATTGCCGAGGTCGGCGGGGAGTGGGTGGGGCAGACCGTCTGCTTCCGCAGCGGAGCCAGCCCGGACCTGCTGACCGGCCTGACCGGCGTTACCCGCTCCTGGCGCGGTCAGGGCGTCGCCACCGCCCTGAAACTCGCCGCGATCCGCGCCGCCCGCACCCTGGGCGCCCCCACCATCCGCACCGACAACGCCAGCGACAACGCCCCCATGCTCGCCATCAACGACCGCCTGGGCTTCGTGCGCGACCCCGCCAGCGTGTCGTACTTGATCCGCTTCGGGTGAAGGAGGGGAGTGGGCAGTGGGTTGGCTTGACATGGGCGGGTACGCCGAGCAGACGCTGTTGACCATCCGCCATCCGCCATCCGCCATCCGCCATCCGCGTAAGCTGGAGGCGTGCTGCTGAGTATCGACTGGGACGCCTTCTCGGGCACTCGTGAACTGGTGTTCGACGCGCCGATCTGGGGCACCCGCGACCGGGACCACGACCGCCACGCCGCCTGGACCCACCGCGTTCACAGGCGCGGTGGGAGCGACTGGGCGGCGCTGGACGCGGACTTCCCGCTGTACCCCGGCTGGGAGGCGCTGCGCGCCTACGCGGGCGTTCCGGCGTTCGTGACCCTCAGTCACGCGGACGCCTGGGCGTGGCTGGAACGGTACCCCGGCCTGGACGTCCTGAATCTCGATTCCCACCATGATCTGGGCAGCCGCAGCGGCGACCCTGCGCGCGTCCGCCCGGGCAACTGGGCGGGTCTGGGCCTCGCGCGAGGCCTGATCGGGCACGTCACCACCCTGTACCCCGACTGGCACGCGGACCTGCCCGTTGCGGAGGGCCACGACCTGGACCGCACGCGCGGCGAGATCCGCGACCTGCTGCCCGCGCCCCTGCTGGCGCGCACCACCCTGCTGCGCCAGCCGGAACCCGGCGCGGGCCTGCCCGACCCGGCGCGGGTGACCTCGCTGCTGCTGGTGCAGTCCCCCGCCTGGACGAACCCCGCGCACGACGCCGCCCTGGAGGAACTGGCCTGTACACTGAACGCCGCACCCATCGTGGCCCCGCTGCGCCGCTCCTGATACGGACGCCGGTTAAGTACACTGCGTTTGTCTTGTAGATAAACCGCGCGGAGCGCGTAGCAGAAGAAAGTACGTTGAAGCGGGAATGGAGAGGTTCCGGCGCTTTCCCGGAATCTCGCAGTGTTAGCTTCAACGTACTTAGATGGTCTGCAACAACCGTTCAACCCGAGCGGATGCCAGAAGGAACGAACGGAACCCGTATGACCACCCATCACCCCCCCCGGCCGGATACCCCCGGCAGGTCGGCCGGTAAGTCGGTCCTCAGGGCCGGCAGGCAGGCACTACAATGGGCGCAGCGCCCGGTGGGGCAGGACCACGCCCCACCCCCGGCCTGCACAGGAGTTCCCGTGACCAGCATGCACACCGTAGAACAGACCGTGCCCGCCACCTTTCAGGTGGGCGTGTTCGCGCTTATCCGTCACCGGGGCGCGTACCTGATCGTCCGGCCCCACCAGCCCCTGCTGCCCGGCGGGGACCAGGGCCTGCCGGGCCTGCTGCTGGGCCTGAGCAGCGGCCAGAACCTCGTCGAGATGAACCTGCGCCGCGTGATCCGCGAACAGGTGAAACTGGTCGTCAGTGACCTGAAACTCATCGGGTCGCACGCCTCGCGCGGCCCGCAGGACAGCGGCGCGGACGCCCGGCTGAACATGATCTTCGGCACCGAGTACAGCGCGGGCATCCTGGCCCCCAACGCCGACCTGATCACGGCCGCCGACTGGATTCCGCAGCGGGAACTGCTCGAAACGGGCGCGTACCCCGAGTGGCTGGCCGCCGCCGTCCGTGAATTCGAAACCACCCAGGGAGCCGCCGCACCCGACGAACCCGCCCAGCCCCGCCTGCGCTTCGGCCGCCGCCGCTGACCGCACCCCCACCGGCCCCCGCACGCCTGAAAGCCGCCATGGGTTAGAGCGGTGCTCCGAATTACGGCATCAGGAATCCTTTTTCCTGATGCCTCCATTCTCTGCTTCGCGGCTGTTCCAGTCCGTCCTGCTCGGTCAAATTCACTCGCTCCGCTCGGCCATCAAGATGCTTTCTTTATGGCAAATGCTGTAAGCTCGTGGGCGGCCCGTGACCTGTGTTGTCGCTGCGGCCGGAGGTCACCCCTATGAAATCCCCCCCCGCGCGGAGCCTGCTCGCCCCGCTGCCCCTGCTGCTGATCGGCCTGTACGCCCTGAGTATCCTGCTGGCGAACCTGACGCTGAATACCTTCATTCCGCTGCCGCTGTACGGCCTGCTGAGCGTGGGCACCATCTTCTTCGCGGCGGTGTTCACGCTGCGCGACCGCATTCACCGCGCCGGCGGCCTGAACGCCGTGTACGTGGCCATCGCCGCCGCGCTGATCGTGAACACCGCCGTCGCACTGATCACGGGCACCCCGTGGCGGTTCATCGGCGCGAGCTTCCTGGCCATCCTGGCCGGCGAACTGGCCGACACCGCCGTGTACCAGCGCCTGATCCAGCGCAGCTGGTGGACGCGGGTGCTGGCCAGCAACGCTGTGAGCGTCCCGCTGGACAGCGTGCTGTTCAACCTGCTGGCCTTCTGGGGCGACATGCCCGCCTCGCAGATCGCGCAGATCATCTTCGCGGACATCGTCATCAAGTACCTGATCGCCGCGCTGTTCGCCCTGCGTGTCCGGCACGCCACACGCAACGCCACCTGACCTCACCGGTCCAGCAGAGCGCCCCGCCCGTTCAGTCGGCGGGGCGCTGCTCTGATCGGATCAGTCGATGGGCAGCAGGTCGCCGGGCAGCACCTCGTCGTCGCCGTCGTCGTCGAGGTGCAGCGTCACGCTCTGCCAGCGGGCCGGGAGGGTCAGGCGCAGCACGCCGTCCTCGTACGCGAAACTGGCTGCGCCCTGCACCTCGCGCACGTGCGACAGGCCCAGGATGTGCAGGGCCTCGCGCTGCTCGAACGTCCCGGCGTCGCCCTCGGCCTCACGGCGGATGACGAGGCGCGCTCCCTGACGCTCGCCGACCAGCCGGGTCAGGCGACCCCCGGCCGGGCCGTCCCCGGCATCCTCGAACAGCTGCCCGATGAACCCGTCGCGGCCCGCGTGCACCAGCCATGACAGCCGCTCCCAGCGGGCCGAGGTGGTGTGCAGCGCGGCCTCCGTGACCGGCACGGCCTCCCCGGCCCGCAGGTACATGGGCAGCGTGTGAAGCGGCGCGTTCGCCACGACGTGCTGCGCGCCCGCGTGCACCGCCCCGAACTCCGAGAGGTTGAACACTTCCGCCCAGCGGCCCGCCGGGAGGTACACCAGCCGGCGGCGGTGCCCGGCCCGCAGGACCGGCGCGACCATCAGGCCCTCGCCCAGCAGGTACTGCGTGTCCTCGCGCACAGCGTCCTCGTCGGCTGGCCAGTGCAGCGCCAGCGGGCGCATGACCGGCAGGGCCGTGCGGGTCGCCGCCTGCGCCAGCGTGTACAGGTGCGGCAGCAGCCGGTAGCGCAGTTCCAGCGCCGCGCGGATCACGTCCGTGAAGGTGTCCCCGAACCGCCAGGGTTCCTGATCCGCCGTGCCCAGCGCCGAGTGGTTGCGCAGGAACGCGTACCCGACGGCCGCCTGGTACCAGCGGGCCAGCAACTCCCCGGTCGTGTCCCCGCCAAACCCGCCCACGTCCGCCCCGGCGAACGGAATGCCACTTAACCCCAGCCCCTGAATCATGGGCAGACTCAGGGACAGGTGCGACCACGTGGCCGTGTTATCCCCGGTCCAGACGGTCGCGTGCCGCTGAATCCCGGCGTACCCGGCCCGCGTGAGAATCCACGGGCGCACCTGCGGACTGAACTTCGCGTACCCGGCGCGGCTCGCCTCGCTCATGCCGTTCGCGTACGCGTTATGCACCTCCAGGTGCGAGCGGTTCCCATGCCGCGCGTCGTACGGCAGCGTCTTGCCCTCGGTCTCACGCGGCTCGCGCAGACTGAAGCACGCGGGCTCGTTCATGTCGTTCCACTGCCCCTGAATGCCCAGGTCCGCGAAGAACTTATGCCGGCCCGCCCACCAGCCCACCACCTCGGGCCGCGTGAAATCCGGGAACACCGCCGGGTCCGGCCAGACCTCGCCGACCAGCACGTCCCCGCGTGCCGTGCGCACCAGATGATCCCCACGCACCGCCTCCTCGTACACGTCGTACCCGGCCTCCACCTTCACGCCGGGATCGATGATCGGCACGAGCTTCACGCCCTGCGCGGCCGCCTCACGTACGAACGCCCGCAGGTCCGGGAAGTTCGCGCGACTGACCGTCCACACCTTGTACGCATCCATGTAATCGATGTCCACGTACACGCTGTCCAGCGGCAGCCCCCGGTCCCGGTACCCCTGAATCACGGCCCGCAGGTCCTCCGCCGTGCGGTACCCCCAGCGACTCTGACCGGCCCCCAGCGCCCACAGCGGCGGCATCGGCGCGTACCCCGTCAGGTCCGCGTACCGCCGCAGCACATCCGCCGGACGCGGCCCCGACAGCACGTACACGTCCAGTTCCGGCCCCGCTGACGCCCACCGCACCTCGTGCGGATGCGCGCGCGCCACGTCCGCCTCCATCCGCCACGGCTCATCCACGAACACCCCGTGCGCCCGGCCCCCGTGCAGCACCGTCGTGAACGGCACTGACACGTACAGCGGGTCCGTCTCCGTGTGATGCGGGAAGCAGTCCGTGTTCCAGAAGGTCAGGTGCATGCCGCGCTTATCGATCGGCCCCACCCGCTCCCCGAACCCCAGGAACGCCGCGCCCTCCGGAGCCTCCAGGCTCAGCCGCGAGCGGCGCAGGTTGAAGCGCTCGGCATCCAGCGCCGGACGCTGCGCCGGAGCCTCGCCGCCCCACACGGGGGTCGACACCAGCACCCGCGCCGACGACCCACTCCCCGTCAGCACCTGCCACGCCCCCGACACGCGGTTCAGCCGGAACGACAACCCACCCCCGATCACTAGCAACTCGTCATCCAGATCCGCCGCGTTCAGGCTCAGGCCATCCGGCAGGTCCGGCCGCACCGCGAAACTCTGCTTGACCGGAGCGCGCGGAAAGCCCAGCGAGTTCGCCCGCGCCTCCGGCATCAACCGCACCCGCAGCACCCCAGGCAGCGGCGCCGACACCACCAGTACGTCCGACTCGCCCCACACGCGCACCTCGGACCCCTGCCCACCAGCCACCGCCACCCCACCACTTTCCACCGCGAACGAAGAGAACCTCATGATGCTGCCCAGCGTAGCGCGCAGAGAGTCAATGGTTGAAGGTTGATAGTTGATGGAGCCGCGCTTCTTTCAACCATCAACCTTCAACCATCACCGTTCCCCTCAGCCTACGCCCAGGAATTCGACCTGCACGCCGTTCTCGTCGGCGGCGCGGCGCGCGAGTTGCAGCGTCGCCTGCGCGCCCGCCCGCAGCGCCCGCTCGGGCCGGTGCCACAGCGCCTGCGCGACCCGGCTGGCGCGCCGCACCACCAGCACCTCGCCCGGCAGGGCCAGGCCCACGGCGGCCAGCAGTGCCTGCGCGCTCGGCGGGACCTCGGACATCACGTCCAGCGGCACGTGCGCTGTTACGCGCTCACCGGGGCGGCGCAGGCTCACGCGGGCCTCGTCCCCGGCGGCGCGCTGCTCGATCAGCACGTCCGACCGGGCGGCCGTCAGGCCCGGCGTGCCCAGCCCCCGCCGCGCGTCGTTCGCCAACTCGTGCGCCGTGAGCATGTGCCGCCGCGTGCGCGGCGCGTACCGCACGCGCAGCCCCACGCCCCGCGCCGCGACCTCCTCCAGCACCTCGCGGGCCGCGTCCGTCAGGACCTCCGGCCCTCGCCCGCGCCCGACCGACGCGATCACCGCCTCGTTATCCGTATGCACCGTCAGCGCCTCGCCGACCGGCGCGGCCCGCACCGCCTCCAGCACCGCGCGCACCTCGGCTGCGTTGTTGTCCGGCGCGCGGAGCTGCCCCTGAAAACGGGCCGGTAACTGCCCCGGCACGATCAGCACCAGCCCCCAACCGCCCACGCCCACCAGTCGCCCCTCGGCGTCCGGTCCCTCATTCCAGCTGGCATCCACGAACGCCTGATTCACGCCGCACCACCCCCCACACGCACCGCGCGCTGACCGTCATTCTTCACGGCGCGCGCCCCGCACGCACCCGGCCGTTCCTTCACACGTCATACACGCCATTCAAGCGCGCCACGCGGGTGCGGCGCATCAGCCAGCACGCCTACGCTGCCCTGCGCCGCCGCCAGTCAGTCCAGCGTGATGTCCAGCCGGTGCACCAGCACCCGCCGCGCCAGCACATGCAGACTGCGCGGATCGTACTCACCGGCCTCCAGCAACCGCAGCACCTCCGGCGACACCCCCGCCTCCCGCGCCAACGCCACCAGCGAAATCCCCAGCAGACGCCGCCGCGCCCCCACCGCTACCGCCCCCGGAAAAGTCACCGAATCCATGTGCCATCATGCCCCCACCCCACCCCCACGCAATGGAACCCAGCCCCCCAACCGGCACCGCTCCGGCCGCCCAGGATGAAATACTGACCCACATGAACGTCCTGGATCTCTACCAGCAGGCCGGCGCGTACCACGAAGGCCACTTCCTCCTCGCCTCCGGCCGCCACAGCCCCAAATTCCTCCAGAGCACCACCCTCCTCCAGCACCCCCACCTCACCGAACAGATCGGACAGGCCCTCGCCACCCACCTCAAAGAAAAAGGCATCTACGCCGACCTGCTCATCGGCCCCGCCATGGGCGGCGTCGTCCTCGCCTACGAAACCGCCCGCCACTACGGCACCCGCGCCATCTTCGCCGAGAAAGACGGCCACGGCGGCATGAAAATCCGCGAAGCCTTCACCATCAACCCCGGCGAAACCTTCATCGCCGTCGAAGACGTCCTCACCACCGGCGGCAGCGTCCTCAAAGCCGTCCGCGCCGCCGAAGCCGCCGGAGGACGCTGCGCCGCCATCGCCTGCATCGTCGACCGCCGCCCCGTCGAAGGAGACCTCGAAGGGTACCCGCTCGTGTCCCTCACGCGGCTCGTGTTCGACACGTACGCCCCGGACGAGGTTCCGGCGTGGCTGGCGGCTATTCCCTTGCAGGAGATCTGAGGGTTACTTACGGGCTTCCCGTGTGCTGCCCCACCCCCCAGCCCCCTACCCCAGGGGGGCAGGGGGGGCTTTCGTTGGCACTGGGCAGGTATTTCTCTGAGGTGGTCAGTGGATATCGGGCGGGGACGGCCACGCCTCACACGCCCTCCTCCGCCCCTGCCGCGTGCGCCCCGCGCGCTGCGCGCACGACGGGCCGGGTCGCTGTGACGGTTACGTCAGCCAGTCCCTAGGCTCCCCTTGAGGGGAGCTGTCAGCGAAGCTGACTGAGGGGTCGCCCTTCCTATTCCCCCTCTGCCGCGTCGTCGTGCCAGAGGGCGCGCATTTCTTCGTTGCGCCCCAGGAGTTCGGGGAGGGTGCCGTGGTCGGTGAGGGTGCCGTTCTGGAGGATGAGGATGCGGTCGGCGCGCAGGAGGGCGGCGCGGCGGTGGCTGACGACGAGGCAGGTGGCGTCGGTGCTGGCGAGGCCCTGCCAGAGTTGCGCTTCGGTGCGGGCGTCCAGGGCGCTGCTGACGTCGTCGAAGACGAGGAGGTCGGCGTCGCGGGCGAGCATGCGGGCGACGGCGGCGCGCTGGATCTGTCCGCCGCTGAGTTTCACGCCGCGTGCGCCGACGGGGGTGGTGAGGCCGCTGCCGAGGGTGTCGAGGTCGGGTTCGAGCACGGCGAGTTTCACGGCGCGGCTGAGGTTGGTGTCGGGGCTGCCGCTGGTGATGTTTTCCTGCAGGGTGTCGCTGAACAGGTTGGGGATCTGGGCGGTGTACGCGCTGCGGGGCGGCACGAGGAAGGTGGCGGGGTCGTCGATGGGCTGGCCGTTCCAGTACGTCTGGCCGCTCTGGGTGGGGATCAGGCCGAGCAGGGCGCGCAGCAGGGTGCTTTTGCCGCTGCCGATGCGGCCGGTGATGACGATGAACTCGCCGCGTGTCACGCTGAAGCTGATGTCGTGAACGCCGAGGCCGCTGGGGTGCGTGGCGTTCAGGCCTTCCACGCGCAGTTCCTGCAGGGGGATGTGGGGTGGGGCGGGGTCGGGGGCGGGCGGGTCGGCGTTCAGGTGCACGTCGTGGTGGGCGACGATGGTGGTGTCGGGTGCGTCCTGCAGCAGGCGGGTCATGCGGTCGTAGCTGACGCCGGTGCGGCGGTGGCGGGCGATGGCGTCTCCGAAGAAGCCCATGCTGCCGGTCAGGCGGGGCAGCAGGCCGATGAACAGCACGAAGTCGGCCACGTCGAGCGCGCCGCCCCGGACCTTGTTCGCGCCGAGCAGCAGCACGAGGCCCACGGCGAGGTTGACCATGTTGGTGTTCACGCCGCGGATCAGTTCGGTCAGCAGCACGTCGCGCAGCGCGGCGTGGCGGCGCGTTTCGCCCAGGGAACGCAGGTGCGTGACCATGCGGTCTTCCTGCGCGGCGAGTTTCACGGCGCTGACCGCTCCGAAGGTCTCGCCGATGAAGTCCGTGACGCGGGCGGTCGCCTCGCGCATGCGGCGCCGGTACGTGCGGATGGTGGGTGAGAGGCGCTGCACGAACGCGATCATCAGCAGCAGTGGCGCGCACACCAGCAGCGTGATCAGGGGGTCCACGCGGGCCATCAGGGTGATGGCGATCAGGGAGTACGCGACGAAGCCCGCGCCGTCCACCCAGACTTCCGTGTACCCGGCCACGTCGTCCACGTCGTCCCGGAAGCGGCTGACGGCCTCGGCGGGCGTGTCGGGCAGGCGGCGGCTGCGGCGGGCGGTGAGCAGGTAGCCCAGCAGGTTGCGGCGCACCAGGGCGTCCAGCGTGTACCACAGTTCAATCCACGCGCGGAACGCGCCGTAGAAGATCCCGAAGCGGCTGAGACGCACGAACGTGAACCACGCCAGCGATACCCACGCGGCCGCAATGGCGGGGTTCAGGGGTTGCCCGCCGGTTTTCAGGGCGTCCGCTTCTTCCAGGTGGCGGAACACGCCGCTGACGGCCAGGGTCAGCAGGGCGGGGCTGGCGTGCACCATGCCCCACATGAGCAGGTTGAACGCGAACAGGCCGGGCTTGTACCGGAACAGTTCCCGTGACAGCGCGAACGTGCGTTCCTTCACGGCTGCGGCGGGCGGCAGGGGAGAGGTGGTCATGCGGGACTCCAGGGGGTGCGCGGCGCGCGGGCGGCGGTCAGCGGGAGGGCAGTGCAGACGGCGCCGGGCATCCTGCGCCCCGTCATGCCAGCACTCCTTCCGGCGCGTTCTCGTCCAGCGTTCCGGCGCGCAGCAGGGCGGCGTAGTGGCTGTGCGGGTCGCGGGCCAGGTCGGCGCGGGGGCCGTCTTCCAGCACCTCGCCGCCGCCCAGGACCAGGATGCGGTCGGCGCGGGCGACGGTGTCGAGGCGGTGCGCGATGATGATGGCGGTGCGCCCGGAGAGCAGGCGGGTCATGGCGGCGGTCAGCAGGGCCTCGGTGGCGGGGTCGAGGCGGCTGCTGGGTTCGTCGAGAATGATGACGCTCGGGTCGCGCAGCATGACGCGCGCGAACGCCAGGAGTTGCGCCTCCCCGGCCGAGAGGCTGCCGGTGGGGAGCGGGGTGCGCACGCCCTGTTCCAGCCGCGAGAGCCACGTGCCCAGGCCGACCTCGTGCAGGGCCGCCTCCACCTGCTCATCCGTGACGGTCGGGTCGAAGAAACTCAGGTTGTCGCGCACGCTCGCCTGGAACAGTTGCACGTCCTGCGTGACGACCGCCACGCGGCGGCGCAGGTCCTTCAGGGGCGTGTGGGTGATGTTCACGCCGCCCAGCGTGATCTGCCCTTCGGTGGCGTCGTACAGGCGGGAGATCAGGCGGGTCAGGGTGGTCTTGCCGCTGCCGGTGCGGCCCAGCAGGCCCACGGTCTGCCCGGCGGGCAGGTGGAAGGTCACGCCGCTCAGCACGCCGCGCGCCTCGGGGTCCTCGGGCGCGTACGTGAACGACACGTCCCGGAAATCCAGGGCCAGCGGCCCGGCGCTCAGGGGCGCATTTCCGCCCGTGACGGCGGTCCGCAGGGCCAGCAGTTCCGAGACGCGCCCGATGCTCGCCCCGGCCTTCTGGAGGTCCTGAAGCTGCTGCGTGAGCTGATCGATGGGTTCTTCCACCAGGGTCATGTACTGGTACATCAGGAACGCCGTGCCCAGCGTGATGCTCCCGGCGGCGTACAGGCCGACGGCGGCGCTCAGGACGGCCACGTACCCCACGGCGAACAGCAGCATGCTCAGTTGCCACACCACGCTGCGCCGCCGCCAGGAGTTGATGGACCGCGTGAAGTACTCCCGCTGCACGCCCAGGAAGCGGTTCAGGTGGTGGCCGCCCGCGCCCAGGCTGCGGATGTCTTCCAGGCCGGTCAGGCGTTCCTCCACGAAGCCGAACAGGCGGGCGCTGCTCTCGCGTTCCAGGCGGGTGGGTTCCACGCCCAGTTTCCGCACGCGGTTCATGGCGATCAGCGTGATCAGCGTGAAGGTCGTCACGCCCAGGCCCACGCGCCAGTCCTCGCGGAAGAACATGATCAGCGCGCCCGTCAGCAGCAGCGCCGCCCCGAACACCCGCACCGCGAACTGCGAGAAGAAGTTACTCAGCGCCGTCACGTCCCCGTCGATGCGTTCGATCATCTCGCCCGGCGTGCGTTCCTTGTGCTCACGCATGTCCAGGGACAGCAGGTGGTCCATCAGGTCGGCCCGCAGGCGGTTCGTGGCGGTCCAGCCGACCCGCGCGCCCACGTACGTCGCACCGGCCGTCATGACCTGCACGCCCACCGCCAGCGCGATGTACAGGCCCGCCAGCCGCGCCAGCAGGCCCGGATCGGCCGCGCCGCCCAGCCGGGCGTTATCCACGAACTGCCGCAGCAGTTGCGGGAGGGTCAGGTTCAGGGCCGTGCCGGTCAGCAGCAGCGCCGCCAGGGCCGTCACCTGCCATTTCAGGGGCCCCAGGTACGTGGCGAGCACGCCCAGCGCCGTCGAGGGTCTGTCTGGTAAGGGAGCGTCCGGCCGGGAGGAGGAGGGAGGGGAAGCAGACGCCGTCATCCTGACAGGCTAGGTCGAACGCACCCGTTCCCGCATCCGCCGAGTGGCGCATGTCCGACGGAACCGGACCCCGAACCTGCGCGTGACGGGACGCTCAGCCCTGCGTGCGCAACCGGTCGCGCAGCCAGCGGAAACTGCTTCTGGGCGTGCGTTCCAGCGTGCCGGAGTCCACGTGCACCAGACCAGTGCGCAGGCTGTACCCGGCGTTCCACTCGAAGCCGTCCAGCAGGCTGTGCACGAACACGCCCCGCACCGGTGCGCCCTGCGTCAGCGCGTCGGAGGCGGCCTCCAGGTGCCGGTCCAGGTAGCGGATGCGGGCGTCGTCGCGCACGCGGCCCCCATCGTCCGGGATGTCGGTGTCTGCGGCCCCGGCGGAGCCGACCGTCACGATCAGCGGCGGGCAGGTGTCGCCGTAGCGAGCTTTCAGGCCGGTCAGCGTCTGCGTCAGGCCCTCCGGCACGACCGCTGCGCCGGACGCTGTGCGCTCGCGGTCCGGGACGTGCCCGACCTCCAGCCCCAGCAGGGTGCCGCTGCTGGCGCGCACCCAGTCCGGCTGGGTGTAGTGCACGCCCAGGAAATCCAGCGGCGCGGCCATGACCGCGTGATCGCCGGCCTGCACCGCCTCCAGCACCTGCGGCGCGCGCTCGGACAGCAGGTTCAGCAGCGTGGCCGGGTACTCGCCGCGCAGCAGGGGGTCCGTGAACAGGTCGCCGCGCAGGGTGCTCATCAGGGTCGCGGCCCGTTCGTCGCGGTCCGTGGCGGGCCACGCCGGGGCGTACCCGTTCGCCAGGCCCACCTGCCGCGCGCCCGCCTCGCGCAGCGCCCGCACCGCCAGCCCGTGCGCCAGCAGCTGGTGGTGCGCCGCCGGGAAGGCGTCCAGGCCCAGCCGCAGCCCCGGCGCGTGCGTGCCCAGCACATGCCCCTGCGCCGTCACCGTGAACGGGTCCGTGAGCGTCACGAACGCCGCCGCGCGGTCCGCGAGGCGCTCACCGACCAGCGAGGCGTACTCCTCGAAACGGTACGCCGTGTCGCGGGCCAGCCACCCGCCCGCGTCCTGAAGGGCCTGCGGTAGATCCCAGTGGTGCAGCGCCGCCCACGGCTGCACGCCCCGGCCCAGCAGCTCATCGGTCAGGCGGTCGTAGAAGGCCAGTCCGGGCACGCTGGCCCGCCCACGCCCGCCCGGCTGCACCCGCGACCACGCCACGCTGAACCGGTACGCACCCACGCCCAGGTCGCGCAGCAGGTCCAGGTCACGCGGCCAGAGCCCCTCGTGCCCGCTGGCTGCCTCGCCTCCGGGCACGCCGCGCGCCCAGCTGAACAGGTCCCACACGCTCCCCCGGCCCCCGCCGCCCCCCGCCTCGCCGCCACCCTCGATCTGATACGCCGCCGTGGACACACCCCACACGAACCCTGCCGGGAAAGTCATGCCTGCATTCTGCACGCTCCCAGCGCCAGAAAAGGCCCGCCCCGCACGCAGCGGCCCGCCCCCTGACCTTCATGTCCGCCCCATCCGGGACGATTCGTACCCGCCAACCCGTATAATGTGCGGGTTATGCGCATGGTGACGGTAGGAACGCGCGGCAGTACTCTCGCGCTCGCACAGACCCAGTGGGTGGTTGGCCGCCTGAAGGAAGAATGGCCGGACACAGACTTCCGCATTCAGACCATCAGCACGAAAGGCGACCGCAACCGCGGCAGCCTCGCGGCCATGGCCCAGAAGGGCGATAAGGGCTTCTGGATCACCGAGATCGAGGAGGCCCTGGCGGCAAAACGCATCGATATTGCCGTGCACTCTCTCAAGGACCTGCCCACCGAGCAACCCGAAGGCCTGGAAGTCAGTTCCATTCCTCGCCGCGTGGACGCCCGCGACGTCCTGATCGGCAAGGAAGGCCGTAAACGCCTCGCGGACCTGCCGCACGGCGCGCGCATCGGCACCAGCAGTGTGCGCCGCAAGGCCTTCCTGCTGTCGTACCGCCCGGACCTGCAGGTCGTGGACCTGCGCGGCAACATCGACACGCGCCTCGCCGCGCTGGCCGGCGACGAGTACGACGCCATCATCCTCGCCGCCGCCGGCCTGATCCGCACCGAGATGCGCCACCGCATCGACGAGTTCGTGGAACCCGACATCATGCTGCCCGCCCCCGGCCAGGGCGCCCTGGCCCTGGAGACCCGCTCGGACGACGACCTGACCATCGAGGTCGCGTACGCCATTCACGACCACACCACCGACGACCGCATCACCGCCGAACGCGAATTCCTCGCGGGCCTCGGCGCGGGCTGCATGGCCCCCGTCGGCGCGCACGCCAGCGTCAAGGGCGGTATCCTGACCCTCGAAGGCTGGGTTGCGGCGCTGGACGGCTCGCAGGTCATCCGCGCCACCACGCAGGGCGACCCCGGCGAGTGCGCCGACATGGGCGCCGAACTGGCCAGCGACATGCTCGCCCAGGGCGCTCAGGCCCTGATCGATGCCGCTCACAGCTGAGGGGCATGAACCGCCTGCCACCCCTGGCCATTGCCCTGGCCGCCGCGCTGCTGTGGCTGGGCATCGGTCTGTGGCAGCGCACCGCCGCCGGCACGCCCCTGAACGCCGCCCTGAGCGCCGAGCTCCCACTGACGCTGGCCGTGTTCGGTCTGTCGTTCGTGTGGGCCAGACTGCGCCGCCGCTGACCCGGACCTCAGAACCGGACCCGCAGACCGCGCTCCGCCGCCCGTCCGGACAGACCGGGGAGCGGCGGGGCGCGGTTGCTCTAGCATCACGGGCATGTCCACCCCACCCAGACTCGCGGTCATTCATACGGGCGGCACCATCGCCAGCCGCCCCAGCCCCGACGGGCGCGGCCTGACGCCGCAGCAGGCGCCCAGCGTGCCCGGCCTGGACGGCGTGCAGGTGCACGACGTGCAGCCCTTCAGTCTGCCCAGCCCGCACATGACCCCCGCGCACATGGGGCAACTGGCCGCGCTGATCGAGACGCTCGCCCCCGACCACGACGGCATCGTGGTCACGCACGGCACCGACACCCTGGAGGAAACGGCGTTCGCGCTGCACCTCACATTGAACGTGCCCGTCCCGGTCGTCCTGACCGGCAGCATGCGCCACGCCGAGGAAGTCAGCTGGGACGGCCCGGCCAACCTGCTGGACGCCGCGCACGTCGCCCTGCACCCCAGCAGCCGCGAGCGCGGGCCGCTCGTGGTGATCGGCGGGGACATCTTCGACGCGCGGACCGTCACGAAGATCCACACGACCGCCGTGGACGCCTTCGGCGGGTACCCCGGCCCCATCGGCCGCATCGACCGCGAGGGCCGCACGCCCCGCCTGCACTACTTCGCGCGGCCCGAACCCCGCGCCACGTACCGCCCCGCGCACCTGAACGCCCGCGTGGAAATCCTGTACGCCTACGCCGGCTGGACCGGCGAGGGCTACGCCGAGGCCGCGCAGCGCGCCGACGGGCTGGTCATCGCGGCCCTGGGGACCGGGAACCTCCCGGCCGAACTGCTGCCCCTGATCCGCGCGACCGACAAGCCTGTGATCATCGCCACCCGCACGCACGCCGGGCCGGTCCTGCCCGTATACGGGTACGCGGGGGGCGGCGCGACCCTAGTCGAGGCCGGCGCGATCCCCGCCAGTTTCCTGAACGCCCACAAGGCCCGGCTGCTACTGCTGATCCTGCTGGGACAGGGCCTGACGCGAGAGCAGATCCGCGCGGTGTTCGAACGCGACGAGTTCTGATGCGGACTCCGATTGAATGGTTTGCCAAAACCGTTCAATCCGAGCGGAGCGAGTGGGAGCAAAGAGGATTCCGGGCGTGGAGTTGGCAACCCGGCATCCTTCCGGGTTGTTAACGAAACAGACGGAATCCGTATGACGGCGATCCCCATCCCCTAACACAGACCCCCACCCTGCCACGCGGCGGGGTGGGGGTGCTGTCTGGCCTGCTTACGCGAGGTCGAGGCGGATCAGGAAGCGGCCGCAGCTGGGGCACTTCACGGGCGGCAGTTTGCCCAGCGCGGCTTTCTGCTGCACGTTGACGGGCAGCATGACGTTGCAGCCGCTGCAGCGTCCGGCCTTGATCTCCACGACGCCCAGGCCCTTCTTGGCGCGGCGGATCATGTCGTACTCGCGCACGGTGCGGGTGTCGAGTTCCCCGGCGAGGCGGGCGCGTTCCTGGCGGTCCGCTTCGCCCTGGGCGCGCAGGTCCTGCACGCGGGCGTCGTCCTGTTCTTCCAGGGTGTTCAGGTTGGGGCGCAGGGCGCGGTGCTGGGTGCGCAGGTCGGCGGCGCGTTCGTTCAGTTCGCGCTGGCGCTCGCGCAGCGGCACGAGGTCTTCTTCCATCTCGTCGGCGCGTTCGCTGAGCATCTGGATGCGGCTGCCGTACTGGGACTGCGCGCGGGCGTCGAAGGCGTTCTTCTCCTGTTCCTCCTCGGCGCGGGCGATCTGTTCGCGCGTGCCGGCCAGGTCGAGTTCCTGCTGCCGGACGCGTTTGTCGACGCCTTCGAGGGTGATCTCGGTGTCTTCGAGTTCGTTGTTCAGTCGTTCCTGTTCGGCGCGGGCGGCGCGCAGCTCGTCAGGAATGTTGCTTTCCTCATCGCGCAGGCGATCAAGGTTCAGATCAAGTTCCTGAACGTGGTGCAGGCGGCGAAGGGGGGAGGAGTCACTCATCACTGGCAGTCTACCCCCCCGGCCGGGTGAAGGGGTCACGCGGGCGGTGAGGCGGCGGGCGCGGAAGCGGTGCGGTTCGCGTGGCGGTACAGGCCCAGGTAGATGGCCAGGACACTCCCGGCGTACATTAGCAGGGTCCACCCGAACAGCACCTGGAAGGCCAGCGTGAACGGCAGCGCGCCGCGCACCACGCCGGACAGGACGCTGCTGACCGCCCACCCGAGGTCCCAGGGATCACGTTCACGGCCGAGTACATGGGCCGGTCCCGGTCCGGCAGGGCGCTCATGGCGTACGCGCTGTACACCGGCCCGGCTGCGTTCATCAGGGCGCCGCGCGTGAACAGCGCCGCCGTGACCAGCCACAGGCTCGGCGCGAACCCCAGCACCGCCAGGAACGGCAGTGAACTGGCCTGCACGACCAGCACCGCCTGGAGCGGCCCCATGCGCCGCACCAGCAGCGGTTGCAGCAGCGCCGTGGCGGCCGTTGCGAGGCTCGTCCAGGCGAACAGGGTGCCCAGGCCAGCGTAACTGATCTGGAATTTCCCCTCGATGAACACGTTCAGGAACGGAATGGTCGCCCCGGCCCCCAGGCCCACCAGGATGTTCGGCGCGACCAGCCGCGCCATGGTGCCCTTCTCCTGAATGCTGAAGCTGCGGCCCTCGCGGGCGGTCTTCCCGCTGGGTTTCAGGCCCAGGACCGGGATCAACCCGGCCAGCTGCAGCGCCACCGCGACCAGCAGCGCCGTACGCAGCGCACCCACGCCGTCGGCGGGCGTGCCGGTCCAGGCGGCGTACAGGCCCGGCACCTGTCCGCCCAGCAGGTTCCCCAGGAAGCCCGCGCCGGTCATCAGGGCGTTCTGCACGCTGAACAGCGTCACGCGGTTGCGTTCGTCGCTGTTGTTCGCCATGAACGGCGAGGACGCCACGACCGTCAGGGCCGCGCCCGCCCCCTGCACGAGCGCCCCGGCGATCACCAGCACCGGCCCGCCCGCCACGGCCAGCAGCGCCGTGCCCACGAGGCTCAGGACCGCGCCGACCTTCAGGGTATGCGCGTTGCTGATGCGCCGCGCCAGCGCCACCGCCGGCAGGCTCAGGGCGGCCAGTGTCACGGCCGGCAGCGCGTTCATCAGGCCCTGCCACTCGGGACCCAGGCCCAGCGCCCGCAGGTAGAAGTTCAGGAACAGACTCGTGAACGCCTGCGACAGCCCGAACGAGAACACGGCCGCCAGGAACAACCACACCTGCGGCGAGAACCGCCACGACTGCCCCCGCCCCGGCGCGCTCACTCCAAGCCCACTTTCGGGCAGAAGGCGGCCATCACGCATGCCCCGCACGCCGGTTTGCGGGCCGTGCAGACGCGCCGCCCATGCAGGATCAGCGCGTGGTGCAGGAACACCCACCGTCCGCGCGGGAACAGCTTCTGCAGATCCGTCTCCACCTTATCTGGGTTGGTCTGCACGCTCAGGGCCAGCCGCCGCGCCAGTCGCCCCACGTGCGTATCCACCGCGATGGCCGGGTACCCGAAGGCGTTACTCAGGACCACGTTCGCTGTCTTGCGGCCCGCGCCGGGCAGCGCCACCACCGCCTCAAAATCATTCGGCACCTCGCCCCCGTGCCGCTCGACCAGCAGGCCCGCCAGCGCCGCGAGGTTCCGCGCCTTCCCCCGGAACAGCCCGATTCGGCGGATGAACGGCTCGATGTCCTCCGGATGCGCCGCGCTCATGGCGTGCGCGTCCGGGTACGCCCCGAACAGCGCGGGCGTCGCGGCGTTCACGCTCACGTCCGTCGCCTGCGCGCTCAGGACCGTCGCGACCAGCAGCTCGAACGGCGTGCGGAACTCCAGTTCCGTGCGGGCGTCCGGGTACAGCGCCTCCAGCGCGCCCAGCACCTGCGGCGCCCGTGCCCGCGCGCCCACCGGCAGGCGCGCCGGAGTCGATCTGGAAGGTTTGAGAGTCATCGCAGCCCAAGCTACACCCCACCCCCCACGCCCGTCCGCGCGGAACAGACGCGCAACCCCCGCCGGTCAGAGCGCGTATGGACAGGTATGAGAACCCTCTCCCTGATCCTGGGCATCCTGGCCGCCATCGGCCTGGTGCTGGGCTTCCTGCCGCTGCTCGGCTGGCTCAACTGGCTGTTCGTGCTGCCGCCCGCTGTGCTGGGCCTGATCTTCGGCTCGCTCGCCCGTGACCGGGGCGCGGTCACCCTGAACGCCGTGGTCGCCCTGCTCGGCGCGCTACGCCTGATGCTGGGCGGCGGCCTGATCTGATTTGAATGGCTTGCAGAGCCGTTCAATCCGGGCGGACGCGAGTGGGAGCAGAGCGGACGCCCCGCACACTTGCGCCCTCCGGAAAGCTCTGCTACTCTGCATGCGCTCGTGCCCCGCGCACGCAGTCCCAGGGTCCTTAGCTCAGTTGGTAGAGCATCGGTCTCCAAAACCGAGGGTCGTAGGTTCAAGTCCTGCAGGGCCCGCCACAGAAACGCCCCCGCCACGTGCGGGGGCGTGTTCGTTGTGCCGGAACGGGGCGCCCTGACAGGACTCTTTCAGGATTCGGGGCTGCACGTCATGAAGGTCGGCTGTGAAATGCTCCGCATCCCCGTGCGGGGCTGGTCCCTAGACTGCCTTCATAGCCGAACGGACCTTCAGTGTTCCCTGAGCGTTTCCTCATGGTCGGCGCGCCGTTCCTGCCTCACACGCCCTCTCTGCCCTGCCTCACAAGGAGCCCCATGAAGCGCACCGTTTCCCTGATCGCCGTTCTGACCCTCGCCACCACCCTCGCCAGTTGCGGGAAGATCGCCGGGGCTCTGGTGCCCCCGCAGACGGTCGAGAACCCGGCCGGCCTGGACGGCAAGGTCCTGGCCCCCAGTTCGCCGCTGACCATCGAGTCCGTGCGCGGCACCGTCAGCTACAGCACGGCCGGCAGCGCCTTCGATGACATCAAGTTCCCCGACAACATTCCCTTCGGCATCCGCCCGCACGGCGTGGAATTCCAGGCCGGATTCAGCGAGGCTGTCGTGATGGGCGCCTGCGCCGCCGCCGCGCCCGCCACGGTCGCCGTGACCCTGAAGTCCCTGGCGCTGGAAGTCGGGGACGCGGCAGGCAAGGCCAGTTTCAGCAACCAGCCGAACGTGACGTTCACCCTGACCCGCAGCGCGGTCGCGGCGGGCAGCGCCACCTACGCGGTGTCGGACACCCAGGTGAGCCTGAAGGCCACCTCGGCTGAGAGTGACGCCTTCATCAAGACCCTGACCGAGGGCGGCGCGAACCAGGCCAGCCTGAACGCCACCATCAGCGCCGATCAGAACAGCCTCGCGGGCTGCACCATGTCCTTCAAGCTGCGCGGCGTGAAGGTCATCCTCTCGAACTTCAGCTGATACGAACTCCAATCGCATGGTTTGCAAAACCGTTCGATCCGGGCGGACTCGTAGAGCTGCGCCGCAGAGCGAGTGGGAGACAAGCGGAGTCCGTATGAGTCCCGCCTGACGCGCACCGGCTGACGACAGCGCCGCCCCAGCCTGTGGGCGGCGCTGTCGTCAGCCGGTGCGCGTCAGCCTTTTTGCGGTGTGGTCAGGGCTTCGCGCAGCCAGCTCTGGAATTCCGGCAGGGCCCGGTCGTACTGCAAGGCGATGATTTCCGGCACCTCGTAGGGGTGCAGGGCCTTGATGCGCGCCTCGAGGGCCGGGTACTGCTCGCCGCTGGTCTTGATCAGCAGCAGGCTCTCGGGGTCCTCGGCGACCTCGCCCTGCCAGCGGTACACGCTGAGCAGGCCGGGCACGATATTCACGCAACCGGCGAGGTGCTCGGAGACGAGGGTGCGGGCCAGGTCATGCGCCCGTTCGGGGGGAAGGGTGACCAGAACGACGAGTGACATAGTGCCTCAGCATACTCCGGCCCCTGGGCGTGACCGGTTGGGGGGGTGTGTGGGGGTACGTGCGTGAATATTCCCGCAACCTGCCGCGCGGGCTCTCATGAAGGGTGGGTGTTAGGGTGAGGGTATGCGGACCACTGTCCTGATCATCATGCTGGCACTGCTGGCGATTTTTGCCATGCTGAACACCAATTCTCTGATGTTCCCCCACACGCTGAGCCTGGGCTTCGTGACGTACCGGCAGGTGCCGATCGGACTGATCCTGCTGATCGTGGCGGCGGTGTGCACGCTGCTGTTCTACTTCTGGGCGGGCATCACCGGACTGCGGGCGCAGGCGGACAGCGCCAAGCTGCTGCGTGACATGGAGGCCCTGCGCGTCAGCCTGGACCAGCAGGAAGGCAACCGCTTCGCACTGCTGCAGTCGCACATGGATGAGCGGTTCGGGGTGCTGGAAGGGGCGCGCGGTGGCGCGGGCGCGGACGTGAGTGCCCTAGCCAGCCGGGTGGACGCCCTGCAGAAGGACATGAACCTGCAACTGGCCCAGATGGACGATTACCTGAAAAGCAAGCTGGGCTGAGCGCCCCCCGCCTGCCCCCAGGGAACAGCGACCACGCAAGGCGCGAACCCACATGAGAAGGCTGGCCCGGCCCCCGGGAGGACCTGTTCATTTTTGGGGCTCGCATGAGAACTGACTGCTGCGCCGGGTGTTCTGTTGAACCCGGTGCAAACTCTTGTGGGGTCGGCTACTAGAATGCGCGGGTAAGGATGTTTATCCGGGAGGACTCACCGAATGGCGCTTGACCGATTTTTCCGCCGCCGCCGCCCCCAGCAGCAGACCGGCGCGGACGTGCCCGACCTATGGACCCAGTGCCCCAGTTGCAAAGAGGGGCTGTACAACCGTGACCTGGAGGCCAACGCCTTCGTGTGCCCCAAGTGCGGACACCACCTGCGCCTGGACGCCTCGCAGCGCGTGCAGGTCCTGCTGGACGACGGCAGCTTCGTGCAGCTGTCCGGCTCGGTGCACCCCACCGACGCCCTGGCCTTTCAGGACACCGAAAGTTACCCGGACCGCCTGAAACGCGCGCAGAAGAAAACCGGACGCCCGGACGCCATCCTGACCGGCACCGGCACCGTTCTGGGCGTGCCCCTGACGCTGGCCGTCATGGACTTCGCCTTTTCTGGCGGTAGCATGGGCAGCGTCGTCGGTGAGGAAATCGCGCGCGCCGCAGAGCACGCCGCCCGGTACGGCACGCCGCTGGTCATCGTGACTGCCAGTGGCGGTGCCCGCATGCAGGAAAGCGCGCTCTCGCTGATGCAGATGGCCAAAACCACCGTCGCCCTCGAAACGCTCGCCGAGCGGGGCCTGCCATACGTGAGCGTCCTGACCGACCCGACCACCGGCGGCGTGACCGCCAGTTTCGCCACCATCGCCGACGTGATCCTCGCCGAGCCCGGCGCCCTGATCGGCTTCGCAGGACCGCGCGTGATCCAGCAGACCATCCGCCAGAGCCTCCCGGAAGGCTTCCAGCGGGCCGAGTTCCTGCTGTCGCACGGCATGGTGGACGCCGTCGTGGACCGCCGCGAGCAGCGCGAGTACCTCGCGTCGCTGCTGGGCCTGCTGACCCGCCAGGAGGCCCGCGCATGACCACCAACCCCACCAGCCTCGACACCCTGAAAGAACTCGAGGCGCGCGTTCACGACCTGGAAGTCACGGCCCGCAACACCGGCCAGAACCTCGACGCGGCCATCACCCCCCTGCGCGCCGAGGTGGACCGCCTGCGCGCCGCCCACACCCCCGGCCCGAAGGCCGCCCCGACCCGCTGGGAGCGCGTGCAACTGGCCCGCGCGCCCGGCCGCCCCACCGCGCTGGACTACGTGGAGCACCTGTGCACCGAGTTCACGGAACTGCACGGCGACCGCCGCTACGGCGACGACCCTGCCCTGATCGGAGGTCCCGCCCGCTGGCAGGGCGTGCCCGTCATGCTGCTGCTGCAACAGAAGGGCCGCGACACGAAAAGCAAGATCAAACGCCGCTTCGGCAGCGCCAACCCCGAAGGCTACCGCAAGGCTGTGCGCCTGATGGACCTTGCCGACAAGTTCGGCCTGCCGGTCGTGGCGCTGGTGGACACCCAGGGCGCCTACCCCGGCCTGGAAGCCGAGGAGCGCGGCCAGGGCTGGGCGATTGCCGAGAGCATCCGCCGCATGCTGAACCTGCGCGTGCCGGTCGTGAACGTCGTGATCGGCGAGGGCGGCTCCGGCGGCGCGCTCGCCATCGGCGTGGGCAACCGCGTCCTGATTCAGGAGAACGCGTGGTACTCCGTGATCTCGCCCGAGGGTGCGGCCAGCATCATCTGGAAGGACGCCAGCAAGGCCCCCCTGGCCGCCGAGGCGCTGCGCCTGACCGCCCCGGACCTGCTGGAACTCGGGATTGTCGAGGAAGTCATCCCCGAACCCGCTGGCGGCGCGCACCTGAACCCCCAGCAGGCCGCCCACGCCGTCGGCGAGGCCGTGACCCGCCACCTGCGCGACCTGATGCAGCAGGCACCCGCCGACCTGAAAACAGGCCGCGCCGCCCGCTTCCGCCGCCTGGGCGCGTACACCGAAACGACCTGACGCCCCCACCACAGGACGGGGCCACGCGCTGAAGGGTGCGTGGCCCCGTTGTCACGTCAGGCGGCTGGCCGGCTTCAGCCGAGCATTTCCAGTTCCTGCACGCCGCTCAGGAACTCGCGCTGCGGGTGCTCGTCCGGGTCGAAGGCCCGGTCGCCCTCGGCGGGCGTGACACTCAGGGACGCGAAGTCGAACAGACTGGGGTCCATCAGGTGGCTGGGGGTCACGCGGGTCAGGGCGCGGGCGATGTTCGTCAGGCGGCCCGGATGCTCGCGCTCCCAGCTTTGCAGCATCTCGCCGACGACTTTGCGTTGCAGGTTCTCCTGACTGCCGCACAGGTTGCAGGGAATGATCGGGAAGGCGCGGGCCTGCGCGTACCGGATAATGTCCGCCTCGGGCACGTACGCCAGGGGGCGGATCACGACGTTCGTGCCGTCGTCACTCTGCAACTTGGGCGGCATGGCCTTCAGGCGCGCGCCGAAGAACAGGTTCATGAACAGCGTTTCCAGGATGTCGTCGCGGTGGTGGCCCAGCGCGATCTTCGTGGCGCCGATCTCGCGGGCGTGGCGGTACAGCGCGCCCCGGCGCAGGCGGCTGCACAGCGCGCAGGTGGTCTTGCCGGCCGGTGTTTTCTCCCTGACCACGCGGTACGTGTCCTGCCGGATCAGGCTGTGCGGCACGCCCAGCGCACTCAGGTAGCGGGGCAGCACGTCGGTCGGGAAGCCCGGCTGACCCTGGTCGAGGTTCACGGCAATGATCTCGAACGGAACGGGGGCCTTGCGTTGCAGGTGCAGCAGCACGTCCAGCAGCGTGTAACTGTCCTTGCCGCCCGACAGGCAGACCATCACCCGGTCGCCGCTCTCGATCATGCGGTAGTCGCTGACGGCCTGCCCGGCAGCCCGGACGATGGGGGCCAGCCGGCGGGTCGTCTCGGCCAGAGGTATGGGAGCCGCAGCCGTGGGGGTCACAGTGGTGGGGTCGCTGGGGGTGAGGGCAGTCTGGGTCATGGTCCGGGAGTCCCGCAGTGGGAGTGCCCGCATGGTACCCGCTGCCAGACCCCTCCCAGCCACACGGCCCACCGCCGCGCTCCCTGCTCAGTGCTCCTTGCTCAGTGCTCCTTGCTCAGTGCTCCCTGCTCAGCGCTCCCTGCTCAGCGCTCCTGGCTCATGCTTTGGGGGGATGTGACGTGGCGGGCAGCGCGGGCATACTGCCCGGCATGACGGCCCCCCAGCTGCCGCCCACCCCGGTCCCCGCGGCTCAGGGCCTCACGGCCGCGCCTCGCCTGAGCCGCGTGTGGCCTGACCGTGACGCCCATCCCCTGACCGGAGCGCCGCGCCCGCTAGAGTGGACCGGATGAAGTTCTTCAATGTCCTGGGTGGCGTCCTGCTGATCGGCGCGGTGGGGGTGGGCGGCGCGTGGTACGCCTGGGGCCGCGACCTGCCCAGCGTGTCCGATCTGGACGTTCTGGAGTACAGCGGGCAGACCCGCGTGTACGACCGGGCGGGCAGTCTGGTGGGCACCCTGTCGCCCAGCCTCAGCAGCGGCGGCAGCGTGAACCGCAACCTGCTGAAATCCTCGCAGATCAGCCCGTGGCTCCAGAAGACCGTGGTGACCAGCGAGGACCGCCGCTTCTACCAGCATCACGGCGTGGATTACATCGGCATCGTGCGCGGGCTGGTCAAGGGCGTCCTGCAGAACGACCTGGAGGGCGGCAGCTCCATCACGCAGCAGGTCGTGAAGAACACCCTGCTGGCCGAACTGGAAGGCGCCCGCACCGCCGAGCGCAAGTTCAAGGAGGCCATCCTGGCCTTCCAGCTGGAACGCAACTTCAACAAGGACCAGATCCTGAACGCCTACCTGAACGTCATCTACTGGGGAGACGGCGGCAACAGCGACATCATCGGGGCGGCCGGCGCGGCGCACGCGTACTTCCGCAAGGAACCGGGCGAACTGAACCTCGCCGAGAGCGTGTACCTGACCACCCTGATTCCCGCGCCGAACAGCCGCTACAGGAGCTTCCAGGCGTACCGGCCCCTGATGAAGGACCTGCTGGCGCGCATGGTCGAGGACGGCAAGGTCACGCAGGCCGAGGCGGACGCCGCCTGGAAGACCCCCATCTACCCGGCCGGGTGGCGCATCGGCTGGAACGACGACGGCAGCCTGCGCTCGGCCGTGCTGGAACGTCCCTCACGCCTCGGGGAGAACCTGACGCTGCTGGAGGGCGTGCGCCGCTACCCCAACCAGTACTACCTGCAGGCCGTCGAGAAGGAACTGCTGCCCATCATCGGCCGCAAGGCGCTGTACGCCGGGGGGCGCATCTACACCGGCATGAGCGCCCCGGCGCAGGCGGCGGCCGAGCAGGCCAGCCGCACCGCCGACCTGCCAGGCGGAGCGACGCTGGGCGCGGCCCTGGTCCGCCCGGACAGCGGCGAGGTGCTGGCCCTGGTGGGGCAGAAACTCACGGACGGCCGCCCCGACGACTGGAACAACGCCACGCAGGCCCGGCGGCAGGTGGGCAGTTCCATCAAGCCGCTGCTGTACACCCTGGCGCTGCAAAGAGGCTGGAAGCAGAGCGACACGGTGCTTGACGCGCCCATCAGCGGCACGTACCAGCCCATGAACTACGACCGCCGCTGGACCGGCCGGTACGTGACCATGCGCTACTCGCTGGACCACAGCCTGAACCTGCCCACCGTGCGCATCGGGCAGGAACTCGGCGTGCCCACCTTCGAGGCGAAACTGCGCGAACTGGGCTTCACGCCGCCCGCCGACGGGGGCCTGTCCCTGACCATCGGCACGCTGGAAGCCAGCCCGCTGCAGATGGCCGCCGCGTACGCCACCTTCGCGAACGGCGGCCTGTACTACGCGCCCACCCTGGTCCGCAAGGTCGAGGACCCGCGCGGCAAGGTGCTGTACGCCCGCCCCGCCCCGAAACCCCGCCGCGTCTGGGACGCTCAGAGCGCCTGGCTGGGCCTGGACATGCTGCGCGGCGTCGTGAACGACCTGACGGCCGCCCAGGGAGGACTGGCCACCCGCGCGCAAATTCCGGGCTGGCCGGTCGGCGGGAAGACCGGCACCACCAACGACATCAAGGACCTGTGGTTCGCCGGCGTGACCCCCACCGTCGCCGGGGCCGTCTGGGTGGGCCGCCAGGAAGGTGGATCGCTGCCGTCCTGGGCGTATAGCGGCGAGATTCCCACGCCCGTCTGGCAGCAGGCCGTTGCCGGGGCGCTGGCCGGGCAGGTCCCCAGTTCCTTCCGGGAACCGCCGGGCATCACGTACCGCGTGGTGCGGCAGGTGAACATGGCCTTCCGCGAGACGGAAGCCGACCAGGACGTCGTCGCGCGTGACGGCAGCGGCAGTGGAACCCGCAGCAGTTTCTTCCCGCGCCGCAACGCCCCCGCCCAGGCTGCCCCGGCCCCCACCCAGGCGCCAGACCCGCAAGTGCAGGACGTGCCCGCCCAGGACACTGGCACCCCGGATGCCCAGCAGACGGACACGCAACCGGACACGCAGCAGCCAGACACCCAGGGGCCAGACGCCGCCTCGCAGGACGGCTCATCACTGGATGGGCAGTCGCCGGAACCGGGCGGGCAGGACCTCCCTGCCGGGACCGCGCCGGACGGGCCGCCCGGAAACGGGCAGGACGGCGCGGGCCAGAACAGTTCCGGCCAGAACGGGTCTGGCCAGGACGGCTCCAGCCAGGATGGTGCGGGCCAGAGCTTCCCGGACCCCGCCCCGCCGGAACCGCTGCCTGATCCCGCCACGACCCCGGACCCCGTCACGCCGGCCCCGAACGAACTGGTCCCGCTGCCCGGTACCCCGGACCCGTCACCGAACGAGATTCAACCCCTGAACTGAAGTCCCCTGACCTGACTGCAGACACACCAGCTTCCCGCACCAGTCCCCTGCGCCAGCCCGCTGTGCCGGTCTTCCGGCATGGGGCTGGCCGGGGTTCTGGCGGCCCGGCAGTTGCCCCTGACGGGGATTCGCAGAGCCCCCTCCCTCCCCCTCCCCGGCGAGGGTGACCGGCCTTTCATGAAACCCATGGGTGGGTGGCGGTAGGAACAGTTCATCTGCTTGCACCTGATGAAAAAATCGGCGGAAATCCCGTGTCAGGGTGGGCCGGGGCTCTGTCCGGTGGTCACTGTCCTGGCTACATGAAGACGGTCTTAATCTGGCTGTCAGGAACACTTACAAAGATTAGATAAAGGCCGCCGGGTGCGGCTGAGACGCAGCGCCGCCAGTTCAGTCCCTTCAGCTGGCCGCCTCTTCATGCACCACCAGATGCAACCCAGAGGTAAGAACCACTGGCCTAACCTTCATGAGACGCCTATCACTGGCGCTTCCACCCGCAGCGGCCGCCCAGCGGTCGCCGTCCTGCCGCACACCCTCTCGCACCCTGAACCCTGCTGCTCCCCATCCCACGCCGCAGAACCGGAGGAACCACCATGCAACACACTCCCCGAATCCTTGCCCTGCTGGCCGCCCTGGCCACCGGTTCTGCAGCCGCCGCCGGAACGCTGGCCGGCACCACCATCACCAACACCGCCAGCGCCGAATTCCCCGATCCCCGCAACACTGCCACGCAACTGAGCAGTGACTCGAACACCGTCTCGACCGTCGTGCTGCCCCGGCCCGACTTCGACGTGACCTACCTGAACGCCACCACGGACGGCGGTACGCAGACCGTGCTGGGCACTACCACAGTCGTCACCGCCAACGCCGTGCCCGGACAGGTCATCACCACCAACTACGCACTGCTGAACAACGGGAACGTCCCGCTGAACATCATCCTGAACGCCGACACCACCGGCAGCGACACCGGCGCGACCGTGCAGTACTACCGCCTGAACGCCGACGGCACCCGTGGCAGCGAGATCACCGTGGGCAGCGCCGTGAACGTCCCCGCCGACGATCCCGCCACCCTCGACAACCCCGGCACGCCTGCCGTCGAGAACGACGAGGGCGTCGTGAAGATCGTGCAGGTCATCACCCTGCCCACCAGCCCCACGCAGATCAACAAGGACAGCGTGTTCGGTGCGTCCCCCGAAGGCACCGTGCTCGGCACCGCCGGAGCCGACCCGCTGGTCACGCCCGGCAACGGCTACGACAGCGGCACCACCAACGAGGAACAGGCCAAGACGGTGAACACCGACCTGCAATTCACGCGCGTCACCGTGTACACCCCCAGCCTCGACAACACTGCCAACGGCAGCGCGACCACCCCCGTCGACTCGGTCGGCGTGCCCATCAGCAACGCCGCCCTGCTGCCGCCCATCAGCAGCGTCACGGTGCCCACCGTCGCGGCCGGCACGAGCGCCACGCCCGACCCGGTCCTGCCCAGCAGCGGGTACGTGACGCCCGGCACGCCCGCCACCGACCCCACCCCTGGCGGCACGCCCATCGCCCGGCTCTCCGGCGACGAGCAGATCGCGTACCCGCAGGCCGACGCCAACACCACCGCCGACACGGTCGTCTTCACGAACACCCTCTCGAACGGCGGCACCCTCGACGACCGCGTGCAACTGTTCCCCGCGCTGGCCGACGGCACCGCCGACCCCGCCTACACCTTCGACGCCGCCACCGGCACCTTCACGAACACGGCCACCGGCGTGACCGTCCGCTTCCTGGACCCCGTGACCGGCAGCGTCATCCTGCCCTCCACCGACCCCACCAACCCCACGACGGCCACGTACCCCACCCTGATCGTCCCCAGCGGCACCCAGTCCGTGTACCGCACCGAGGTCACCTTCCCCGACCCTGACGACAGCGGCACCATCCCCTCGTACAGCGTTCTGATCGGCGCGGACTCCCTGAGCGACGCCGACCTCACCTCGAACAACTCCACCCGCGACACGGTCGTGCCGCCCGCCGCGCAGTTCGGAGACACCACCCCCACCCTCGGCGCGGTCGCCACCCCCACCCCCGTGCAGACCGTGGACCCCAGCGGCGCCGCCACCGACGGCAGCAGCAGCGTCAGCACCGACGCCACCGCCGCCTTCCCCATGGACGTCGTGAACAACGGCCAGTACAACGACAGCTACGCCCTGAGCGGTAGCGTGACCGTCACCGACGCCATTACGGGTGCCACGACCACCCTGCCCATCCAGTACTACGCCGCCGACGGCACCACCCTGCTGCCCCGCCTGAACACCAACCCCGCCAGCCCCGACTACAACACCTTCATCACGCCCGTCCTGGCCGCCGGCAGCGAAAGCCCCTTCGTGGCCGCCGTGACCATCCCCGCCGGCACGCGGGCTGCCGACTACACCGTCACGCAGACCGCGACCGGCAACTACAGCCAGACCAGCGTCACCGACCCCAACGACCTGATCCGCGTCACCCCCACCGGGAACGTCGCCGTCGCCAAGTTCGCCGCGAAAACCGGCGTCACGGCCGGCAGCGACCCCCGCAACGGCATCGACAACCCCGCCGGGTACACCGCCACCGGCCTGACCGGCGCCCGCACCCTGGAAGACATCGCGTACCGCATCATCGCCAAGAACAACTACAACACCCCCGTGCCCCTGTTCCTGCGCGACACCGTCCCCACCAACACCACCCTGAAAAGCTTCAGCGTCGACCCGCTGCCCACCCGCACCATCTACCGCGTCGGCGGCAACACCGGCACCTGGACGGCCACGCCCCCCACCGCCGGACTGCCCGCCGGAACCATCATCGACATCGCCCCCGACACCGACAGCAACAACCTGCCCGACCCGGTCGCCCCCGGCACTACCCTCACGGCCGACTTCGTGGTAACTGTGCAGTAAGCCGCCCGCGACAGCACGCCCCTGCCCGTGACCCTCACATTCCCAGCACGCAAGGAAGTGGCCCGTGACGACGACACCCTCACCCACCCGCCCGGCCCGCCGCCCGATCTGGCGCACCCTGCTGACCGCCGCCGCCCTGACCGTGACCGGCCTGGCCGGGGCCTACCAGATCGTCGGCGACCTGAGCGCCACGCCTACCACCTGGAGTGGCACGCGGGGCACACAGCAGAACGTCGGTACGTACGCAGGAGGAAACGGCGCGGCCACCTTCCGTTCAGGACTGACAGTGAACGTGACGGCCAGCAGAGACACCACGAACAACCAGAACTCTTTTTACATAGGTGACGCCTCCGGCGCGACCACCACGCTCAAGGACCCCATGTCGTCCCGTGCTGGCACGGGGTACACCGGTTCCGGCTTCTCCCCAGCGTTCACGACGGCGAATGTGGAAGGGCTGTACCTGCTTTCCACCACCCTGCGGCAGGACGGCTCGTTTATTAGCCAGACCGTCACCAGCGGTGCCAACTCGCAGACTGCCAGGATCTACGACGATCCGGACTGCTACGGCAGCACCGGCACCGCTGGAAGTACCGGAGACTGCCTGAGGGGTACCCTGACTATCAACTTCAGCCGTCCAGTGACCAACCCGGTGTTTCACCTGACGGGACTGGGCGGCTTCATCACACGAACGAACGACGTGTGGGGCGTGGCAACCCGTTACCGGCTGCTGACCAGCGGAGTCACACTGGCCATGGTCGGCACCCCCCAGAACCTTTCGGTCACCACACTCTCCGGCCAGCCGTCCATCGGGGTGACCAGTTTCGGCACGGGCACTCTGGTCACCAGTGGCACACCTGCCAACACCTACGACGTGATTCAGAGCAGTTGCACGCCCGCAGCGAACACCACCTCGGCCGGTTGCGGCAGCGTTCAGACCACTGGCACGTTCAGTCAACTGCAATTTGAAGTCATCACGGAAACGAAGAAGGTTGCGGCTGGTACCAGCACCACCAACGCCTACCCGGCCGGACAGTACGATTCCACCAAGACCAACGGCAGCACCATCAACATGAACTTCGCCGCCGACGCTACCAACTTCGCGGTCAGCGTCTCCGAGGACTTCGGGGACGCACCCGCCAGTTACGACCCGACCGCCGCCGCGAGCCACGTGCTGAGCGACCTGAAACTGGGCAGCGCGGTCGATGCGGAGAACCCGGCCGTGCTGAACGGTGGGACGGCCGTCACGCCCAGTCCCAGCGCCGTGGCGGCGGGTGCGGACAACAACGGCGCGAACGGCGACGGTGCCGATGAGGACGCCATCACGACGTTCCCGGCGCTGGCCAGCACCGCCACGGGGTACAGCCTGACCGTGCCGGTCAGCGGGGCCAGTGCGGCGGGGCAGGTGTGCGGCTGGATCGACTTCGACCGGGGCGGCACGTTCGGGAACGTCGCTTCTGAACGTGCCTGCGCGGCGTTCTCGTCTGGCGCGACCAGCGTCACCCTGAACTGGTCGGGCCTGAGCGGCCTGAGCGCCGGCACGAACTACGTGCGCCTGCGCGCCAGTTACGACACGGCCGGCGTGCAGAACCCCACGGGCCGCCTGGACAGCGGCGAGGTCGAGGATTACCGCCTGACCATCACGCCGGGCACCGACCTGAGTGTGACCAAGACGAACAGCGTGAGCAGCGTGAACACCGGGAGTAGCACGGCTTACACCGTCCGCATGACGAACGCGGGGCCCAGCAGCGTGACCGGCGCGGTCCTGACCGACGCGGCCATCACTGGCCTGAACGTGACGGGCGTGGCCTGTTCCAGTACGCCCGGTCAGTGCACGGCCGGGACCACGCCCACTGCCGCGCAGCTTCAGGCGGGGTACGCGCTGCCAGCCCTGAGCAGCGGGCAGTTCTACGAGCTGACCGTGACCGGGACCGTCACGGCCACGGCAGGCAGCCTGGCCAACACGGCCACGGTCGCCGCGCCGTCCGGCGTGACCGACACGAACAGCAGCAACAACTCGGTGACCGATACCGATACCGTGACCGCGCCGGACCTGACAATCAGCAAGTCGCACACGGGCACGTGGACGCAGGCGGACCTGGGCCGCACGTACACCCTGACCGTCACGAACAGTGGCACCGGCCCGACCAGTGGCACGGTGACCGTGACCGACACCCTCCCTGCCGGGCTGAGTGCCTGGAAGATCAGCGGGACGGGCTGGACCTGCACGCTGGGCACGCTGACCTGCACGCGCAGTGACGTGCTCGCGGCGGGCGGCAGTTACCCGGCCATCACCGTGACGGTGGACGTGGACATCGCCGCGCCGGCCAGTGTGACGAACACGGCGGCCGTGAGTGGCGGCGGGCAGGTGAACACCGCGAACGATTCGGCCAGCGACCCGACCAGCATCAGCGCCACCAGCACTGGCCTGCAGAATTGCTCGGTCCTGAACTCCGCGAATCCGACCTCCCTGAACTTCAGCGGGGCGGGTGCGCTGGTGTCCGGCACGGCGAATACCGTGGGCGCGGTGTACCGCTTCTCGAACGTGACGACCGGCCTGGACGCGCTGGTGACGGTCACGCAACTGTCCGTGACGGGCAGCGCCACCCTGCTGGGCTCCGGCCTGAGCGCGGCCCTCACCAGCAACAGCAACGCCTCGGTGGAGTACCGGGTGGACCTGGTGCAGGCCGGCACGAGCACGCCCGCCACGCCCATCGACCTGCTAGTGTTCTCGTTCGACATCGACGGCGTGTCGGCCACCAACCCCCTGAGCGATTACGGCGAGTTCGTCTCCCCGAACAGCGTCTTCCTGAACAGCCCCACCCGCCTGACCCTGAGCGGCACCCGCGCCAGCCAGAGCAGCACGTACGTGGGCTTCAACGACAACACCAGCGCCGACCCCCGCAACGCGGCGGGCGCCGTGTACCTGGACGTGAACTCCCTGACCCTGCGCGCCGGGTTCGCCGGGGGGAACAACAACGCCAACCGCACCGTGTCTTTCGACATGCGCACCAGCAAGTCCTCCAGTTTCACGGTCCGTAACTGCACGGACCAGACGGCGCCCCGCACCGCCGACCTGAGCGTCACCAAGACCGACGGCGTGACCAGCGTCAACGCCGGGGGCAGCGCCACCTACACCCTGACTGTCAGTAACGCCGGGCCGAACTCCACGGCCGCCACCCTGACCGACCCGGTCGCGGCCGGCCTGACCAAGACCGGCGTGAGTTGCGCGGCCGCGACCGGCGGGGCCACCTGCCCGGCGTCGCCTGGCGTGTCCAGCCTGGAAAGCGGGCTGGCGCTGCCCAGCATTCCGTCCGGCGGCACCCTGACCTTCACGGTCACGGCGACCGTCACGGCCACGGGCGGCAGCGTGGTCAACGCGGCTACCATCAGTGTGCCCGCCACGACCATAGAACCCAACACGGGTAACAACACGGCCTCCGACACCGACACCGTCACGCCCACCGCCGACCTGACCCTGACCAAGACGAACGGCGTGAGCAGCGTGAACCCTGCCGGGACCACCACGTACACCATCACCCTGATCAACAACGGCCCCAGCGGCGCGGGCGGCACCGTCCTGACCGACCCGGCCGCGACCGGCCTGACCACGACCGGCGTGAGTTGCGTGGCCGCGGGCGGGGGCGCGTGCCCGGTCATCACGATCCTGACGCTGCAGAGTGGCGTGACGGTCGCCACGCTGCCCGCTGGAGGGTCCGTCACGCTGAGCGTCACGGCGACCGTCACGGCCGTGGGCGGCAACGTCACGAACTCCGTCACGGCCACCCTGCCCGGCGGCACGGTCGACCTGACCCCCACCGGCACCGTCTCGGACACCGACACCGTGTCCTCCATCACGGACCTGAACGTCACCAAGACCGGCCCCGCGTACGCCGTGCCCGGCGAGGCCCTGACCTTCACCGTCACCGTCACGAACACCACGGCCGTGCCCGCCGCCGCGTACACCGTGACCGACACGCTGCCCGCCGGACTGACCTACGTCAGCGCCAGTAACGGCGGCACGTACGACAGCGCCACCCGTACCGTCACGTGGTCCCTGCTTTCCCTGGCCGGGAGTGCCCAGCAGACCCTGACCGTCACGGCCGCCGCGCCCAGCGAGGCGCAGGTCACGGGTGGCCTGACCAGCGTGCAGAACACGGCCAGCGTCGCCCTGCCCGGCGAAACGGCGCTCGGCAACAACACCTCGGCCCCCACCGACACCCGCCTGATCCTGACCAGCGTCAGCAAGGAAGTGCGGAACGTCAGCACGGGAACGGCGTTCGGCACCAGCGGCGGCGGCAAGCCCGGAGAGATCCTGGAGTACTGCCTGATCACCCGCAACCTGGGCGGCGCGGACCTGGGCGCCCCGACCGGGTACGTCGTGACCGACGCCGTCCCTGCCAGCGTCACCGCCAGCCTGAACGCCTACGACGCCGCTGAACCCGGCGCGGACACCGGCTTCGGCGTGAAGGTCACGCGCGGCGCGGCCCCCACCGCCTACCTGAAAAGTGCGGCCGCCACCCTGACCGACACGGGCAGCACGTTCGGACGCGGCAGGCTGAGCGTGAACCTGGGCGTCCTGACGGCAGGGGAGACCGTCACCATCTGCTTCCAGACCACCATCCGCTGACAGATCTGCGCCCACCGCGCGGCTCCTGCCCACTACACTGACCGCATGAGCTTCCTGCACTGGCTGATCACGCTGCTGGCCGCCGTCCTGGCGTTCGGCAGCGTGACCCTGCTGGGCCGCAGCCTGCCGCGCGTGTCGTGGCCAGGCGTGGCCGGCGAACTGTTGACCTTCGCGCTGATGGGCGTGCTGCTGACCCAGGGCGCGCCGATGTACGCCCTGCTGATCGTGATGCTCGCAGGCTCGGCCGGCACCTCGCGGGTGCTGGGCCGCGTACTGAGACGCTGAAGCAGACCGCACGGCTGCGACAGAAGAATCGGGGAGCCGCAGCCCCCCGTCCATCAACCATCAACTTTCAACCATGAACCGCAGTGAACCTCATGCGGACTCCGATTGAATGGCTTTGTAAGCCATTCAATCCGAGCGGATGCGAGTGGGAGAGAAACGGGTTCCGGGCGTGGAGTTGGCAACCCGGTGCGTTTCCGGGTTGTCAACGAAACAGACGGAATCCGTATCAGTCGCGGCGGGGCGGGCGGCCGCCACGGTCCCCGCCGGGACGGGGCGCGCGGGCTTCGCGGGGCGCGATCTTGCCCTCGAGTTCCGGGCGGATCAGGTCGATCTTGCCCCGGTCATCGATCCCGGCGATCTTCACGCGCAGCTTGTCACCGACGTTCAGGACGTCCTCGACAGCGTTGATGCGTTCCTCGCTCATCTGGCTGATGTGCAGCATGCCGTCCTGGCCGGCGTACAGGTTCACGAACGCCCCGAACGGCGCGGTCTTCACGACGGTGCCGTCGAATTCCTCGCCGACTTTCGCCTCGCGGGTGATGCTCTCGATCTTGACCTTCACGGCCTCGGCGGCGCTGCCGTCGGCGCTGAAGATGCGCACGGTGCCGTCTTCCTCGACCGTGACCTGCGCGCCCATGGCCTCCAGCTCGCGGATCTGCTTGCCGCCGGGCCCGATGACCTTCCCGATCAGTTCCGGGTTGATCTTGAGGCTCACGATGCGCGGCGCGGTGGGGCTGAGTTCCGCGCGGGGCGCGGCCAGCACCTCGGCCATCTTGCCCAGGATGTGCAGGCGGCCGTCGCGGGCCTGCGCGAGCGCTTCACGCATGACCTGCGGGGTGATGCCGCCCACCTTGATGTCCATCTGCAGGGCCGTGACGCCCTCGGCGGTTCCGCAGACCTTGAAGTCCATGTCGCCCAGCGCGTCTTCCAGGCCCAGGATGTCGGTCAGGACGCGGTACTTCTCGCCTTCCATCACGAGGCCCATCGCCACGCCCGCCACCGGGGCCTTGATGGGCACGCCGGCGTCCATCAGGGCCAGCGTTCCGGCGCACACGGTCGCCATGGAGGAGCTGCCGTTGGATTCCAGCACCTCGCCCACCAGTCGGATCACGTACGGGAACTCCTCGAAGGTCGGGAGGACCGCGCGGATGGCGCGCTTGGCGAGGTTCCCGTGCCCGATCTCGCGGCGGGACTGCCCGCCCATGCGCTTGACCTCGCCCGTGGAGTACGGCGGGAAGTTGTAGTGCAGCATGAACTTGTCGTTCTCGTCGGTGGTCAGGTCGTCCACGAGCAGGTTGTCACGCTCGGTGCCCAGCGTCGCCACGCCCAGCACCTGCGTCTCGCCGCGCGTGAAGATCGCGCTGCCGTGCGCGCGGGGCAGGGGACGGGCCTCGATCCAGATGGGCCGCACGGTCTTGCTGTTGCGGCCGTCGGCGCGCAGGTCGTCTTCCAGGATCAGGCGGCGCAGTTCCTGCTTCTCGACCTTCCCGAACGCCGCCTTCAGGGCCAGGGTCTGCTCGGCGGCGCCCTCGGCGTCCGCGTCGGGCACGCGCGCGGCGATCACGGCGTCACGCACGGCCTTCGTGCGAATCCCACGGTCTTTCTTTTTCACGGTCAGCAGCGCGTCGCGCAGACCGGCGGCGCGGGCGGCCTCGGCCACCTCGGGCACCAGATCGGTGCTCAGGTCACCCTCGGCCAGGATGTTGAACTTCTCCTGCCCCAGCTCGGCGCGCATCGTCTCGATCAGGTCGATGACGCCCTGCATGCCGGCGTGCGCGAACTCGATGGCCGCCACGAGGTCCTCCTCGCTGGCGTTCTGCGCGCCCGCCTCGACCATCATCACGGCGTCGCGCGTGCCCGCCACCACGAGATCCAGGGTGCTGCGCTGCATCTGATCGGTGGTGGGGTTCAACACGAACTGCCCGCCAATCTGACCCACGCGCACGCAGGCGGTCGGGCCGCCCCAGGGAATGTCGCTGATGCTCAGCGCCGCCGACGCCCCGATTGGCCCCAGCACGTCCGGCAGGTTCTGCTGATCGGCGCTGATGACCGTGATGATCACCTGCGTCTCGTGACGGTAGCCCTTGGGGAACAGCGGGCGGATCTGCCGGTCCGTGATGCGCGCCGACAGGATCGCCTTCTCGCCGGGGCGACCCTCACGGCGGTGGAAGCTACCGGGGATCTTCCCGACCGCGTAGTGACGCTCCTCGAACTCCACCGTCAGCGGCAGGAAGTCCAGCGTGCTGCGCTCCTCGCGCGCCTGCGCCGTCACCAGCAGCATGGTGTCCCCGTAGCGCAGGGTCACGCTGCCACTGACCAGTTTGGCCAGTTTGCCCGTCTCGATGCTCAGTTCCCGGTCACCCAGCATCGTCTTGTAAGTCTTTCCGATCATAAGGGGCAGTCTATCCCGCCCGGAGCGGCCGACACCGCGACCAGACGCCTCCCGTCACCCTCTCTTCATGCACGCGGCACGCACCTTGAGTTCCCGGCCCGCGCGGGTGGATAGTGCGCCTTATGAGCATCGACAAGTTTGGTTCCGTTCCTAAGTTCGGTCTGGGTACCTTCCGCCTGAAGGATCAGGTCGTGATGGATTCCGTGCGTGACGCGCTGGACGTCGGTTACCGCGCCATCGATACCGCGCAGGGCTACGGTAACGAGGCCGAGATCGGCGAGGTGCTGGCCGAGAGCGGCATTCACCGTGACGAACTGTTCATCACCACCAAGATCAAACCCGACAACTACGGCCGCAGCAGTCTGGTCGCCAGTCTGCAGGACAGCGTGGAGAAACTGGGCGTGGAATCGGTGGACCTGACCCTGATCCACTGGCCCGCCCCGAACGGCCCGGTGAAACCCGAGGAGTACCTGAAAGCCCTGGCGGACGGGCTGGATCAGGGCCTGACGCGGCAGATCGGCGTGTCGAACTTCAACATCGAGGGCCTGAAGCAGGCGCGCGCCATCCTGGGTGACGTGCCCATCGCCACGAACCAGGTCGAGATCCACCCGTACCTGCAGAACCGCAGGCTGGCGGAGTTCGCGCGGGGCGAGGGCATTCACCTGACGTCTTACATGACGCTGGCAGTCGGGAAGGTCATGGACGACCCGGTCTTGCAGGCCATCGCCCGGGCGCACCGCGCGACGCCCGCGCAGGTGGCGCTCGCCTGGGCGCTGGCGCAGGAGTACTCGGTGATTCCGTCCAGCACCAAACGCAAGAACCTGGAAAGCAACCTGGGCGCCCTGACCCTGCGCCTGACCGACGAGGACATGGAGCGCATCGCCGGGCTGGAGCAGGGCGAGTCCGCGCGACTGGCGAATCCCGAGAGTGCCCGTCCCATCTGGGATTGACCGCGCTGCCGGGGAGAGGAGGGGCCGGGAGAGATTCATTCCCGGCCCTTCTTGTTGCATGTCATTCTGTTCCAGGCTAAACTGAAGTGTACGGAAACCCACGATTACGGGCCTGCCAGCGCCGGCTCGCCCGTTCAGGCCGGTCAGGTCAGACGGAATCCGTATCAGGAGGCTGTATGCGTCGTCCCACCCCCGTCCCGCCCTACCCACACCCGCCTGTCCCTGCCCGCACGGGTGCCCGCTGATGTCGTTTCAGGCTTACCTGGACAGCGTGCAGGCGAAGACCGGCAAGACCGTCGCGGACTTCCGCACGGAAAGCGCAGACCGGGGCCTCACGAAACACGGCGAGATCGTGATGTGGCTCAAAGGCGATTACGGGCTGGGGCACGGGCACGCGAACGCCGTGGCCGCCGCGCTCCTCAGGGCCGGGCACGCCACCACGCCCAGGGACGACCGGGTCGCCGCCGTGTTCAGCGGGAAGAAGGCCGCGTGGAAACCCGCCTACGACGCGCTGCTGGCGTCCGTGCAGGCCTTCGGGAACGACGTGGACACCGCTCCCACCGACACGTACGTCAGTTTCACGCGGGGCGGCAAGAAATTCGCGGTCGTGCAGCCCACCGCCGCGCGCCTGGATCTGGGCATCAAGCGCAGGGACGCACAGGCCACGGAGCGTTTCGAGGCAGCCGGAACGTGGAACAGCATGGTCACGCACCGCGTGCGCATCGGTGACCCCGCGCAGCTCGACGCCGAGGTCATGGACTGGCTGCGCGCCGCGTACGGGGCCGCGCAGTGACCCGCCCGCACCAGAGCTTCCGGGGAGGCCAATGCCCACATTCACCGCAACACTGAAACAAGAAGGCAGGACCGCGACCGGCATCGAGGTGCCGCCAGAGATCATGGAGGCCCTCGGCGGCGGGAAGAAACCGGCCGTGACCGTCACCCTGAACGGGTACGCGTACCGCAGCACCATCGGCGTGATGGGCGGGCGCTCCATGATTCCCGTGAGTGCCGGGCACCGGGGAAACGCGGGCCTGAGCGCCGGCGACAGCGTGCAGGTCACCCTGGAACTCGACACGGCCCCCCGCGAGGTGGACGTGCCTGAAGACCTCCAGGCCGCGCTGGACGCGAATCCCACCGCACTGGCCGCCTTCGCGCGGCTGTCGTACAGCGGCAAACGCCAGCACACCCTGAGCGTGGAGGGCACGAAGAACCCGGAGACGCGGGCGCGGCGCGTGGCGAAGGCCGTGGGGACACTGTCGGGCGGCGCATGAACTGGACGCTGGAGGTCGTCGTGGTACCCGTGACCGACATCGACCGCGCGAAGGCGTTCTATGCCGAAGGGCTGGGCTTTCACGTCGATCACGACCTCCAGATGGGCGGCGGGCGGCGTCTGGTGCAGCTCACGCCGCCCGGCTCCGGGTGCTCCATCGTGCTCGGGCCGCAGCCTGCCAGCATGCCGCCCGGTTCTCTTCAGGGAGTGCAGCTCGTGGTGAATGACCTGCGCGCCGCCCGTGAGGAACTCCTGGCGCGCGGCGTGGACGCCCCGGCAATCCAGGTACTCGGCGGCCCCCCGCGCCCCGCCACCCCGGACGACGACCTGAACCATGTCGGGTTTCTGTTCCTGAAAGACCCGGACGGGAACGGGTTTGCTGTGCAGCAGATCAGCGCCCGCCCATAGCCAACCGCCACCGCCCCCACTCCTGAAGGAGGAATGACCATGCCGCAGACCATTACGCCCTTCCTGATGTTCCAGGGACAGTGCACTGACGCCCTGGCCCTGTACACCCGCGTGTTCCCGGCCGCCCGCGTGGAGGGCCTAGAGCACCACCCGGACGGCACCGTGCGCGGCGCGACCCTGCACCTGACGGACACGCTGGCGCTGCGCGTGACCGACAGTCCCGTGCAGCATGCGTTCACGTTCACGCCGTCCACGTCGCTGTTCGTGGACTGCGCGGACACCGCCGGGTTCGAGGCGCTGTACGCGGGCCTGTCGGACGGCGGCGAGATTCTGATGCCGCCCGCCGACTACGGCTTCAGTCCGCGCTTCGCGTGGGTGAACGACCCGTACGGCGTGTCATGGCAGCTGAATGTACCCCATCCACAGACGCCATGAGGCCCCTGATCGTCAGCAATTTCGTCACGCTGGACGGCTGTTACGAGGATGCCAGCCGGACGCTGGTGCCCCTGTTCGAGTACCGGCACCCCGATTACGACGGCGACGATCAGTTCGATCACCACAACCTGGAGGTGCTGGAGGCCGCCGGGACGCTGCTGCTCGCCGGGCACCAGTCCGCGCTGAACAACCTGCGGTACTGGCAGGGCGTGCAAGGCGACCCGCAGGCGACCCCGGTACGCCGGGCCTTCGCGCGCCGCATTGCGCAGATCGAGACGGTCATCGTGTCCGATCACGTCACGCCGGGCGACCTGACGCCGTTCCCGAACGCCCGCGCCGCGAAGGTCGCGGAGGCCGAAGCGACCGTGCGTGCCCTGAAGGCCGGCGAGGGGGCGCCCATCCTGATCATCCTGAGCCGCCTGCTGTGGCAGGGCCTGCTGGCGCGCGGACTGGTGGACGAACTGCACCTGACGACCTTCCCGCTGCTGGCCGGGCCGGGCGGCACGCCGCTGTTCACGGGCCGCCCCCCGGTGCAGTTCCGGCTGATCCGCACGCAGACCTACCCCGGCTCCGGGAACGTGCTGAACGTGTACGACGTGTCGGGTCTCGCGCCGGTGGCCGGGTCGTGAACAGTGCCGTGACGGCGTTCCTGGCCGCGCTGGAGCACCCGCACCGGGCACAGATCGGGGAGCTGCGGGCCGTGATCCTGGCGGCCGATCCGGCCATCCGGGAGGAGGTGAAGTGGAATGCGCCGAGCTTCCGGCTGGCGGATCACTTCGCGACCTTCAAACTCCGGCCCGGATCGACCGTGCAGGTCGTGCTGCACACCGGGGCGAAGGTGCGCGCCGAACCGCTGGTCATGCACATTGACGACCCGGCGGGCCTGCTGGCCTGGGTCGCGCCGGACCGGGCGGTACTGATCCTGCGTGACCCGGACGCCGTGGCCGCGCACGCGGACGCTGTGCAGGGCATCGTCCGGCAGTGGATCGCGCAGCTCACCGCCGCGCCGGCCGACGACCTGCCGCGCGTGGGCGCTCCGGCCCGACGCGCCCTGGCGAACGCGGGCATCACCACCCTGGCTGACCTCGCGCTGCGCGCCGAGAAGGAGGTGGCCGGGCTGCACGGCCTGGGGCCGAAGGCGCTCGGGCTGCTGCGCGAGGCACTGAGGGAGCGGGGACTGGCCTTCAGCGAATGAGGCCGTCTCGCGTCGGCGTGGCCACCCGGCACGTGCGCGCCGCCGTTCCGACCCATGCCAGTGCAGGATCACGGGTTCACCGACATCAAGTCCGGCATCCGGGTTCGCCAGGGGAGGCACCATGAAACTTCTGCTCACGTCCGGCGGCGTCACCAACGCCAGTATCCGCAGCGCCCTGGTCAATCTGCTGGGCAAACCCATCGAGGAATGCGCGGCCCTGTGCATTCCCACCGCGCAGTACGGGCATCCCTGGTGCACGCCGGAGTCCGCGTGGCGGTTCATCTCCGGTCATCCACCGTCCCACATGACCGGCCTGGGCTGGAAGTCAGTGGGCGTGCTGGAACTGCTGGCGCTGCCCGGCATGGATCGGGAGCGCTGGGTGCCGTGGGTGCGGGGAACGGACGTGCTGCTGGTCGACGGTGGAGACGCCCTGTACCTGGCCCACTGGCTGCGCGAGTCCGGGCTGGCCGACCTGCTGCCGTCCCTGCCGGATACGGTCTGGGTGGGCGTCAGCGCCGGCAGCATGGTCATGACGCCGCAGATCGGGCGGGAGTTCGTGCAGTGGACACCGCCCGGTGGGGGCGACGAGGGACTGGGCCTCGTGGACTTCTCGATCTTCCCGCACCTGAACGTCGAGATGCTGCCCTGGAACACCCTGGAGAACGCCGGGAAGTGGGCCGCCCGCCTGACCGGGCCGTGCTACGCGGTGGACGACCAGACCGCCTTTCAGGTGGTAGGCGGCGTCACCGAGATCATCTCCGAGGGGGAGTGGACGCAGCTGCGGTAGCGCGTCCGGCCGGTTCGCGCGTCCGGCGCGGTCTGTCACTCCGGGGCCATGTCCACCCAGCGGTTGATTGCATATTTAATCTATTGCGTTTTGCAATCAATCGGTTCTAGAATAGTTGCATGACGCAACCACCCTTCCCGTCCCGTGCCCCGGCGACCGATACGGAGCACTTCCTGGCCAGCCAGTGGAAACTCAACCAGGCGCTCGGCCGCCACCTGATGCCCCTGATCGAACGCGAGCACGGCGTGAACCTCAAGGATCTGATGGTGCTGGGCCACATCCGCTCGGGCGTGCAGTACCCGACCGAACTGGCCGGCGAACTGCAGATTCCCAAGCACATGGCCAGCCGCGTGATCGACGACCTGCTCGGCAAGAGCCTGATCGAGCGCAGCATTGACCCGGACGATTCGCGCCGCACGCGCCTGAGCGTCAGTCCCGCCGGACACGCCCTTCTGGAGCAGGCCCGCGTGACCGTGGACGCCGCCATCGAGCAGCTGTTCGAGCACATCCCCGCCCCGGAGCGCGCCGGGGTGCTCGCCGCCATCCAGACCCTCGCGCACGCCGCGCAGACTGCCTTCGGGAACCAGCCGTGACCACCGCCACCCCCTCCGGCCAGGAGGCCAGCCTGGTCGCCCCCGCCCCGTTCACCGGTTTCGACATCCAGCCCGCGCAGCGCAACGTGATCCTGGGCGCGCTGCTGGTCGTCATGCTGCTCACCGCGCTCGACCAGACCATCGTCAGCACGGCCATGCCGAAGATCATCGCGCAGCTCGACGGGCTCTCGCTGTACACCTGGGTCACCACCGCGTACCTGCTGACCAGCACCGTCATGGTGCCCATCTACGGGAAGCTCTCGGACATGTTCGGGCGCAAGCCCATCCTGCTGATCGGCGTCTCGATCTTCCTGCTCGGCTCGGCCCTGTGCGGCCTGAGCGGCGAGGCCTTCCTGGGCAACCTGTTCGGCGGCGGCATGACGCAGCTCGTCGTGTTCCGGGCACTCCAGGGCCTGGGCGGCGCGGCCATCATGTCCACGACTTTCGCGGTCATCGCGGACATCATCCCGCCGCTGGAACGCGGGAAGTTCACCGGCCTGTTCGGCGCGGTGTTCGGCCTGAGTTCCGTGGTCGGGCCGCTGGTGGGCGGCTTCCTGACCGACCACGGCACCGCCACGCTGCTGGGCCACACCATTGAGGGCTGGCGCTGGGTGTTCTACGTGAACCTGCCGCTGGGGCTGATCTCGCTGGCGCTGGTCACGCGCTTCATGCCGCTGCTGCGCATGGGCAACGGCACCGGGAAGATCGACTTCCTGGGCGCCGCGCTGATCGTCGCGACGACCGTGCCGCTGCTGCTGGCGCTCACGTGGGGCGGAAGCACGTACGCGTGGGACAGCGCCCGCATCCTGGGCCTGTTCGCCCTGTCCGCCGCGAGCCTGATCGCGTTCCTGATCACCGAGACGCGCGTCAAGGATCCGATCCTGCCGCTGACCCTCTTTAAAAACCGCGTGTTCAGCGTGTCGAACGTCGCGTCGTTCATCATCAACATGGCGTTCCTGGGCGTCATGATGTTCCTTCCGCTGTTCATGCAGACGGTGCTGGGCATCAGCGCCACGAACTCCGGCTTCACGCTGCTGCCCCTGATGGCCGGCCTGATCGTCAGTTCCATCGTGTCCGGGCAGCTCGTGGCGCGGCTCGGGAAGTACAGGCCCGTCATGATCGGCGGCGGCGTGATCCTGCTGATTGGCGCGTTCTCGCTGACCAGCGTGGGCGTGGACACCACGCAGTTCGGCATCGTGTGGCGCATGGTCATCCTGGGCCTTGGCCTGGGCCCCGCGCAGAGCCTCTTTACCCTCGCCATCCAGAACGCCGTGCCGCGCGAACAGACCGGCGTGGCCACCAGCGCCAGTCAGTTCTTCCGGCAGATGGGCAGCACCATCGGCCTGGCTATCTTCGGCACGGTCCTGACGACGACCCTGTCCACCGAACTGCCGAAGTACCTGCCGCAGATCCCTGGCATGGCCGCGCAGAAAGTGGACCTGGGCTCGCTCCAGGGCGCGGGTCTGGGCGGCAGCACCGGCATCGCCGACCAGATCACGGCCGCGCTGGAGAAACAGAACACCATCATCGAGGCCGCGCTGCGCGGGAACACGGCAGCCGCCACGCAGGCCCTGCAGAACACCACCCTGCCCGCCCAGCTCAAGGGCGTGATCGCCAGGGGCGGCCTCCCCACCCAGACGCGCACCGCCGTGGAGGCGCAGGCCGCGCAGATCATCGCTGCCCTCACCACCGGCAACGCGCAGACGCTGAACACCGTGGCGCAGAGCCTCCCCGAACCCCTGAAGACCCAGCTGGCGGGCCTTCCCGCCAGCGTGATCGGCACGCCCGCCGCCGCCGCACTCGCCACGCAGATCCGCGCTGGCCTGGAAGCGCAGATTCCCGCGCTGACCGAGCAGGCCGTGACCACCACCATGACCCAGGTGAAGGCCACGACCGCCACCGCCGCGAAGGAACTCACCGCGAAGATCGAGCAGGGCACCAGACTCGGCTTCTCCGCGAGTGTGCGCCACCTGTTCTGGGTGAGCTTCTGGATCATCGCGCTGGGCCTGATCATCACTGCCTTCGTGCCCGAGGTGCCCATGCGCGAGCAGCCGAAAGGCGAGACGCCCGCCACCCCGGCCCACTGACCCGCCCAGAGCGGGGGCCGCGCGCTCCCGCTCCGGGCGGTGGGTTCTCCCCACTCCCAGCACGTCTTCAGGTGAACGCCACCGCCCGCCCACCTCGCCCTGAAAGGATGACCCCATGACCCACACGCTGCCCCCCTACTCTCTGCGCGATCCGTTCCCGTGGTACGACGCCCTGCGCGAGCAGTCACCCGTGATGCGCGACCCGAAGTCCGGCCTGTGGATGGTGTTCGGCTACGACGACGTGCAGCGCACCCTGTCCGACTGGAAGGCCTTCTCGTCCGAGCGGGGCCGCCCCCGCGGGGAGAACGCGCAGACGGCGCTGTCGTCCAGCATCATCTCCACCGACCCGCCCCGGCACCGGCAGCTGCGTTCGCTGGTCGAGCAGGCCTTCACGCCCAGGCAGGTGCGCGCCCTGGAACCCCGCATTGCGCAGCTCGTCGATGAACTGCTGTCGCCGGTGCAGGGCGCAGGCCGCATGGACTTCATCCGGGACTTCGCCTATCCGCTGCCGGTCATCGTGATCGCGGAGATCCTCGGGATTCCTGCCACGGACCGGGACGCCTTCAAACGCTGGTCCGACGCGGTCGTGACCGGCGATCCCAGCGGCAGCCGCGAGATGGGCGCGTACTTCGCCCGCCTGATCGAGCAGCGCCGCGCGGACCCCGGCGACGACCTGATCTCCGGCCTGATCGCCGCGCAACTGGACGGCGAGCACCTGGACACGCAGGAACTGCTGGGTTTCTGCATCCTGCTGCTCGTCGCGGGGAACGAGACGACCACCAACCTGCTGGCGAACACGCTGCTGTGCTGGCAGGACGCCCCGGAAGCGTACGATCGGGTGCGGGCCGACCGGACGCTGCTGCCCGGCACCATCGAGGAGTCCCTGCGGTACCGTTCGCCCGTGCAGTCCATGTACCGCGTGGCCGCGCAGGACGTGGAACTGGGCGGCCAGACCATCCCGGAGGGCAGTCCGGTGCTCGCGTGGATCGGCTCGGCCAACCGCGATCCCGCCCAGTTCCCGGAGCCCGGCACCTTCGACCCGGCGCGCACGCCCAACCGGCACCTTGCATTTGGGAACGGCGTGCACTTCTGCCTGGGTGCGCCCCTGGCGCGGCTGGAGGCCAGCGTGGCCCTGAACGCCGTACTCGACCGCCTGCCCGACCTGCGGGTCGCGCTGGACGCCTCCCTGGACGCCATTCCCAGTCAGATCGTGTACGGCGTGAAGGCCCTGCCCGTCACCTTCGGCTGACCCCGACCCTCGAGGAGAACCCCATGCAGATCAAGAAATTTACCGACCTTTCCACCCCCCAGAAGACCGCCCTGTTCACCGCCGGGATCGCACAGGTGGGGCTGTTCGCCGCCGCGTGGGCCGACCTGGGCCTGCGCCGCCCGGAGGCCGTGAACGGCAGCAAGAACGCGTGGCGCGCGGGCCTGTTCGTGAACTTCGCCGGGCCGCTCGCATACCTCGCGCGGGGCCGGAAAGGCAGCACGTGGACGGAGGCCGACGTACCGGATCAGACCGGGAAGGTCGTGGTCGTGACCGGCGCGAACAGCGGCCTGGGCCTGGAGACCTCACGGGTGCTCGCGCAGCGCGGCGCGACCGTGATCATGGCCTGCCGGAGCGCCCAGAAAGCAGAGAAGGCCGCCGGGGGCATCCGCGCGCTCAACCCGAAGGGCGAGGTTGTCCTGATGACCCTCGACCTGGGCGACCTGGACTCCGTGAAGGCCTTCGCGGACGCCTTCCGGGCGCGGTACGACCGGCTGGACATCCTAGTGAACAACGCCGGGATCATGGTGCCCCCGCTGGGCCGCACCGCGCAGGGCTTCGAGACGCAGTTCGGCGTGAACCACCTGGGTCACTTCGCCCTGACCGCCGCGCTGATGCCGCTACTGGAGCGCACGGCGGGCGCGCGGATCGTGACGGTCAGCTCCATGGCGCACCGCTTCGGGAAACTGAACCTCGCGGACGCCAACTGGCACGCCCGCCCCTACGCGCCCATGCCCGCCTACGGTCAGAGCAAACTCTCGAACCTGCTGTTCACGTACGAACTGCAACGCCGCCTGAACGCCGCCGGCAGCGACGTGCTGGCCGTCGCCGCGCACCCCGGCTGGGCCTCCACGGGATTGCAGGGCGACAGTCACGGCTCGAACCTCGCCAACCGCCTGTTCGCGCAGCCGCAGGCCGCAGGCGCGCTGCCCAGCCTGTACGCCGCGACCGCCCCGGACGTGACCGGCGGCGCGTACTATGGCCCCAGCGGCCTGCTGGAACTCGGCGGGAACCCCGAGCGCGTCACGTCGAACGAACGCTCGCACGACGAACAGGACGCCGCAAACCTCTGGGCGCTGTCTGAACGGCTGACCGGCGTGACCTTCACCGTCTGACCCGGAGGCCGCCTTTACCATACGGCCAGTGCGGGCGGGGTAGACTGCCCGCATCATGCAATTCAAGAACCGGATGGCCCTGACGGGACTGCTGAGCCTCTCACTGCTGGCCGCGTGCGGTCAGGCTCCGGGCGGTACCCTGAGCGCGCAGGGCGGGAACGGCAAGCCCCCCACGGGTCTGGGTTCGGTGGCGGCCCGCGCGTTCCTGCCGAACCCCGTGCAGACCACCGGGGATCAGGCCCTGACGGACGCCAGGGACAGCGCCCAGGCCGTGCCTGCCAGCGCGTACTTCAATGTCACGCTGACCGACCTGGACGGCAGCGGGTACCTGAGTGGCCGTTACGCCCGCGTGGTCAGCGAGACGGGCACGCCCGTGTACGGTGCGGGGCCGTTCAACTTCACGCGCGATCAGGATGGCTTCGAGCAGGTCATGGCGTACTACTGGGTGACCGAGGCGCAGAAGTACCTCCAGTCGCTGGGGTTCGGCAGCGAACTGCCCGCCGTGAACAGTGACCAGCAGCAGATCAAGGTCAGTCAGTACGGCGTGGACAACTCATACCAGAAGGACCAACCGGATCTCATCCGCTTCGGGAAGGGCGGCGTGGACGACGCCGAGGACGGCGAGGTGATCGTGCACGAGTACGGGCACGCCGTGCACGCCGCGCAGGTGCCGGGCTTCGGCACCAGCCTGGAAGCCGGGAGTATCGGCGAGGCGTTCGGGGATTACCTGGCCCTGACGGTCGGCGAGGCCGTGACCCGCGCGAACGGCGCGCCTCTGCGCACGCCCCTGCCGTGCCTGATGGACTGGGACAGCACCTCGTACACGGCCACGACCCCGCACTGCATCCGCCGCGCCGACACGAACAAGACGTACCCCGGCGACGTGGTGGGCGAGGTGCACGCCGACGGCGAGATCTGGTCGCGGGCGCTGTGGGACATCCGGCAGGGCCTGGGAGCGCGGGTCGCGGACCGCGTGATCATCAACGCGCAGTTCCGCTTTGCGCCGGACACCAGTTTCGCGGCGGCGGCCGGGCACACGGTGGCGGCGGCCCAGGCCATGTACGGCGCGCAGGCGGCGGGCACCGTGCGTGCGGCGTTCGTGGCGCGCGGCATCCTGAAGTAAAGACCGCAGGAGGGACGGGCGGGAGGCGGTGGGGCTCCCGCCCTGTTCGCTGTGGGGACTTGCGGCAAGATTGATTCTGTTTTAAGCTAACCGTGTATCGTCAGCTTTGCCACATTCAGGCGGGACCGTCTCCCGCCGGGAGGTCACCCATGCACCTGCACCCCTACCTCGGCTTCAACGGACAGGCCCGCGAGGCCCTCACGTTCTACCAGTCCTGCCTGGGCGGCACCCTGGAACTCATGACCGTCGCGGACTCCCCGGTCGCCGCGCAGATTCCCGCGCACATGCAGGGCTTCATCCTGCACGGCAGCCTCACGTCCGGCCCCCTGATCCTGAACGCCTCGGACATGACCGACGACGTGGGCCGCACCCACAGCGTCACCCTGGCCCTCACCAGCCACGACCCCGACCACGCCCGGCAGGTCTTCGACTCGCTGGCGCAGGGCGGCGCGGTCACGCACCCCCTGAGCCCGTCCTTCTGGGAAGGCACCTTCGGACAACTGACCGACCGCTACGGCCATCACTGGATGATGAACGTCATCCCCCACCCCGGCTGACGCGCGCCCCCCGCGCAACGTCACACCGCTCCTGATATTCCAGGGGCAGGCCGCCCCTGCCCTCGACCGGTCCCTGACGATCCCCGCTCCGTTCTGAACGGGCCTCATCCATCTGGCGGATGTCCGGCCTGCCGGGCGGGTGTCAGGCTGAACGCATGCCTGCGCCTGCCTTTCCCGCTCTGCATTCCGTGCTTGACCCGGCAGCACTCTCGGCCTGGCTGGCCGGGTCGTTCGGGTGCGCGCCGCCAGAGGTGACGTTCCTCAGGCGCGGCCTGAACGACACATACCGCGTGGACGGCCTCCCGGCAGGCGGGGCGATCCTGCGGGTGTACCGCTGCGGGTGGCGTACCCCGGCGGACGCGGCCTGGGAGGACGCGTTGACCCTGCGGGCCGCCAGTGCGGGCGTGGGGGCCGCGCGGGTCATTCCGCACCCGGACGGCGCGCGCGTGCTGACGCTGAACGCGCCGGAAGGGCCGCGTCTGGCCGCACTGTTCGGTCGGGTGGAGGGCCGCGAACCGCAGCCCACGCAAGAGGATGCCGCCCGCTTCGGCCGCGCGGCGGCGGCGCTGCACGCGGCGGGCGAGGGGTTGCCAGCGGCCGGCCGGTTCGCGCTGGATCTGGCGCACCTGATCGACGGGCCTGTCGCGCGGGTGTTGCCCCTGCTGGCCGGTGAACCGGAACTGGCCCGCGAGATTCAGGCGGCAGCCGGGCGAACCCGCGCCGCGCTGGAGGCCCTAGAGGGACAGCTGACACGCGTCTCCTGTCACGGCGACCTGCACGGCGGGAACGCCCTGGTGGACGGTGGCGGCGAGCTGCACCTGTTCGATTTCGACTGCGGCGGCCCCGGATTCGCCGCGTACGACCTCGCGGTGTACGGCTGGGATCACGCGCTGAACAGCGCCCCGGATGACGACACGCCCTGGACGGTATGGGCCGCCTTTCTGGAGGCCTACCGCGCCGCGCGGCCCCTGACGGCAGCGGACGGGGCGGCGCTGGGTCCGTTCGGCGTGGCGCGCGCCCTGTGGTTCATGGGGCTGTACGCCGACCTGACGGGCACCTGGGGAAGTCAGCTGGCGGGCCGCCGGTTCTTCCGTTCCGGACTGGCGTCGATCGGGCGCTGGGAGGCGCGTCACGCTGTCAGTTCATCCGCCGCCACCTCGCGGGCCGTTTCCGGGTGAAGTGGCTCTCCCCGTGCGGGGCCGGGGCGGGTATCCTCCGGGCATGACCGCTCTGCCCGTGTTCCCTTCGCGTGATGTGCTGCTTACCTGCCCGCTGGACTGCCCGGACGCCTGCCGCCTGAAGGTGACGGTGGGCCGCGAGACGGAAGGCGGGCCGGAGCGGATGCTGAAGGTCACGGGTGACGCTGCGCACCCGGTCACCAGGGGCTTCGCGTGCGCCAAGACCGTGCATTACCCGGCCCGCGCGAACCACCCGGAGCGTCCGCTGTACCCGCTGCGGCGCGTGAACGCGAAGACCGAGGCCGAGCCGGTCTGGGAGCGCGTGACCTGGGATTCGGCGCTGGACGACATCGCCGCGCGGCTGCGCACCCTGCTGGACACGCGCGGGGCGGGCAGCATCCTGCGCTACAACTACGCCGGCACGATGGGCCTGATGGAGGGCACGCATGTGCACGCCCTGTTCCGCGCGCTGGGCGCCCCGGAACTCGACGAGACGATCTGCGCCACGGCCGGCACCGAGGCCTGGAGTCTGGGCTACGGCACCCGCTTCGGGGTGGACCCCGCCGACGTGGCGCACGCCCGCCTGATCGTGCTGTGGGGCATCAATTCCCTGAGTACGAACAGTCACCTGACGCCGCACCTGACAGCGGCGCGCAAGGCGGGCGCGCGGATCGTGTGCGTGGACCCGTACCGCAACCGCACGGCGGCCTTCGCGGACGAGCACCTGAAGATCCGGCCCGGCACGGACGCCGCGCTGGCACTGGGGGTCATGCATGAACTGTTCGCGCACGGCTGGACCGACGACGCCTACATTGCGGAGGCCACCACCGGGATCGAGGAACTGCGCGACGCGGCCCGCGAGTGGACGCCCGAACGTACGGCCGGGGTCACCGGGCTGGACGCCGACGTGATCCGCGCCTTCGCCCACGCGGTCGGCACGACGCGGCCCACGTACTTCCGGGTGGGGTACGGCATGACCCGCCACGAGCACGGCGGCACGAACCTGCGGGCTGTGACCCTGATTCCCGCCCTGACTGGCGACTGGCGGCACCGGGGCGGGGGCTGCACCCTGAGCACCAGCGGGGCGTTCAAACTGAACCGCGCCCGGCTGGGGGCCGCGCACCTGATCCTCCCGGACGTACCGCACGTGAACATGAACGAGTATGCGGGCGCCCTGCGGCCCGAACAGGGTCTGGGGGCCACGTTCATCTACAACTGCAACCCGGCGGTCGTCGCGCCGGATGCCGGGCGGGTCCGCGCGGGATTGCAGCGCCCCGACCTGCTGGTCGTCGTGCTGGAACAGGCCATGACCGAGACGGCGCGGCTGGCCGACTACCTGCTGCCCGCCACCACCTTCGCCGAGCACGCCGACGTGTACACCAGCTACGGCCACCACTACCTCGGCTACAACCCGGCCACGCTGGACGCCCCCGGTGAGGCGCGGCCGAACTCCTGGGTCTTCCAGCAACTCGCGCGGAGGCTGGGCATCACGGAACCCAGCGTGTACTGGACGGTGGACGACCTGCTGGAGGAGGTGCTGACCACCGACCACCCCCTGCTCTCGGGCGTCACCTCCGAGCGACTGAAGGCCGAGGGCAGCGTCCGCCTGAACGTCCCCAATGGGTTCCTGCCTTACGCGCATGGCGCGGAGACGCCCAGTGGGAAGGTGCAGCTCAGCCCCGCGCCGCAGCACCGCGAGCCGCTGGCGCAGCTGAGTGCCGAGTACCCGGTGCGGCTGCTCACGCCGCCCGCGCATCACTTCCTGAACAGTACCTACGGCAATCTGGCGAACCTCAACCGTGCCGAGGGGGGCGAGCCGCACCTGCTGCTGCACCCGCACGATGCGCAGGCGTCCGGCGTGGGCGACGGGCAGCTCGCCACCCTGACCAGCGAGGTCGGGAGCGTGCAGCGCCGCGTGAAGGTCACGGACGCCGCGCAGCCCGGCGCGGCCATCCTGGAAGGCACGTGGTGGGGCCTCAGCGCCCCGGACGGCCGCAGCATCAATGAACTGACCGCGCAGACCCTCACCGACCTGGGCGGCGGGAGCACCTTCCACAACACCCGCATCCGCATCGAGCCGGCCCGGGAACCCGCGCGGGGCTGACGTGCGCCCCCTGATCGTCACGGAATTCCTGTCCCTGGACGGCGTGTACGAGGAGCACTCGCCCTGGCGTGCGCCCTACGACCCGGACGACGGCCCGTTCAAACGCGACGAACTGTTCGCCAGCGGCGCGCTGCTGCTGGGCCGCACCACCTACGAGGATTTTGCGGCGTACTGGCCGACCGCGACGGGCGCGTTCGCGGACCGCATGAACGCCCTGCCCAAGTACGTGGCGACCACCCGGCCCGGCCCGCTCGGCTGGAACGCCACGCCCCTCGGGCCGGACGTGGTGGCCGACGTGCGGGCACTCAAGGCGCAGCCGGGCGGCCCGCTGCTGGTGTACGGCAGCGGCACCCTCGTGCAGACCCTGCTGCGCTGCGGGCTGGTGAACGAACTGCGCCTGATGATCTTCCCGGTCGTGCTGGGGCGCGGCAAGCGCCTGTTCGGCACCCTGGAAAATCTGCCACTGACGCTGCTCGCCACGCGGGAACTGGGCACGGGCGTCCTGCTGCTCACGTACGGCCCGGCGGCCGTGCCGAACGACTAGCGGCGCTTTCTCGCGGCGTTCACCCCGGCGTTCGCGGCGGCGGCGGCGCGGATCAGGTCGCCGAAAGCGGCCCCGTCCAGCGTGTCGCCCTCGTGCAGGTCGATGGCGCGGCGTACCTTCCCGTCCAGGCTGGCGTTGAACAGCCCGGCCGGGTCCGGCAGGCTGGCTCCCCGGTGGAAGGTCAGTTTCACGGTCCGCGCGTAGGTTTCGCCGGTACACAGGCCGCCCCCGTGCTCCCAGACCGGCACGCCGGGCGAGGTGGGTTTGGCCCACTTCACGGTCTCCTGCACGTCCGGCAGCGCCCCGTGGATCAGGGCGCGGACGCGGCGCAGGGTGTCGCCGCGCCAGTCGGTCAGGGCTGCCAGCCGCTCGGTCACCGGGTCGGGGTGGGTCACGATCCGGCCAGCATGGCCTTCCAGCCGTCCAGGTCCTCGCCGACCGTCAGGTGCTTCCCGGCGCGCACCAGCGGCAGGCGCAGCAGGTCCGGATCCTCGATCACCCTGGCGATCACGCCGTCCTCGGTGGTGCGCAGGTACGCGAGGTTGCTGCGTTCGTACGCCTTGCCGCTCAGGTCCAGCAGGGCGTTCAGGCCGAACTTCTGCACGAACCGCGCCAGTTCACCCTTCGCGATGGGCCGCTCCTTCAGGTCCACGAAGTGAATCTTGATCTTGCGTTCCTTGAAGAACCGCTCGGCGGCGCGCGTCTCCTTGCTTTTGCGGGTGCCGAACACCTGTACCTGCAACTCACTCATTCCCCAAGTGTAGGGGGCGGCGGGACGCAGGGCCCGGCGATGTCACCGCAACCTGCGCCCCGCCTCCCTCTCCGTTCAGTTCGTGTAGAAGCCCAGGTCGCCGTCCGCGCCACTGATGGGCAGGCCCAGGTGGTCGTAGGCGTGCGCGGTGGCAACCCGGCCGCGCGGCGTGCGTTTGATGAAGCCCAGCTGGATCAGGTACGGTTCGTACACGTCTTCCAGGGTCAGGGCGTCCTCGCTGATGGCGGTGGCCAGGGTGTCCACGCCGACTGGGCCGCCCGCGAAGCGGTGAATCAGGGTTTCCAGGTACTTCTTGTCGCGGTCGTCCAGTCCGGCGCTGTCCAGGCCCAGGCGGTCCAGGGCGTCCTGCGCGCGGGGTAGGGCGATGGTGGTCTCGCCCGCCACGTCGGCGTAGTCGCGCACGCGCCGCAGCAGGCGCTTGGCGATGCGCATGGTGCCGCGTGAGCGCGCCCCGACTTCCAGGGCGGCGTCGTCGCTCAGGCCGAAGCCCAGCAGGCGCGCGTCGCGGGTGAGGTTCAGGGCGATTTCCTCGGGCGTGTAGTACTCCAGGTGCTCGATGATCCCGAAACGGCTGCGCATGGGCGCGCTGATCAGGCCGGGGCGGGTGGTCGCGCCGACCAGCGTGAAGCGCGGCAGCGGCAACTCGATGGTGCGGGCTGCGGGTCCCTGGCCCAGCACGATGTCCAGCTTGAAGTCCTCCATGGCGGGGTACAGGTGCTCCTCGGCCACGCGGCCCAGGCGGTGGATCTCGTCGATGAACAGCACGTCGCCTTCTTCCAGGCTGTTGGTGAGGATGGCCGCCAGATCGCCGGGTTTCTCGATGGCGGGCCCCGAGGTCACGCGGATGTTCACGCCCAGTTCGGCGGCGATGATGTGCGCCAGGGTGGTCTTTCCCAGTCCGGGCGGCCCGAACAGCAGAGTATGGTCCAGCGCTTCCTTGCGGCCCCGCGCGGCCTGCAGGTACACGCCGAGTTTGTCCTTGAGTTTCTCCTGACCCACGTACTCGGTCAGGGTCTTGGGACGCAGGGCGGCGTCGAGCGGTTCGGTCATAACAGAGAGTGTACCGCAACTTCGCTGTCAGCGGAATATGGTCTTTTCAGCCGGGCGGCCGCGCCCCGGCCGGGCGTCACCGGGCCGCGTACGCCCGGATCAGCCCCGGCAGGTCGCGGTCCAGCGTACCGTCCACCACCGCCCCGTTCCCGTACACCCGCACGAACCGCCCCCGCCCGTCCACCACACTCAACTGATCCCCGTGCAGCCGCGCCGCCGCCGACGCACCCGCACCGACCGCCGCCGCGTTCTGCGCGCCCCCCGCACCCTGGGCCGCGCCGCTCAGGTGCGCGCTGTGATCCCCGGCCGGCATGGGGGCCACGTTCGCCACGAACATCACCCGCGCCGCCTCGTCGATGGTGGCCGCCTTCCCGGTCAGGCCCGTGAACGCCGGATCGAAGCGGTCCAGGTACGCGCGCACCACGGCCGGCGTGTCGTTCCCCGGGTCCACCGTGACGAACTGCACCTGCACCCGCGCGCGCTGCTCCGGTGACAGCGCCGCCACACTGTTCTTCAGGCTGGCCAGCGTCACCGGGCACACGTCCGGGCAGCGCACGAACCCGTAGAACACCAGCCGCACCCGCCCGTCCGAGGCGGCCAGCGTCGTCGCGGCCCCCCGGTCACTGACCAGCGGCAGCGCCGGCAGGGCCAGCGGTACGTCCAGCGCGTCCCCACCCAGCACGCCCGGCGACACCTGCCGGTACACCAGCAGTCCCGCCAGCGCCGCCGCCACCACCAGAAGAACTGCCGTCAGCACCCTCGAGAACACCGTCATACCCGCCAGGGTAGGGGAGAGGAGCGGGGTGACGTGTCCCACGGCAGGGGAGCAGGACGCAGGCAGCGCCGACCTGCCGCCCACACAATGCCTCCCACACAACGCGAAAGGGACGCCCTCTCAGGCGTCCCCTTTCGCTTCTACGGTCTGAGGTTACCAGGCGTAGAAGATGGCGACGATCAGCAGCCACACGACGTCCACCAGGTGCCAGTACAGGCTGGCGGGCGTGATGGAACCGTGGTTGTACTTGTCCATCTTGCCGGTCATGGCCTGGTAGAAGGGCAGGGCGACGCCCGTTCCGCCGATCAGGATGTGCAGACCGTGCAGGCCGACGATGGTGAAGAAGCACGCCTGCCACAGGTTCTGTTTCCAGTCGCTTTCCACGCCGAACAGCGTGAACTCGTACACCTGGAAGATCATGAACACGGCGCCCAGGATCAGGGTGATGAACAGGCCCAGGCGGAAGCGGGTGTACTTGCCGTGGTGGTTGTCCTGCTCGGCGCGGTGAATCACGAAGGAACTCGTGACGAGCACCAGGGTGTTCAGCGCGGCCAGCCAGATGTTCGGACGCAGCGCGGGCGGCTCGGCGGCCCCGATGACGCGCAGGTACACGTACCCGGCGATCAGCACGCCGAACAGGCCGATTTCGCTGATGATGAACCAGCTCATGCCCATGAAGCCGTTGTCGTACTTGGTCAGGTGGTGGTGCGCGACGGGCACGTCGTACTCGCGCGTACCGGCCCACTTGAACAGGGCCATCAGGAACAGCGGGATGCTGATGTACAGCACGACCGAGGCGAACACGTGGCCGGGCGCGGCGTCGAAGAAGGGCTTCAGGCCGCCGGTCGGGGTGTAGTTGGTGAACCAGCCGAAAGAGAGGCCGTAGCCCATCAGCAGCAGCGCGGCGGCGGTCAGGAAGGGGCCCCAGCTGTCCACGGGCAGGTGAATGCTCTTGGGGTCCACGGGGGTCAGGGTCTCACCGCTCTGCTCCCAGTCGTACAGGGGGCGTTCGGTGGGGAAGTTGGTGGGGAACTCGTGCGCGAAGTTGTACGCGGCGGGCGGGCTGGCGGCCGTCCACTCGAGCGTGAAACCGCCCCAGGGGTTGGCGCTGGCCGTGGCGGGCGCGCGGAAGCTCTGCAGCATGTTCCACACCCAGACGATCCCGCCGGCCAGCAGCGTGACCGCGCCCAGCGTGCTGATCAGGTTCAGTTCGCTCCAGGCGAAGTTACCTTCGGGGTAGGTGTAGTAACGGCGCGGCATGCCCAGCAGGCCCAGGATGTACTGCGGCAGGAAGGTCATCCACGAGCCGATCATGAACAGCCAGAAGTGCCACAGGCCCAGCTTTTCGCTCATGAAGCGGCCGGTCATCTTGGGCCACCAGTAGTACAGGCCGCCCATCGCCAGGAACGCCGTGCCGAACATCATCACGTTATGGAAGTGCGCCACGACGTAGTACGACATGGTGACCTGGTAATCGAAGGGAATCATGCCCAGGCTGACGCCGGTGATCCCGCCGATCAGGAAGTTGAAGATGAAGCCCACCAGCCAGTACGTGGGGCTCTTCATGATGATCCGTCCGCCCCACAGGGTGCCGATCAGGTTGAAGATCTTCACGCCGGTCGGGACGGCCACGATCAGCGTGGCGATCATGAACGCGATCTGCCAGGAGTCGGGCAGGCCCACGGCGAACATGTGGTGGACCCACACCAGCAGGCTGACCAGCACGATGGCCAGGATCGAGTACACCATCACGCGGTAACCGAACAGCGGCTTGCGGGCCATGGTGCTGGCGATTTCCGCGCCGATTCCCAGGTACGGGAGCAGCATGACGTACACGGCCGGGTGAGAGTAGAACCAGAAGAACTGCTGGAACATGACGGGCACGCCGCCGATGCCGGGGTTGAACATGCTCAGGCCCAGCTTCAGTTCCAGGTACGTGACCAGCGCGGCGGCGGTCAGGCCGCCCAGCGAGATCAGCTGCAGGATGCTGGTCGCGAAGATGCTCCACACGAAGATGGGCATCTTCCACAGGCTCATGCCGGGGGCGCGCATGTTCACGATGGTCGCCGCGAAGTTCGCGCTGCCCAGCAGCGACGCGATGCCGTTCAGGGTGAGTGCCACCATCAGGACGGCCACGCCGGTCTGGTTGGCGTCCACGCTCAGGGGGTAGTAGAAGGTCCAGCCGACGCCGGGGGCGCCGCCGTTGGCAAGGCCCGTGATGACCAGGATCAGGCTGAAAATGAACAGCCACACCGCGAACGTGTTGATGCGCGGCAGGGCCACGTCACGGATGCCGAGTTGCAGCGGCAGGAACCAGTTTCCGAAGCCGAACAGACCGATCGGAATCAGGAAGAAGAAGATCATCAGCGCGGCGTGCAGGGTCAGCACCTGGTTGTAGGTGTTCCCCACCAGGAAGGTGTTGTCCGGCACGGCCAGCTGCAGGCGGATGCCCACGGCCAGCAGGCCCGCGATGGCGAACCCGATGATGCTGGTCAGGATGTAGAGCGTTCCGATCTTCTTGTGATCGGTGGTCATCATGTAGTCCTTCAGGACGGCCCACGCACCGGGGCGGGCGCTGGACTCCTGAAGTGGTGCGTGCTGAACGGTCACTGGGTGCCTCCGCTGGCGTTCGCGCCGTTGATGGGCGTGCCGCTCCAGTAGTCCGCTTCCTCGGGCAGTTTCAGGCTGCGCAGGTACGCGGAAATGTCGTCAATCTCGGCGTCGGTCAGGACGCCGCCCTTGAGTTTCTGGCCCTTGCTGAGGTACTCGCTGCCGTCGTAGGAGGGCATCAGGCTGCCGGGTTTCACGGCGGGGCTGTGCTTGATCCACTCGTGCAGCTGCTCTTTGGCCTTGGGCTCGGTCCACTGCGCTGCGGTCATGGCTTCCCACATGCCGGCACCCAGGGTGCGGCGCGTGCCGAAGAAGCTCAGGTCCGGGCCGGCCGCGCCCGCTGCGGGAGTGCCCTGCACGCGGTGGCAGGCGGCGCAGGCCACGGCCTGGGTGCTGGCCTTGCCCTGCATGAACAGCGCGTAGCCGCGCGCCTCGGCGCTGCCGGGGGCGGGCTCGGGGGCGCGGTAGGCCTTCATGGCGGCCAGGGTGGTGTTGTACCGGTCCTGGTCGAGGGCCACGACCTTGTAACGCATGTTGGCGTGCGAGCCGCCGCACAGCTGCGAGCAGTTGCCCTGGTACACGCCGGCGCGGTCGGTGTCGACCTGCCAGGTTTTCTTCACGGCGGGCATGGCGGCGCGCTGGCCACCGATGTTCGGCGCCCAGAAGCCGTGGATGACGTCGCCGCTGGTGATGGTCAGCGCGACCGGCTGCTTGGTCGGCATGATGATCTCGTTGCCGTTGGTGACCACGCCGCCTGCGTCACTGGTCGTTTCGGGGTACGCGAAGTTCCACCAGAACTGCTTGCCCAGCACGTCGATCTTGGTCGCCTGGGCGGGCGTGGGGTTCAGGATCGCCATGGAGCGTACCGTCAGGATGCTCAGGCCGAACACGATCACCACGGGCACGGCCACCAGGATGACCTCCAGGCGGTTGTTCCCGTGGAACTGCGCGGGGGGCGCGTCGTGCTTGTCCTCACGGAACTTGTTGATCGTGTAGAACAGCGCGTACGACACGCCGACGAAGATGATGATCGACAGGACAATCGCCCAGACGCTCATCCACCAGATTTCGCGGTTGTACGCAGACGACATGTCCCCGATGAACAGGGACTGGTTGGCCTGCTGACAGCCGGTGAGCAGTGTGGCGCCCAGCAACGCCGCCGCGATGGGCCGCGTGATGGGTCGCCTCCGTGTGCCGCTGTGGCGGTGTTTGGTGGTGTTCAACTTCACTCCTTTCCTCTGCTTGCAGTCTAAAGCGTCATGCGGGGTTGTGCGCGTCACACGGAACGCCCACGTGCGTTCTGCCAGAGCGGCACGCGCGCCCCGAATTCTACCGACCGGTCAGGCATACCCCCCATGAGACACCATGAGGGACGGGCAAGTGTCCTGATCACCTTCCAGTCGGCGCGGCGGGGGCGCTTCTGAACCCTGTCATCATGCCCACCCGCTGCGCGCCGTGCATGAGGGCCGTGTAGCTACCCGCCCCGGCGCGCCCCCCATGAAGCACAGATGAGGCAGGTCCCACCGGGAAACGGATGGGACCTGCAGGGCACACGTGCGGAGGATTACAGCAGGTAAGCGAACACCATGCGGTCCGCCGCGCCCGCCACGAACAGCAGCGCCAGGTACAGCATCGAGTACAGGTACAGCGGCACGGCCACGCGCCGCTCGACCTTGTTCCCGGCCATCACGTGCCGGTACAGCCGCCACGACAGCACCAGCAGCCACGCGCCCAGCCCGGCCGCCGCCACGAAGTAGATCGCGCCCACCTCGCGGAAGAACACCGGCATCACCGACAGCACCACCGTGTAGATGGCGTACAGACCGATCTGCGCGACCGTCAGCTTGTCGCCGTGTACCACGGGCAGCATGGGAATCCCGACCTCGCGGTACTCGTCCTTGATCATCAGGGCCAGCGCCCAGAAGTGCACGGGCGTCCAGAAGAAGATGATGGCGAACAGGAACCACGCGAACAGGTTCAGGTCGCCCGTCACGGCCGCCCAGCCCACCAGCGGCGGGAAGCACCCGGCCGCGCCGCCCAGCACGATGTTGTGCCAGGTGTTGCGCTTGAGCAGCTGCGTGTACACCACCACGTACGTCAGGAAGCCCGCCAGGCTCATCCAGGCGGCCAGCGGCGTGCCCCACACCCACAGCATCACGAACGACAGCACCTGCAGGGTCCCGCCGAAGATCGCGGCGCTGCGCGTGCTGATCAGGCCGCTGGTCGTGGGCCGCTGCGCCGTGCGCGCCATCTTGATGTCGATGTCGCGGTCGATGATCATGTTGAACACGCCCGCCGAGCCTGCCGAGGCGTACCCGGCCACGCTGACCACCAGCAGCAGCCACCCGCCCGGCCAGCCGCGCTCGGCCATGAACATGGCCGTCACGGTCGTCCAGAGCAGCAGGCTGATGACTTTCGGTTTGGTCAGCGACAGGTAGTCACGCCAGGTGGCGCGCGCCCGTGGGGCTCCGGCGTTCGCCGGAATGGATTCGGTCGTCATACGTTCACTTCCCTTGATCGGTCCTGCCCGGCGTGCGGGGTGCTGCGGCCCGCTGCGCGGGGCTGCACCCGCAGCGCACTCAGGGCGCGGTACACCAGCATAACCGTCACCAGCCACAGCGCGCATGCCAGCAGCAGGTGCGTCAGTTGCATCCACGCCGGGGCTTTCAGGGCCACGTTCGCGAAGCCCGCCACCATCTGCGCGCCCAGCAGCGCCCACACGGCCGCGCTCCAGCGGTTCGTCTCGGCGCCCGGCCGTTCGCGGCGCAGGAACACGCCCAGCCACACCAGGAACGCGCTGGTCAGCACAGCCAGCATGGGGTGCACGACCCGCAGGTTCTCGATCACGCCGGCCGTCACCGCGAAGTCACGCTTGACCGTCTCGATGGGCGTGCTGCCATCGGCCGGGAGGAACAGCAGATCGCCCAGCGCCGTGACCGCGCCCGCCATGCCCAGTACCAGCAGCAGGCCCAGGCCCACGTAACTCCAGGCGCCCACCAGCCCCTGACGCCGCAGCCGCAGGCCCGGCGCGCCCGACGCCCACAGCGCCGTGAGCAGCAGCGCCCCCAGCAGCAGGAAGGTGTTCGCCAGGTGAATGCCCTGCACGAACCCGCGCGCCGGATCGGTGCTGTCGGCGGTCAGGCCCAGCAGCACCTGCACGCCGCCCACCAGCCCTTCCAGGATGATCAGGCCCAGGCTCAGGATTGCCCCGAAGCGCGCCGGGTGCCCGCGCCCCGTGGAACGGAACGCCAGGATGACCAGCGCGATGGCGAGCAGGCCGCTGGCCCCGCTGGTCAGGCGGTGACTGAATTCGATGACCGTGTGCAGCGTGGGGCTCTGCGGGACGACCACGCCGTTACACAGGGGCCAGTGGTCCCCGCAGCCGGCCCCGGCCCCGCTGATGCGCACGACCGCGCCCCACAGGATCACCAGCACGTTGTAGATCAGAGCCGCCCAGGCCAGCCGGGGGAGCCAAGCGCCCGCAGCCGTGCGGGGAACTGTCAGCGTTCCACTCATGTTTCACCTTCCTCGCCGCCAGGGCACCCTGGCGGGGCGGCGGTCAGCGCCTCGCATTCTACCCGCCCCCCCTGGCAGCCGATTGTCCCCCGCCGCCCCGTACCGGCGGACACCTGCCCTGCACCCCCGCCCGTACACTGGGGCCGATATGGCGGAAACGATCAACCAGTGGGCGGTCATCACGATCGTCCTGAGCGGCCTGGCCCTGTGCGTGGGCGTGTACCTCATCCGGCGCGGCATGCGTGAAGCGCACATGCGCGCCATGATCGTCGCCACATCTCTGGCGACCATCTTCCTGGTGCTGTACCTGACCCGGCTGGGCCTGGGCTACGAGAAGAAATACGCGGGACCCGAGGAGTGGCGCACGGCGTACTTCGTGTTGCTGATCAGTCACATCATCCTGGCGACCCTGAACCTGCCGCTGGCCCTGGGGGCCCTGTGGAACGCCGTGAAGGGTCTGAAGGCCGCCGGGAACCTGGGGAACATCGACGCCCCGGCGGCGCGCGGGTACTTCAACCGGCACCGCGCCTGGGTGCGCTGGACGGTCCCGGTGTGGCTGTACGTGGCCGTGACCGGCTGGATTATCTATGTGGTGCTGCACAGTTACGGTGAGGTCATCAAGGGCGGGTAGGCCCCGGCGCATTCCGGCACCTGGAACCTGCGGGCGCCGGGTGCCGCTCTGCTGTGGTGGGGACTGCTGTTGTTCCGCTGGGCCGGACACCCCCGGAACTCCGGCCGGCCGCGTTCCGGGGCGGGCCTACACTGCGGGCCGTGAAGTCCGCGCCCGCCTCCACCCTGCCCGCCAACGTGCTGCACCTGCCGGAATTCCGCGCCATGCTGGTCGCCGCCGTGACCAGCACCCTGGCCAGCCGCGCCGTCGCCCTGACCGTCGCGTACCAGCTGTACCAGCTGACGAAAGACCCCCTGACGCTGGGGGTCCTGGGACTGGTCGAGGCGATCCCGGCCCTGAGCCTCGCGCTGCTGGGCGGCGTGGTCGCCGACCGCAACGACCGCCGCCGCATCCTGCTGGCCACCATCAGCGTAGAAGTCCTGTGCGCCGTGCTGTTCACTCTGTACGCCCCGCACGCGCCGCAGCACGGCATCTGGCCGCTGCTGGCGCTGATCTTCACGCTGGGAGTCGCGCGCGGCTTTTCCGACCCGGCCCTCCCGGCCTTCCAGGCGCAGGTCGTGCCGCGTGAGCTGCTGCTGCGGGCCAGCGCGTGGCGGTCCAGTGCCGGGCAGGCCGCCGCCATCAGCGGCCCCGCGCTGGGCGGCGTGCTGTACGCATCGGTCGGGCCGGCCGGGGCGTACGCCTTCGCGGCCGCGCTGCTGGCCGTCTCGCTGGCGTGCGTGGCGTACGTAAAACCCAAGCCCCTCCCGGCCTTCACGCCCGGCGAACCGTTCGTGGACAGCATCAAGGCCGGACTGGCCTTCGTGATGGCGCGGCAGGTGCTGGTGGGCAGCATGGCCCTGGACCTGTTCAGCGTGCTGTTCGGCGGCGCGGTCGCCCTGCTGCCGGTGTTCGCCAGCGACATCCTGAACGTCGGACCGACCGGGCTGGGCGTGCTGGTCGCCGCGCCCAGCGTGGGCGCCCTGGCCGTCATGCTGTACGCCACGCGCCGCCCGCCCGGCGTGGGGGCCGGGCGCACCCTGCTGCTGGCCGTGGCGGGCTTCGGCGTGTGCATGCTGGTGTTCGGCCTGTCCCAGAACTTCCTGCTCAGCGTGGCCGCCCTGATCGCCGCCGGCCTGTTCGACGGCATCAGCATGGTCATCCGCAGCGCCACCCTGCAACTCAAAACCCCGGACCACATGCGCGGCCGCGTGAACGCCGTCAGCGGCATGTTCATCGGGGCCAGCAACGAACTCGGCGCGTTCGAGAGTGGCGTCGCCGCCCGGCTGCTCGGCACGGGCCGCAGCGTCTGGGCGGGCGGCGTGGTCACGCTGATCGTCGTGGCCGTCACGGCCGCCCTGGCCCCCGAACTGCGCGCCATGAACCTGACCGACATTGAGGACTGATACGGACTCCGGTTGAATGATTTGCACAAACCCTTCAACCCGAGCGGACTCGTAGCGCTGCTCCGCAGAGTGAGTGGGAGCAAAGCGGGTTCCGGGCGTGGAGTTGGCAGCCCGGCGCTCTTCCGGGTTGTCAACGAAACAGACGGAATCCGTATGACCCGCCCTCGCCGCCAGCCGGGCGCAGTCCAGAAGCGCGCGGCGTGACCTGCTACCCTGCCCGCATGAAACGCAGCATTCCGGAGTTACAGCACTCCGCCGCGCCGCTGGTGATGGTCACCGCCTACGATTACCCCGGCGGGCGGCACGCCGAGGCGGCCAGCGTGGACCTGATCCTGGTGGGCGACAGCCTGGGGAACGTGGTGCTGGGCTACGACAGCACCGCGCCCGTCACGCTGGGCGACATGATCCACCACGCCCGCGCAGTGCGGCGCGGCGCGCCCGGCACGTTCATGGTCGTGGACCTGCCGTTCGGCACGTACCACACGGGCGTGCAGGACGCCATGCGCAGCGCCGTGCGGGTCATTCAGGAGACCGGCGCCGACGCCATCAAGATGGAAGGCGCCACGCCCGAAATCCTTCAGGTCGTGCAGACCCTGACCCGCAACGGCATTCCCGTGATGGGCCACGTGGGTCTGATGCCGCAGACCGCGACCGCCCAGGGTGGTCTGCGCGTGCAGGGCAAGGACGACGAGACGGCCCGCGCGACCCTGGAGGGCGCCGTGGCGCTGGAAGCCGCCGGGGCGTTCAGCGTGGTGCTGGAGGCCATTCCGGCAAGACTGGCGAACCTGATCAGCGAACGCCTGAGCGTGCCCACCATCGGCATCGGGGCGGGCGTGGGGTGCGACGGGCAGGTGCTCGTCACGCACGACCTGCTGGGTGTGTACGAGGGTGAGGACAAGAAGATCGCCAAACGCTACGCCGAGGTGGGCCGCCTGTCCCGCGAGGCCATCGAGACCTACGCCGCCGAGGTCCGCGCCCGCGCCTTCCCCACCCGCGAGAACTCCTTCGTCATGAAAGACGACGTGCTGGGCAAGCTGTACTGAAGGCGGGGCCGGAGGGACGAGACTGTGCAGGCTTCGACCCGCCATCTGCCATCCGCCATCGGCTGTCTGAGTAGACTCCGGGTATGACTGCCTCTGCGACCGCCCTGCCGCCGCGCCCGCCGGGCCTGCCTCTGGTGGGCCACGCGCCCGCCCTGATGCGGGACGTGCTGGGCTTCATGACCCGCACCAGCCGCGAGTACGGGGACGTGGTGCGCGTGGGGCTGGGCGTGCGGGAGGTGTGGGTGGTGAGTCACCCGGCCGACATCGAGACGCTGCACATCCAGACGGGCCGCCTGTTCGATAAGGGCCTGCGGCGTGACCCGCTGCTGGCGCGGCTGCTGGGCGGCGGCCTGCTGCTCTCGGAAGGGGATTTCTGGCTGCGGCAGCGGCGACTGGCGCAGCCTGCCTTTCACAGCGCCCGCATCCAGGGGTACCTGAGCGTCATGCAGACGCAGACGCAGGCGTTGCAGCGCGAGTGGGCAGAGGGAGGCGTGCGGGACGTCAGCGCGGACCTGTCGGCCCTGACCATGCGGATCGTGATGCGCAGCGTGATGGGCCTCCCCGAGAACAGCGAACAGGTCGAGCGCATCTCGCGGGCGCTGGACGACGCCCTGACCGGCTTCCGGCGCAACTACGGCGTGCCGCTCCCGGCGGGGGTGCCCACGCCCGCCCGCCGTCAGTTCCAGCGGGGCAGTGATGACATGGACGCCGTCATGAAGCAACTGATCGCCGGGCGCCGCGCGGCGGGCGGCACGCACGACGACCTGCTGGACATGCTGCTCTCGGCGCGGGACGACAGCGGGCAGCCCATGACGGACCCGCAACTGCTGGACGAGGTGAAGAACATCCTGCTGGCCGGGCACGACACGACCGCCAGCACCCTGAGTTTCGCGCTGTACCTGCTCGCCACGCACCCCGACACCGAGCAGCGGCTCGCGCAGGAACTGGGTGGCGTACTCGGCGGCCGCCTGCCGGAACTGGGCGACCTGCGCAGCCTGCCGTTCCTGGACGCCGTCATCAAGGAAACGCTGCGCCTGTACCCGGCCGCGTGGAGCACGCAGCGCGAGGCGCGGCAGGAAGTGACGGTCGGCGGGTACGTCGCCCCGCCCGGCACGCTGTTCGTGATCAACCATTGGGTCACGCAGCGCGACCCGCGCTTCTTCGACGCGCCCGAGGAGTTCCAGCCGGAACGCTGGCTGGACGGCCTGGAAGCGCGCCTGCCGAAGTACGCGTACTTCCCGTTCGGCGGCGGTGGCCGCATCTGCATCGGCCGGGAGTTCGCGCGCCTGGAAGCCGCGACCGTCCTGGCCGGACTGGTGCAGGCCTTCACCTACCAGACCGTGCGCCCCCTGCGCCTGGAACCCGCCATCAGCCTGCGCCCGCTGGGCGGCCTGCCCATGCGCGTGCAGCCCCGGGAAGGGGGAGCAGTGAATGGTTGACGGTTGAAAGTTGATGGTTAAAAGTGGGTGGGTGATGGAGGCGTTCCCGCTGTCCATCACCCACCATCCATCACCTATCGACCTTCAACTCTCAGGGGTACAGGCCGCGCAGGGCACGTGCTTCCAGGACGCGGGTGCAGGCGACGATGTACACGGCGGTGCGCAGGGTCACGCCGTGCTGTTCCTTGACGGCCCAGAGGCTCACGAAGGCTTCGCTCATGATGCGGTCGAGGCGTTTGTTGATCTCGTCCTCAGTCCAGAAGAACGAGCTGAAGTCCTGCACCCACTCGAAGTACGACACGGTCACGCCGCCTGCGTTGGCCAGCACGTCCGGGACGACGGTCACGCCGCGCTCGGCGAGCAGGTCGTCGGCGGCGGGAATGGTGGGGCCGTTGGCACCCTCGACGATCAGGCGGGCCCTGATACGCCCGGCGTTCTCCAGCGTGATCTGTTTTTCCAGCGCGGCGGGGATCAGCACGTCGCAGTCCACGTCCCAGAACTCGTCGCGTTTCAGTTCCTCGGTGCCGGGCAGGCCCAGGATCGAGCCGGTGCGGCGCAGGTGCTCCAGCGCGGCGGCCGGGTCGATGCCGGCGCTGCTGTGGATGGTGCCGGTCACGTCCTGAATGGCCACGATCCGCGCGCCGTGCTCGTGGAAGATGCGGGACGCGGCCTCGCCGACGTTCCCGAAGCCCTGCACGGCCACCCGCGCGCCTTCCAGCGGCATGCCGAGTTTCTTCATGGCCTCGGCACCCGAGACGAACACGCCGCGTCCGGTGGCGTCCGCGCGGCCCAGGCTGCCGCCCAGGGACACGGGTTTGCCGGTCACGACGCCGGTGGCGGTGCGGCCCACGTTCATGGAGTACGTGTCCATCATCCAGGCCATGGTCTGCGGGTTGGTGTTCACGTCCGGCGCGGGAATGTCCTTTTCCGGCCCGATGATCAGGCCGATCTCGGTGGTGTAGCGGCGGGTCAGGCGCTCGAGTTCCCCGGTGGAGTACTTGCGCGGGTCGATGCGGATACCGCCCTTGCCGCCGCCGTACGGGAGGTTCACGGCGGCGTTCTTGACGGTCATCCACGCCGAGAGCGCCATGACCTCGCTGAGCGTCACGTCCTGGTGAAAGCGCACGCCGCCCTTGGCGGGGCCGCGCGAGGTGTTGTGCTGCACGCGGTAGCCCTCGAAGTGCGCGACGGTGCCGTCGTCGAGGTGAATGGGGACGTCCACGACCAGAATCCGTTTGGGCCGCTTGAGGGTCTCGACCCAGTACGCGAGTTTGCCCAGGTACGGCGTGACGCGCTCGACCTGCTCGAGGTAGATCTCGTACGGCCCGAGGTTGTTCGGGTCGAGGTAACTGGGAATGTCGTGCGCGCCGTACTTCTTCTGGGGCTGGTGGCCGGGGTCCTGATGGGCGGGGTCCTGGGTGGCGGTCATGGTGGGGCCTCCTTCGGAGGGGAGAAAGCAGGGGGGCGCAGGGCGACGGGCCGGTGGGGCCGCGTGCGGGTCAGGGGTGGGGGATCAGGGGTACAGGCCGCGCATGACGGTCGCGTTGTGCAGGCGGTTCAGTGCCAGGGCGTACGCGGCGGTGCGCATGTCGGTCTGGCGGGTGCGCATGAATTCCAGCACGGCGTCCACGGCGGCGTCCACGCGCACGTCGATGGCCGACTCGATCTCCTCCTCGCTCCAGAAGAAGTTGCTGGCGTCCTGCACCCATTCGAGGTAGTTCACGACGACCCCGCCGATGCTGGCGATCAGGTCCGGGACGACCGTGACACCCTGGGCGTGCAGGAAGCGTTCCGCGTCGGGCAGCACGGCGCGGTTGGTGGTTTCCACGACGTAACGGGCGCGCACGGCGTGGGCGTTCCCGGCGTTCACGCTGCCGTAGTCGTAGGCGAGCATCAGCAGGTCCACGTCCAGTTCGATGACCTCGTCGGCCGTGATGTCGGTGGCGAACCCACGCACCGTGCCGTTCGCCTCGCGGTGCGCGCTGAGGGCGTCGAGGTCCAGGCCGCTGCTGGCGTACGCCGCGCCGTCCTGGTCGCTGACGGCCACGATCAGCGCGCCGGCCGCCGCGAGGGTCTGCGCGGCCTTGCGGCCCCCGTCCCCGAAACCGTACACGGCCACGCGGGCGCGCTCGATACTCTCGCCGTTCTCGCGCAGGACGCGCGCGGCGACCAGGGCGGCGCTGCGGCCACGCGAGTCCTTGCTGCCGTAACTGCCGCCCAGCGCCAGGGGTTTGCCGACCACCACGCCGCTGCTGGTCTGGCCGGTGTTCTCGTTGTAGGTGTCGAGCATCCAGGCCATGGCCTGCGCGTCGGTGCCGACATCGGGCGCCAGGATGTCCTCGCTGTGGCCGATCAGTTCGACCAGTTCGCTGGTGTAGCGGCGCAGCAGGCCTTCCATCTCGTGGGCGCTGAGTTCGGCCGGATCGACGTCCACGCCGCCCTTGGCCCCGCCGAGCGGCAGGTCGGCCACGGCGGCCTTGAGGGTCATGATCGCGGCGAGCACCTCGCACTCGTGGGCGCTCAGGCCCGCGTGCAGGCGCACGCCGCCCATGCTGGGGCCGCGTGAGGTGCTGTGGACGGTGCGGTAGCCCCGGAACACGCGGATGCTGCCGTCGTCCATGCGGACCGGGAGGTTCACGCTGACGGTGCGTTTGGGGTATTTGAAGTACGCGAGGGACTGGTCGGTGACCTCGCAGTGGGGAAGTGCCTGCTGGAGTTGCTCCATGAGCCCCTGCCAGTTGAGTCCTGATGCCCGCATGAACGGTCTCCTTGTCCTTCCGGATGGGGAAGGGGGGTGGGTGCTTCCGGGGAAGTCTGGTCCGGGAAGTCTGGGTGGTGAACTGAGGGTTTGGCCCCCAGAGCATACACGGCCCGCCGCAGTCGCATAGACAGGTGCGAGGCCACGGTCGGCCCGCTGCCAGGGTGGGCTGAACGGATCTTACGCCCCAAGTTGTATCCAGTATTCAATCTGGCGTCAACCCCGGTTTACTGCGCTCCTCACGCGAAAAACATGAACCGTTTCCAGCGCATCATTCTTGCGCCGGGCTTCCCGCTGACCTGACAAACGGCAGGTTGCGGCGGTCAGAACCGCCCTGCCCACTCCATCTTCGACCCACCACCCGGCGTCCTGACCGGCAGGACATCACCTGACCTGAACCCGCACAACTGGACCCCGCAAACAGGGCGGCGGCGACTCCCGGTGTGGAGTCGCCGCCCATCTCTCCCTGGATTCTGCTGCCAGGTGCCGTCAGGTCAGGCGTTCGATCTCGCGCTGCGCTAGTCCTTCCAGCGCCGAGCGCGCCTCCGAGGACGGCAGTGCCCCCAGAGCCTCGATCGCCAGCCGCGCCCGGCGGCGAATCTCATCGCGCGTACGCTCCAGCGCGCCCGACTGCACCGCCAGCGTCCGCACTCGCTCCACGTCCCCCGGCTGCGCGGCCCGGCGTTCCACAATGGCGCGCACCTCGTCGGCGTGCGGGCCGTCCAGCAGCGCCAGCACCGGCAGCGTCGCCTTGCCCTCGCGCAGGTCGCCGCCCACCGGCTTACCGATCACGGCTTCCTCGCCCGACAGGTCCAGCAGGTCGTCCTGCATCTGGAAGGCCATGCCGTACTCGCGCCCGAACGTCGCCAGGGCCTCCTGCACGTGCGTGGGCGCGCCCAGCAGCACTGCCGGAGCCGACGCCGCCAGCTGGGTCAGGGCGGCCGTCTTGCCGTGAATCACCTGCAGGTAATGGCGGACCTCGTACTCCTGGTACGCCGCCAGCTGAAACTGCAGCACCTCGCCCTCGCAGATCACGCTGGCCGTCTGCCCGAACATGCGCGTCAGGACCGGACCGCCCGGCAGGCCCGACAGCAGCACCAGCAGCCGCGACAGCATGAAATCACCACTCATGACGCTCACCACGTTCCCGAACCGCCGGAACGCCGCCTGCTGACCCCTCCGCGTATCGGCATCGTCGATCAGGTCGTCGTGCAGCAGCGACGCCGAGTGCAGCAGCTCCACGCCCACGCCCAGATCCAGCACGTCACCCCACCCGCCCGGGCCGCCCGCCGCCCCGCCCGGACGCGCCCCCAGCGCCTGCGCGGCCAGCAGCACCAGCGTGGGCCGCACGCGCTTACCGCCCGCCGCGACCAGATCGTCACCGATCAACTCGATGAACTCCACGTCAGAGCGCAGCACCTCACGCAGACGCGCGTCGAACGTCGCATCCGGAACGCACAGGGCGGCCACACCAGTCATGAACCCAGTATAGGAAACGCAGGCGGGGCAAAACGTACCGCTCCCCTCCAAGAGGCCCCCCCAGTGCCCCCAGCGGCCGTCCCCCTCCCCTTCAGTTGGCCCTACTGACTGCCGTGCCCGCCCCCCACGTTCAGCAGCGCCACCCCACCGATGATCAGCACGACGCCCGCCAGCGCCGGCCAGCTGAACGCATCCCGGAAGTACACCCACCCGATCACCGCCACCAGCGCCGTCCCCACCCCACTCCACACGGCGTACGTGTACCCCACGGGCAGCGTCCTGAGCGCCTGACCCATCAACCAGAACGCCACGCCGTACCCCACCACCGTCAGCACCGACGGCCCCGGACGGGAGAACCCCTCACTGGCCCGCAGCGCCGCCGTCGCGACGACCTCCGAGACGATGGCGAAACCCAGCAGCAGCAAAGCGGAAGTCGGCAGTGACATACCCGCGCAGCATGCCCCGCCACCCGAACATGAAGCAAACGCCGGGGCGGCCCTGCCCGCTTGTCCCTCGCCAGTCACATGCTCCTCATGCTAAAACGCTGGTATGGAAAGTGTCGTTGCTCTCTTCCGCGAACCCCAACAGGCGCAGGGTGTCTTGCAGGCCCTGCAACAGCGTGGCTTCGAACGCGAACACCTCGGCTTCGCCCTGACCGACGTGGTCGCCGAGGAAGGCATCGCCCAGAACACCGGGGTCAGCCCCGAAGCCGGCGAGCCCGCTGGGACCGCCAGCGTCCTGCGCGGCGCTTTCCTGGGTATCATCGGCGGTCTCGCCATCACCACCCCCATCTGGCTGCTGCTGCTGATCGTGCCCGTCACCCGCATCTACCAGGAAGGCGGCCTGCTGGGCATGCTGTTCGGCGTGATCGGCGGCGGCGCCCTCGGCGCGCTGTTCGGCGCCCTGGCCGGCAGCGACCACGGCGACTACGTGAGCCTCCTGCGCCGCATGGGCGTCCCGGCCGCGCAGGCCGAGAAGTTCTACGCCGGCCTCAAGGGCGGCCACGTCATGGTCATCGCCCGCGACCCCAGCGGCGCCCGCACCGACGAAGCCCTGAGCCTCATGCGCAAGCACGGCGCCATCAAACTCGACGACGCCGTCGGCGGCGGCCAGCTTCAGAGCGAACGCCACTAACCCCGCACGCACTAACAGGGCGGCCCGGTCACAGCGACCGGGCCGCCCGTCTGTTGATGGGGGATAGCTAATGGGTGATGGAGACAATGAGCTTCACTCCATCACCGCCGCCCGTTCCTCAGCCGAACAGCCGCGCGGGGTTCCCGACCGTCATCTGCCGCAGCTGCTCGGCCCCCACCCCCCGCCGCTCCAGTTCCGGCAGGATGTCATCCGTCAGGTGCCGGGGGTGCCACTCCTTCACGGCGCCCAGGATGGCGTCCGGCATGGGAATGGGGCGGCCCAGCCACTGCCAGATCGAATCGTGCGACAGCAGGATCCGGTCCGCGAAGCCCTCGCCCAGCAGGGTGGTCAGCACGTCCAGGCGCTGCGCGTCGGTGGGCGTGCCCACCAGCCCCTGAAGGCCGAGGCGGTCGAAGGCGATACTCACGCCGTGCGACAGCGTCTCGCGGTGGTACGCGGGGTCCGTGTTGCCGTCCATGTGCCCGATCATGATCCGGGCCGGGTCCGCGCCGTGCGACAGCAGCAACTGCGCCTGCTGCGGCCCCTGCCGCCCCTCCTGCGTGTGCGTGATGATCGGCACGCCCGTGTCGCGCTGCACGCGCGCGGCCGCCCGGAAGAACATCTGCTCGTACGGCGTGATCGCGTCGCGGCTGCTGGCCAGTTTGATCACCCCGGCCCGCACGCCGCTCGTGCCGATGCCTGCCGTGACCTCGTGGCGCATCAGTTCCTCGATCTCGGCCTCGCCGCCACCCAGGGACGCCCGGAACTTGAAGTACGTGGTGGCCCCCTCACCCTCGTAGTAGTAACCGCTGCTGCACAGGATCCGCAGGCCGCTGCGTTCGCTCAGGTCCCGCAGGAACGCCGGGTCACGCCCGCACTCGTTCGGGGTGGCGTCCACCAGCGTCCGCACACCACGCGACAGGAGACTGCGGGCCACGTCCACGCAGACACTCAGGGCCGCCTCCCGGTCGAACGGGCCGAGCGTCAGGTCGCCCTGATACCCGGGGTACCCGAACAGGACGTGCTCGTGCGGCAGGGTGAATCCCAGTTCGCTGGCAGGAACGGGGCCGGTAACGGTCTGTGCACTCATGCGGACCTCCAGAGGCTGTGAAGCCCCAGGCGGCAGGCCGCGCCGACCCGCCCCCCGGCTGATGTGTTGTGTCAGGAGGTCATGCTTTCAGCCAGGCGGGGCCACGTCAAGCGGTGATCTTCAACCGCCGGGCCAGACGAGCGCCGGGTCGGTCGTATCTGGCCACTGCACACCCAGGTCACGCGCTGGGCACTCGCCGCTCAGGCCCTCGATGCGGGCCACGGGCACGGTGCCCACGCCGCTGCCGCACACCCACGCGCGGGTGACTCGGGCCAGTTCGCCCGCGTGGACGGGGCGGGTCACGTGCGGTGTGCTGCGCAGGAAAGCGGCGCGGGTCACGGAGGGCAGGCCGCCCGCCGGGACGACCAGTTCCCCGCCCAGTTCCAGCAGGGGCGAGGTGCGGCTGCCGTCGACCACCTGCCCGTATGCGTCCAGCAGCAGGCCCTCGAAGGCGGGCGCGGCCTCCCGCGTGGCGAGGCGGTACGGGAGGTAATTGCCGGTCTTGTGCGCGCCCAGCTGCGGGTGGACCTGCACGCCGGTCAGGCGGATGGTCACGCCGCCTTCCGGGCGGGGGCCGGGCGTCAGGGGGCGGTGCGAGGCGAAGGTGCCGCCTTCCATGACGGTCACGCGCAGCAGGCCCCAGGCGTGCGGGTTGGGCGGGGGCAGGTCGGGGTCCGGGTCAGGGAGGCCCAGGAACGCGCAGGTATGCCGTAGTCGTGCGAGGTGCTCTGGCCACAGCAGCGCCGCGCCCAGCCGCGTGCGGACGGTCGTGAAGGCCGACGCACCGTGCAGCCACGCCGGGTCGTTCACGCCGTCCGGCAGGGCCTTCACTGGCCCCGCCACGCGGCGCTCAGGGTCAGCCAGTTGCCCAGCAGGGTGCGCCCGGCGGGACTCAGGACGCTTTCCGGGTGGAACTGCACGCCCCATGCGGGCCGCCCCGGTACCTCCAGCGCCATGACCTCGCCGTCCGTGCTGATGGCCGTTACGAACGCCGGGTTCAGGCCGCGCACCACCAGCGAGTGGTACCGCCCGAACGGCGCGTCCTGCGGCACGCCCGCGAACAGGCCGGTCCCGGCGTGCCGTGCGAACTCGGGCCGCCCGTGCACCGGCTGCGCCCGTTCCACCCGGCCGCCCAGTACCTGCCCCAGCGCCTGATGCCCCAGGCACACGCCCAGCAGCGGGAGGCCCCCCTCCAGGCACGCGCGGGTCAGGGGCAGCGTGACCCCACTGGACTCCGGCGTGCCCGGGCCGGGGCCGACCAGCACGGCGTCCGGGGTCAGGGCCAGCAGGTCCGCCAGCGGTTCGTCCTGGCCGCGCACGTCCACCTGCGCGCCCAGCGCCCGCAGGTCATGCACCAGATTCCAGGTGAACGAGTCGCGGTTGTCCAGCAGCAGCACCCGCAGCCCCGTGCGCGTGGCAGCGGGCGGAGGCGACCACGGCACGCCCGGCGTGGGCGGTGCCGGCGGCTGCGCGGCGCGGCCCGGCACGCCCGCCAGCACGCTCAGGAGGGCCTGGGCCTTGTGGACGGTCTCCTGCGCCTCGCGCGCCGGGTCGGCGTCGATGACGGTCCCGCCGCCCGCGCGGACCTCCACCGTCCAGTCCCCCGTCTCGTTCCGCGTGAAGGCCGCCGTGCGGATCAGGATGTTCAGGTCCACGGCCGCGCCGCTCACGATGCCCAGCGCCCCGGTGTACCAGCCGCGCGGCCCCGGCTCCAGCGCCGCGATGGCCTCCATGACCCGCTCCTTGGGCGCGCCCGTGATCGTCCCGCCGGGGAAGGTGGCGGCCAGCACCTCGCGTAGCGTCACGTCCGCGCGGGCCTGCGCCGTGACCTCCGACACCAGGTGCATCACGTGGCTGTAGCGTTCGACCAGCATCAGGTCCGGCACGCTTACTGTGCCCGGCGCGGCCACGCGGCCCAGGTCGTGCCGCACGAGGTCCACCAGCATGGTGTGCTCGGCGACCTCCTTGCTACTGGCGCGCAGCTCGGCTTCCAGGGCGGCGTCCTCGGCGGGCGTCTCGCCGCGCCGCCGGGTGCCTGCGATGGGCCGCGCACTCAGTTCATCCCCCTGCCCGCTCGGGTCACGCTGCCACCGCACCAGCCGCTCCGGGCTGCACGACACGACCACCTCGGTGCCCAGGTCCGCGAAGGCCATGAACGGACTGGGATTCACCTCGCGCAGCCGCAGGTACGCCGCCAGCGGATCACCGGTCGCCCCGGCCCGCACGCCGCGCGACAGGTTCACCTGATACACCTCACCGGCGCGGATCAGGTCCTGCACGGCCCGCACGCCCGCCGGGTAATCCACGTCGTCCGCGCCGAACGGCCCCACGCTCAGCGTCGGCTCCGCTGCGGGGTCAAGCGCCAGCAGCGCCGCCCAGTCCACGTGCGGCTCGCCCACGACTTCCAGCGTGCCGGCCGCGCGGTCCCACACCAGCCCGGACGGGTACTCGCCCCACCACATCGCCTCGCCGTGCGGGGCGTGCGCGGCCAGCCCGAACGTGCGGGCCGCCTCGTACTTCAGGCCACCCAGCCACGCCGGAAAGAACGCGTCTCCCGGCGGGCGGGGCGGTAACTCGTGCGACACCTGCACCGGCCATGCGCTCAGGAACGACCGCGACCCGTACGGCACGACCGGCCCCAGCGACTCCAGCAGCACCACGCCCGGCGCGCCCGCTGTGCGCAGGCGGCGCAGCACATCCGCCGGGGAGGGCCGGGCAGGGAAGAGGCGGTCAGGCAGGGCAGCGGGGCCGTTCACGGGCCGGATTCTAACGGGCGCGGTGCCCCGGACGGTCCCGGCCCCGCGTGCACCTGCACCTTCGCGGCCAGCGTGCGGTAGAAGTCCGCGTCGGTCAGGTACGCCACGTGATCGGACCGCACCAGCCCCGGCAGCGGAAAGGCCGTGTCGTGCGCGCCCGGCACGACTCCCTGCGCCCGGAAACTCAGCAGGTCCGAGTACGCCCACACGTTCCAGAAGTACCCCAGCCGCGCGGACGGAACGGCGTCCGGCGTGCCCGGCAGGCCGCCCAGCGTGACGCCCAGCTCATGGAACAACCCCACCTGACTGCCCGCCGCGCACCAGAAGTCCACCCGTAGGTCCCGGAACTCCGGATCGGCTGGCAGGAACGCACTCAGCGCGTCATGCATGAGTTGCCCGCCCATCGAGTGCGTCAGGACCACCAGCGGCTCGTGCGGGTGCGTGCGGGCCGCGTGCGCCGCGCGCAGCGCCCCCAGCACCCGCTGCGGAATCGGTCCCGGCGTGTCCGGCGTGCCGCGCGTGTTCAGGTACGCCAGCACGTCTCCCACGAACAGCGGCACGAACGCCTCCAGAGGGCGGCGCAGTTCCAGCATGGCCCGCTGCACGTTCCGCCGCTGCGACAGTTGCAGCCCCGCCGGAAGGTGTGGCGCCGGTGGCAGTTCCAGCCGCCGGAACGCCCCGTGCCGGGACCGGCGGCGCGAACGGGGCGGCGCGGGACTACGGCCCAACCGTCCCTCGACCGCCGCCTCCAGCACGCCCCACTGCTCGGCGGCCGGCAGGTCCGCCACCATGGCCTGCAATGAACGGTCGCGGGCGGCCTCCCACGCCGCCGCGATCACGTCCGGCCAGTCACCCAGCGGGTGCGCGGCCCGCAGGCGGCGTTCCAGCGCCTCGCCCAGATCCTCGTCGCTCAGGTCGGCAGGCGCAGGGTCCGGCGCGGCCTCCGCACGGGCAGCGCGGAACAACCCGCCCCGCGAGTACTGCGCGCCCAGGTCCCCCCAGTACACGCGGTCCACCCGCACCCGCTCCGGCGCGTCCGGATTCAGGACCGGCGCGAGGTGAAGGCGCAGCGCCGCCTGCACGGCAGGCCACTCGATGCCCTGCGTGGCGTGCCGTACGTCCTCCCAGCCGCTCTCGCCCTGCTCGCGCACCGCGACCCCATGAATGAACACGACCGGCATGCGCCCATGCTACCCGTGTCTGTCAGGGCCGGGCTGGCACGCCCCCGGCACAGATGAGAATCATTCCTGTTAACTCCTGAATTCCTTACACTACGCCCGGAATTAGGGGGTAGAATGACCGGCATGTGGGTGTCGACCAAAGCACAGTACGGCCTGCGCGCCCTGATCGAGATCGCGCGGCGCGGCGGCGAGGCCGTACCCCTCAAGGACGTGTCCGAACGCCAGGGCATCAGCCAGCACTACCTGGAGCAGATCGCCAGCAACCTGCGCCGCGCCGGGTTCATCAAGAGCATTCGCGGCGCGCACGGCGGCTACCGACTGGCCCGCCCCGCCCATGAAATCAACGCCTATGACGTCGTCACCGCCATGGAAGGCAGCATCGCGCCCGTGCAGTGCGTCGAGGACGACCACGTCTGTAACAGCCAGAACGTCTGCGGCACCCAGGACCTCTGGTACCGCGTGGACAGCGCCCTGCGCGACGTGCTGGGCGGCACCACCCTGGCTGACCTGATCGAGGAAAGCGACCGCCAGCAGCACGCCCGCCTCGTGCAGCTCGAACCCAGTTACCCGCCGCTGGGGTGACGGGCAGTGGGGGAGGGGTGATGGAGGCCGCGCAGGTGTCCATCACCCCTCCTTCATCCCCTATCCTGGGGTCCGTGTACCGTTCGCTGATCAAGCCGCTGCTGTTCCGCCTGGACGCCGAGGACGCCCACCACCTCACCATCGCCGGACTGGAACTCGCGTCGCGCGTGCCCGCGTGGCCCGCCCTGGCCCGCCGCGTGACCGCGCCCGCCACGCCCGCGCTAGCGCAGACGCTGTGGGGCCGCACCTTCAGCAGTCCGGTCGGACTGGCCGCCGGACTCGACAAGAACGGCGTGGCCGTCCCCGCCTTCAGCGCCCTGGGCTTCGGCTTCCTGGAAGTCGGGACGGTCACGCCGCTCCCGCAGGCCGGGAACGACCGCCCCCGCCTGTTCCGCCTGCCGCCCGACGGCGCGCTGATCAACCGCATGGGCTTCAACAACGCCGGCACGGCCGACCTGCACGCCCACCTGCACGCTCTGCGGGAACGCACCGCGCCTGTGTGGGTGAACATCGGCAAGAACAAACTCACGCCCAATGAGGCCGCCACCGACGACTACCTGAAGTGCGTCACGGCCCTGCAGGACGTGGCCGACGCCTTCGTCGTCAACGTCAGCAGCCCCAACACGCCGGGCCTGCGCGCCCTGCAGGCCGCCGACGAACTGGCCGCGCTCGTCCGGGCTGTCGTGGACGGCGTGGAAGCCGGGCGCGTGCGGACCCTCAGCACCCCGCCCGTCCTGGTGAAACTCGCGCCGGACCTGCACCCCGCCGACTTCGAGGCCAGCGTGGACGCCGTCGTGAACGCCGGAGCGTCCGGCCTGATCATCAGCAACACCACCCTGGACCGCAGCGGCCTCACCCACCCGCACCAGACGCAGGCCGGCGGCCTCAGCGGACGCCCCCTGACCACCCGCAGCACCGAGCTGATCCGCGCCGCGTACCGCCAGACCGCCGGGCGCACCCCCATCGTCGGCGTGGGCGGCATCTTCACCGCACAGGACGCCTACGACAAGATCCGCGCCGGGGCCTCTCTGACCGAGGTGTACTCCGCCCTGGTCTACGAGGGCCCCGGCCTTGTGCGCCGCCTCCACACCGGGCTGACCGCCCTGCTGGAACGCGACGGCCTGCGCAGCGTCAGCGAAGCGGTCGGCGTGGACGCCTGAACCCGGCGGAGCAATCGGCCTAGCCGAGACAGCCCGTCAGCTCGTGACTTTCAGGCCGATGATCGCCACGACCATCAGCGCCATGAACGCCAGCCGCGCCGGACTGGCCGACTCGCCCAGCAGCACGATGCCCAGAATCCCGGCCCCGACCGCGCCGATGCCAACCCACACGCCGTACGCCGTGCCGATAGGCAGCGTCTTGGTCGCCAGCCCCAGCAGCGCCATGCTGGCGATCATGCTGGCCACCGTGAGAACCGTGGGGAGCGGGCGGGTAAAGCCCTCTGTGTACTTCAGACCGATGGCCCAGCCGACTTCCAGCAGACCGGCGATAAACAGCAGCGTCCATGCCATGTGACACCTCCAGAGTGTCGCGCCGTCTTGTCTTGACCGGGTACGGCGGTGCTCTCGTCCGGAGTGCAGCCCCTCTGGGGGTGACTGAATCCAGAGTAAGCCACCCGTGTAAGCAGACGGGTACAGAAATGTAAATGTGTCCCTACACAAACAAAAAACCCTCTCCGTGGGGAGAGGGCCCTGCGTAGCAGGGGGTGAGGAGATTCTGTCTCAGGCGAGGCTGCGGGGCGTGGTGGGCGTGTCGGTCAGGGCGGCGTACACGAAGGTGCGCAGGTCGTCGCGGACCCGGTCGGGCGAGAGCAGCAGCTGGGTCATGAAGATCACAGTGAGGTCCTCGACCGGGTCAACCCAGAAGTACGTGCCGGCCGCGCCTCCCCATGAGTAATCCCCGGCGTTTCCGGCGCGCATGGTGCGCACGGGGTCCAGCGTGACGGCGAAGCCCAGCCCGAAGCCCACGCCGGCGGCGCTGGTCTCTGAGACGGCGATGGGCGTGAGGGCCATTCCGGCGATGTCGGCCCCGCCGGGCAGGTGGTTGCGGGTCATGAGTTCCATGGTCTTGGGGCTGATGAGGCGTGTGCCTTCCAGTTCGCCGCCGCGCAGGAACAGGCGGCACAGGCGCAGGTAGTCGGCGGCGGTCGAGACGAGGCCGCCCCCGCCGGACACGAAGTGAGGTGGCCGGGCGAAGCGTCCGGCGGCCGGGTCGAACAGCACGCGGCCCTGCGGGGTCAGGGCGTAGCAGGGCATGAAGCGGCCCAGCTTGTCGGCCGGGACCTCGAAGGCCGTGTCGGTCATGCCCAGCGGCGTCAGGATGCGGTCCCGCACGAAGTCCTCGAACGGCTGTCCGCTCAGGCGTTCGATCACGTACCCGAGTACGTCGGTGGCGGCCGAGTAATGCCAGTGCTCGCCGGGTTCATGCTCCAGCGGCAGGTCCGCCAGGGCCGCGACGAATTCCGGCAGGGTGGTTTTCACGCCCAGGCTCAGGTCGCGGTACGCGGCGTCCAGGTGCCCGCCCTGCTGAATGTGGTAACTCAGGCCGGACGTGTGGCGCAGCAGGTCCACCATCTGCATGGGGCGGCGCGGCGGTTCGCCCGTGAAGCTGCCCAGCGTGCCACCGGTCCACACACCCAGGTTCGCCCACTCCGGCAGGACGCTGCTGACCGGGTCGCTCAGGGCGGTCAGGCCGTCCTCGACCAGCATCATGAACGCGAGGCTGGTGATGGGTTTGGTCATGGAGTAGATGCGGAAGATGTGATCGTCCCGCAGCGGCGTACCGGCCTCCACGTCCGCGAAGCCCTGCGCGTGCTGGTGCACGATCTCGCCCCGGCGGTACACCAGCGTCAGGGCGTTCGGGAGGATGCCGGTCTGCAGGTACCGGGTGCTCAGGTGCGTCTCCCAGCGGGCGAGGCGGTCCAGCGACACGCCCTGCCGGACAGCTGGGTGTTCAGGGGTGGTCATCAGACGCCCAGGTACGCGCTGCGCACGCGGTCGTCGGTCATCAGCGCCTGCTGCGGGCCGTCCAGCGTGATCTGCCCGCCCTCGAGCACGTACCCCCGGTGCGCGATGCCCAGCGCCGCGAAGGCGTTCTGCTCGGCCAGCAGCACCGAGACGCCCTCGGTATTCACGCGCTGCACCGCCTGGAAGACCTGCTCGACCACCAGTGGCGCGAGGCCCAGGCTGGGTTCGTCCAGCAGCAGCAGTTGCGGGCGGGCCATCAGCGCGCGGGCAATGGCGACCATCTGCTGCTGCCCGCCCGACAGGCTCCCGGCGGGCGCGCCGCGTTTCTCGACCAGCGCGGGGAACAGTTCGTAGATGCGTTCCAGTTCCCGCGCGGTGCCGCTGGCGTCCCGGCGGTGCACGAAGGCCCCCAGGCGCAGGTTCTTCTCGACGCTCAGGTCCGGGAACAGCAGGCGGCCTTCAGGGCACTGCGCCACGCCGTGCGCCACGTTGAACTCCGGGCGGCCGGTCGTGAGGCTCGTGCCGTTCCAGGTGGCGCTGCCGCCGCTGGGGCGTTGCAGGCCGCTCAGGGTGCGGAACAGCGTGCTCTTGCCTGCGCCGTTCGCGCCGAGCAGCACCACGATCTCGCCGGGCTGCACGGTCAGGCTCACGCCGCGGAGCGCCATGAAATGCCCGTAGTTCACGTTCAGGTCACGGACTTCAAGCATGCGCGGCTCCCTTGTCCAGCGTGGTGGGCGCGGCGTCCGGCTGGGCGCTCTGGCCCATCTGACCTCCGTGCGCGTGCCCGCCCAGGTACGCCTCGATCACGGCCGGGTCGCGGCTGACCTGCGCGGGCGTGCCCCCGGCGATCTTCTGCCCGTGGTGCAGCACCACGATCTGGTCCGCCAGTCCCATCACGAGGCTCATCTTGTGCTCCACCAGTGCGACCGTCAGGCCGCCCGCGACCAGTTCACGGATCAGGCTCATCAGGTTCACGGTCTCCTCGGGGTTCATGCCGGCGGCCGGTTCGTCCAGCAGCAGCAGTTTCGGGTCGCTGGCGAGCGCCATGGCGATCCCCACGCGCTTCTGCCCTTCCTGCGTCAGCGCGCCGGCGGGCAGGTGCGCCTGCCGGGCCAGTCCCACGCGGGTCAGGGCCTGCATGGCCCCGTCGCGGCTGCCCTGCTCGTCGCGGCGTTCCCGTCCGGTGCGCAGCAGTGCGTCCAGCAGGCCGGCACGCGTGCGGACCCGGTGGCCGATCATGGCGTTTTCCAGCACCGACAGTTCCCGGTAGATGGTGGTCGTCTGGAACGTGCGGGCAATGCCGCGCGAGACGACCTCATGCGTTTTCAGGCGCGTGATGTCCTCACCGGCAAAGCGGATGCTGCCCGTGGTCGGCTGGTAGAAGCCGCTGATCAGGTTGAAGAAGGTGCTTTTGCCCGCGCCGTTCGGCCCGATGATGGCCGTGATCTGCCCGGCGGGAATGCTGGCTGTCACGTCTTTCACGGCGTGCAGCCCGCCGAAACGGATGCCGAGGTCCTGAACGTCAAGCACGGTTGACCTCCTTGGTCTGATCGGGGGTCTGGTCGGGGGTCTGCGCGGGTGGCGCGGCGCGGCGGGCACTCAGGCGCGCCCACAGGCCCGCCAGTCCGTGCGGGGCGAACATGACCAGCAGCACCAGCAGCGGCCCGAACACGATGTACTGGTAGTCCTCCAGTCCCTTGAGGGTCTGGGTCAGGCCGTAGATGATGGCCGTGCCGAGCAGCGGTCCCGCCAGGGTGCCCAGGCCGCCCACCAGCAGGTACAGCAGCACCGTGAAGGTCGTGGTCGGGCCGGTCACGGCGGACCCCAGGAAGCCCACGAACACAGCGTACAGGCCGCCCGCGAAGCCCGCGATGGCGGTGGAGAGCATCATGGCGCGCAGCTTGTGCGTGAACACGTTGATCCCGGCGCTGCGGGCAAGGTCCTCGCCGCCCCGGATGGCGATCAGCGACAGGCCGAAGGTGCTGTAGCGGGCGCGCGCGACCACCAGCACCGTCACGGCCAGACTGACCAGCGCCAGCAGGTAGAACCCGCTGGAGAGCTTCAGGCCCAGCGCCTTCGAGAACGCCTCCAGCCCGGCCGGAGGCATCACGCCGTTCAGGCCGTCGTTCCCGCCGGTCAGGGCGTCCCACTTGTTGATGACCAGCATGATGATCACGCCCACACCCAGCGTGAAGATCGAGAAGGCGTCCCCTTTCGTGCGGAACGCCACGAGGCCCAGCAACAGCCCCACCAGGGCGCACAGCGCCACGGCGGCCGGCCACGCCAGCCAGAAACTCCACCCGGCCTTCAGGGTCAGGATGCCGACCGTGTACGCCCCGATCCCGAAGAACCCGGCGTGCGCCAGCGGCAGCAGCCCCGTGAAGCCCAGCATCACGTTCAGACCGTACGCCAGCATGGCCCAGATCATGATGTTCACGCCGATATCCAGCGCGTACCCGCTGGGGCGCAGCAGCGGCACCAGCGCCGCCAGGATGAACAGTGCCGGCCAGATGACCCGGCCCAGACTCAGGCCCCCCCCTCTCCTCGCTCCGTTCGCGTTCACGTGCCCCTCCGGAACAGACCCTGCGGGCGGATGGCCAGCACGATCACCAGCATGGCGAAGCCGATCACGTCCGCGAAGTCCAGGTTGATGTAGAAGCCGCCGAACACCTCGGTGAACGCCAGCAGGAACGCGCCCACGATCGCGCCGGGCACGCTGCCCATGCCGCCCAGAATGATGATCGCGAACACCTTGAGGTTCATGACCTCACCCATGCTGGGCGTGACCGCGTTGATCGGCGCGACCAGCGCCGCCGCCACCGCCGCCAGCGCCCCGCTGATCGCGAAGGTCAGCATGCCCACCCGGTTGGTGTTGATGCCCACCAGCCGCGCGCCCTCGCGGTTCTGACTCATGGCCTCGATGGTCGCGCCGGTCAGGGTGCGTTTCAGGAAGAAGTTCAGGCCCCACATGACCACCAGGCTGGCCGCGATGATCAGCAGCCGCTGCCACGTCAGGGTCACGCCGCCCAGGTTCAGGATGCCCGGCACCGGCTCGGCAATCTGTTTGAAGTCCGGCCCGAACACGCTGGGATGCGAGATCAGCGCCTCCAGGAAGAACAGCACCCCGATGGCCGCGATCATGGGATGCACGTGCGGCGCGTTACGCAGCGGGTAGAAGATCAGGCGCTCCAGCAGCGCGGCCAGCAGCGCCACGCCCAGCGCCGCGATGATCAGGGCCGGGACGTAGCCCACGCCCAGGCGGTCCAGCGAGGCGTAGGTCAGGTACGCGCCGAGCATGTACAGGCCGCCGTGCGCGAAGTTCGGAACGCGCATCACGCCGTACACCAGCGTGAGCCCCAACGCGACCAGGGCGTACACGCCGCCCAGCGCCAGGGCATTGAAAAGTTGTTGCAGCACGGTGGTCAAAACAGGACTCCTTCAGGGGTGAAATTCGCCGGTACGGCAGTGCGGGCAGGGCAGACAGTGCCAGTGCAGGAAACGGGCAGCAGAGAGCGGAAGAGGTAAGAAACGGGCGCGCCCGGCAGATTGCGGGGCGCGCTCGTGCAGTCCAGAAGAGTCCGGGAACGGCGGTTGCCGGCTCCCTGTCGGGGCGCGGCCCGAGCGACTTACTTGAAGGTCTTGGTCAGGCGCAGGCGTGTGTACTTGCCGTTCTTGACGCTCGCCACGATGAACTCGGCGTCCACGTGGCCGTTGGCGGTCACGCCGTACAGTTTGTACACGCTCTTGTTCTGAGGGATCGCCTTGGAGGCGTCGTTCAGCTTGGCGCGGATGGCGGTGGCGTCGGTGGTCGTGCCGGCCAGTTCCATGGCCTTGGCCAGCACGTTCATACCCATGTAGTTCAGCGCGGCTTCACTGGTGGGGATCTTCTTGTACAGGCGCTGGTACTGCGCGACGAACACCTGCGTGCCCGCGAATTCCTTGGTGGGCAGCACGCCCACGCTGCCGTCCAGGTACGCGCGCGGCACGATGGTGTCCATCTGCTCGAACTTCGCCTGGTCCATCACGATGAACCCGCCCTTGAAGCCCTGCTCGCGCGCGGCCTTCACGACCAGCGCGGTCGGCTGGCTGGGCCCGCCGATGAACATCACGTCGGGTTTTTCGGCCAGGGCCTTGGTGACGGCGCTGCTGTAATCCACGGTGGTGTTGTAATCCACGCCGTTGTTCCCGCCGACCGTGCCGCCCTGTTTCTTCCACTCGCCGCTGATCGCCTCGGTCCACTGCTTGCCGTACGCGCTGGTGGTGCCGACCAGGGCCAGTTTCTTACCGAAGGCTTTCATCTGCGTGCTCACGAAGGGCTGCAGGTAGTTGTCGTAGCGGGGGGGCAGCATGAAGGTCATCGGGTTGTTCGCCTCGAGGATCTTCGGTTCGCTGGAGTACGCCACCAGCAGGAATTCCGGGTCGCGGGTGGTCAGGGGCTGCACGGTCAGGATCCCGCCGGAGTGCGGCACGAAGATGATGTCGATGCCCTGACTGGTCAGGCGCTTGACGTTGGTGGCCGTCTCGTTGGGCAGGTAGCGGTCGTCGAGGGCCACGAGCTTGAAGGTGACCTTCTCGCCCTTGACGGTCACGCCGGCCTTGTTCAGCTCACCGATGGCCATGTCGATGCCGCTCTGGACATCCTTGCCGTAGAAGGCCGCGCCACCCGACAGGGGGCCGGAGAAGCCGATGTTTACGACCTGATCGGCCAGGGCGGACCCGGCCATCGCGGCGAACAGGGTGGGGAAGAGGAGACGTTTCTTCATAGGGACCTCCCGCTGCCAGCGCGGTAAGGACACCAGCTGTCCTACCTGAAACGCTGAACACAGTACAAGTTGTGAGTGCAGATCATGCTTGCACGGCACTGAGAGGGTGTCAATCACCCATGACACGGTCGGTCTACACCTCAGGCCATCCCCCCCGGCGGGGCCACTCGACCAGCAGGCCACCAGCCCGGCCCCCCCACCAGCCCTGGTTCCCCTACCCGCACCGGCAGCCCTGTCTGTGCCTGCCTGCTCCGCCGCGCGCGACTGGACGCGGCGGCCCCTACACTGATGAGCTGTGACCGACTCCGCCCCCGACCCCGCTCCTGCCTCTGCCCCCGGCGCCGCCCCCAGCCGCAACCCGGCCCCCCGAAGCCGCGCCCGCATGCTGGAACTGGTGTTCCCCAAGGACACCAACTACCACGGCACCGCCTTCGGCGGCTGGGTGCTGTCCCTGATGGACAAGGCCGCCAGCATCGCCGCCGTCCGGCACGCCGGGGGGAACGTCGTGACCGCCCGCATGGACGGCGTGGACTTTCACGTGCCCATCCGCGTGGGCGACGCCGTGGCCCTCGACGCGCAGGTCGTGAAGGTCGGGCGCACCAGCATGACCATCCGCGTGGACGTGTACCGCGAGGACATGCCCACTGGCGAGCAGGAACTCGCGACCACCGGGTACTTCGTGTTCGTGGCGCTCGACGAGCACAGCCGCCCCCGCCCCGTCCCCGCCCTGGCCGACGGGCAGGACACCAGCAGCGCCCACCCGGACCCCGAGGCCCGCCCGTGACCACCCCTGCACCGGCCACCCCTACCCCGGACGCACTGCACCTGACCCTGGTCCGCCACGGCGCGACCGACTGGAACGGCGCGGGCCGCTGGCAGGGCTGGACCGACACCCCCCTGGGCACCCTGGGCGAAACGCAGGCCGCGCGGCTGCACGCCCGCCTGCGGGGGCGCACCTTCGACCAGACGCACAGCAGCGACCTGAGCCGCGCCGCCCGCACCGCCGAACTGACCCGGCCCGGCCAGCCCCTGACCCTCGACGCCCGCCTGCGCGAACTGAACTTCGGGCAGTTCGAGGGCGTCACCACCGACGACGCGCAGCGCGACCCCGCCTACCACGACTGGCAACGCGACCCCTGGACCCTGCCCGCCCCCGGCGGCGGCGAGAGCCTCGCGCAGGTCGGCGAGCGGCTGCGCGACTGGGCCGACGAACTCTTGCCGGGCCGCGTGATCGCCTTCACGCACGGCGCCGCCATCCGCGCCCTGCTGTGCGACCTGTTCGACTGGCCCGCTCGGTCCGTCCCCGGCTACGTGCTGCCCTTCAACTACCAGCTGGCCCACACCAGCCTCACCACCCTGACCCGCACGCAGGGCCGCTGGACCCTGCTGACCTACAACGACCACGCCCACCTCGAGGAGAGCTGACCGGGGAGAGCCGACCGTCACTCGCCAGGCGGGTCGACGTCCAGTTCGCTGGCCAGTTCGGTCAGGAAAGCGCGCATGGTGCGGGTGCGGCGGCTCGCTTCGGCCTGACCGGCGGGCGTGTGGAAGGTGCCGTCCAGCCGCAGCAGTTTGGTGAAGAAATGATCGACCGTGAATGCCAGGTCGTCCGCCTCCCGGTCCTGTGCCCAGGGGTCGGCGGGGTGCAGCATCGCGCGGCCCAGCTGCCCGCCCACGCCGGCCACGCGCAGCACGCCCAGCGCCCCCAGGGCGTCCAGCCGGTCGGCGTCCTGCAGGGCCGCGCCCAGCGGCGTTTCCGGCCGGGCGCCGCGCGAGTAGCTGTGGTCGCGCACGGCGAGTGCGACCTCGTGCGCGTCGGCGGGCGTGAAGCCCAGGGTCGGCAGGGTCGCCCGCACCGCCTGCGCACTCAGTTCGCTGGCCTGCGCCCGCTGCGGGTGGTTCTTGGGGAGGTTCACCACGTCGTGCGTGAGGGCCGCCGCGACGGCCAGGGCGGGCGGCCCGTCCGGCGCGCAGCGCAGCGTCCAGCGGGCCACGCGCGCCAGATGCGCGCTGTCGTGCGCGGCGTCCGGGCGCATCTGCCCCTGCACCCAGGTCCACACGGCGCTCAGGCGTGGATCGAGAGCCAGCAGGGCGTCCAGGTGCGCGTCTGGTCGGCCGCTGGCGGTGGCGGCGGAGGGAGCGGGGTCGCGCGTCATGCTCGCAGTATGCCCGGCGTGGGGGGCACACTCGGGGCCGGATGTGCGAAATCTTACGCACCCGGCGGCAACCGTCAGGTGCAGGTGACGCGCCGTCCAGTACGCTGAGAGGCATGACGGCCCACCTGCCCCGGCGCCCCTCGATTCTGATCGTGGACGACAGCCCCGGGGTGCTGCAGAACATGGAGTTCCTGCTCTCGCCGCACCTGTCCGTGCAGGTGGCCGACAGCGGCGCCGCCGCGCTGGCCGCCCTGACGCCCGACACCTCGCTGGTCCTGACGGACGTGCGCATGCCCGGCATGAACGGCGTGGAACTGGCCCGCACGCTGCGCCGCACGCACCCGCACCTGCCCGTGGTGTTCATGACCGGCATCGTCGAGGACGACCTGCGCGCCGAGGCCCGCGCCCTGGGCGTGCTGGACGTGCTGCGCAAACCCCTGCGGCCCGGCGTGCTGTTCCCCGCGCTTCAGGAGTGGCTGACCGACGCCGCCCACGTGACCCACGTGCCGGACCTGCCCGTTCCGGATCCGTCCGCGCCGCGCCTGCCGGCCCCCGACCCGGCCAGCGCGCCGCGCAGCTCCGGAGCCCCGCAGCATTCCGAACCCGTCGCGTCTGTCCGGGAAGCGCCTACCAGGGAAGCGCCTACCAGGGAAGCGCCCGCCAGGGAAGTGCCGGCCAGGGAAGTGCAGGCGGAGTCCGACCCGGCCGCCGTGGCGGCGCGGCGCGCGCAGCAGGCGCAGCAGGCCCTGATGTTCACGGCCGGCCTGAGCGTGCTGCCCGGCGTGACGGCCGCCTGCGCGTACGACAGCGGCGGCGTGCCCCTGACCCCCGCCGCCCTGGACCCGGAAGTCGGCGCGTACATCCGCTTCCTGGCGACTGCCGCGCACAGCGTGGCGCACCACCTGAACGCCGCCGCGCCCGTCAAGGCCGTCCAACTGGAATTCCAGGACCGCGTGCTGGTCGTGTGCCCCATTCCCGCCGGGTACGTGGCCATCGTGGTGCGGGATACGCCCGGAGCCAGCAGCGTGAAATCCTGGATGCGCGCCCGCCTGGGCCACAGCCTGAACTGACCCCGCTCCCGCCGCGCAGGCCCCGGCCCGCGCTACCCTGGGGGCATGCTGAGCTTCGCGGAGGCCGCCCGGAACCCCACCCTGCACGGGGAAGAACCTGCCCGGCTGGCCCGGCACGGCGTGAGCGGCCTGCTGGTCCCCGCGACCTTCGAGGAAGCGTTCTACCGGCAGAACAACCTCCCGGAGCGGCTGGGACGCCTGTTCGCACCCATCCGGCCCGCGCGCATCGACGAGGACGCCCTGGAACCCCTGACCGCGCAGGCCCAGGCGCTGATCCGCACCAGTTACCTGCTGGACGACGCCGTGCAGCACTTTCACCGCGCGCTGCGCGCCGCCGGGCTGGACCACGCGCCCCTGCACGCCCGCCGCCCCGGCACCCTGCACGCCGAGAGCGCCCCGCACCAGCCGCCAGGCACGCACGCCAGCGGCACCGCCGCCCTGCACGCCGTCAAACGACTGTGGGCGCACGACTGGAGTTTCGATGCCGTTCTGGAGCGCCTGGACAGCGCCGGCAGTGTCGGCCTGGACGCCCGGCCCACCCTGCTGCTGCCCGGCCCGCCCGGCCGCAGCGACCCCGACCACGCCGCCGACCTGGGTGAAGCGACCGCCCTGGTCAGCGATCTCGGCCTGACCGGACTGCCCTGAACCGCGTGCCCACCCTGGCCCACACCAGCGCTCCGCCGCCACTGCTGTTCGCCGCGCTGGGCACCCTGGTGTTCCTGAACGTGTACGCCCCGCAGAGCCTGCTGCCCACCCTGGCCCGCGAATTCCACGCCGGGCCCGCCCGCGTGGGCGGCGTGATCGGCGCGACCATGCTCGCCATGGCCGTCGCCTCACCGCTGGCCGGCATCCTGGCCGACGCCGCCGGCCGCCGCCGCACCGTCACCGCCGCCTTCGCCCTGCTGACCCTGCCCGCCCTGCTCGCCACGCAGGCCCACACCCTGGACGCCCTGAACGCCGCCCGGTTCGCGCAGGGCCTGCTGATCCCCGGCGTGATGGTCGCCCTGACCGCCCTGATCGGCGAGGAACTGACCGGCCCCGCCCGCACCCGCGCCCTGACCGCCTACGTGACCGGCACCGTACTGGGCGGATTCCTCGGCCGCTTCCTGGCCGGACTGATCGCCGCGCAGTGGCACTGGCCCGCCGTCTTCTGGTTCCTGGCCGCCGCCGCCCTGACCGGCACCCTGCTGGCCCGCCGCCTCCCCCCCGAACAGGCCTTCACGCCCCGCCGCGACCCTCGCGCCGTCCTGAAGGGCCTGCGCGCCCACCTGCACAACCCGCCGCTCCTGGCTACCTGTGCCGTCGGGTTCCTGATCCTGTTCACGCTGGTCGGCACCTTCAACACCCTCACCCTGCGCCTCGCCGCGCCCCCCTACGACCTGAACACCGCCCAGACCGGCGCGGTCTTCGCCGTGTACCTGCTCGGCGTGATCATCACGCCCGTCGCCGCCCCGTTCCTCGCCGCGCGCGGCCCCCGCACGGGCCTGCTGACCGCCGCCGCCACCAGCAGCGCCGGCCTCCTCCTGACCCTCGCCGCACCCCTCCCGCTGGTCATCACGGGCGTCGCCGCCGCCGCCTGCGGCGTGTTCCTCGCGCAGGCCGCCGCCCTGAACGCCGTGCAGCGCCACGTCACCGACGCCCGCAGCCTCGCCTCGGGCCTGTACCACCTCGCGTACTACGGCGGGGCCGCCGCCGCCTCCCTGGCCGCCGGACACGCCTTCGAACGCGGCGGCTGGACCGCCGTCACCCCCCTCGTGCTGGGCAGCATGCTGCTCGCCGCCCTGACCGGCACCCTCGGCTGGCGCGCCCCCCGCACGAACAGCAACCCCCCGACCACGTAGAAGGCCGGGGGGCAGAGGATTGAACACCGTTGTCTTTACCAGCCCGCGATGTTCAGCACCCAGTACGTTCCAGCCGAGCCGGTCACCTGCGCCGCCGTGCCGTCCAGTACCTTCTCGAACAGCGCCGCGCAGTGCGACGTGCTGCCCTTCCACGCCGCGATCACCTCGGCCGGACTGGTCAGGTTCATCCCGGCTGCCAGACTCTCCCCGAACACCCACTGAATGCCATTCGGCGGCACCGGACGGTACCCGGCGTCCACCATCCGCTGCGAAGGCACCCGGTTATCCACCCGGCTGCGGTGCGGTAACTCCATCTTCCCGGACGCTGCCAGTTCCCGGCCGTACAGCGTCGCCGCCTTATGCAGGTTCCCCTCGAACTGAAGCGGCGCCGCCGCCGGGAACACCCCGGACGGACACACCCCACCCCGCGCCCGCTCGGCATTGATGGCCGCCAGCATCTCCCGCTCCGCCTGCGACTGCCCAAAATCAGGCAGCGCCGACCGGCTCACCACGAAGGACTTCTGCGTGTTGTACGTGAACGTCACCCCGTACGACGCGTCCGTGACCGTCACCGTCACCAGCTCATCACTGGTATTTCCGCCCTTTCCGTCCGACGGAGCAGACGGCCCCGGACCACACGCCACCAATGCCACCGCCATCGCCGCACCCGCTGCCCATCCACGCATCGTCATACCCCCACCGTAAGCTGCGCCTGCCGTCCGCGCTGCCCAACATGCCCGCGCTGGGGGAGGGCCACCCCCAGCTCATGAACCCGGCCGCGCATCCGACGTGGCATCCGGCCCACCCGGACACCGGCCCGCACACCAGAGCGCCCCGCCCGCTACCCTGCCCCCATGAACACAACCCAACTGACCGCGCCCGGCGCGTACCCCGGCCTGCACCTGCAACTTCACGACAGCGGCATCCTCCAGATCACCATCCGCAATGACAAGACCCTCAACAGCGTCGGCGCGGACGCCCACCGCGCCCTGACCCGCATCTGGCGCGACATCGACGACACCCCAGGCATCCGGTGCGTTCTCATTCACGGCGAGGGACGCGGCTTCAGCAGCGGCGGCGACTACGACCTCATCGAGGACATGAGCCGCGACTTCAGCACCCTCACCCGCGTCTGGAAGGAAGCCCGTGACCTCGTCTACAACGTCATCAACTGCTCCAAACCCATCGTCAGCGCCATCCACGGCCCTTGCGTCGGCGCCGGACTCGCCGTCGCGCTGCTCGCCGACGTCAGCATCACGGCCCACACCGCCCGCCTCCTTGACGGCCACGTCCGACTTGGTGTCGCCGCCGGGGACCACGCCGCCATCATCTGGCCCCTCCTGTGCGGCCTGAACAAGGCCAAATACCACCTCATGACCGGCGAACCGGTGAGCGGCATCGAAGCCGAACGCATCGGCCTCGTCAGCCTCACCGTCCCCGACGACGAACTCCTGGACCGCGCCTGGACAGTCGCCAACCAACTCGCCCACGGCAGCCCCACCGCCATCCGCTGGACCAAATACGCCCTGAACAACTGGCTCAGGCAGGCCGGACCCACCTTCGACGCCTCCCTCGCCCTCGAATTCCTCGGCTTCACCGGCCCCGACGTGCGCGAGGGCCTCAGCAGCCTCCGCGAAAAACGCGAACCGAACTTCGCAGACGACGCGCCAGTGTAAAAGGGAAGGGGGAGGGCAACACCGCTGCTTCGCAGAGCCCCTCTGCTGCGCAGGACCCCTCAGTCAGCTGCGCTGACAGCTCCCCTCAAGGGGAGCCTTGAAGGCGAGCGTCGTGGCAACCGAGCCCGTCGTGCGCGAAGCGCGCGGGGCGCACGGCGCGCGGTTGAAGGCTGGCGTGTGAGGCGTGGCCGTCCCCGCCCAACACCCACCCAGAACGCCCGCAACATACCTGCCCAGTGCCAACGCTGGCTCCCCCGTCCCCCCTGGGGATGGGGGCTGGGGGGTGGGGAAGCCCGCCGCAGGCGCCCACCTTTCCACCACGAGCCACCCAGCCCTGTTCCCGCCCGGGGAACTCGCCCCCTTTCAGCTCACCGCGCGTTATCGTGAGCCGTAAAACCATCCTCAGGAGGGATACCCATGACGACCAAACAACCCGTCCGTGTGGCCGTGACCGGCGCCGCCGGCCAGATCGGCTACAGCCTTCTTTTCCGCATCGCGTCGGGCGACATGCTCGGCAAGGATCAGCCGGTCATTCTGCAACTGCTGGAGATCACGCCTGCGCTGAAGGCGCTGAACGGTGTGGTCATGGAACTGCGTGACTGCGCGTTCCCGCTGCTGGCGGACATCGTGACGAGTGATGATCCGATGGTGGCGTTCAAGGACGTGGATTACGCGCTGCTGGTGGGCGCCATGCCGCGTAAGGCCGGGATGGAGCGCGGGGACCTGCTGGGCGCGAACGGCGGGATCTTCAAGCCGCAGGGTGAGGCGCTGAACGCCGTGGCGAGCCGTGACGTGAAGGTGCTCGTGGTGGGGAACCCCGCGAACACGAACGCGCTGATCGCCCAGCAGAACGCGCCGGACCTGAATGCCGGGCAGTTCACGGCGATGGTGCGTCTGGACCATAACCGCGCGATCAGCCAGCTGGCTGAGAAGACCGGGAAGCCCGTGAGCAGCATCAAGAACCTGACCATCTGGGGCAACCACTCGTCGACCCAGTACCCGGATCTGAGCCAGACGACGGTGGACGGCCAGCCCGCGCTGGATCAGGTGGACCGCGACTGGTACGAGAACTCGTACATCTCGACGGTCGCCAAGCGGGGCGCGGCGATCATCGAGGCGCGCGGCCTGAGCAGCGCCGCCTCGGCCGCGAGCGCCGCGATCGACCACATGCGCGACTGGGCGCTCGGCACGCCCGAGGGCGAGTGGGTCAGCATGGGCATCCCCAGCGACGGCAGTTACGGCATTCCCGAGGGCCTGATCTACGGCTTCCCCGTGAAGTGCAGCGGCGGCAAGTACGAGATCGTGCAGGGCCTCCCCGTCAGTGACTTCAGCCGCGGCAAGATGGACGCCACCGCGCAGGAACTGAGCGAGGAGCGCGACGAGGTCCGTAAGCTGGGTCTGGTCAAGTAAGACCCGGTTCAGTACAGGAAGTGGGTGGCAGGTGACCTTCGGGGGGCCTGCCACCCTTTTTCCGTCTTCTGGGGCTGCCTGTGATCTGGTCCTCTGGGTGTGGTTCTTCATGTGGGCTTCACGGTTGCGCGGGCGGGTGATCCGATCCGGGGTGGGCGGCATATGGCTGGTCAGAAGCGCAGAAGGTGATTGTTGATGTGGGGTTCGCCCCGCCGGCCCTGTGTGCCTTCCCCGCCTGCCCCATCCCGCTTTCTTTCACTGGAGGTCTACCATGAGCAACCCCCTGAACCGCCGTAAATTCCTCGGAGCTGCCGGAGCTGTCGGCGTCACGACCGCCCTGGCCAGCTGCGCGCCCGCCATGGGTATGGGCGAAGCCAAACCCAACCTGGACGCCACGATCTTCAACTTCGCGCTGAACCTCGAGTACCTGGAAGCGGCGTTCTACCTCGCGGCCGTGGGTCGCCTGGAAGAACTGGATAGCGTGGGCGGCAACAGCAGCAAGGTCATCCTGCCCGCCGGCTTCACCGGTAAGAACGGCGACGGCGTGAAGTTCCAGTCGGCCGACGTGCGCGCCTACGCGAACGAGGTGGCGACCGACGAGCTGAACCACGTGCGCATCATCCGCAAGGTGCTGGGCTTCGGCGCCGTGGCGCAGCCGACCCTGGACCTGGGCCCGGCCTTCCTGGCCGCCGGCAGCGCCGCGTCGGGCGGGGCGATCACGGGCTTCAACCCGTTCGCGAACGACCTGTTCTTCCTGCACGGCGCGTTCATCTTCGAGGACGTGGGCGTCAGTGCGTACAAGGGCGCCGCGCGCCTGCTGAGCGACACGAGCGCCGGCGGGAACCTGGAGAACGCGGCGGGCATCCTGGCTGTCGAGGCGTACCACGCGGGCATGATCCGCACCCTCCTGTACCAGCAGCGCGACACGCAGGTCACGCCCGCCCTGAAGGTCAGTGACGTGGTGCAGGCCATCAGCAACCTGCGCGACAGCGTGGACGGCGCGACCGACGTGGACCAGGGCATCCTGGAGAACGGCGCGGCGAACATCGTGCTGGCCGACTCGAACGGCATCGCGTACAGCCGCACGCCCCGTCAGGTGGGGAACATCGTGTTCCTGGCCGTGGACGCCGTCAAGGGTGGCTTCTACCCGGACGGCCTCAGCGGCGACTTCAGCAAGATTCTCGCGCTGTAATCCCCACCCTCACGTTCACCTGAATTCCGCTTCTGCCTGAAGCGTCAGGACCACAGCCCCCCGGTGCACCTCCGGCCCGGGGGGCTTTTCATGGTTGATGGACGAAGGGTGATGGAGAGCGTGTGCCGTCAACCATCAGCCATCAACTGTCACCCCTGCACGACCCATTCCCCGGCGCGCATCAGGGGTTCGCGGGTGCCGTCCTTCGTGATGCCGTCCACGTCGGTGGCGGGCGTGCCGATCATCCAGTCCACGTGGATGAGGCTGTCGTTCCCCCCGGCGGCCTTCAGGGTGGCCTCGTCGGTGCCGCCCTGCACGTTGGTGGGGTAGCAGCGGCCCAGCGCGATGTGCGAGGCGGCGTTCTCGTCGAACAGGGTGTTCAGGAACAGCGTGCCGGTCTGCGCGACGGGCGCGCTGGCGGGAACCAGGGCCACCTCGCCCAGGTGCGCGGCTCCCTCGTCAGTGCCGATCAGCTGGCGCAGGGTGTCCTCGCCGCGCGTGGCGCTCACTTCGGCGGCGCGGCCGTTCTCGAAGCGCACGCGGATGCCCTCGATCAGCTGCCCGCGCGCGCTGAGCGGTTTGCTGGCGACCGCCCAGCCGTTCACGCGCTCCCGGTGCGGCGCGGTGAACACCTCGTCGGTCGGCAGGTTCGGGACGCCGCGCACGCCGTTCCGGGCAGTTTCCGCGCCGCCCTGCCACACGTGGTTCTCGGCGAGGCCCACGGTCAGGTCCGTGCCGAGGTCGCTGCGCAGGTGCACGGCGGCGTACTGCCGGGCGGTCAGGTAGGTGGTCAGGCGTTCCAGGCGGGTCAGGTGCGCGTCCCAGGCGGCCACCGGGTCCGGCTGGTCGGCGCGCGTGACGGCGAAGATGTCGGCCCACAGGCGCGCCACGGCCTCCTGCTGCGGCAGGTCCGGGTACACCCGCGCCGCCCACGCGGGGGTGGCCATGGCCGCGACCGTCCAGTTCACGCGGAAACTGCCGGTCGCCTCGCTGACCTGCCGCAGGACCTGCGCCGTGAGTTTGCTGCGCGCCGCGACCCGCGCGGGGTTCACGCCCGAGAGCAGCGACGGGTCCTCCCCGATGATCCCGATGGACGCGTACCCATCCTCGATCATCGCCTCGCGTTCCTGCGCCTGCCACGCGGGCATGAAGGCCACGGCGTCGTCGGTGCCGTCCTCGAACAGCGCGAGGTCCAGGTGCGGGTCGAGGTACTGCACGCGCACGTCGCTGGCCCCGGCGCGGTAAGCGGCGCGGGCAGTCAGGCGCACGAGCTCGGCTGCCTCGACGGGCGCGGCGATCCGGACCTTTCCGCCCGCCGGGAGGTTCACGCCCGTGCGGACGAGCAGTTCGGCGTACCGCGCGAGATTCGCGCTGAACTCGCTGGCTGGAGCGTCACTGGCGCTGGACTGGTTGTGGGAAGTCATGCCCGCCACTCTACCGGGCGTGCCGGGCGGGGCGTCCGGCTGGGCGGACTGGCGGCGCGAGGTGGCATGTCAGGCCCAGCGGTTCCCGCCGCCCTCCTGAGCGCGGTGCAGGCGCTGCACGGCGAGGTCGATCAGCGCGTCGAGGTCCTCGGTCTCGGCGGCGAAGGCCAGGCCCACGCTGACCGGTACGCCGTTCAGGTCCGGCAGGTTCAGGTTGCGGGCGGTCCGCACGATCCGGTCGGCCACGTCGTGCGCGGCGGCCACGCTGACGTCCGGCAGGATCAGCAGGAACTGATCGCCGTTCCAGCGGGTCACGCTGACGTTCCGGTCGGTCATGCTGACCAGCAGCGTGGCGACCTCGCGCAGCACCTGATCGGCCGCGCGGTGGCGCAGCAGGTCGTTGATCCGCCCGAAGTGGTCGATGTCGGCCAGGATCACCGCGACCCGCGCGGCGTTCAGGGGAGAGCGCGTGGCGGTTTCCAGGGTGTCCCAGGCGGCCTGCCGGTTCAGGGTGCCGGTCAGCGGGTCGAGTTGCGCGGCGTGCTGCACGCTGAGATTCCGGGCGCGTTCCGTGCTGACCAGTTGCCCGTGCTGGGCCATCAGGACCATCAGCGCCACCAGGAACGCCGCGTAGATCATCAGGGACAGGTCCTGCGGGTTGAACAGCAGCGTGGCGGCCAGCATGAACCCCGTCAGGGGCAGCAGCAGCGCCGCCGCCTGATTCAGCGGCAGCCACGCCAGCGACAGCAGCCCCACCACGCCCAGCGACAGGAAGAACACGGGCGGAATGCCGCGCCCCTCCATGCCGACCGCGATCACCTGCACCGTCAGCCACAGCGGCAGCGCGTACGCGACCCCGCCGGTCAGGACCCGCAGCGGCACCCGCCGGGACAGCACGGTGGCGACCATGAACACACTGAGCAGCACCGCCCCGGTCAGGGACGCCACGCCCTGCCGGTCCCCGGCCAGCGACAGCCACAGTAGCCCCGCGTGCACGGCGGCCGACAGCAACGACAGCGACAGGTGCGCGGCGTACTGCTGTTCCCGCAGCCGGTGAATCTGCTGCGGCGGGGCGGCGGGGCGGGGCCGGGGCATACCCGTTCAGTGTAGGCGGGCGGGCCAGCGCGGCGCGGCGCGAAGACGTATCTGAACTGCGTTCAGGCGGCGGGTGGGGCTGGGGGGGGCGGGGGTCGGCCTGTGGAGCGATACGCGCCGGTTGCGGACCCTCCGGCCGACTTACCAGCCCTCGATCTGCCGTCCGGCCTCGAAGGCCGCGACGCCCGCCGCGACGCTCAGGTTCAGGCTGCGGCCCCCGCCGGGCTGCGGGAGTTTCAGTTTCGGCAGGGCGTCGCGCAGCCACGCGGGCAAGCCCCGTGATTCCGGGCCGAATAGCAGGTAATCACCCCGCGCAAAGCCCGCGCGGGTGTGCAGTTCGGTGGCGTGCGTGCTGAACGCCCACACCCGCGCCTGCGCGCCCAGCGTGTCCTGAAAGGCGGTCCAGCTGGCGTGCTCGTGCAGCGTGACGCCCTGAAGGTAATCCATGACGGCGCGGCGGAATTCACGGTCGTGCAGGTGAAAGCCGAACGGGCGGATCAGGTGCAGGTCCGCGCCCAGCACCGAGCAGGTCCGCGCGACGTTCCCGACGTTCCCGGCCTTCTCGGGTTCGAACAGCACGACGTGCAGCAGCGGGGCCGCAGCGGTCTGACCGGCCGGGTCTGGATGGGTGGCGGCTGGACTGGCGGCGACTGGACCGGTGGGGGAGAGGTCACTCACGGTGCGACGCTGCCCGGGCGGATCAGCAGCGCGGTCACGCGGGTCTGCACGTGCGCGGGCGCCAGCCCCTCGGAGGTCTTGAAACTGACGCCCACCTCGCTTTCCGGCAGGTTCAGCAGGCCCGCGACCGACCGGGCGATGTCGGCGCGCAGCGGCCCCAGCTTCGGGCGGTCCAGGGTCACCACGACCGCCACGTTCCCCGGCACGTACCCACGCGCCCGCACGAGTTCCAGCGCCCGCTGCACGATCACGCGGGAGTCCATGCCGCGCCACTCGGCGGCCGTGTCCGGGAAGTACTGCCCGATGTCCCCCAGCGCCAGCCCTGACAGCAGCGCGTCGGCCACGGCGTGCAGCACGGCGTCACCGTCGCTGTGCGCCACGGCTCCCAGTTCCGCGTGCGGGATGGGCACGCCCCCCAGCACCAGCGGCAGCCCGGCCTCCAGCCGGTGCGCGTCCTCTCCAAAGCCTATGCGGAACGGTAACGAACTCATGCGCCCAGTCTGCCCCACCGGCCGCCCCCCGCGCCCTGACAGCTGCCCCGGCCCGGCATAACGCCCCGTTAACGCCCCGTCCGGCAAGCTACGGCCATAAGAGCCACCTGCAAGAGCCACCTGCGCCCGCTGCTCCCCCCGCCCCGCCTGCCGCCCACTGCCCACTGCCGGAGTTGACCCTGATGAACCTCGACAACGACCTGTTCCAGCATCTTCCTGTTCCGGCCGTGCAGTGGGCCGCGACGTGCGGCGGGCGCGCCCGTCAGAACCCGGCCTTCGGGCGGGCCTTCGCGCCCGGCACCCTGAGCGTCCCGCTGCCCCACTGGACGGACGGCGTGCACCTGACCCACCTGCAGGCCAGCAGCGGCGAGTACCGGGTGTGCCGCGTGACCCTGAGCACCCTGCCCTGCCAGGACCGCGTGGCCATCATCGAGGACGTGCACGCCTACCACCTGGACCCCCTGACCGGCCTGCTGGACCGCCGCGCGATGATGCTGGACGCCGGGCAGCGCCCCCCCTGCCCGACCGCCACGCTGGCCCTGCTGGACGTGGACCGCCTGGGGCAGGTGAACGACCTGCTGGGCCACGCCGCCGGGGACCGCGTGCTGCGCCTCCTGGGCGACCTGCTGGGCCGCGCGGCCAGCGCCGGGGGAGCGCACGCCTACCGCCTGGGCGGCGACGAGTTCGTGATCTGCGCCCCGCACCCCCTGACCGACACGCACCTGGGCGGCCTTCAGGTCCGCTACCGGGACGCGCTGCGCGCGCTGGGCATTCCCAGCGGGTCGTTCTCGTACGGACTGGCACACGCCCCGCAGCACGGCGAGACCCTGGACGACCTGCTGGCCCACGCCGACACGCAACTGGGCCGCCAGAAACGCGACCGGCGCGGCGGACTGGCCGCCCAGTTCGAGCGGCTGATGCAGGCCGGCCGCGCCCCACGCCCCGGCGCGGCCCACAGAGCAGACTGCTCCCGCGCCTCAGACGGCAGGACCTCGAACGAGAGCGCCGTGCCCGCCGACCCGCGCGACCAGATCCGCGCCGTCCGTGGGTACCACCGGGCGCTGCTGTGACCGCCCCGTACCTCGCCTCCCGGCCCCTGAGTGCCGCGCGCAGCCGCCGACTGTCCCGCTTTCCGGTGCGCACGGACCTGCTGGACCTGACCGTGCGGGGCGAGCAGCTACAGGTGACTACCCCGCGCGGGCCGCTGCCGCTGTACCGGTTCACGCCCCTGCAGGCGGCCGTGCTGTGCGGCGAGCGCGTGCCCTACGCCGCCGAGTGGCCCGAGCACATGAAACTGTTCCTGTACCGCTACCAGCCACTGCCCACGCTGGCGCGCGTGACCGGCCCGCACGCTGCGCACCTGGGCACGCAACCCCGCGACCCGCACGGCCTGCGCCCCTGGGATCAATGCACGTACGGCGGGTGGCCGCTGTACCTGTTCATGCACGACCAGCCGGGCTTGGCTGCTGGGGGCGAGGTCACGGACCTGTTCGAGCTGATGCTGGTCGGTCAGCCCGCCCTCCCGCCCTCCGGCGTGCGGGGGCACGGGCCGTGACGCGTGTAAAACTTATCTTCATCTGATTCTCATACCTGCCAGACTGCCCTGGCATCACGACCCACCCGGAGGCCCCATGACCCAACCCGCCCAGCAACCCCTGGACTTCCTGACCCTGACCGTCTTCGGCGGCCGCCTGTACGCCATCAACAAGGCCGGGCAGCCCCTGGCGCTGTACGTGTACGCCCCGCTGCGGCAGGCATACGCGGGCCGTTACGACGTGCCCCTGGCGCCGCAGTGGCCGCCGTACAACCAGGACTTCGTGACGCAGTACGTGCCCATGCCCGTCCTGACGCCCGAACAACTGCCCGACACCCTGGAAGCCGACATCAAGCCGCAGTCCCGCACCGGTGACCCGCAGCGCCCCTGGGACCAGATGGTCTACCGGGGCTGGCCGCTGTACTACGTGCCGGGCCTGGACGCCAGCGGCACCAGCGACGCCCAGCCCGCCATGTTCGAACCCGCGCAGCAGGGTATGGATCCGCCGTCCGGGACCGGTGAGCCGGACGTCAGGTGGCCGCCCCCACAGCTGGGGCCCTGACTTCAGTTTCCTCCCAGTTGTCCGGTGAGCCAGCCGCGCACCGCCGGGAAGTCCAGGGTATCCGCCGGGACCTGTGACTGCGGCCCGAACAGTTCCAGCAGCAGTGCACCGGCCTGCGTGCGCTGCTGGCTGTGCACGTTCTGTGCCTGCGCGGCCTGAAGCAGCCAGCGCCGCAGGCCGTCCGGATCGCGGGCACTCAGGTCGCGGGCGCTCAGTAGCAGCAGTTCCAGCACCTGCCAGGGATTCCCGCTGCGTTCCGAGGCCCGCAGTGCCAGCCGCGCGCTGCGCCGGGCCTGCGGCGTGCGGCCCCGCGCGTAGTGCAGTTCGGTGTCCATCAGGGTCAGGCTGGTCTCGTCCGGCACTTGCCCGGAGGCGGCGATGTGCGCCCTCCACTCGGTCAGCCAGCCCTCGGCCTGCCGCCAGCGGCGCAGGTGCAGCGCCAGCCGCGTCCGGAACTCATGCCCGTAAAATTCCATGGACTGAACGTTCAGGGTCCGGCCAGCGTCCAGCAGCGCCCCAGCCTCGACCAGAAGTGCCTCGCGTTCCTCATCCGTCGCGGGTAGGTACACGCGCAGGCCCAGCGCCGACTGCCGGACCTGCCACGCCAGCATGGGGGGCAGGTCCGGCAGTTGCGCCTCCAGCGCCGTCAGTTGGAGGCGCAACTCGGGCGCGTTGCCCAGAAAGGTCAGGTGCGTCAGCAGGTTTAGTCGGTAGTACAGCTGCCGCGTCCGGTCGCCCAGTTCCACGGCCAGCGCCAGCGCCTGCCCCAGCAGGTCCACCGATACCTGAACCTGTCCCTGCGTAGCCCGCACGACAGAAAGCGTGTTCAGCACCTTCATGCGGCTGGCTGCGTCCGCCGCCAGCGGCCCGGCCAGGAACTGACCCGCCAGCGTCTGCGCGTCCAGCAGCCGCCCAGCGCCGAAGGCCAGCCACATGCACGCCACCTGCAACGCCGCCTGCACCTGTGCGGGCGCCTGGGCGTCCTCGGCGTCGTCGGCCAGTGCCGCGAAGGTCTCGGTGCCGGACCCGTGCAGGCCCCGGCGGTCGTGGTGGGCCAGCAGGTGCTCGGCGTGCGCGGCTTCCAGCGTGCCCAGCGTCAGGGCAGCGCGGCACGCGATCAGAATGTTCTCCCGCTCGGCGTCCACGGCCGGGTCCTCGGGTGGCCGGGCCGTGAACCACCCCAGGTAATGCGCGGCGTGCACCTCCCGCGCCCCGATCATCAGGTCCGGGTGCTGCGCGCCCTGCCCGGCCAGCAGGCCCCCCAGCGCCGGGTACAGCCGCAGCCGCTCCGAACCCGGCAGGTACGCCTCCGCGAACGAGTGCGTCAGCAGCGTGTCCAGCTCGTCGGGCGTCACGCCCAGCGCTGGCGCGTGCAGCGGATCGAAGTCCGGCGCGACACTCAGCCGCAGCGCCGCCGCCCGCGCGCCCGGAGGCAGCAGGTCCCAGGACCGCTGCGCGACCACGTTCAGGCCCCGCCGCCCGTCACTGTCGCCGCCCGCCGCCGTCAGGGCGCCCGCCTCGTGCAGCACGCGGGCGTACACGGCGTCCAGGTCCTCCACGCGCAGCCACGACGCGGCCAGCGCAATCGCCAGCGGGTGCCCCGCCAGACGCCGCGTGATGCCTGCGATCAGGGCGGCGTTCCCGGCCCCCAGCGTGAAGTCCCGCCGGACCCGCCCCGCCTCCCGCACGAACAGCTGCGCCGCGCCCGACGCCGCAATCTGCGTCACGTCCGCCTCCGGAGCCGGTTGCCCCAGGCCCGCCAGGGGCAGCAGCAGCGCCCCCCCGTCAAGCCCGCCGTCCAGCCCGCCGCGCGGCGCGCGGCGACTCGTGAGCACCCACCGCACGTCCGGCAGTTCCTGCCGCAGGGCCAGCAGCAGGCCCGGCAGGTCCTCCAGGGCGTCCAGGCCGTCCAGCAGCACCACCGACCCCGCGCCCAGCACGTCCCGCAGGAACCCGAAGCCCTGGGGCACCGGCCGGCCCGGCGCGCACGCGGCCGCCACGCGCACCGCCACGTCCGCGTCCGACTGCGCGCCCTCGGCATTCACGAGCGTCACCGGGCGTTCCAGGCGCGTCAGTTCACGCAGCACCTCGCGCGTCAGGGTGCTCTTCCCGATCCCGCCCGGCCCGACCACCACCGCCGCCCCCCCGCCCGGCGCGGCCGCCCAGGCCAGCAGCGCGTCCAGTTCCGCCTCGCGGCCCAGCATGCGGTGAGCGGGTGCCTTCCCTGAACCGCGCGCCTCTGCGGGTGCCCCGGCCGTCAGTTCCGCCAGTTCCGAGCGCACCTCCGCCTCCAGCGCGCTGCCCGGCAGCGTCAGCGGCAGCAGGCGCGCCAGCACGCCCGGCTCCATCGGCGGCGCGCCCGCCACGCCCCGCGCCCGCTCCGCCCACACCGCCGCCCGCCCCGGCTCACTGCCCTCCGCGACCCGCAACGCCTCATCCTGCACGTGCCGCGCCAGTCGCTCCCGCTGCGCCAGCACCCACTCCTCGAACTCCCCCGACACGTCCGGCAGGTTCACGCCATGCAGGAACGGCCCCGCGTACGCCTCCCACACCGCTTCACCCCGGAGCGTCAGCAGCGCCGCCGCGTCGCACGCCGCGCCCCCCGACAGGCGCTCCTCGCCGCCCAGCGCGCCCGCATCGAACTCCCGCAGCGCGTGCAGCGCCACCCGCAGGCTCACCTCCGGTTTCGCCGCACGCGGCCACAGGAGCGCCGCCAGCTGACGGCGCGGCGCCGGTCCCTCCAACGACACGAACACCAGCAGCAGCAGCGACTTCACCTTCCGGAACGACCCCAGATGCAGGTCCCCCAGCGTGATCAACGTCCCCGCCCCCCGACTCATCAAGCGCCCATGCTAGCGCGTTCCCCGCACCCCAACCGCCCGGCCAGTCAGCCCGCCAGTCAGCCCGCCAGTCAGGTCGTCACTCCTCATGCGGATTCCGTCTGTTTCGTTAACAACCCGGCAGGGCACCGGGTTGCCAACTGCACGCCCGGAATCCTCTTTGCTCCCACTCGCGTCCGCTCGGATTGAATGGTTTTTGCAAACCATTCAATCGGAGTCTGTATCACCCCACGGCAACTCCACAACCTCCGCCGCCCCCCGTGACGCATCCCGCAACCCCGCCACCACACCACCCACATCCTCCGGGAACACCTCCAGGCGCAGCGACACCCCGCTCCCCGAGTACGCCTCCTCACCGCGCACCGCGTCCAGCGACCCCAGCAGGTGATACAGGCCCCCCAGAAACTCGAACGGCACTGACACCCGCAGCGCCCGCCGCGCCCGCACCGTCACCCGCGCCGCCGTCCGCAGGCACTCCGCCGCCCCGCCCCCATACGCCCGTGCCAGCCCGCCCGTCCCCAGCTTCACCCCACCATAAAAACGGACCACGACCACCATCACGTGATCCACCCCCTGCCCCTCAATGGCCCGCAGGATCGGCCCGCCCGCCGTGCCGCCCGGCTCGCCATCATCACCAAAGCGGTAAGCGCCCCCAATCCGGTACGCCCAGCAGTGATGCGTCGCGTCCGGGTACCGCTCCCGCAACACCCCCAGCTGAGCCAGCGCCCCCTCCGGCGAATCCGCCCGATCCGCGAACGCCAGGAACTCACTGTTCTCGATCACCGCATCCCAACGGTGCGGCCCTGCCAGAGTCACGAACGGCGCCGGCAGATCCGAACCCACCACGCTCAGAGCAGCCCCCGCCCCACCAGCACCGCCCGCGCATGCCACATCGCCAGACTGCTCGACCCGTCCAGGATCTCCCCGGCATCCAGGCGGCGGTACGCCTCCGCCAGAGGCACCACCACCCGCTCGATGGTCTCGGTGTCCTCGTGATGCATGTCACCCAACGTGACGCCCAGCGCCAGGAACGGGTAGAAGATCACGCCACTGATACTCGGCTGCGGGTAGAAGCCCGGCAGCGACACCCACTCCGCCGCCACACCCCCAACCTCCTCGTGCAGTTCCCGCCGCGCCGCCGCGAGCAGGTCCTCGCCGCGCTCCACGCCACCCGCAACGACCTCGGTGACGGTCGCGCGCAGAGGGTAGCGGTACTGACGGATCAGGACCGCCTCACCCGCCGCCGTCACGGGCAACACGAACACCGCACGCGGCCCACGCGGACGGTACTGATAGGTGGTCTCCGCGCCATTCGGGAGCCGCACGCGGTCCTCGAACACTGTGCGGAACCCCGACACGAGCTGCCGGGACTCCAGCGTCTCCCACGGCTGAACCTCATCCTCGATCAACGACGTCCAGTTCGGGTGATCAGTCATGCACCCAGGCTAACAGGCTGCTGTTCTGTGCGGGGGGCTGGGGGGTGGCGGGCTTTCCGTGTGCTTCCCCACCCCCCAGCCCCCTACCCCAGGGGGGCAGGGGGAGCAGGCGTTGCACTGGGCAAGAGATTCGACTGACGCGGCGGGTTTGTGTTGAGCGGTGGCGTGTCCGGCTTCGACGCCATCCTGTCGCGCCCGGTGGAAGGCCCGCGCGCTGCGCGCACGACGGCCGGTGGCAGTCTGCGGTCAGTGGCAGGGCCACCTGATGACAGCTGCTGATCTATTTTGAAAACCATGCTTCAGCTGAAGCCGAAAAAGTAGAACCTTCCCGCACACACCAAGCCACACGGCTACTCAATCGTCGTGGCAACGCGGCCCGTCGTGCGCGCAGCGCGCGGGGCGAACGCCGCGAAATCGAAGGATGGCGTGTGAGCAGGAATCGATCTCGTCGACTACGTTTCACGCAAGCCCACGAAATCCCTGCCCAGTGCAACGCTGGCTCCCCCGTCCCCCCTGGGGATGGGGGCTGGGGGGTGGGGAAGCCCGCCGCAGGCGCCCACCTTCCATCCCCCCCTCATTCCACCTGAACGTGAGCCCCGAGAGCCCCGGTCGCTTCGGTGGTGATGATCAGCGCGTCGGGCGTGACGTTCAGGCTGGTGAGGCGCAGGGTGGTGATCTGTCCGGCGAGGGTGATGCCGGGGGCGGGCGTGAAGGGCAGGCGGCGTTGCAGGGTGGTGAGGGCAGTGTTCAGGTGGGGGTTCAGGTCGATGCGGGCGGCCTGGGTGATGTACGTCTGGGCGCGGGTGTCGGCCAGCCAGGCGAGGGCGCGCCCGGTGAGGCCCTGGCGGCGGGTGGTGACGGTGGGGTTCTTCAGCGTGAGGGTCTGGGTGGCGGGGTCGAGGGTGGGGGTGCCGCGGACGTCGGTGGTGGCGTTGAGTGTGAGGCCGAGGGGGCCGGTGATCTGGAGGTTGATGGTGGCGGTCAGGTCGGTGCCGGTGGGCCGGAGGGTGACGCGGGTGACCCTGAGGGTGGGTGAGGTGGGGACGGGGAGGGTGAGGGTACGGCGGGCGGCTTCGCGGGTGGCGGCGGCGGACAGTTCGGGGTAGGGGAGGTGGGTGGGGACTCGCAGGTGAACGGTAGGGGTCAGGGTGTTGGTGTGGTGCAGGGGGGGGAGGGGCCGCGTGGGTTGTGGGGGGGCCTGGCCGAGTCCGGCGTCCAGGCGGAGTTGGGCGCCCAGCGTGACGTTCAGGGCGTCGGGCGTGAACTGGAAGGGGGTGACGCTGAGGGTGAGGGGGGTGGCGCGGGCGTAGGCGGGGTCGGGGGTGGGGAGTGTCCAGGGGTGTTGTGCTTTCGTCCAGAGGGTGCTGGCGCGCTGGCGCAGGCGGGCCTGTTCACGGACGGCTGTCTGTACCTGCGCGGCCAGGGTGTCCAGTTGCGCGCGCACCTGGGCGTCGACCAGGGATTGCACGCTGACGCGCACGCCCTGGGTCAGTTCGACGCTCAGGGGGTCCGTCCAGGCGTGGTTGCCTTTGATGGTCACAGCGGCTTCCCAGTCGGGCGTGATGGTCGGTATGACGGTCAGGGTGACGGTCGCCTCGCCGCCGAAGTCCCGCGCGAGGAATGAGCCGATGCCGCCCGGTTCGGCGCGGAAGGCTGCGCGGATGGGGACGCTGATCTGCAGGCCGGAGCCGTCCGGCAGGGCGTGCACCTGCACGTGCCCGGCACGCGTGACGGTGCCGGTCAGGTTGACGCGCAGCAGGCCGCCCAGGTAGGAGCGTTGTTCGTCCAGTCGTGCGAATTCCAGGGGGACGCGGGCGTTCGCGGCGCGCTGCACGCCCGCCAGGGGAACCGTGACGGGCACCGTGATGACCGAGGGGGCCGGGTCGGCAGGTGAGGCCGGAGGGGCAGCCAGCGCAGCGGAGGCAGTCATGCCTACAGTCAACACGACGGTCGTGAGCGGGGGCGTCAGGCGAACGGAGGACGGGGCGCGCATCCCCCAGACGCTACCTGCGGCGCGTGAGGAATGCCCGGCTCTGGCAGCCTGACCGGTCTGCTCTACCGGGTGGCCTGTCATCCGGTGGAGCGGGGTGGGCGGCGCTTCTTGGTTTCTTCCAGCAGGCGCAGGCCGAACGTGAACGCCACAGCCGCGACGGACGTGGCGTACAGCGCGCCCAGGTGGTCGCTGCCAGCGGTGACGCCGTGCGCGGTCAGCAGGGCGAAGGCGGGGTACGCGCTCAGGTGCAGGGCCTTCCACACGCGGGGGTTCAGGTGTCGGCGGGCGCGGGTGCTGACGATCACCAGGGCCAGCAGGTACGCGCCCAGGGTGCCCAGCGCGACTGGCAGGGGCCGCACGCTGCTCGCGCCGGGAATCAGGACGGCCAGCAGCGACTGCGGGTACGTGGCGTCCACGGTCAGGAGCAGGCCGTGCACCATGCCCAGGGTCAGCGCGAAGCCACTGGTCACGCCGTGCCACCCGGCCTGCTGCGCGCGGGTCAGCCACGCGGGCGAGTACCGGCTGCCCAGCAGGGCGCCCGTGGCGGTCGTGGCGGCCAGCAGCAGGTACGCGACGGTGCCGGTGGCGCGGTTCAGGGTCCAGGCCAGGGTGTGCGGCCCCAGGTGCAGCCAGCAGGCGAGGTACGCGAGGCCGAAGATCAGCAGCAGTCCGGCGGTCAGGGTGGTGTTGTGGGCGTCGTCCAGGACGCTGTTGGGCCGCCGGGTGGGCGTGCGGGGTGGTGCGGGGCGCTGGGGGGTGGGGATGGGGGTGTGCGTGGTCATGCGGCCCTCCGGGTCCAGCGGCCGGCCTGCCAGTGGTGCGCGTGACCGGCGTGATCGAAGGCCAGCAACTGCGTGCCAGCCGGGGCGAGGTCGCGCAGCAGGTCGTCTGCGCCCAGCAGCGCGAGTTTCGTCAGTGTTTCCGCGACAGTCACGCGGCCGGTCAGGGCCGTTACCTGCGTCCAGGGCGCGGCGGCGGGGCGGGCGGTGCGCGGGTCGATCAGGTGGTGCCCGCCCGCCCAGGCGCGCGCCACCACGCTGCTGGTCGCCACGCCGCTGACGCCCGCGCCCACGTTCAGGAAGGCGGGAGGCGCGTCCGGGGGCGTGCGGACGGCCAGCGTGCCGGGCCGCGTGAAGTTCAGGTGCAGGTCACCCCCGGCGTCCAGCAGCGAGTCGCCGCGCAGAAACCGGGCGGCCCGCGCGGCAATCCAGCTCTTGGCCGTGCCGCCCAGATCCAGGCGCACGCCGCGCGGCAGGCGGATCAGGTCGTCCTGCACGGTCACGCCCTCCAGCGCGCTCAGGTCCGGGATGGGCGCGGCGGGACGCGCAGGCGTGTCTCCGGGGGCGGCGGTGTACCCGGCGGCTTCCAGGGCGTCCAGTACGGCGGGCGTGATCAGGCCGCGCGTGCGCCGCGCCACGTCCAGGGCGTGCTGCACGGCCAGCCGAAGATCCTCGGGCGGGCCTCGCAGTTCACCCCTGGCATTCAGTTCCGTCAGCGGTGACGGCCGGAAGCGGGTCAGGACGGCCTCCAGACGGCGGACCTCACGGAGCGCCGCGAACGCCCCGCGTCCCTGCGCGCGTACCTGGGTGCCCAGCGCGGCCAGGGTCAGGTCCGGGCTGACCGGGTCGAGGGGAGCTGGGTCGAGGGGGGCCGTCATCACGAGCCCCGCGTGGTCGCGCGCGTGCGGGCCTGCGGCTGCGCGGCGTAGGTGCTGCCCTGAGGCGCGGCCTGCGCCCAATCACTTGTGCTGCCGCCCGCGTTGCTGTCCTGGGTGGCGACGTCATAGTCGTCATCCGTGTAGGAATCACTCGCGTACGAGTCACCTGCGTACGAATCGCCTGTGTACTGGGCGTTCGTGTTGCTGCTGGCCGCCGCTGTCGGCTGCGCGCGGCCGCCCAGCCAGAAGGTCGTCAGGCCCGCCGACACGCTGCCCGTCAGCAGCAGCAGCGTGGCGGTCGCGCGGCGGGCATCGAATCCTTTCACGGGCTTGCGGGTGGGTGTGGTCGGCGTCATGCCTCACGGTGCGCCCCGACGGTTAAACAGCGGCAAAGGAGTCGCCCCACCCGTTGCTGGCTCCGGCCCGCTACCCTGAACCCCATGTGGGCCCAGCACACCCTGACCCTGCCCGCGCGGCGGCGCGGCTTTCACCTGATCACGCGGGAGGTCACGGCGGCCGTCCCGGAACTGGCCCGCACCCGCGCGGGGCTGCTGCACGTGTTCATTCAGCACACCAGCGCCAGCCTCACCCTGAACGAGAACGCCAGCCCGGACGTCAGGGACGACTTCGAAACGTACTTCAATCACGCCGTCCCGGACGGCTGGGAACCCTTTGCGCACACCCTGGAGGGACCGGACGACATGGCGGCGCACATCAAGGCCAGCCTGCTGGGCCCCAGCCTCACGCTGCCCGTGCAGTCCGGACGCCTTGCGCTGGGCACGTGGCAGGGCGTGTACCTCTGCGAACACCGCGACCACGGCGGCCCCAGAAGACTGATCCTCACACTGACGGGGGAGGGCGCGTAGTTGCGCGGGCCGCCTGCCCGGCACCTGTCCGCCTCTGGTAAACATGTCCTGCGTCCGGGCGGGGCGGTTCGTTTACACTGAGTTACGGTGCTGCGCGCCGTGTTTTTTTTGCTCTGACCTCCTGGTGGGGTGTGGGTAAGGGGAGCAAGTCTGTGCGTGTGGCGTGGAGGGCTTGAATGCCTGGAATTGCGATTGTTGGCGCTCAGTGGGGCGATGAAGGCAAGGGGAAAATCACGGATTTCCTGGCGCCGGAAGCCGAGTTCGTGGTGCGGTATCAGGGCGGCGCGAACGCCGGGCATACGGTCACGGCGAAGGGGCAGACGTTCAAGTTGAATCTGCTGCCCAGCGGCGTGCTGCATGACGGGACGGTCAGCGTGCTGGGTGACGGGATGGTCATTGACGCGGACAAGTTCATGGAGGAACGCCGGAACCTGATCGCGGGTGGCCTGAACCCGGACCTGCGCATCAGTGACCGGGCGCATCTGGTGCTGCCGCACCACAAGTTCGTGGATGGCCGTAAGGACTTCGTGGGCACCACGGGGCGCGGGATCGGCCCGGCGTACGCGGACCGGGCGCGCCGCGTGGGCATCCGCTTTGGTGATCTGCTGGATGACGGCGTGCTGCGCGAGCGGATCGAGCGTCTGTTGGAGGCCAAACCGAACAGCACCCGCGACGCGGGCTGGACGAGCGTGGACGTGGCGATGGAGTCCCTCGCCCCGACCCGCGAGGCGCTCGCACCGTTCATTCAGGATACGGGCGAGCAGCTGCGCGCCGCGATCCGTGACGGCCGCAACGTGCTGTTCGAGGGCGCGCAGGCGACCCTGCTGGACCTCAACTACGGCACGTACCCCTTCGTGACCAGCAGCCACCCCACGGTGGGCGGCATTCTGGTGGGGGCGGGCGTGAACCACAAGGCCATTCACAAGGTGTACGGCGTGGCGAAGGCCTTCAACACCCGCGTCGGGCATGGGCCGTTCCTGACCGAGGTGCATGACGAGGCGGGCATCCTGCGCCTGCGCGGCGACGGCAGCAAACCCTGGGACGAGTTCGGCACGACGACCGGCCGTCCGCGCCGGGTGGGCTGGCTGGACCTGCACCTGCTGAAGTACGCGGTGGACGTGAACGGCCTGGACGGGCTGGTCATCAACAAGATGGACGTCCTGGCGGGTCTGGACGAGGTGCCGGTCTGCGTGGGCTACGACGCGGACGGTCAACCGGTCATGAAACGCATGAAGGGCTGGGCGACCACCGAGGGCGCCGACAGCCGCGCGACCCTGGCCAAAGAGGCGCAGGCGTACCTGGACCTGATCGAGGAGACCGTGAACTGCCCCGTGGTGATCTTCTCGGCCGGTCCGGCCCGCGAGCAGACGTACGGCGAGGTCAGCTGGAAGTAAACCGGACTTCGGGCGGGAGGGCCTCCGGGTCCGTTCCCGCCTGAGCCGGGAGGCGGCTGGAGATTCCCTCACGTCCGGGAGGGCTGTGGGGGGTTCCTGAATCTTTTTTGACAATTGCCGCGAGGGGCTACGGCCTACACTCGCGGCATTCATGTTCATGCCCCCGGACCGGGGAGCGTGAGAAGGAGCAACCCCCTTGACGATTGAAACAGTGATCAGCGCCGCTGATGAGAAGCAGGAAGTGCCGGGCCTGAGTGCCCTGACCCACAGCTGGCTGGGCGCCATCGGGGAGGACCCGGAGCGCGAGGGTCTGCTGAAAACGCCGCACCGCGTGGCGAAAGCCTGGGGGTTCCTGACCGCCGGGTACCAGAAGACGCTGCACGAGGCCGTGGGTGACGCCGTGTTCGCCGCCGATGGCAGCGAGATGGTGATCGTGAAGGACATCGAGTTCTACTCCATGTGCGAGCACCATATGCTGCCTTTCTACGGCCGGGCGCACATTGCGTACATTCCGGACGGGCAGATTCTGGGCCTGAGTAAGTTCGCGCGGATCGTGGACCTGTACTCCCGCCGCCTGCAGGTGCAGGAGCGCATCACGACGCAGGTGGCCGACGCGGTGCAGGAACTGCTTGCCCCGAAGGGCGTGGCGGTCGTCATGGAGGGCGTGCACCTGTGTATGGCGATGCGTGGCGTGCAGAAGCAGAACAGCAGCACCAGTACGAGCGCCATGCGCGGACTGTTCAAGAGCGACCCGCGCACCCGCGCGGAGTTCATGAGCGCCGTGCAGACCACCCTGCGCTCCCGCTGAGCCACGCTTCCTCCTGACCGCGCCGGTTGACGTCAAGTCCCGGCGCGGTCTGTGCTGTGTGGGGTTTGGGCCGCGTCTCATGAAGCCCCGGTGGTGCGGGCCGCAAGAAGGATGTAAGTCGGGGACCGGTACTGTGCAGGTGGGGGGAACGTGCCGTGTTGCTGAATCTGTGCCTGCTGCTGACCTGCGCGTTCCTGTTCAGCCTGACCTACCGGGAGTGGCCAGCGCGGGACCGACTGTCGGATCACGCGTTGCGGCTGGCGGTGGCGGCGGTGGCGTCGGTGCTGCTGGTCCTGAATACCGAGTCGTTCGGGCCGCTGAAAATCGATCTGCGGTACGTGCCGATCGCCATGCTGACCCTGCGGTACGGGCTGGGCGGCGGGGCGCTGGTGGCGTTGCCGGTGGTGGTGTTGCGCCTGCTGGAATCCGAGGTGGGCGGCGTGGTGAACCTGCTGAACACCCTGAGTGTGCTGGGCCTGTCGGCGCTGTTGCGCCGGAACCTGCGGGCGCCGCTGTACCAGCCCCGGCCGTGGCACCTGCCGCTGCCGTACCTGGGGGTGGGGCTGCCGCTGTTCTTCATTCCGTTGCCGCCGGGCCTGTCGGCGCTGCCCACGTACCTGCTGATGCTGGCGCTGCATACCGGGGCGTCCTGGCTGGTGCAGTTGCTGCTGCACACCCGGCTGGGGCTGCTGCGCGCGCAGGCCGAACTGCAGCGGCAGGTGAACACCGACGACCTGACCCGCTTGGGGAACCGCCACCGCTTCAATCAGGATCTGGCGCGGCTGGAGACCGGCGCGCAACTGGTGCTGCTGGACGTGGACGGGTTCCGGTCGCTGAATGAACGGCACGGGATGGCCGCCGGGGACCGGGCGCTACGGTACATCGGGCAGGTCATGCAGGATGTCTCCCCGGACGCCGCGTACCGCCTGAGCGGCGAGGAGTTCGCGCTGCTGCTGAACGTGGGCGGCGAGGCCCCGGCCCGCACGCTGGTCGAGCGGATTCAGGGCCGCCTGGCGGAACCCGGCGAGTTGCCCTGGTCGGGCCTGACCCTGTCGGCCGGGCTGGTCACGCGGCTGCTGCACGAGTCGTCCGGTGAGCTGATGCACCGCGCGGACGAGGCGCTGTACCTCGCCAAGACGAACGGCCGCAACCGCGTGGTGGTGGGTCTGTTCCGGCAGGGTCGCCCCGCCACGCAGACGTCGGAATCGCCGCCGGACATCCGCCCCCGGTACTCGCTGTGGCAGTCGCAGCGGACCACCATGCGGCTGCTCTCGGAACGGCGCGCCCTGACCGACGCCGACTGGCAGGACCTGCTGCGACTGGCCGTGATCAACGTGGAGGGCGTGGAGGCCGCCAGCCTGAACATCCGCGAAGGCAAACGCTTCCGGGTGTGCGCCGTGGACGGGTACCCGGACGGACTGCGCGGCACGTTCCTGAGCGAGCAGTCGCAGCTGAACTGGTACGGCCGGGGCGCGCAGGCGTGGCTGGCGGGACAGCCGCGGGCCGTGCGCGGCGCGGAGCTTCAGCAGGTCTGGCAGGCGGCGAACGGCGGCGCGGCCGAGGGGCACAGCCATACCTTCGAGCGGCTGGGGCGGCGGGAGCGGCTGCGCGTGAACCTCTGCGTGCCGGTCCTGCTGGGCGGCGAGGTGATCGCGCACCTGAACCTGGATTCGTTCACGTCGGATTCGGTGTTCACGCCGCAGGTCATCGAGGACGCCGCCACCTTCGCGCAGCAGGTCGCGGCGCTGCTACAACTTCAGGAACGTTGGCGGGAACTCGATCAGCTGGCGCTGCTGCACGGCGACCTGAGCCGCAGCCTGACCGACGAGGAGATCGCCTCGCACCTGACCGACACGGCGCACGACCTGATGCGCACCAGTTACAGCATCCTGCTGCGCTACGACCCCGCCACCGACATGCTGGTCAGCGCCGCCCGCGCCGGGATCAACGCCGACTGGGACGCCCTGCCGGTGGACCTGAAACGCGGGCATGGCGTGTCCTGGCAGGCGGTGCAGAGCGGGCAGATCATTCGCGTGGCGGACCTGATGGACGCCCCCGCCGCGTACCGCCCGCCGCACCTCGACGATTCCCGCCGCGCGCTGATGGCCGTGCCGCTGCTGTCGCGCCAGCAGGAGCCGCTGGGCGTGCTGTGCCTGCTGCGGCCCCTGCACTGGCCGTTCCAGGCCAGTGACGAGGCGCTGGCGTCCATGCTGGCCAGTGTCGGCACGCGCGTCATGGAACGCAGCGCGCACCTGACCGACCTGCGCGCCACCCTGGAAGCCTCCCTGAACACCCTGGGCGTCGCCCTCGAGGCGCGGGACTTCGAGACGCAGGGGCACACGGCGCGCGTGCAGGACCTCGCGCTGCGCATGGCCGAGGCGCTGAACCTGCCGGAAGAGGAACGCACGGCCCTGCGGCACGGCGCGGCCCTGCACGACATCGGCAAACTGTGCATCCCGGACGCCGTGCTGCTCAAACCCGGCCGCCTGAGCCCCGAGGAGCGCGTCGTGGTCGAGCAGCACGCGCCGCTGGGCGCCCAGCTCGTGGCCCGCATTCCGTTCCTGCACCCGCAGGCGCATCAGGTGGTCCGCCACCACCATGAACGCTGGGACGGCGCCGGGTACCCGGACCGGCTGGCCGGCGAGCAGATTCCCCTGCTGGCCCGCATTTTCGCGCTGTGCGACGTGTACGACGCCCTGACCAGCGCCCGCCCGTACAAGGCCGCCATGCCGCACGAGCAGGCCACCGTCATCATTCTGGACGGGGCCGGCACGCAGTTCGATCCGTTCCTGACCGACGTGTTCGTGCGGGTACTGGATCACCCCGACCAGCTGGCGCAGCCCCCGGTCACCGGCCGCGCTCACCCCTAAGGGCGGGGTGCGGCTCAGCCCATTGTCATACGGACTCCGATTGAATGGTTTGCCAAAACCGTTCAATCCGAGCGGAGCTAAGAGGATTCCGGGCGTGGAGTTGGCAAACCGGCGTATTTCCGGGTTGTTAACGCAACAGACGGAATCCTCTTAGCCCAGTGTGGAAGCCTCAAGGGTCTGCTCCAGCGCCCGCCACGCCAGCAGTGCGCACTTGCGCCGCGCGTGCAGGCGGCTGACGCCTGACAGGGCCAGCAGGTCACCCAGTTCCAGATTGCCCAGCTGCGGGTCGCCCGGCTCCTCGCCCATGACCATCGCGCGGTAGCGGGCGGCCAGCGCGCGGGCTTCCTCCACGGTCTTCCCGGTCAGGGCAACCGTCATGAGGCTCGCGCTGCTCTGACTGATCGCGCAGCCCTTCCCGGTGAAGGTCAGGGCCGCGATCCGCCCGCCTTTCACGTCCGCCCAGACGGTCACCTGATCCCCGCAGCCCGGGTTGTCCAGCGTGACGCCCTCTATGCCGTCCAGCGGCCCGGTGTGGCGCGGGCGGCGCTGGTGGTCGGCAATGATTTCCTTGGCTATCGCGTCGGGCAGCACGGTCACTCCGGGACGGTCAGGCGCAGCGCGGCGGCGTGCAGCATCCGCACCCCGGTTTCCAGGCTGGCCTCGTCGATCGTGAAGCGCGGGTGGTGGTGCGGCCAGCGGCTGTCCTGCCCGTCACTGCCGGAGCCGACGTTGAAGTACGCGCCGGGCGCTTTTTCCAGGTACGCGCTGAAGTCCTCGCCGCCCATGGTGGGTTTCGCGTCCCGGTACAGGTCCGCCCCCACCACGTCCAGCGCGATGTCTTTCAGTTGCGCGGCCACCCAGTCCGTGTTGATCAGCGGGCGGTACCCGAACTCGTACCGCAGTTCGTAGGTCGCGCCGTGCGCGTCGCACACGCCCTTGATGACCCGCTCGATCAGTTGCGGCGCCCGCTCCCGCAGCGCCGGGTCGAAGGTGCGTACCGTGCCCATCAGTTCGGCCGTGTCGGGAATGACGTTGTGCGTGGTGCCGCTCGTGAACTTCGTGATGCTGACCACTAGCGCGTCCTGCGCGGCCACCATGCGGCTCACCACATGCTGAAGGTTCGTGACGACCTGCGCGCCCACCGCGATCGGGTCCACAGCTTCCTCCGGGTGCGCGCCGTGCCCGCCGCGCCCACGGATCGTGAGTTCCAGCATGTCCGGCGCGGCCATGAACGCCCCCGGCTTGACGGCCACCACGCCGGCCGGCAGCTGGCTGTTCAGGTGCAGGCCCGTGACCACGTCCACGCCGTCCATCAGCGGGGTGTTCATGACCAGTTCCTCGGCGCCGCCCGGCCCGATCTCCTCGGCGTGCTGGAAGATCATGCGGATCTCGCCCGGCACGTTCGCCGCGTCCTGCGAAAGCAGCGCCGCCACGCCCAGCAGGATCGCGGTGTGCCCGTCGTGCCCGCAGGCGTGCATCACGCCGGGGGTCTTGGAAGCGAACTCGAAGGTGTTCTCCTCATGAATCGGCAGCGCGTCGATATCGGCGCGCAGCAGCACGGTGCGGCCCGGCTGCCCGCCCTTCAGGACGGCCAGGACGCTGGTCGCGGTGGGGCGCGAGACACTCAGGCCCGGCATCTTGCGCAGTTCGGCCTCGATGTACGCGGCCGTCTCGTGCTCCTCGAAGCCCACCTCGGGGTTCATGTGCAGGTGCCGCCGCCACGCCACGAGCTGCGTGCGGAGGTCCTCCACCCGGTCACCTATTGCAGTCATGCCCCAGCCTAGCGCCTCCGGGTGGCCGGACGGGCAGCGTTTCGATCCGCCGGACACCCCGGCCCGCTGCCCGCAAGCGGAGGTAAAGGAACCTGAGTCCCTCCTCAGCAACTTTCTTCTGCAATCTGTCGTAATGAGTGGCGTGAAGACTTCCTCGAAAGGCAAACTCGGCCTCGTTCTGGCCGCCGCTCCCGTCGTCCTGGAACTGCTCGTGAAGGCCCGGCAGAAACAGCGCGGCCGCTACGCCACCGCCCGCAAACGCGACCGCATCATCGATACCCTGCTGTCCCGCGCCCAGAAAGCCGTCGGGAAATCCGGCAAACGCCGCTTCTTCTGAAGCCGTAAGGACACCGCAAGGCCCGCCCCCACCCGACCGTGGGGGCGGGCCCGTACGGTGGGGCATGCCTCTGATACGGATTCCGTCTGTTTCGTTAACAACCCGGCAGGGCACCAGGTTGCCAACTCCACGCCCGGAATCCTCTTTGCTCCCACTCGCGTCCGCTCGGATTGAACGGTTTTTGCAAACCATTCAATCGGAGTCCGTATGAAACCGCAGATCAAAGTGCCCGACGCGCAGGACCAGCGGGTAGGTTTCGCTCTGGTCGGGATCGGCAAGCTGACCTCCCAGGAACTCATTCCGGCCGCGCGCACCAGCGAGCACGCCTACGTGGCCGCGCTCGTCAGCGGCGAGGCGGACAAGGCGCAGGGCTTCGCGCGCGCGCTGGGTCTGGGCGAGGGGGACGCCTACACCTACGAGCAGTTCGACGAACTGGCGAACCGCGACGACGTGCAGGCCGTGTACATCGTGCTGCCGAACAGCTTGCACCGCGAGTACGCCACCCGCGCCGCCCGCATGGGCAAACACGTCCTGTGCGAGAAACCGCTGGGCGTGAACGCCGAGGACGCCCAGGCCATCGTGGACGCCTGCCGCGAGGCCGGGGTACTCCTGATGACCGCGTATCGCTGCCAGTACACCCCGGAACACTGGGCGGCGCGCGACGCCGTGCAGGGCGGCACGCTGGGGCCGGTGCGGCTACTGCACTCCATCCACGCGCAGGTCGAGGACGACCCGGAAGCGTGGCGCCTGAAACGCGACCTGGCGGGCGGCGGGCCGCTGCCGGACGTGGGCATCTACAGCCTGAATACCCTGCGCTTCATCACCGGGCAGGAACCCGAGTGGGTGTTCGCCACGCAGCACCAGCCCGAGAGTGACCCGCGCTTCCGGGAGGTCGAGGCGTCCATGAGCGCCCTGCTGGGCTTTCCCGGTGGTATGAGCGCCACCATTCAGACGAGTTACGCCGCGCACAAGACCACCACACTGAGCGTCATGGGTGAGAAAGGCAGCCTGACCATGGATCCCGCCTTCCCGTACGACGGCCTGAAACTCCGCATCAGCAGCGAGGACGGCACGCACGAACCGGCCTTCCCCGAGTACGACCAGTTCACGCTGGAATTCGATCACTTCGCGGGGTGCATCCGCAGCGGCCGCGGGCCCTGGACGCCCGGCGAGGAAGGCGTGCAGGACCACGTGATCATGGACGCCCTGTACGAGAGTGCCCGCACCGGACAGGTCGTGCGCCTGCCCGGCAGCGCGAAGGCCGACGCCTTCCGGGGCACGAAACCCGACCTGCCAGAGAAATAAACCCGCGTTCCGCAACGAATCCTGAACGTCCCCCGCGCAGAACCGTAGCCTCGCGCCCACCCGCGCCCCGCCCCGCCTCCGCAGAATCAGGGGTATGGATCTCCGCAGCGGACGCGCCTTCTGGCCTCTCACGAACGGCCTCATGCACACCTATCCTCCCCTGAGCGCCGATGAGACGGCCGACGTGCTGGTCATCGGGGCGGGCATCACGGGCGCGCTGCTCGCCGACCGCCTGAGTGCCGCCGGGCTGGACGTCGTCGTGACCGACCTGCGCGACGTGGCGTTCGGCAGCACCAGCGCCAGCACCGCCCTGCTCCAGTACGAGATCGACACGAACCTCATGGACCTGATCCCCATGACCGGGCAGGCCGACGCCGAGCGTGCCTACCACCTGTGCCGCGAGGCTATCGGGATGGTCCGCGACCTGACGGCCGAACTGCCCGACGACTGCGGCTTCCGCGAGCGCGGCAGTCTGTACTACGCCAGTAACCGTCGGGACGCCCGCATGCTCGCGCAGGAGCACGCCGCCCGCACCCGCGCCGGACTGAACGTGGAACACCTGGACGCCCGCACCCTGAAGGCCCGCTTCGGGATCACCGCGCCCGCCGCGCTGTTCAGCCCGGACGGCGGTGAGGTCGACCCGTACCGCCTCGCGCAGCACCTGCTTCAGCGGGCACAGGGGCGGGGGGCGCGGGTGTACGACCGCACGCAGGTCACGCGCCTTGACGAACGCAGGGGCGACTTCACGGCGCACACCGACCGGGACGCAAAGATCCAGGCCCGCTGGGTCGTGGTCGCCACCGGGTACGAGGCCGAGAAGTTCCTCGGCCGGCGCCTCGCCATCCTCAAGAACTCCTACGCCCTCGCCTCGGAGCCCATCGAGCAGACCGACGGGGAACTGTGGCCCACCGGCTGCCTGATCTGGGAAACGGCCCGCCCGTACCTGTACGCCCGCACCACGCAGGACGGCCGCGTCGTGATCGGCGGCGAGGACGACGACCACCACAACCCCGCCCGCCGCGAACGCGCCCTGCCCGGCAAGCAACGCCGACTGGAACGCAAACTCGGCAAGCTCCTGCCGCACCTGCAGGCCGAGACGGCCTTCGCGTGGGCCGGCACCTTCGGCGAGACCAAGGACGGCCTCGCGTACATCGGCCCCCGGCAGAAGGGCGACCGCCTGCTGTTTGCGCTCGGGTACGGCGGGAACGGCATCACGTACAGCGTGCAGGCCGCCCGCCTCCTCACGGACCTGATTCAGGGCGAGGAGAACGACGACCTGCGTATCTTCCGCCTGGACCGCTGAACGGCAGCCGGGCGCGGAGGCAATCTCTCCGCGCCCGGCCAGCCGTGTGCCCGTTACCGCTGGTACGCGACCCGGCCGTCCACGACGGTCAGCACGGGCCAGCCTTTCAGCGTTTCCCCGGCCCAGGGGGTGAATTTCGCCTTGCTCTTAAAATCGGCGGGATTCACGGGGCGTTCGGTGCTCAGGTCCAGCACGACCAGATCGGCCTTCTGCCCGGCGTCCAGGGTGGGTTCCGCCCAGCCCATCACGCGGGCGGGCGCGGCGGTCATCAGATCCAGAATGCGGTCCAGGCCCAGCGTCTCGCCAAAGCGGGTGTACATCAGCGGGAACGCCAGTTCGATGTACGCGATGCCGCTGGGTGCGTCCAGCAGGTCGCGTTCCTTCTCCGCGCGGGTGTGCGGCGCATGATCCGTCGCTAGGCAGTCCACGCTCCCGTCCCGCAGACCCTCCAGCAGGTGATCGGCGTCCGCCTGCGTGCGCAGGGGCGGCGCGACCTTGAAGATCGCGTCGAAGCTCCGCAGCGCCTCGTCCGTCAGGGTCAGGTGGTGCGGGCAGACCTCGCAGGTCACGGGCAGACCCTGCGCCTTCGCGGCCCGCACCAAGTCCAGCGCGCGCGCCGTGCTCAGGTGCTGAATGTGCAGCCGCGCGGGCACGCCCTGCGCGTGCAGGCCCGCCACGATCTCGATATCCCGCGCCACACGCGCCGCCTCGGCCGAGGCCGGGTTTCCCGGCAGGCCCAGCGCCTCACTGACCGGCCCCTCGTTCATCACGCCGTCCGCGCGCAGGCTGGCGTCCTCGGCGTGCACGCTGATCACCATGCCCAGGCTCCCGGCCGTCTCCAGGCCCAGGCGCAGCGTGCGGGCGTTCTCGTTCGTGCGCCCGTCATCCGTGAACATGGCCGCGCCCGCCTCTTTCAGGTAGGTCAGTTCGGCCAGTTCCTCGCCCTTCTGGCCCTTCGTCAGCGCCGCCGCCGGACGCAGCCGCGCAAAGCCCAGGCCCGCCGCCTTCTCGATCAGGCTCCGCACGATGGCGGGGTCGTCCACGACCGGACTGGTGTTCGGCATGCTCACCACCGTGCCGTACCCGCCCGCCGCTGCCGCCGCCAGACCGCTGGCGAGGTCTTCCTTCTCCGTCTGCCCCGGCTCGCGCAGGTGCGCGTGCAGCTCGATCAGCGCGGGCGCGACCGTGCCGCCCTGCCCGTCGATGACCTGACCTTCTTCAGGCAGGTTCCAGCCCTTGATCAGGCCGCCCTCAATGGTGACGCTCTCGGTCTTGTCCGACCCGACGCGCTTGATGTTCGTAATCGTGATCATGCTTGTCCCCTCGCCCTTCAGTTCCGTCCGACCAGCAGGTGGTACAGGACGCTCATGCGGATGGCCTGCCCGTTCTCGACCTGTTTCAGAATGCGACTGCGCGGGCCGTCGGCTGTGTCACCGCTGATTTCCAGGTCGCGGTTCATGGGGCCGGGGTGCAGGACGACCGCCCCGCTCTCGGCTTCCTGCATCAGGGTTTCGTTCACCTGGTAGGTGTCGGCGTACTCCTGAAGGCTGCCCAGGAAGCCGCCGCTCATGCGTTCGCGTTGCAGGCGCAGGGCCATGACGGCGTGGGCGCCGCGCACGGCCTCGCGGGGGTCGGTGGTGAGGGTCACGCCGGGCAGCGCGCCCAGACCGGCGGGCAGCAGCGGGGCGGGACCGCACAGGACGACCTTCGCGCCGAGTTTGGGTAGCAGTTCGGCGTTGCTGCGGGCCACGCGGCTGTGGCGGATGTCGCCGATGATGGCGACCGTCTTGCCTTCCAGGCTGCCGTACTCCTGGCGGATGGTGTACGCGTCGAGGAGCGCCTGGGTGGGGTGGGCGCGGCGGCCGTCCCCGGCGTTGATGACGGGCTTGCCGCTGTAGCGCGCGACGAGGTGCGCGGCTCCGGCGGCGTGGTGGCGCACGATGTACGCGTCGACCTTGTACGAGGTCAGGACTTCCATGGTGTCGCGCAGGGATTCGCCCTTGCTGACGCTGCTGGCCCCGGCGGCAAAGGTCAGGACGTCGGCGCTCATGCGGCGGGCGGCCAGTTCGAAGCTGGTGCGGGTGCGGGTGCTGTTCTCGAAGAACGCGTTGCACACGGTCAGGCCCTGCAGGGCCGGGACTTTCTTCACGGGCCGGTCGAGTACCTGGAGCATGGTGTCGGCGTTGTCGAGAATGGCGGTCAGGCGTTCGGGCGTCCAGTCCTGAAAGTCCAGCAGGTGGCGGGGGTGGCTGCCCATGCTGGCGGGGCTGTTCATGGGGGCGGGCGTCATCGCAGCGCCTCCATGTCCCAGAGTTCCACGCTGTCCACGTCGTCGGTTTCCTGCAACTTGACCTTCACGACCTCGGTGGCGGCGGTGGGGAGGTTCTTGCCCACGTAGTCCGCGCGGATGGGCAGTTCGCGGTGCCCCCGGTCGACCAGCACGGCCAGCTGAATCCCGGCGGGGCGGCCGAGGTCGATCAGGGCGTCCAGCGCGGCGCGGACGGTGCGGCCGGTGTACAGCACGTCGTCCACCAGGATCACGCGGCGGTCGCGCAGGTCGAACGGCACCTGCGTCTCGCGGATGATGGGCTGCTGCGCGACTTCACTGAGGTCGTCGCGGTACAGGGTGATGTCCAGCATGCCGGTGGGCACGTCCACGCCCTCCAGGGAGCTGAGTTTCTCGGCAAGGCGCCGGGCCAGGGGGATGCCGCGCGTGTGCACGCCGATCAGGGCGAGGTTCTCGGCGCCCTTGTTGCGTTCGATGATCTCGTGCGCGATGCGGGTCAGGGCGCGGCGGACCTCGTCGGGCGTGAGGATGATGGCCTTGGGTGTCATGCGCTCACCGGGACGGGGTGCGTGGAACGGGGGTCCATAAAAAAAGGGCCGTTCAGCTTGGGCTGACGGTGCGTGGGTGTGGACATGGTGCTCCTTCTCCTGCCTCACGGGGCGGGTGCAGCCTCACGGGACTGCCGGGAAAGGACGAATTGGGTTGGGATTGCGGGGGCGCGGGCAGACGGGTGCCGTGCGCGGCCTGACGAAGTGTAACACCGCGCGCGCGGGCGTGTCATGGGGCGGGGGAGGGGTGTCCAGTCCGGAGGGCGGATTCAGGGCGCATCAAACTTGACATGATGGCACTCAGGTTTTACTATGAATGAAGTTGAGCGCAAGGCACTCAGATGTTCTGTATGGTGCGTGCGCTTCCAGTCCCCAGGAGGAACCCACATGATGCGATTCGACCCCTTCCGCGACATTGAAGAACTCGCCCAGCGCATGGACCGCGCCTTCGGCCAGACCGCCAGCGCCCCGGCCCGCTACGCCCCGCCCGTCGACGTTCACGAGGACGACCACGGCCTGGAACTCACGCTGGACCTGCCCGGCGTCACCCCCGATACCCTGCAGATCGAAGCTGAGAACCACACCCTGACCGTGCAGGCCACCCGCCCCTACGCCCGCCAGGAAGGCCGCACCGCTCACCGCGTCGAACGCGCCCACGGCACCCTGGCCCGCACCTTCAACATCCCCGCCCGCTACGACCTGAGCCGCGTCGAGGCCGACCTGGAACACGGCACCCTGACCCTCAGGGTCCCCCGCAGCGAGGCCGCGCAGAAACGCACCGTCACCGTCCGCACCGGCAAGGTGCTCGACACCGACACGCCCAGCGCGTAACCCCAGCACGCAGAGCAGGGCGAGCCAGTGGATCGGCTCGCCCTGCTCTGTGTGGTGAGGGGTCATCCATCAACCATCCTCCATTAACCCCTCTACTCGCCTTCGCGGACTGCTTCCAGCAGCTCCTGCGCGAGGCTCAGCGCGGCCGGACCCAGCGGCGCGCGCGTCACGCCCAGCAGCGTGCCCAGCTTCTCGCGGCGGGCGGGCGTGAGGTGCATCCAGCCGCTCAGATCGGCGCGGTGCGTGCGGGCCGCCTCGTCCCGCAGGTACCGCACGGCGCCGTCGTAGTACCCGGCCTGGAAGGCGGCGCGGGCGCGGCGTTCCTGCTCGACCAGCCCCAGCCCGCGCGTGGCCAGCAGCACCCGGCGGGCTTCCTCCTCGCCGCCGAAACCGTACAGGGCTTCCAGGCGGTACACGGCTTTCGGGAAGCGCAGGCCCGCCGAGGCCCGCCACGCGTGCGGCAGGCGAATCTCGAATTCCGGCCACAGGTGCAGCCACGTCAGCAGGGCCGGGTACAGCAGGTTCAGCGCTGCGCTGCGCGCGTCGGCCAGGGCCAGCAGTTGTTCCTGCACGCCGTGGCCGGGGCCGGTGTGCGCGGCCCGCGCGGCCTGCAACTGCCCGGCCGCCTGATTCAGCAGGTCGGCGCGGTGCGCGGCCCGCTGCGCGTCACTGAGGGTCCACAGGGTCCGCTGAATGCGGCCGTACCCGCCGGTCGGGTCGTACGTCACGCGGCTGGTCGCCAGCAGCGCCAGTGGGGCCTCGGTGCGCGCCCTCTCCCAGTCCCGCCACGCCTCCAGCTTCTCGAAGGGGTAGCGTTCCACGGTCACGCCGGCGCGCGTGTCAGTCTGCGCTTCGGTCACGCCACGCTCGAAGGTCACGAAAGTCGGGACGCTCCCGGCCCACGCGAACTCCGTGCCGTACCCGCCGGCCTGCGCGACGGCCCGCACGCGGCGCTCGGCAACCAGCCGTTCGCCCGTGCGCTGCGCAGCTCGTTCCGCCTGACCTTCCGGCTGGGTTGTGTGTCGGTCCTGCGTCAACGGCGGTGTTCCTCCCTGCGGTTCAACCGGGCGTGAAGAGTAAAGGCGTGAAGTGAAAAAGAGTCGGAGGCAGAGCTGGAGGCGGCATGCCGCGCGGCCGGACCTGCGGCCCTGTTCAGTTGCGGGCCGAGGCGACCACAGTCTGCGCGCCCGTCACCCGGTCACCCACTCCCACGGACGGCGTGAACGCGGCGGGCAGGTGCAGCAGCGCCAGCCCGCCCTCCTGCATGAATGCCGCCTTGAAGCCCGCGCGGCCCTCGTCCCCTTCTCGCTGGTAACTCACGCCGCGCAGGCCCCGGCCCGGCGCGACCAGCGTCAGGGTCACGTCACCGAAAGGCGTGGCCGTCACGCTGCTCAGGCGGGCGTTCTCCAGCGCGCCGCGCGTGACCAGCAGGTCCGCCGCGCGCCCGGCCAGGAATCCCAGCGCCGCGCCCGCCCCGGCCAGCGGCACGTTGCCCGCCGCCGCGTCCCGCCGCGCCACGTGCGTCACGGCTCCCGATACCGGCTGGTACGCGTAATGCACGTCCAGCGGCCCCACGAACACCCCGATCAGCCACCCGTCGCCCGCACCCGGTCCACTCGCGTCCGGTCCGTTCAGCAGGTCCGGCACACGCACCTGCTCCACCTGCCCGGCCTGCACGCGCCGCACGAAGCTCACGGTCCCGTCGGCCGGGCTCAGGGCGTCGCCTGGCCCGGCCTGCGGCAACCGCACCGGGTCGCGGAACCGGTATACGCGGCGCAGGTACCACGCCGCCACACCGGCGGCCACAAGCGGAAGCACAGGAGAAAGGAGGGGACGTGAACGCATCCCCCCAGTGTAGAGCGCCCCGCCGGGCAGAGGGTGCGGACGCGCACGATAGCCGCGCGCCGACCACGCCCCCCACGGTTCAGGTGCCCGGATCAGCGGGACTGGAGAATCTGCACGCTGATCAGTGCCTCGGCCACCGCGCCCGGAATGGGACCGCTGCCCGAGTACGTGCGGTTCAGTTTATCCAGCACGTCCTGACCGGCCAGCACCTGCCCGAACACCGTGTACTGCCCGCTCAGGAAGTCCGCCGGGGCGACCGTGATGAAGAACTGACTGCCCTGCGAACTCAGGCTCTGCGAGCGGGCCATGCCCAGCACCCCGGCCCGGTCGAAACGCAGGCCGTTCATGATCTCGGCGCTGAAGTTGTACCCGGGCGTGCCGGTCCCCCACACGCCCTGCTTGGCGAGGTCCGCGCTGAACGGATCGCCGCCCTGCGCCATGAACCCGTCGATCACCCGGTGAAAGCGCGTGCCGTCATAGAAGTGGTTGCGGGCCAGGAACACGAAGTTGTTCACGGCGACCGGGGACGCCTTGGCGTTCAGGTCCAGCGTCACCTCACCCTGCGAGGTTTTCAGGATCGCGCGGTACCGGCGGGCCGGGTCGATGGTCATGGGCGGCGCAGCCTGGAAGCTGCGCACCGGGGCGTCCGACAGGAACGGCATGGCCTCGAACGACACCACAGGTGCGGCGGGGGCCGGCGCGGGCGCAGCGGTCTGAGGCGTGGCCGGAGCCGTGACGGGCACGGCGGCGCGGGTGGCGGCAGGCGCGCAGGCGGACAGGACGGCACCCAGCAGCGCCGCGCAGGTCAGGGAACGACCGTTCAGGGAATGAAAGGGCATACCCGCAGTGTTCCATAACGCCCATGAGATCGTCCTGAAGACGGCACCCCGCCCCGGTTTCCGTCACTCCAGCGGGAGGCTGGTCGTGTGCTTCTCCTGCTTGACCACGATGGTGCTCGCCGTGTTCCGCACGCCGGGAATGGCAGCCAGGGTGTTCACCAGGAAATGCTGGTACGCGTCCAGGTCCGGCACGCACACCTTGAGCAGGTAATCGATGTCCCCCAGGCACAGGAAGCACTCCAGCACCTCCGGGCGCTCCTGCATCTTGTGTGCGAACTCCTCGAAGCCTGCCTTGGTCTGCTTGTCCAGCGTGACGCGCACGATCACCATCAACTCCCGGCCCACCAGCTTCGGGTCCAGCAGCGCCACGTACCGCTGAATCACGCCTTCCTCCTCCAGGCGGCGCACGCGGCGCAGCGTCGGGGCGGGCGTCAGGCCGATCTCGTCGGCGAGTTCCGTGTTCGGAATGCGGGCGTCCCGCTGAAGGATGCCGAGAATCTGCCGGTCCAGCGCATCGAGAATATTCTGAGACATGATGGAGCGCATTCTAGCAAAGCTACGCAACCCGGTTGCGGGGTACGGCCCCAAAAGGGCACGTGCGGGCAATCCTGATTGCGTCGCCAACTGTTAATCTTGCGTCACAAGAAGCAGCACACCACCGGCAGGAGACACCTGCACGGACAACGAGGTCACACCCATGCACATCGGACTCCCCAAAGAAATCAAGGTCAAGGAAAACCGCGTCGCCCTCACCCCCGGCGGCGTCGCCACCCTCGTCCGGCGCGGCCACACCGTCACCGTCCAGCAGGGCGCCGGCCTCGGCAGCGGCATCGCCGATCAGGATTACGTCAACGCCGGCGCCACCCTGGGAAGTGCCGACGAAGCCTGGGCCGCGCAGATGGTCGTGAAGGTCAAGGAACCCATCCAGAGCGAGTACCACTACCTGCGCCCCGACCTGCTGCTGTTCACGTACCTGCACCTCGCCGCCGACCGCCCCCTCACCGACGCGCTGCTCGCGGCGGGCACCACCGGCGTCGCCTACGAAACCGTGCAACTCGACGACGGCAGCCTCCCCCTGCTGACCCCCATGAGCGAGGTCGCGGGCCGCCTCAGCGTCCAGGCCGGCGCGTACCACCTGCAGAAACCCGTCGGCGGACGCGGCGTCCTCCTCGGCGGCGTCCCCGGCGTGCAACCCGGCCACGTCACCATCATCGGCGGCGGCGTGGTGGGCACCAACGCCGCCAAGATGGCCATGGGCCTCGGCGCCAAGGTCACCATCCTCGACGTGTCACAGCGCCGCCTCGCGTACCTCGACGACGTCTTCTTCGGCAAGATCACCACCATGATGAGCAGCGAAGCCAACATCCGCGACCTGCTCCCCACCACCGACCTCCTCATCGGCGGCGTCCTCATCCCCGGCGCCAAAGCCCCCCACCTCGTCACCCGCGACATGCTGAAACTCATGCCCGAAGGCAGCGTCATCGTCGACGTCGCCGTCGACCAGGGCGGCTGCGTCGAAACCATCCACGCCACCACCCACGACGACCCCACCTATGTCGTCGACGGCGTCATCCACTACGGCGTCGCCAACATGCCCGGCGCCGTCCCCCGCACCAGCACCTTCGCCCTCACCAACCAGACCCTCCCGTACGCCCTGCTGCTCGCCGACCACGGCCCCAGCGCCCTGCACCGCAACCCCGCGCTCATGCTCGGCCTGAACACCCACCAGGGCAAACTGACCTACCAGGGCGTGGCAGACGCCTTCGAGCTGCCGTACACGGCTCCGGAAACGGCTCTGGCCTGATTGGCTGATTGCTGTAAGGTTCCCCACCCCCCAGCCCCCTACCCCAGGGGGGCAGGGGGGGCTTTCGTTGGCACTGGGCAGGTATTTCGCGTGCTTGGTCGGTGGGTGTGGGGCGGGGACGGCCACGCCGCACACGCCATCCTCCGATTTCGCCGCGTTCGCCCCGCGCGCTGCGCGCACGACGGGCTTGGTTGCCACGACGGTTGCGGGGCAGGAGTTCTTGGTGCGAGCCAGAAGGTTCGACTTTTTTAGCTTCTGCAAAAGCGGTGTTCTTGGCTCCCCTTGAGGGGAGCTGTCAGCGCAGCTGACTGAGGGGTCCTGCGAAGCAGCTGTGTTGCCCTTCCCACTCCCTTCTCCCGACAGGGCACTCCTCATCCCGCGTACGCTGTGGGTATGTTCTCCCGTCCTGGCCGCCCTGCAGTTCCTTTGAGTCCGGATGCTCCGCGCGTGAAGCGGGATCCGCGTCAGCTGGTGCGCCTGCTGGCGTTCGCGCGGCCGTACCAGTGGGTGTTCGCGGTGGGTGTGGTGGCGACGCTGATCTCCAGTGGGTTGAATCTGGTGTTCCCGGCGCTCTTCGGGCGGTTGATTGACGCGTCGTTCCTGAAGGTCGGGTCCACGGACACGTCGCAGCTGGACCGGACGGTGGTGGCGCTGCTGGGCATCTTCGCGCTGTCGGCGCTGTTCGGGGCGGCGCAGTCGTTCCTGCTGTCGCGGGTGGGGGCGGGCGTGGTGGCGGACCTGCGCCGGGCGGTGTTCTCGCACCTGCTGACGCTCTCGCCGCGCTTCTTCGGGGAGCACAAGACCGGGGACCTGACCAGCCGCCTCACGTCGGATGTGGGTACCGTGCAGACGGTGACGAGCACGGCGCTGGCGCAGCTGGCGGCGCAGTCCGTGAGTCTGGTGGGCGCGGTGGTGCTGCTCGTGACGACCAGTCCGCGCCTGAGCCTGCTGACCCTGGCGGTCATTCCGCTGGTGATCGGGACGGCCGTGACGATCGGGCGGCGGATCCGCCGCGTGAGCCGCGAGGTGCAGGACGCCGTGGCGGGCGCGAACGCCAGCGCCGAGGAGGCCATCAGCGGCGTGCGGGTCGTGCAGAGCTTCACCGCCGAAAGCCTGGAGGAGGGCCGCTACGGGCAGGGCGTCACGCAGAGCTTCCTGGCCGCGCTGAAACGCGCCCGCCTGCAGGCGCTCATGGCGGGCGTGATGAGCTTCCTGACCTTCGGCGCGCTGGCCGTGGTGCTGTGGTACGGGGGGCGGCTGGTCATGGCGGGCAGCCTCACGCCGGGGAACCTCGTGACGTTCCTGTTCTACGCGCTTCAGGTGGGCGGCACGGTCGTCGCGCTGACCGGCGTGTTCAACCAGTTCCAGGAGGCGCTGGGCGCGTCGGGCCGCATCTTCGAACTGCTGGACGAACGCAGCGACCTGCCGCAGCCCGCGCAGCCCGCCCCGCTGGCCCGCGCCGAGGGCCGCGTGTCGTTCGACGGCGTGTCCTTCACGTACGACGGCGATCAGACGGAGGGGGCGCGGGCCGCCGTGCTGCGCGACGTCACGTTGGACGTGCCCGCCGGGCAGGTCGTCGCCCTGGTCGGGCCGAGCGGGGCGGGGAAGACCACCCTGGTGAACCTCATCCCGCGCTTCTGGGACGTCACGGGCGGCACCCTGCGCGTTGACGGCCGGGACGTGCGCGACTACGCCCTGGCGGACCTGCGCGCCCAGGTGGGCCTCGTGCCGCAGGAGACGCTGCTGTTCAGCGGCAGCATCCGCGAGAACATCCTGTACGGCCGCCCCGGCGCGCGTCCCGACGAGGTCGAGGCCGCCGCCCGCGCCGCGAACGCCCACGAGTTCATCAGCGCCTTCCCGCACGGGTACGACACGGTCGTCGGGGAACGCGGCGTGAAACTCAGCGGCGGGCAACGCCAGCGGGTCGCCATCGCCCGCGCCATCCTGAAAGACCCCCGCATCCTCATCCTCGACGAGGCCACCAGCGCCCTCGACAACGAATCCGAAGCCCTCGTGCAGGCCGCGCTGGAACGCCTCATGCAGGGCCGCACCACCTTCGTGATCGCGCACCGCCTGAGCACCATCCGCAACGCGGACCGGATCGTGGTGATCGATGCGGGCCGCGTTGTCGAGGACGGCCCCCACGCGCAACTGATCGCGCAGGGCGGCCTGTACCGCGACCTGTACGAATTGCAGTTCCGCGCGCAGGAGGAAGGCCGGGCGGAACTGAGCGTCCCCTGACGCTGGCAGGTGCAGAATGCCGGGCATGGAGCAACGGGACTTTGGAACGACCGGCCTGCGCGTCTCGGCGCTGGGCCTGGGGGCCGGGCAGATCGGGGACGCGGCGCTGACCGAGGAGCACGTGGGCACGCTGCTGAACCGCGCGGTGGACCGGGGCGTGACCCTGATCGACACGGCGCGCGGCTACGGCCTCAGCGAGGAACGCATCGGGCGGCACCTGTCGTACCGGCGGCACGAGTTCATCCTCAGCAGCAAGGGCGGATACGGCGCGGACGGCGCCGACGACTGGACACCGCAGGCGATCCGCCTGGGCATCGAGCAGGCCCTGACGCGGCTGCGCTGCGACTGGATCGACATCTTCCACCTGCACTCCTGCCCGCCCGACACGCTGCGCCGCGAGGACCTGCTGGGCGCACTGGACGACGCCCGCGCCGCTGGCCTGATTCGCGTGGCGGCGTACAGCGGCGAGAACGAGGCCCTGGCCTGGGCCGCGCAGTCCGGCCGCTTCGGCAGCCTGGAAACCAGCGTCAACCTCGCCGATCAGTGGAGCCGGCATCAGGTGCTGCCTACCGCGCACGACGCAGGGCTGGGCGTGATCGCCAAGCGGCCCATCGCGAACGCCGCGTGGCGCTTCGTGCAGCGTCCGGCCGGTGACTACGCCGAAACGTACTGGGAGCGGCTGGGCCTGCTCGACCTGAACGGCGTGCGCGAGGCCGCCGGACTGGACTGGACGCAGTTCGCGCTGCGCTTCAGCGCCTACGCGCCGGGCGTGCACAGCGCCATCGTGGGCACCGCCAGCATCGAGAACCTGGAACGCAACGTCCGCGTCGTGCAGGAAGGCCCGCTGCCACTGGACGTCCTGACGCACATCGAGGCCGCGTGGCGCGCGCACGGCACGGACTGGGGCGGCGAGGTCTGACAGGAGAATTCAGAGGCGTTGAGGGACATGCTCAACATCTCTGAATCGAGCAGAGCTGAAAACTGCCGTGAGACGGATTCCGGACGTGGAGTTCAGGCCACTGCCATGAAACACGCCCCGCCACGGTCAGGTGGTGGGGCGTGCTCCGGCGGGGCGGTTCAGTCCATGGCGAGCGCGAGGCTCTGGTCGTTCTGGGTGACGTTCCCGCCGATGCCGCGCAGGCGCTCGGCGAGGCGTTCGTAGCCGCGGTTCAGGTACTGCACGCCGTCGATGATGGTGTCGCCCTCGCAGGTGAGGCCCGCGATGAACAGCGCGGCCCCGGCGCGCAGGTCGGCGGCCTTGACGGGCGCGGCGTGCAGTGGGCCGCCCTGAATGACCTGGGTGTAGCCGCTGACGGTGATGTTGGCGCCCATGCGGCTCAGTTCGGCCACGTGCGTCAGGCGGTCCGGGTACACGGGGTCCTGCACGACGCTGGTGCCGGCAACGGTGGCCAGCAGGGCGCTCATCTGGGGTTGCAGGTCGGTGGGGAAGCCGGGGTAGCTCTGGGTGGTCAGGTTCACGGGGCTCAGTTCGCGGTTCGTGGCGTCCACGATCATGCGGGTGCCGTCCTCGAGGATGTCCACGCCCATTTCCTGCAACTTGCCGGTCACGGCGCGCAGGTGGTCGGGGCGTACGTTGTTCAGGATCAGGCGGCTGCGGGTGGCGGCGGCCAGCATCATGAACGTGCCGGCCTCGATACGGTCGGGAATGACGGTATACGTGCCGCCGCGCAGGGCGCTGACGCCGCGCACGGTGATGGTGTTCGTTCCAGCGCCCTGAATGTCGGCCCCGAGGCTGTTCAGGAACTCGATCATGTCGACCACGTCGGTGTCGATGCTGGCGTTCTCCAGCGTGACCACGCCGTCACCGAGCACGCTGGCCAGGACGGCGTTGTGCGTGCCGCCCACGGTCAGCAGTTCGAAGATGAACTGTCCGTTCAGGCTGCCCTGGCGGGTCGCTTCGAAGTTGCCGCCGTCCTCGCTGACCTGGGCTCCCAGGGCGCGCAGGGCCTTGACGTGCTGGTCGACGGGGCGGGGTCCCCAGGCGCAGCCGCCGGGCATGGAGACGGTCGCGTGCCCGGCGCGGGCCAGGATGGGGCCCATGACGATGAAGCTGGCGCGCATCTTGCTGACCAGTGCGTAGGGCGCGTCGGTGTTCAGGATCTCGGGGGTGTGCAGTTCGAGGCTGTTCTCGCCCACCCAGGCGTGCTGCGTGCCGATGTGGGCCAGCAGGTCCAGGATGGTGCTGACGTCACTGAGGCGCGGAATGCCGTGCAGGGTGACCTTTTCACTGCTCAGGAGGCTGGCCACGATGATGGGCAGCGCGGCATTCTTGCTGTGTTGAACGGTGATTTCTCCGCTCAGTTGGCGGCCGCCCTGGACGTGCAGTGGGGTCAGTTGCATGGGATTCTTCCTTTCGTGAGGAGGCTCACGGGGTCAGCTGGGGTAGGGCGCGCGGAGGCCAGGAACGTCACCGTCCGGCTCGGCGCGGCACAGGTGCATGTTACACATCGTGCTCACGGTGTGTCCAGACTGACCATACAGGCTGCCGCGCGCCGGGGGATGAGCCGCACCGGCGCAGGGGCGTCTGAAGAGGATCACACTCAGGTCAGCTTCATGTTGAGGGCACTCAGGTGCCGTGCTACGCTGCCCGGACGACCCCGCCCACGGCCTGCCAGACCAGACTCAGGCGAGGTCCCTTTCAGGAGAGGCATGCCCAAGAAGGAACGTAAACGCCTGCAGGTGGTCATCAGCGACGAACAGGACGCCCTGCTGACCCGCACGGCCTATGAACTGTCCAGCCCGGAACGACTGATCAGCAAGAGTGAAGTCGTGCGCCTGGCCATCGAGAAGATCGCGCGGGAACTGGGTGAGGGTGAGAACCTCGAACAGTACCGGGCCATTCTGGACACCGACGAACTGACCGACAGCTGAACGCCCCGCGCGACCGTCCTAGCGGGCCAGGGCGGCCGGGCCTTCCAGGACGCGCCGCGCCCACAGGTAGCGGGGGCCCCAGTACCGGTCGCTGTGCAGGCGGTCCACGCTGACCCTCCCCTGGTAACTGTTGGCACTGACGAACTCGTCGCCGCCCAGGTAGATGCCCACGTGCGACACGCGCCCCTGACCTTCCGTGTCGAAGAACAGCAGGTCGCCAGGGAGCAGGTCACGGTCCGCGACCGGCCGCCCCGCCTGCGCCTGATCGGCGCTGACGCGCGGCAGATTCACGCCCAGCGGCGTGAAGACCAGCCGCACGAAGCCGCTGCAATCCGTTCCGCCTGGCGTTTCGCCCCCGAAGCGGTAGGGGGTTCCCAGCAGGGTCATCGCCGCCTCGCGCCAGTCGCGCGCGGGCGGTCCCGCCAGCGTTCCCTGGGTGCTGGCCGGGTCGGGCGGCCCGTCCCTCTGCACGCGCGGCATCTCCTGGGCGGGGTGCAGGACTGGCGCGACCTGCGGCGGGACGCCCGGCAGGAACGGCGAGCCGCCCACACCGGCCGGCAGGGGCGCGGCGGCCGGTGCCGGCAGCGGGGAAGGCAGCGCGCCCTGATCGTGCGCGCCGGCCGGTAGCCGCAGCACCTGCCCGACCTTCAGGACGGTGCCGGGCGGCAGGTCGTTCCCGGCCAGCAGGGCGTCCACACTGACGCCGTAGCGGCGCGCCAGGGCGTACAGCGTCTCGCCGGACTGCACGCGGTGAAGCGGCGCGGCTGGCGGCTCGGTCCGCAGCCGGAGCACCTGCCCGACCCGCAGATCCGGGGTGCCCAGGCCGTTCAGGGTCAGCAGGGTTTCCACGCTGAGGCCCGCCCGGCGCGCCAGACTGAAGGCCGTGTCGCCCGGCTGCACCGTCACGCTGCCCAGGCCGCGCAGGTCCGCCGGGAAGGGCGCGGGCTGGGAAGTGGCGGGCGCACCCGGACTGCCCGGCAGCGGGCCTGCTGACGGCGGGTTGCCCTGCGCGGCGGCCACCGAGGCCCCCAGCAGCACCGACAGCAGCGCGCTCAGCGAGGTGCGGCGCACGTGGCGGGCGGGGTGGTGGACTGGCAGGGAAGGCATGGGTCAGGACTCGCAGGGGCCGGAAGGACAGGGGCGAGGGAGGCGGGTGGCCTGAAACGGCCGGGCGGAACCACCGTCAACCTTGAGGCGTGAACCGTGAAGTGAGCATGAAGCGAACTTGATCAGCGCACCGTAACACGCCGCCCCGGCCCCTGCCAATGCCCCCGCGCCCCCACCTTCGCCTCAACCTGGCCCGGCCCGTGTCCCGCTGGGGTGGCCGCCGGAGGGCACGCCGGCCGTGCGGCGCGCGGCAGCGGGCGTATGGTGACCCGTGTGATCACCCGCGCCCAGGCGTGGCGCGCCCGGACCTTCAGCGCCCTGCGCCACCCCAACTACCGCCGTTACTGGTTCTCGCAGCTGCTGTCCCTGACCGGCTCGTGGATGCAGGCCACCGCGCAGCAGTACCTCGTGCTGGAACTCTCGGGCGGCAGCAGCAGCGCCCTGGGCTGGGTGACGGCCGCGCAGTTCATGCCCAGCCTGCTGCTCTCGCTGTTCGCCGGGGCCGTGATCGACCGCGTGCCGCGCCGCCGGGTGCTGCTGCTCACCCAGGTCACGTTGCTCCTGACCGCCACCGCGCTGGCCGTCACCACCCACCTGGGCGTGGTCACGCTGCCGCTGGTGATGGTCATCGCGTTCCTGTCGGGCTGCGCGAACGCCTTCGACATGCCTGCCCGGCAGAGCATGGTCGTGGACTTCGTGCCCAGAAGTGACGTGCCGAACGCCGTGGCCCTGAACAGCCTGTCGTTCAACGTGAGCCGCACGGTCGGGCAGGCGCTGTTCGGCGTGATCGCCGCGCTGGGCGTGACCCTGCTGGCCGGCGGGAACGCCGGGGACATCTCGCGGCTGGCCCTGCCGTTCTACCTGAACGTCGCGTCGTTCTTCGTGGTGCTGTACGTGATCGCCACGCTGCCCTTCCCGGCCCGCGACGCTGGCCCGCGCGGCAGCATGGCCGAGGACGTCCGCGAGGGCCTGCGCTACGTGCGCGGCACGCCCGCCGTGCGCAACGTCATGCTGCTGGTCGGCGCGCTCAGCCTGACCACCATCAACTTCAACGTGATCATCCCCTACTACGCCCGCGTGGTGTTTGACGCGCGCGAGGCCACCTTCGGCGCGCTGTCCGCCGCGTTCGGCATCGGCGCGATGGCCGGCGCGCTGTGGCAGGCCAGCCGCCCCAACCCGCTGCGGAACCTGCGGATCGGGGCGGTCATCCTGACCCTCAGCGCCGTGGCCCTGGCCTTCACGCCCGGCCCGGCCCTGGCGTTCCCGGTCCTGGCCGCCTGCGGGTTCGGGATGCTGACCCTGCTGGTCAGCGCGAACAGCAGCGTGCAACTCACCATCCCCGACGCCCTGCGCGGCCGCGTGATGAGCCTGTACTCCTTCGTGCTGGTCGGCATGGGCCCCCCCGGCGCCCTGATCGCCAGCAGCCTGATCAGCCGCACCGGCCCGCTCGGGCCGCGCCTGGGCCTGATCACCCTGGCCGCGCTGGGCGCCGTGGCCATCGCCGCGCTCTGGAGCCGCCTGCCCCGCACGCCCGCCCCCACCACCCCCACCACCCCGACCAGCGAACCGCGCACCCCACCGGCAGCCACCGACCGGGGATAGAGGCGGCCCGGCGTTCAGGCCCCCCGGACCCGGCCGGACCGCGTGCCGCGCGGGGCTGATATGCTGCGTGCATGGTTTCAGACCGCAATCCTGACCAATCGCACGTCCTGATGACCTGGGCACTGATCGTGGTAGCCCTGGGCGCGATCATCGGGATCGGCACCACGGCCGCGCTGATGGCCCGCAAGGGCCGCCCCCTGCCCGACGACCCCGACGCGCCGCTGTTCATCTGAACCGCAGCAGAGACCCCGGCGTCAGGTTCAACCGGGGCAGCGTGGGCCGGTGCCGTACAGAGGCGCACGCACAGCACGGGGGCGGACGGGGTCAACCTCTCCGCCTCCGCCTAGTGCGCGGGAGTGTCAGCGCGGCGCCGTCAGAACGGCCAGACGCGCGGAATAATCAGCAGGGCCACCACGAAGGTCACGACCGTCAGGCCTGACCCGACCCGCACGAAATCCATGAAGGTGTACCGCCCCGGCCCGTACACCAGCATGCACGACGGTTCCAGCGGCGTGATGAACGAGTTACTGGCCGCCACCGTGATCCCGATGATGAAGGGCCGCGGGTCGTACCCCAGCGCCTTGGCCGTCCCGATGGCCAGCGGCAGCATGACCAGCGCCGCCGCCTGATTACTCATGGGCTGCGTCAGCAGCACCGTCACCAGGAACAGCGCGCCCAGCAGTCCGTACGGTCCCAGCGGTTCCAGCACGCCGGCCAGCGCGCCGGTCAGCGCTCGGGCCGCGCCGCTGTCCTCGAAGGCCGTGCCGAAGGCCAGCATGCACGCCACCAGAATGATCACCGGCCACTCCACCGACCCGTACGCTTCCTCGGGCGTGATCAGGCGGAACATCAGGCTCAGGGCGACCGCCACGACCACCGCCACGGCCAGCGGCACGACGCCCAGCCCGCCCAGGATCACGGCCCCGCCGAACAGCAGCAGGGCCAGGGGCGCGCGGCGCAGGTCCCGCTGCCGCTCGGTCAGGTCGCCCAGGACGACCAGATGCTCGCCCAGCGAATCGATGCGGTCCGCGCCGCCCTGCACCATCAGCACGTCGCCCACCTGAATGCGCAGGCGGCCCAGCCGCTCGACGTTCCGCGCGCGGCGGTGCAGGGCCAGCACGGACGCCCCGTACCGCTCGCGGAACCGCGCTTCTTTCAGGGTGCGGCCCAGCAGTGGCGAGCCGGGCATGACGACCGCCTCGACCAGCCGCACCGCGCCGCCCTCGTCCTGCCCGAGTTTCTGCTCGCTCTTGCTGATCACGCCCAGCGTGCTCTTGCCGGCCAGGATGCGCTCGGTGGGCCCCTCGACGGTCAGGGTGTCGCCCTCCTGCACCCGGAAGTCCGGTCCCGGGCCGTACTGCGTGGCCTGTTCGCCGCGCCGCACGGCCACCACGGTCAGGCCGTGATCGCGGCCCAGTCCGGTTTCCCGCAGGGTCTGCCCGGCCAGCGGACTGCCCGCCACGACCGTCAGGTCCGCGAGGTACGCCCGCAACGACTCTTCCAGTTGAGCGTCACGGGCGGGCAGCAGGCGCGGCGCGATGAAGAACAGGTACGCCAGGCCAACCACCGCGACCGGCAACCCCACCCAGGCCAGCTCGAAGAAACCCAGTGGTTTCTGGCCCGCGCCGGGCAGCGCGCCCGACACCACCAGGTTGGTACTCGTGCCGATCACGGTGACCGTGCCGCCCAGGATGCTGGCGAACGCCAGGGGCATCAGCGCGCGGCTGGCGGGAATCCCGGCGCGGCGGGACATGCCCGCCACGACCGGCAGGAACACGGCGGTCGTGGCGGTGTTGCTGGTAAAGGCGCTGACGCCCGCCACGGTGCCCAGCAGGGCGCGCAGCGTGGCCGTGGCGTTCCTGGAACGGCGGGCCAGGGTCACGCCGATCCACTCGATCACCCCGGCGCGCAGCAGCACCCGCGTCAGGATGAACAGTGAGGCCAGGGTCAGGACCGTGTCGCTCCCGAAACCCGCGAAGGCCTCCCTGGGCTTGAGCAGGCCCAGCAGCAGCAGCGCCGAGAGCAGGCCCAGCGCGGTCACGTCCACCGGGAGCCACTCGGTGGCGAACAGCACCAGCGCGGCAACGAACAGAATCAGCAGGATCAGGATGGGGTCCATGGGTCACCGGGCAGCGTGACGTGCCGCGCCGCCGTTGACGTGAGAAAAACCGGAAGACATTCCGGCTTGACCGGTCCGTCAGTCCGGCCGGACGTCCGTGCCCACGCTGGCCGTCCAGCCGGTCGCCAGTCGCGTCAGGGCCTCACGCAGCACGGCCACGGCGCGGTCGTACTCCGCGAGATCCAGGCGTTCCTCGGGCGTGTGATCCAGCGCGCTGTCGCCCGGCCCGTAGGCCAGCGTGGGCACCGGCCAGTGCGCGGCCACCACGTTCATGTCACTCGTGCCGGTCTTGACCTTGAACACGGGCAATCCACCCTGCGCGCGGATCGCGACCCGCATGGCCCGCGTCAGCGCGTTGTCCCTGGCATGCCGCACGGCGCTCTCATGGCCGGTGAAGGTCAGGGTCACGCTGTCCAGGTCGGCCAGCAACTCGCGGATGGTCGCCTCGGCCTCCTCAGGGCTCACGGCGGGCGGCAGGCGCAACCCGAAGGTGCCGCGCGCCTGCTGCGTCAGGCCGTCCGTGCCGGCCGTGATGTCCTGCACGGTTGCCTGCACCCCGCCGAACACGCCGCCCGCCTCGCCCGCCGTGGCCGCCCAGGCGCGCACGCGGAACCACGCCTCGGTCAGGTCGTCCCCGGCGCTGCTGCCCTCGCCGGCCGTGTGGAAGTTCTCGCGCTGCGCCCCGGCCTTCACGACCAGCCGGCCCTTGTAGCCCAGCGTCAGGCCCTCCCAGCCGCTCGGCTCGCCGATCAGGACCACGTCGGGCTGCAGGACCTCCCGGATGTGCCGAGCGCCCCGGCTGCTCGGCGCTTCCTCCTCGGTCGCGCCGATCACCACGAAGCGCGCCGCCGCCAGCGCCCCGGGCGGCAGGGTCGCCACGGCCGCCATGAACGCGCACAGCGGTCCTTTGGCGTCCACACTGCCGCGTCCGTGCAGCACGCCCGCCTCGTCCACCCGCACCGGAATCTCGCCCGGCACGGTGTCCATGTGCCCCAGCAGCGCCACGGTCAGCGGACCGCTGCCACGCTCGCCCACGGCGTTCCCGGCCTCATCCACCCGCGCTGTGAAGCCCCGCGCGGCCATCCAACCGCTCAGGAAGTCCGCCACCGGCCCCTCCTGCCCGGACAGCGACGCGATCTGCACGGTGCGGATCAGCAGGTCACGCGCGTCCTGCGCCGCGCCGGTGTCCTCACTCGACATCCATCACCCCGCTCGAGGCGCTCGACGCGCGCGCCAGCGACACCAGCAGCCGCGCGATATCCGCCAGCGCTATGAGGGCAATGGTGCCCACCCCGCCGGCCAGCAGCGTCCACAGCGCCGCCAGCGGCTCTCCGCCCGAGAACTGGAAGAACGCCAGCGCCACCGACGCCACGAACAGCACCGCGCCCAGCACCCGCAGGCGACCCGTCAGGCCGTCGACCGCATCGGCCTGCTGCGCCAGCACCGCCACGGCCGACGCCGCGCCGCGCAGGGGGACACCCGCCACCTCGGCCCGCACCGGCACCGGAGCGGCGGCAGGAGCGGGCACCGGGTTCGGCTGCCGCTCGGCCGCCACGGGCGCGGGCGCTGAAGGGCGGGGTTTACTGAGATCCGGCACCGGGCGGGGGTCCGGCTGCGGGCGGCTCTCCGGCTGGGCGCGGGTGGGGGAGAAGGTCGAGGAGGAGATCACGACCGGCTCGGCCGGAGCTGGAGCGGGTGCCGGGGCAGGCGCGGGAACCGGAACCGGGGTGGGTGCGGGCGTGGGTGCCGGCGTAGGTACGGGCGCCGGAGTGGGCACAGGAATCGGTGCCGGAGTCGGGGCCGGAGTGGAGGCCGGGGCAGGTGCGGCGGCCGGGCTGAAGGTCTTCGGACCGTCCGCTGACGGCAGCGGCGTGACCGGCTGCTCCTTGGCGCGGGCCGTGGCGTCCCGCACCTGCCCGAAGAACGCCTGCACCTCCGCCGGATCGAAGCCCAGCAGACTGGCCGTCAGGGCCGTGCCTGCCGGAGTCTCGACCCGCAGCGTGCCCTCCTGATCGCTGTGAATGCGGGTCAGGTCCCGCAGGGTCACGCGGCGCGTGCCGTCGGCGTCCTGAAACAGCAGGGTGTCGGCCGTCAGGACGAACAGCGCCTCGTCGCGCTCCAGGGACGTGAGGGGGGCGGCGGTCATTCCAATGCCCTGCAGGGTCTGCACGGCTCGTTCACTCTGGCGCTGTGTCATGGTCACTCCTTGTAAAACCGGTCCGGAAGGCCGGTGCGGGACGCTGCGGCCACAGCCAGCCAGACTCCCTGCCCGCCAGCATACCGAACCGCGCCCAGCGGCACCTCGCCCCGCGCGGCGCATGAAGGCCGCCCCGGGAAGCCTCTCACCGCGCCTGAAGGTGACCGGCGCAGACTGAACGCATGACCGACAAACTGCACGACACCACCCCCCTGGGCCGCAGCGTCGAGGACATCGAACGCGAGAGCGGCAACCTCATCAACGACTCCCGCGAGGGCGAAAGCCTGCGCCGCGACGAGACGGCCGTCATTCCGGCCGTGGCGAACGCCAACACCACCGGCATGATCGCCGCCGTGGCCCCCGCCGACCTGATCGAGAAAGGCAGCGGCCCCGACGACGGCACGGGCACCGTCAACCGCGACAGCAGCGAAGAATAAGCCGGCAGGACAGAAGTGGGCGGCACCTGGGGTGAATCTCCGGTGCCGCTCACTTCTGTGCTCCATGCGGGTCGCGTCAGCCGGTGCCCAGGTCGCGCGGCCGGTACGTGACCGCCTCGGCCAGATGCGCCTCGCGGATGTCGGGGCTGCCCGCAAGATCCGCGACCGTGCGGGCCACGCGTAGCAGGCGGTCGTACCCGCGCCCGGTCAGGCCCAGTTGTTTCGCGGCGGCCCGCGCAAAGCCCTCGGGACCGGCGGCCAGCGGCGCGTGCTGCCGCAGGGCCTGTCCACCCAGGTCGGCATTCCTGCCCCCCTGCCGGTCCAGCATGCGCTCGCGGGCCGCCGCCACCCGTGAGCGCACCGGGGCGCTCGGTTCCGGTTCGGGCGCGCGCGTCAGTTCTTCCACGGTCAGGCGGGGCACCCGCACGGTCAGGTCGATGCGGTCCAGCAGCGGCCCCGACAGCCTCGCCGCGTACCGCATCCGTTCGGACGGCGTGCACACGCAGGCCTTCTCCGGGTCGCCCAGGTGCCCGCACGGGCAGGGGTTCATGGCCGCAATCAGCTGAAAGCGTGCCGGGTACTGCACGGTCGCCCGCGCGCGGCTGATCACGACCGTGCCGTCCTCCAGCGGTTGCCGCAGCGTCTCCAGGGCCTTGCGGCTGAACTCCGGAAATTCATCCAGGAACAGCAGGCCCCGGTGCGCGAGGCTGACCTCGCCGGGCCGGGGCACGCCGCCCCCACCGATCAGCCCGGCATCCGAGACCGTGTGGTGCGGCGCTCGGAACGGCGCGCCCAGGTTCAGGCGGCCCCGCGACGCCAGCAGCCCCGCCGCCGAGTGAATCCGCGTGACCTCCAGCGCCTCGGCGCGCGTCAGGGGCGGCAGCAGACCCGGCGCGCGGCGCGCCAGCATGGTCTTCCCGCTGCCGGGCGACCCGACCATCAGCAGGTTATGCCCGCCCGCCACGGCGATCTCCAGCGCCCGGCGCGCCCCGCTCTGGCCCTTGAGGTCCGCGAGGTCCAGCAGCGTGTCCTCCAGCACCTGCGCCTCCGGCGGAGGCGTGACCGGCAGCGGGTGGGAGCCGCCCAGGTGCCGGGCCGCCTCCGCCAGGGTGCTCGCCCCGAACACCGGTACGCCCTCGATCAGCGCCGCCTCGGGTGCGTTCCCCAGGGGCAGCAGCGCCGGCAACCCCAGCTGCGCCGCCAGCAGCGCCAGATTCACCGCGCCCGAGATGGGCCGCAGGCTGCCGTCCAGCGCCAGTTCACCCGCCACCAGCGTGCCCGCCAGCGCCGCCGCCGGCAGCAGGTCCTGCGCGGCCAGCAGCCCCAGCGCGATGGGCAGGTCGTACAGCGGCCCCTCCTTGCGCAGGTCCGCCGGGGCGAGGTTCACCGTGATGCGCGCCGCCGGGAACGGCAGGCCCGCGTTCCGCACGGCGGCCCGCACCCGCTCACGCGCCTCGCTGACCGCCTGATCCGGCAGCCCCACCACCGTGAAGGCCGGCAGGCCCGGCGAGACGTCCACTTCGACCTCGACCGGAACGGCGTCCACGCCGATCAACGCGACACTGCGGGCGCGGGCCAGCATCAGCGGCCCCCACGGACTGTGCAAAAGTTCACGCTGGCCAGCGTAGCAAACCCGCCTGACAGAACCGTTGCAGATGCCGCACCGCCGCACGGCTGTCAGCACCCAACCCCTGACAACCGAGCCCCTGACAGCGAGCCTCCTGACAGCAAGCGTCCCCACGACCATGCGCGGCATGCCCGGTGGGGACGCGGTGACCCTGGCGGCTCAGCCGGGCGTGTTCTCCTTGACGACCGACACGGCCGGCGCCGGAGCGACCGGCTGCGGCACCACGTTACTGGCCTGCACGGTGGCGGACGGCGCGGCTGGCGTCTGTGCAACTGGCGTCGGCGCGGGCTGCACGTCGCTGGCGGGCGCGGCCGCCTGGGCCGCCGGAACGGCCACGGCCTGCGGCGCGTGAATGGTCTGCACCGGAGCCGCGCCAGGAGGCCCGTCGTTCAGGGTGCCGTCCAGGCCATCTTTGAGACTCTGGGTGCTTTTGCGGAACTCGCGCAAGCCGGCGCCCAGACTCTTGCCCAGTTCGGGCAGTTTGCGCGGGCCGAACACGACCAGCGCGACCAGCAGAATAACGATCAGTTCACCGGGACCAAGATTGGGCATGACTTCCTCCAGGGTGGGCCGGAGCGGCCCGGCGGGGCCGTCCACTCCCTTGTCTTGCGTTCAGTGTAGGCCGCTGTGTTAAAGCAAATGTCATCCCCGTGTGATACGGACTCCGGTTGAAAGGTTTGCAGAAGCTTTCAACCCGAGCGGACTCGCAGAGATGTGCCGGACAGCCTCTGCGTCAGATCAGGCCGGACGGAGCGCTGGGCGGCGGCCCCAGCGGCGCGTTGCGGTAGGCGCGCAGCGTGCCGTTCATGAACGCCACGTACAGCGTGCCGTCCGCCGCCAGTGGCGTGGCCTGCACGCCCTGCGCCTCCCGGTGCGACCAGCGCACGGCCCCGCTGCGCACGTCCAGCGCCCGCAACTCCCCGGCCTCGGACGCCAGGAAGACCATCCCGGCGCTGATGACCGGACTGGCCGTCACGCGGCCCTCCATGGTGTGCGACCACAGGTCCTCGCCGTCCGACAGGCGCAGCGCCCGCACCACGCCCCCCCACCCGGCCAGGATCGCCACGCCCGACTCGCGGTCCGCGCCGGTCAGGGCCGGGGACGCCCACACCTCGTCTTCCAGGTCGTACGTCCAGAGGGTCGGTTCGCCGCTGCGTAGCGTGACCCGCCCGCCCGCCGCGCTGAGCGCCAGGGCGTGCACCTCGCCCTCCCAGGTCGCCACGACCAGCGTCGCCTCGCCCGGCCGGGTCGGCAGGAGTGCCGGGGTGCCGTGCACCGTCCCGATCTCAACTTTCCACATGGGCGTGCCGCTGCGGGCGTCCAGCGCGTGCAGCCAGCCGTTCTCGTCGCAGATCAGCGCCGCGCCCGCCCACACCAGCGGACTGGCCGCCACCGGCCCGCCCGTCCGGTACGCCCAGCGCAACTCGCCCGTCGCGTCGTCCAGCGCGTACAGGTGCCCGTCGCGGCTGCTGGCCAGCACCTGCCCCTGCCACAGCGTGGGCGCGCCCGTCAGTTCCGCCCGCGCCCGGTGAATCCAGACTTCCGCGCCGCTGTGCAGGTCCACGCGGCGCAGCGTGCCGTCCCACGCGCCGAACAGCACGTGCCCGTCCTGGAAGGTCGCCGGGGCCGTCACCTCATCCCGCGCGGCGTACGTCGCGAACGGACGGCCCGACGTGTGCGTCAGCACCAGTTGCCCGCCACGCGTGCCTACCGCCACGAGGTCCGCCTCGCCCATCACGGCGGCCGGCCACGTCACCTCGCCCGGCAGTGGCACGCTCCAGACCTCCCGCAGGCCCGCCACGCGCGCCGGCCCGTCCGGGTGCTCCCCGGTCCGGGTGCGTCCGCCCCGGTACTGGCCGCGCACGTGCGTGGTCCACACGTCCCGCCGTGCCAGCGCCCACAGGTGCGCCAGCGCCTCGCCACTTTCCGGGCGGTGCTCGGGCCGCTTGGCCAGCAGCGACAGCAGCACCCGCGCCACCGCGTCCGGCACGGCCGGGTTCAGGTCACGCGGGTCCGGCGCGGCCTCGTACACATGCTGGTACAGCACGCTCTGATCACTGTCCCCCACGAACGGCGGACTGCCGCACGCCACGCGGTACAGCACCGCGCCCAGCGCGTACAGGTCACTCAGCGGCCCCACGCCCACCCCGCGCGCCTGCTCGGGCGCCATGTACGCCGGGGTGCCCAGCGTCACGCCGCTGCGCGTCAGCTGCCGCGTGTGCTCACTCAGTGCCACCAGCCCGAAATCCATCAGGCGCGGTAGCCCGGAATCGTCCAGCAGCACGTTCCCCGGCGTCAGGTCCCGGTGCGTGATCCCCCGCGCATGCACGAAATGCAGCGCCCGCGACACGAACGCCGCCGCCGTCAGGAAGCGCCCCAGCGGCCCCGGCGCGTCCTCCAGCGGCCCCAGCGCCGTCACCGGCCCGCCCGTCATGAGCGGCATCGTGAAAAACGGCCGCTCACCCTCCGGTTCCGTTCCCAGGTCCAGCACCGGCACCACGCCCGGGTGCGTCAGGCGTGCCAGCGTCCGCACCTCCCGCAGAAAGCGTTCCCGGTCACTGGGCGGCACGTGCGCGTGCTGCACCTTCACCGCCACGTCCCGCCCCAGCAGCGTGTCGTGCGCCCGGAAGACCCGCGCGCTTCCACCCTCGCCCAGCAGATCCAGCAGGTCGTAACGACCCACCAGCACAGAGCCTGAATCCAGCGGCATACCCGCGAGTGTAGCGCCCGGCGGCCAGGAGGGGGGGAGGCGGTACGCGCGGGTCGCAGGAGGTGGGGAGCGGGTCGGCAGGCCAGCCACCGTTCCACTCCCCACGTCCTCCCTTACTGGCCCATGGCGGCCAGTTGCCCCGGCGTGACGGGTTCGCGCAGCAGGTGGGCGAAGGTGTCGCTGCCGCCGCGTTCAGTCGCCCGGCGCACCAGGTCACCGCCGACCGAGTACGTGAAGATGTACGACCGGAAGGTGGGATTCCCGATGAAGCGCAGGGACTGCCGGGCGCGCGCCTCGCTGGCCAGGGCGTACGTTTGCAGGAACTCCAGCACCTCGACTTCCGGGGCGTGGTCGGCGTGCAGGCGCATGGCGGCCTCGCCGCTGACGCCGCCCAGCGCCCGCTTGACCTGCGTGGCCGCCAGGAACGCGCGGATGTCGTCCGCGTCCAGCCCGGCCAGCGCGGCGAGTTCCCCGGTCAGCCACGCCTCTGCCTCGTCCGGCGTCATGACGGCCCGCAGGGCGTTCACGGCGATTCCCTCCGACACCACGCACTCCGGCGCGTTGATGAGTTGAATGCTGTGTTCCAGCCAGCCGCGCCCGCGCACCAGCCCGGCCTCCCTGGTGGCGTGCTCGGTGTGGTGGCCGGGGTACCCCTCGTGCGCCAGCAGGTCCGGCAGGGCGGGCAGCAGCACCGGCAGGTCCGTGTTGATGTCGATGCGACTTTTCAGCAAGAGTTTCCACTTCCCTGCTGATGTCGTGTCACGCGGCGTCAAGCAGGGGGCCGTCCTGCTCCATCCCGGTCAGGACGTACTTTTCGGCATTCTGAGCTGCCTGCCGTTGTGCGGCCCGCCACGTCATTCCCGGTACTTCCCTACGCACCCGTAACACCGCGTGAAAGGCCTCCACCACGCACCACACCCAGTTCTCCTGCGCCTGGATCGTCCGGCAATGACAGCGTCCCAGTCCCAGGTTCTGCTTGAAGAACCGGTGAATCACCTCAATTCCCCAGCGGGCCTTCCAGGCCCGCAGCAGTGAGCGAACCGTGACGTCACCACCAAACGTGCTGAACAGGAAAAACCGTGTCCACTCCCCGTGCACCTTGCGCCACACGATCAGGACATCGAACCCACCGACCTCACGGGTGACCGACAATCGACGGACACGCCACCCGAACTCCGCGTACAGGTGGCAGCGTTCTGGAGGGAACTGCCGACTCAGCGCACCGAGGGTGAGTCCCTCACCCTCGAACTGCACGGTCATATTGGCTTTGGCACGGATCAATACCGGAATCTGATGCTCGCGACTGAAGGTCACAGCCGCGTCCCGCCCGAACTCCCCATCCAGGAGGAGACCCGCCATGGGGACGCCCGCCGCGAGGCAATCCTGGACGACGTGGATCATTTCCTGAGTCGCTGTACGGTAAGGATAGCGCTCTGTATGCAGGGCCTGGGAAACCTTGAAGCGCTCCAGCAACGGAACTGGATCTTCACCGAACCTGACCAGGGCCGCGGAGGTGAACTGATGGCCCAGACGGGTCTGGGCCTGACCGCTGTAGTGGTAGTTCACGCCTTCCATCGTCCGTCCGGCGTGGGGCACCATGACGAAATCAATGGCCAGGAACGCGCCCTCCGGCGCGTTCCTGGCTCGACGCTTGAAGTCCTCCGTGGAGGCGAAGGAGTCCCGCGCCATCTCTTTGGAGATGGCACTTTTACACAGGGTGCTGTAGGGGATGAGGCCACTGAGGCTGGTGACCCGGTTCAGCTGAGCGGTGATGATGCTGTGCGGTAGGCTGGGGATGCGAGGCATAGTCACTTCGCATAAAGGCCCATGAGACCGGGGAATTTCAAGCCCCTGCCTCCTGGGCCTTCGTGCTGGTCGCTATTCCCTCGCCTGTGGAAACTCTTGTTTCAGGTTCCCCAGCGGCCAGTTGTACCCGCTCCAGGGCCGGTCATTCACCAGTTCGATGCTGAAATCCTCGCCGTCCGGCAGTCCGAAGCGCGCCGACACGCGCGAGCGCAACTCCGCCAGGATCGGGGCCGCGACCCGCAGGATGTCCCCGCGCGGCACCGCCACCCGCGAACGCAGCGCCTCCTCCCGCTCGACCAGGGAGCCGCTGCCGGGCAGCGCGGCGTCCAGCGCCCGCAGCGCCCCGTCCAGTTCACCCAGGTCCGCGCGGCGCGCCTCGATGTCGTACAGGCCGCGCACCTCATCGGCGTACGCGATGGCCTCGCCGGATAGCAGGCGCGTCATGGTGTGCATGGCCCGCACCTGCACGGTCAGCCACTCGCGCCGCGCCTCCTCCGACACACCCGCCACGTCCGCCAGCAACGCCGACGCCTCCGCCATCAGGGCCTGCGGGTCGCGGGCCTCCCGGACCGCCCACTCCTGCGGGCCGCCGTACCCGTCAATGAAGCCCTCCGAGTGCGCGTCGATGGCGTGCGCCAGCCGGATGTACCGCTCTGCAATGTCCGTCATGCAGGGCAGGATAGGCGCGCAGCCTTCCGCGCGGGCCACCCATCGTCCCGCATGGCTGGCACCCTGACAGCGGCCCGGCCGGTTCAGTCGCCCACGAACACCAGCCGTTCGTAGGTGCCGTCCGTCCGGCAGGCGGGCAGACCTGCCTGGGCGGCCTGCTTCAGTCGGGCCAGGGCGGTGGCCACGGCGGGGCCCTCGCCGTACATGCGCTCGGCGTCGTCGGTCAGCTGGATTTCCAGGCCGCGTTCCTCGCCGTGTGTGGCGCGCAGGACCACGCCTGCACCGGGCACCTGGGTCACGTGGACCCCGGCGGGCAGGTCGGCAAGTTCGATCTGGTGGCGGAGGGTCTGTTCGTCCATGCGGTCATTGTGCGCCGTGGGTGGGGGGGCGCGCACCCCGCACCGCGCCTCAATTCCCCAACCGGCCCGCCCGTATCCTGCGGGCGTGACGTTGTTCGACCCGCCCGCTCCCCTCGCTGAACGCCTGCGGCCCCGCACGGTCGCAGAGGTCGTGGGGCAGACGCACCTGCTCGGCCCCGGCAGACCGCTGACGCGCGTGCTGCAATCAGGGCGGCTGGGCAGCCTGATCCTGTGGGGGCCGCCCGGCGTGGGAAAGACCACCCTGGCCCGCCTGCTGGCCGGAGAGGTCGGCGCGCACTTCATTCCGCTCTCGGCCGTCACGGCGGGCGTGAAGGACGTGCGGGACGCCACCGCCGAGGCTGAACGCCTGCGCGGCCGGGGCCAGAAGACCATCCTGTTCCTCGACGAGATCCACCGCTTCAACAAGGCGCAGCAGGACGCCCTGCTGCCGCATGTCGAGAGCGGCCTGCTGACCCTGATCGGCGCGACCACCGAGAACCCCAGCTTCGAGGTGAACCCCGCCCTGCGCTCCCGCGCCCGCACGCTGGTCCTCGAAGCCCTGAAGCCGGAAGAGGTGCGCGGCCTGCTGGAACGCGCCCTGACCGACGAACGCGGCCTGAGTGGCGTGACCGCCGAGGAAGGGGCGCTGGACCTGCTCGCCCGCCTCGCGGAAGGCGACGCCCGCCGCGCCCTGAGCACCCTGGAAGTCGCCAGCACCCTCGCCAACCCCGTCACGCCCGACGCGATCACCGAGGCGTTCGGACGGCACCTGCCGCAGATGGACAAGAACGGCGAGGACTTCTACAACCTCATTTCCGCGCTGCACAAGAGCGTGCGCGGCAGCCACGTGGACGGCGCGCTGTACTGGCTGGCCCGCATGGTCGAGGGCGGCGCCGACCCCCTGTACGTCGCGCGGCGCGTGGTGCGCATGGCCGCCGAGGACATCGGCCTCGCCGACCCCCAGGCCCTGCGGCTGTGCATCGCCGCGCGCGACACCGTGGAATTCCTGGGCAGTCCCGAAGGCGACCTCGCGCTGGCGCAGGCGGTCGTGTACCTCGCCCTCGCCCCCAAGAGCAACTCCGTGTACGTGGCATGGAAGAACGCCCTGAACGCCGTCCGCGAGGGCGCCGGACCCGACGGAGGCAGCCTCGCCATCCCGCTGCACCTGCGCAACGCCCCCACCGCCCTCATGCGCCAGCAGGGCTACGGCCGGGGTTACGCGTACTACTTCGACGACCCCGAAGGCAGCTTCAACCAGAACTACCTCCCGGACGGCGTGCAACTCGACCTGTACGCCCCCACCGGCGAAGGCTGGGAGGCCCGTGTCGCCGACCGCTGGCGCAAGTTGAGGGACGCGCACGGAGAAGGGGAGGGCGCGCCGGACTGACTGGCGGGACAATCCGGTCCCTCTCGCCGGGTACGGTGGGCGTACTTCAACTGCGTGCAGGAGCCTGTTTCCGGGCGTCCTGAAGGGGGGTCGTGATGCTGGCAGTTCCGGTGGCAGGGCGGGCGTGGTTTCGGCTGAATGCGGAGTGGGTGCTGCCGGGCGTGACGGTGGCGCTGGTGTTCCTGATGGCGGAGTGGGTGCCGCCGGAGGTGCGGCCGTGGCTGGTGGGGCTGGCCCTGTTCGACCTGACGGTGACTGCGGCGCTGATCGCGTCCCGCACGAGGTTGCGGGGCGAGCGGCACCCGGAGGCGCTGGCGTGGGTGCTGGCGCGTGGTGTGCTGGTGGCGTGGCTGCTGCTGCCGCTGTCGCGCGGGTGGTGGCCGGTGGCGGCCGCGCTAGGACTGGTGGGGCTGGGCGTGGTCGCGTTCGGCCTGACGCGGCCCCTCCCGGCGGGCGCGGTGCGGCTGGAGGGCCTGGAGCGACGGATCGTGTCGTGGTCGCGCGTGACGCCCCGCTCGGGCCTGGGCGCGTGGCTGGCGTGGGAGGGGGCCGTGTGGGCGCACCTGCTGGGCAGGGCGCGTGGTCCGAGTGGCACGGCGTTCCGGTCGTCCACAGGGGCGGGCGCGGCGTTCACGCTGCTGATCTTCCTGAGCGTCATGGAGGCCGTGCCGGTGCACTTCATGCTGGCGGCGCGGGATGAACGGGCGGCGCTGGTGCACCTGCTGGTGAACGCGCTGGGCGTGCTGTGGTGCGCGGGGCACCTGCGGGCGCTGCGGGGGCGCGGCGTGGTGCTGGGCGAGCGGCTGCACCTGAACGTCGGCCTGCTCTGGACGGGCAGCGTGGCCCTGAGCGATGTTGCTCAGGTGCAGGCGGCCGCGCCCGGCGAGGCGGGTGTGCTGCGCCTGCACCGTCAGGCACGCGCGAACGTCATGCTGCGCTTTGCGCGGCCCGTCACCCTGTACGGGTTCCTGGGGCGGCCGCAGGTGACGCAGGCAGTCAGCCTGCACGTGGATGACCCGCGCGCCTTCACGGCGACGCTGGACGCCGCGCGGCAGTGAAGTCCCCCGCCGCTCCGGCGTGCGGAGGCTGGCGGGGGGGCGGGGAAGCTGGGGGTCTGGGAATCTGGGGGGAGCGCCCGGCGTCGAGGCCGTGGGAGTGAGGGGTGCGCGGTGCCGGGTGAGGGGTGCAGTGTGCTGGGCGTGCCCGGTGGGGCCGGTCGGTCCGGCGACGCCGCCCCGGCGTCTTCAGGGGTGCAGCCTTTTCCCCGCTGCGAGGTAGGTCTCCGCCCGCGCGGACGCTCCCGACCGGCAGTGTGGGCTTATTCGGGCAGGTCCGTCAACCAGTTTGCCTGTTGCAGCTGCGTGTCCAGTTCCCGGCGTTCTTTCGCCAGGGCGTCCACCTGCACCTGCAACTCGCGGGTGGGAATGGCGGACAGGATGCGGACCTCGCTGTTGCTGTAGCGGGTGGGGCGGTCGCTGGCGGTCGCGGCGGCGCGGCGCAGCACCCGCAGGCGCAGGTCCAGCAGGTCGCGCCGGGTCAGGGCGTCCGTCAGGGTCCGGCCGTCCTGAAGGGTGGCGCGCAGGTTCGCGCGGTGAATGCGGGGCAGCAGGGCCTCCAGCCGCGCGGCGACCTCCGCGAATTCGCGCAGCAGGGCCTGTGGGTCCTCGGCGGGGGCCTCGCCTTCCTGCACCAGCAGGTTCTTCACGAGGCGTTCTTCCAGTTGCGCGGCGCGTTTTTGCAGGTCGGCGCGTTCGATCAGGGCCTCGGCGAGTTTCATGCGTGCAGGGTAACGCGCGGCGGGTCTGACCTGAACTGCGTGCTGGCCTGAATGGTGGGCTGGCCTGAATTGAGATAAGGCTTTCTAAGCCACTCGGCGCACGGTGTTGGGGGGGCGGGGCCGGTATGCTCCTTGCTGAGATGTCCTTCGATGCCCGCGCCCTGTCCGCCCTTGATTTTCCCCGTGTTCTCGATGCGCTGGCCGAGCGCAGTGCCACGTCGCTGGGCGCAGAGCGCGCCCGTGCGCTGCGGCCCTCGGACGACCCGGAGCGGATCGCGCGGGAACTCGACGAGGTCGAGGACGCGCTGTTCGGCGTGAGCCTCAGCCTCGGCGGGATTCACGACATCCGCGAGTTGCACGCCCGCGCCGCCGAGGGCCGCGTGCTGTCGGGTTCGGAACTGCTGAGCGCGGCGTACTCGCTGGACGGCGCGATGACCGTCAAGCGGGCCATCGGCGTGAACTCGCGCGGGCCGCTGCGTGAGGTGGCGACCGGGCTGGGCGATCACAGTGAACTGGTGCGCCGCGTCCTGAGCGCCCTGGACCGTGACGGCGCGGTGCGGGACGACGCCAGCCCCCGCCTGCGCGACCTGCGTAAGCGCATCGAGCCGCTGCGTGGCCGCATCCGCGAGCGTCTGACCGCCACGCTGGAGAAGTGGTCGGACGTGCTTCAGGAGCACATCGTGACCATCCGCCGTGACCGCTACGTGCTGCCCGTGCAGGCCAGCCGCGTGGGGCAGGTTCAGGGCATCATCGTGGACGCCAGTGCGACCGGGCAGACGTACTTCGTGGAACCGGCCGCCGTCACGCAGCTGAACAACGAACTCACCCGCCTGATCCTCGACGAGGAAGCCGAGGTGCGCCGCATCCTGACGGAACTCTCGGGCCTGCTGGCCGGCGACGCGGACGTGCCTATGACGCTCGTGACCATCGGGGAACTGGACCTGATCGCCTCCAAGGCCCGGCTGGCCCGCGACTGGCGACTGAACCGCCCGGAAAGTTCCGTGGGAGGCACCTACGACCTGCGCGAGGTGCGCCACCCGCTGATCGAGAATCCGGTCGCGAACGACGTGACGCTGGGCGACACGAAGCTGCTGCTGATCACCGGCCCGAACATGGGCGGCAAGACCGCCACCATCAAGACGTTGGGACTCGCGGTCCTGATGCACCAGTGCGGCCTGTACGTCGCGGCCGCCAGCGCGAAACTTCCCGTGGTGCGCGACGTGCTGGTCGATATCGGCGACGAGCAGAGCATCGAGGCGAGCCTCAGTACCTTCGCGTCTCACCTCAAGCACCTGCGCTACGTGCTGCGGCACGCCGCGCCCGACACGCTGGTCCTGGTCGACGAGCTGGGCAGCGGCACCGACCCCAACGAGGGCGCGGCCCTGGCGCAGTCCCTGATCGAGACGCTGCTCGCGCAGGACGCGCGCGGCATTATCACCTCGCACCTGTCGCCCCTGAAACTGTTCGCGCTGGAAACACCCGGCCTGAAGAACGCCAGCATGGGCTTCGACGTGGACACCCTGGCCCCCACCTACGTGCTGCAGGTCGGCCAGCCGGGCCGGTCGTTCGCGCTGGCCATCGCGCAGCGCATGGGCCTGCCCGCCGACGTGCTGCGCCGCGCCGAGGATCTGCTGGGCCCCGACGCCGGCCTGATGGAACGCATGCTCGAAGGCCTGGAACGCGAACGCGAGGACCTGCGCGCCCAGCTGGAAGGCACCGCCGCCGCCCGCCGCGACGCCGAGGCCGAACTGGGCCGCGTGCGCCAGGAACGCGAAACCCTCGAACTGCGCCGCAACGAGATGCTGGCCGAGGCCAGCCAGAAAGCCGAATCCCTGTACGCCGACGCCATCGAACGCGTCCGTACCCTGCGCGCCCGCGCCCAGGAAGACAGCGCCCGGCCGCGCGTCATGCAGGAACTCCGCGACCTGCGCGTCTCGGCGCAGAAGGCCCGCCCCGCCCCCATCGTCCGGGAGGAACGCGGCGACCCCATCCGCGTGGGCAGCCGCGTGGATGTCCCCGCCTACAACGCCGCCGGACAGGTCCTCGAACTGCGCGGCGACGACCTGGTCGTGCAACTCGGCGTCATGAAGGTCGGCGTCAAACGCCGCGACGTGCGCCTCAAACAGGAACCCAAGGTCACGGCCCCCAGAACGCGCGGCCCGCGCAACGCCTTCGCCGGAGCGGTCGCCGTCAGCACCTTCCAGAACGAACTGCAACTGCGCGGCATGGGCGTCGAGGAAGCCGTCGAGGAACTCAGAACCGCCGTTCTGGAGGCCCATGCCCTGAAGGAAAGCCCGCTGCGCGTCGTGCACGGCAAGGGCCAGGGCGTGTTGCGCCGCCTGCTGCGCGAGTACCTCAAGGGCGACAAGAAAGTCGAATCCTTCCACGACGCCGAAGCCAACCAGGGCGGGCACGGCGTCACCATCGTCAACATCCGCCACTGAACCGCCCGGCACCGCCCCCCGCGCATGAGCCTCCCTCATGAGGGGGGTTTTGACGGCACTCAGGGTCAGCAGGCAGGATGGGCGGGTGCGTTTTCTTCCTGTCTCCCTGCCTGCCCCTGTGGCTCCCCGTTCCCTGTTCCGTCTCCTGACCCTGGCCCTGAGCCTAGGGGCGCTGCCGGGCGCGGTCGCCTCGGCCCAGACGGCCACGGACCCGGCCCAGCCCACCACCCCCGCTCCGGCCCCCAGGCTCAGCGGGTTCCGCCTGCCCTCCGATTACCTGAACCGCTTCGGCAGCACGCAGTTCATCGCGTCCACCACCGACGGGTTCGGCGTGCGGTACCTGCCGCTCCCGCTGGACCGTGACGTGCGCTTCACGCTGCTGAAAGCCCCCACCTACTGGGATTACGGCCTGACCGCGCAGTTCGGCAGCCTGAGCGCCGCGCTGGGCCGGTTCTACAACGTGCCCAAGGCCGAACTGACCAGCGCTCCCGGCAGCGGTCTCCAGTGGAGCGCGCTGGTGCAGGGCGGCGCGTCTCACTCGCACGCCACGGTCGGGTACGCCACGCAGGTCTGGGAGGGCCGCGTGCGGTTCCTGAACAACGTCGGGGTGGCGCAGCAGGGCGACGTGACCGCCGCGTATACCCAGACCGAGGTCAGCGGCGGCTACAGCCGGGCCTACGGCAAGGTGAACACCGGCCTGTACTCCACGGCTCGCGTGTACGCCTTCCCCACCCAGGGGAAAGCGCAGGGCAGCGCGGACGTGACAGCCGTGATCGGGGTGCCGCTGGCAGCGGGCCTGAACCTGGACGCCTCGCACTTCGAGCGCTTCGTCATGGGGGAGTCCGCCATCGGGGACTTCGGCTTCGGCCGGGCGCGGTCCAGTAACGCCAGCCTCACGTACCGCCTGCCGCCCGCCGAGGGCTTCGGCCTGGGCGCCGTACGGGTCCGCGCGTACCGCGACTGGCTCGGCAAGTCCGCCACGGCCGACGCGGACATCGCCTTCCGCATCGACGGCCTGCCCGCCCTGATGGGCGGCAGCATCGGGTACGAGTGGTACGAGACGAACGCGGCCGCGAACAAGTGGCGCTTCGCGCTGGTCGCGCTGCCCCGCTGACCTGCACGTCCCGCTGACCCGCACGGCCCCGCACCCCTGAGCCGGGAAGGTTAAGGGGTGTCTCTAGGTGGGCCGCGCGGTGCGGAGCGCGGCGGGTGATAGCGTCCCTCGCGTGAGTGGTTCCGGGAAGGTTCAGGCGGGTGCGCGGGCTTCACTGCCCATGATGGCGGTGGGAACGGCGGCGTTCTTCACGCTGGGGCTCTTGCAGGCCATGTACGGCCCGGCGTTCCCGGTGTTTCAGGCGCGGTTCGGGGTCAGTACGGCGGTGGTGGGCCTGATTGCCAGCGCGCACTTCCTGGGCTCTGCCATCGCGCCGCCGCTGGTGGGCGCGGCCCTGCGGCGCGTCAGTGTGCGGGCGGGCGTGTCGTTCAGTCTGCTGGTGCTGGCGCTGGGCATGCTGGGCGTGGTGTTCGCGCCGCTCTGGGGCGTGGCGGTCGTCTCGGCGTTCGTGGGCGGACTGGGTCTGGGCGGCGTGAGCGCCTGCCTGAACGCCGCTTACGCCAGCGTGGGCGCGCGGCCCGTGAACCTCGTGAACGCGGTGTTCGGGGTGGGGAGCATGGTGTCGCCGCTGCTGGTCGCGGGCCTGACCGGGGTGGGCGCGGCCGGCGTGGACGCCGCGCAACTGGGGGGGCGGCTGGGCGGGCCGTTCCTGGTGGTGGTGGCCCTGTGCGCCGCGACGTTCGTGGCGGGCCGCGTGTGGGGCGTGCCGGACATCGTGACCGCCCCGGCGCAGGCGGGTGCGGCGCGGCCCGGACCGCAGTTCGCGCTGTTCGCCGCGCTGATCGCGTGCTACGTGGGCCTGGAAGCCGGGTACGGTGCGTGGACCGTGCGGTACCTGACCGAGGTGGGCGTGGGCGGCGCCGCGCTGATCCTCAGTGGGTTCTGGGGCGCGCTGACGGTCGGGCGGGTCCTGACGGGCGTGTTCGCGGCCCGCTGGGAACCGTCGCGGGTGGTGCTGCTGTGTGCCGCCGCGCTGGCCGTGTGCGCCGCCGCCGCGCTGCGCCCGGAACTGGCGGCCGGCGCGCACCTGCTGGCCGGGCTGGCGCTCGCCCCGGTGTTCGGCACGACCCTGGCGTGGCTGACGCGTACCCTTTCGGCGCGGCTGGTGCCGTTCCTACTGGTGGCCGGGTCGCTGGGCGGCGTGATCGCCCCGGCACTGCTGGGGGGGCTGTTCGCCCGCTGGGGCGCGCCGGCCGTACCGTCGTTCCTGTTGCTGCTGGCCGTCCTGCTCGCCTTCTTCACGTTCCTGACCGCCCGCATGGCCCGCCCGGCTCAGCCTCCGCTGCGGCCGGGCGCCGCCTGATCCTGGGACACGCCGTTGTCAGGGGGGAGGGTGTGTGGCAGAATGCGCGCTGATTCTTACCCAATCCGATCCGGAACCCTGGCAGCGCAACCCCATCAGTTCATGAGTCCTCGCCGGAACACCCGGCGGCGCAACGGAGGCCTAGAGTGGCACAAGCGACCAGACAGGTGAAGCTCACACGTGAAGGTTTTGAACGCCTTCAGAAATCCCTTGATCAGGAAATGGTGCGCCTTGCCGAGGCGACCCGCATCCTGCAAGAGCAGATGGAAACCAGCTCGGATACCGAGGACACCGGCCTGGAAGACGCCAAGCGCGAGAAGATGAACATCGAGGCGCGCATCGATGAACTCGAGGACACCCTGGCCCGCGCCAGCGTCATCGAGGACCACGAGAACGAGGGCCGCGTGGAACTCGGCGCGATCGTCATGCTGGGCAACGAGACCACCAAGAAGGACATGAAGGTGCAGGTCGTCAGTGCCCCCGAAGCCGCCGTCACCGGTGGCAGCCTGCCGCGCGTCAGCGAGGACAGCCCCGTCGGGAAGGAACTGATGGGCCGCAAGAAAGGCGAGGCCTTCGTGGTCAACCTCGACAACGGCAAGCAGATGAAGTACAAGGTCAAGAGCATCGAGTACTGACCCCAGGGCACCACCTCCAGAGCACCACACTGAACAGGGCATGACTGCTAGAAGAGTCATGCCCTGTTCAGTGTGCGTCGTTCAGGCCGCGTGTTCCGGCATCAGGGTTGCGTGGGGGCCGGAGCGGGCGGTACCACTCCGGGCTGCTCAGGCACTGGGGCGTCCACCGGGCTGTCCGGCGCTGAGTTGTCGGGTGCGGGCGCCTCCTCCGTGCTCACGGCGGGAGTCGGTGCCGCGTCCGGCTGCGCGGTCTCAGGCTCAGCCGCAGGATCGCTGGGCGCGGGTGCGGCTTCCGGAGCGGGGGCTTCCGTACTGTCCTGGCCGGGCAGGCGGGCCAGGGACACGACCGTCATGCCGCCCTGCTCCCGCACGCTCAGCTCGAAGGAACGGTCGTCTCCGGCGCGGCGCAGTGTCACGCGGTCCGCGCTGGTGGCGGCCCCGTCCTGCACGGAGTACCCGGCGGCCTGGAGGGCCTCGACCGTGCGCGGCAGGGCGCCCTGGGTGCCCGCGCTGTAGATCAGCGTCTCGCCCAGGACGGTCTGCACCGTTTTCAGCAGGGCCGCGCCCGGCAGTTCCGGAACCTTCACGCTGCCCGGCGCTGGCAAGGAAGAACTGACCCCGGCCGCCGAAATGGGAGCGGCGTCGGCCGGGGCCACTGGGGCAGCGCCGTCCGTGCTGGTGGGGTCCGGCGTAGGCGCCTCAGTGCCGGGCTGCTGCGCTTCACCCTGCTGCGGCTCACTCTGTTGTGGCTCACTCTGGGGAGGCTCGCTCTGTGGCGGGGCGTCCTGCGGGGCGGGGGTGGTGGCGGGCAGGCCCAGGTCCGGCAGGGGCGGGGTGACCGGGGCGGGTTGCGTGACCGGCGCGTCAGGCGGGGTCGGGGTGACCGGGGCGGTCTGCGCGAAGGCGGGCGCGCCGACCAGCAGGCCCACGGTGAGCAGACCCAGCAGGGAACGGGAGCGGACGGGAACAACGCGGGTGGTTTCAGTGGAACGCATGAGGCACCTCTTGACAGGCAGCGCCCGCCGGAAGCGGGTCAGTGCGGGAAAGTGAACAGGCCAGCGAAGTCGCGGCCGTTCCTGCCCCCTACCATGCGGGCCGGACCTGCGCTTTCCCTGCGTGAACGCTCAACTGCGCCCCCCAGCTCCGCTCAGGGGCAGCCGTGAAACCCCTCACGCGCCTCAGCGGGCAGCCAGCGTGCCCTCACCTGCCCGCCCTCAGAACGCACGGACCCGGCGCAGCAGGCCGCACGCGTTAACACATCCGGCCCGGCAGGCGGATGCGTGCGCACCCTCACGCCCGTAACCGCCTGGGAACGCGCAAACGGCTGGCCAGGACCCGTCGCCTCTCATGAACGCGTCAGACGGACTCCGGTTGAATGGTTTGCAGAAACCCTGCAATCCGAGCGGACTCGTAGAGCTGTGCCGCAGAGCGAGTGGGAGCCGAACGGATTCCGGGCGTGGAGTTGGCAACCCGGTGTAGTCCCGGGTTGTTAACGAAACAGACGGCAGTCCGCGTCAGGAACCCCGCAGGCACGCGGCGCGTTCGGCCTGCGGCCTCTGCGCGCACACCCGCGCCCCCTCGGTGAATGCCGGGAGGTGCCCACCTACCCTCGCCAGCAGCGCCTGGAAGTCCGGGACCATCGTCGCGTACGCCGCCACGGCGCCCAGCGAGGCGTTGTTCACGCCGCGCGCGAAGTAGGCGTCGTACCCCGCGTACCCGCCCCACGAGTCCTTCAGGGTGGCGTAGCGGGCGTTCAGGTCCGCCAGCAGCGCCGCCTTCCGCGTGCGCCGGTCAGCGTCGGGCAGCTCCGGCTGCGCGTACAGCGCCTCCAGGCGCGCGCGGGCGTCCAGCAGCAGCGCCTCGAACCCCGCCTGCCGCGCCTGCGCCGCCCGGTCCTGCTCGCGCAGCTCCGGCGTGCCGTGCGCGGCCAGCCAGCGCCGCAGGCCCTCCTCCTCGACCGCCGTGGCGTACGACTCGTTGAACACTGTGTCACCCGCCACGTACAGGCCCGGGTGCGCCAGCTCGTGAATGACTGTGCGGATCAGCGTGGCGTCCGGGTACGCCAGCATGGTGGACAGCAGCGGGTCGTTCAGGTACCCCAGCGTGGAGTACGCACTCACGCCCCCCACGCTCACGTCCCGGCCCGCCGCGCGCCGCTCCTGCGCGTACGCCCGCGCGCCCGCCTCGGCAAAGTAGCCCCGGTACCCCACGCAGCCTGCCACCGGGAAACACGACGTGTCCAGCGTCACGCTGAACTCCGGCGCGGAGAACACATTCCACACCACGAACGGACGGCCCACATCCACGAACTTCAAAAAAGACCCGTGATCCGGCAGGCCCAGCCCGCCCGCCGCCTCGGGCGCCACCGCGAACGCCCGCACGTCCGACGCCAGCCGCAACTTGCGCCGCACCTCCGGCGGCGTGGCCGGGTCCGCCAGGGCCGCCTCGACCGGCCGCGCCCGCCGCAACAGGTCCAGTTGCCCGCCCGCCGCCTGCGTCAGGTACCGCACCTGCGCGCACCCGCTCAGGGCCAGCACGGCGGCCGCCACGCCCAGCACCAGTCCCGCCACCCGCACACGCCGACCCTTCACGCCGCCCGCCTCATGCGGCCCAGTATGCGCCGCCCGCGCACACCCGGAATACACGCCCAGGAAAGGGCGTATGGTGAGACCCGCACCCACCCCACAACCCATCCCCCAGACGTTCAGGAGGTTTCACCCATGATCATCTCCCACGGCACCCTCAGCGCCCCCACTGAACACACCGGACAGGTCCGCGTCCTGCTGACCCAGATCGCGCAGGCCACGCGTCAGGAACGCGGTTGCCAGCTGTACGTCGTCTCCGAGATTCTGGAACGACCCGGGCATTTTCTGATCACGGAACACTGGGACTCCATGCAGGACATGCACACGCACCTCGCGCTGCCCGGCGTGGGTGAGGCCGTTGCCGCCGTCCACGCCCTGGGGATCACCGACCTGAGCATTATCGCGTTCGAGGCAGGCGCGCCCACGAAGATCATGTGAAGCGTCCTACGGGGCCCGGCTGGCAGGACGCTCCGGCGCAGACGGCGTTCAGTCGGGCGGCTACACTGGTCGCATGACAGCACGTCGTCCTCAGTCGCGTGGGATGTGCCGGGCCTGCGGTTTCACTGGCACCAAGGCCACCATGACCCGGCACCACGACACCTGCCCCCAGCGGCCCCTGCACCGCGTGAAAGCGCGCGACGGCTACCGCCTGCGGATCACGGCGGCCAACTCCCGGTACTGGCTGGACGTCGAGGTGCCTGCCAGCGCCACGCTGGACGACCTGGACGGATTCCTGCGCGGCATCTGGCTGGAATGCTGCGGGCACCTCAGTGAGTTCTCCATCGGCCCGCAGGAGGACCACGACGACTTCGATCCATTCCGCCCGCGCCGGAAACGCAAACAACCGACCCTGGAGGCGCTGGGCCTGGGGGCCGGAGACCGTTTCGACTACACCTACGATTTCGGCAGCAGCACGAACCTGAAACTGACCGTGCAGGCGCGCGAACCCGTCACCACCACTGCCAGGGACACCGTGCGCCTGCTGGCCCGCAACCTGCCGCCCGAGCTGAGTTGCCAGGAGTGCGGCGCCCCGGCCCGGTGGGCGCACAGCTGGGAGTACGACGACCTGACCGGCCAGCCCACGCTGTACTGCGACCGGCACGGCGAACAGACACGGGACGAGCAACTTCCGGTCGTGAATTCACCCCGCATGGGCGTGTGCGCCTACGAGGGCGGCAACGACGACGACTGGCCGCCCGCCGAGGCACCCGAGCAGGCCGGGAAGACTCCCGCAGCCCAGAAAGGCTCGGCACAGAAGAGCCCGGCCCAGAAGGCTTTAGCCGAGAAGACCAGCGCCCCGAAGACCACCCCCAAGAAGGCGCGGACGTCGGAAACCGGGACACCCACCCGGGGACGACCGGACCGGGACGGCCCCCCCGTGACCGTAGAACCGGACACGGGCGACGCGATCATCCGGATCGACTCGCCGCTCGCTGCCGCGTTCTTCGACGCTGACGACGGGGACTTCGACCTCGACGCCCTGCGCGCACTGCCACTGGACCTGAACCTCGTGTGGATCGTGACCAGCCGCGAGTTGCCGGGCCTGCTGCCACCCGAGGAGGGGATGCCCAGCGTCACGCTGATCCTGAACGCCGTCACCGGGCAGATCCTGACCACCGACATCATTCCCGACGCCAGCCCGGAAGACGTGCTGGACGGGGTGCTGGACGCCATGCTGGACGGCACCAGCGCCGGCGTGCCCGCCCGGCCCCGCCTGATCATCACGCCCGACGCGGCGCTCGCCCCGGTCCTGGCGGACATGCTGACCGACCTGGACATCCAGGTGAACCAGCAGGCCATGCCGGAAATCGACGAAATGTTCGCAGAGATGACCGCGCAGGTCTCGACCGGACTGATGGACCAGCAGGCCGCCTACGCCCCACGCGCCTTCCTGACAGACGCCGACGACGCGACCGTCCGGGCCTTCCAGCAGGCCGGGGCGCGCTTCATGGCGGCCACACCCTGGCAGACGTTCCCACCGGACCGGCTGCTGCGGGCCAGCTGGACCGCGCCGGACGGCACACCCGCGCAACTGTACGCCCTGGTCATGGGCGAACTGGGCCAGGAGTACGGACTGGCGCTCTACCCCGACTGGCCGTCGTACGTGCAGCACACGAACAACAGTTTCAACACCGACCTGGCCCTGCTCGTCACGGGCGGCCTGGAGAGCCTTACCATGAGCACCGAGGCGGAATTCGACCCGCAGGACTGGGCGCGCCTGCGGGCGGCCGGACTGGGCGCACGGACCAAAAAAGCCCCCTCTCTGACACGCTTCACCGTCATTGGCACGGCACCGGCCCGCACCCCCCTGCACGCCGTGACCGCGCTCCTGAACGCCGTTTCCGAACGCGCTGAACGCAGACGGACGACCGTCACCTCACTGAAAACCGAACTGGACGGCGTGCAGATCCAGTTCCCGGCCGGACCGCGCGACGACCTGAGCCCCGCCGAACAGGGGGGCAGCGTGCAGATCATCGTGCGCAGCAGCGGCGCTTACGTCTCGTCCCGCGCCGTCATCCTGACCGGCCCGCCTGACATGCTGCTCTCACGCGCCTTCAGCGCCGTTCGCAAGATGCTGCGCGAGCAGGAAAGGAGCCTGAACGAACGCTTCCACCTGCCGTACTACCTGGAATCACCGCACATCCTGATCGAGAACGGCGGCATGTTCGGCGACCTGCACGCCCGGATGTGGGACAGCAATGTCGGCGCACCGAACCTGACCCTGGCGCACCTCGTCCGGCTGGGCACCCTGATGGACGGGCTGGGGACAGTGCAGGCCACCCGGCAGCCGGGCACGGTGGACGACCTGACCCTGGAACTAGGCACCGGAGAGGACGGCGACCCGACGCCCCCCAACCTGCGCCTGCGCTGATCCGAACGCCGACCAAACGGTTGTTGCAACTCATTCGATCAGAGTCCTTATCACTCCCCCAGGAACGACTCCACCTCGATCACGAACCCGCCCGGCGCGTCGAAGTAGAACGTCAGGCGGCCGTGATTCCGCTGCGGTTCCGGCACCGTGAACCCGGCTGCCAGCAGCCGCTCCCGCACCGCCAGCACCTGCTCGGGCGTGTCCTGAAGGAAGCCCACGTGAAAGGACTTCGGGTACGCCACGTCCCGCGCGCGGAACATGGACAGCAGGAATCCGTCCGGGCCGCGCAGGAACGCCATGTGCTCGTTCACCGGCATGTCCGGCGTACGCGCAAACCCGAAAAAGGTTTCCATGAGTGAAACGGTGCCCGGCACGTCCGTGACGCTCAGGTTCAGGTGATTCAGTCGCATGCGCCCTTGATACCCCGCGCTGCCCCCACAAAGTGCACGCACACCCGCAAACGCACCGGCCGCGCAAGGCCGCATGAAGGCCGCCTCGCCGCTCCATGAATCCCGCCCCACCACCCGCCACACCCAGCCGCGTAGCGTGGCAGGCATGCCCAACCAGAAGATGACCCAGCTGGCCCGCAAGATGCGCGGCCTGGACCTGTGCCTGATGACCACCGTCACCAGCTACGGCCGCCTCGCCTCCAGACCCATGAGCAACAACGGCGAGGTCGAGTACAACGGCACCAGCTACTTCTTCACCTGGGCGGACTCCCGCACCGCCAGGGACATCGGGAAGAACAAGCACGTGCAACTGAACTTCCGCGCCGAGAAGGAATTCCTGTTCGTGGCTGTGCAGGGCGAAGCCACCCTGACCACCGACCGCGACGCCATGCAGGAGCACTGGCAGGAGCAGCTCACGCAGTGGTTCAAAGAAGGCCTGGACACGCCCGGCCTGACCATGATCGAAGTGAAAGCCCGGCGCGTGAACTGGTGGGGCGAGGAAGACGGCGAGATCGAACTGTAAGGATCACGCGCCTTCCCACACGGTCATGAACTGCTCCGGCGTCCAGCCCACCAGATCAGACACCTGCCCGTCCCCGACCTCCACCACGCGCCACACACCATCCGCGCGCCGGGCGATATCCACAGAGAAGAAAGGTGATGGGATGCGCCCCGCCACAAGGCGAACCAGTTCCGGCACCCTCGCACCGTCCGCGCTGAACGCCCGGCCCGCCCTCACGAAGAACCGCGCCTCCGACGCCGGGTCCAGATCCTCCACGCGGCGCACGCACACCCCACCCTCAATCTGCCCCCGGAAGTGCGCCATGCGCTCCAGCAGTTCCCCGATCTGATCAGAGCGCGTGATGACGCTGCCCGCGCCGGTCTTCAGTGACTTCACGAAGTCCTTCACAAAAAAGCCGTCCCAGCCCAGCTGCTCTAACTGGGGCGAAAGGTCGCTCAGGTCCGTGAAACACACCGTTTCCGGCGTCACGTCCTCCAGGAGCGGCGCCCAGCGCGGAAGGCGATGCGCCGCCAGATACGCCTCTGGCGAGGTCATCACCCACGCACCCGCCCCCTCCACGGCATCCACAAATGCCCGGTACCCGGTACCGTCCAGCATCCAACCCCGGTACAGCACCGTCTCGCCCGGCATCAGCGCCGGCCGGAACACTTGGTCACCATCAAGGGCACAGGTGGACACCGACCACCCCCGCCCGGCAAACGCTTCTGCCTGGGCGGCAAAAGTCTCATCGGGCTGACGAGGGTTGAAGTAGTCCGCCGGGAACAGAGGCGCGCATTCCGTCAGTGTAGGCGGCGTGCGGGCCCGGCGGGCCGTACAGTACGGAGCGTGAAGCGCCTGCCCCAGCTCATCCTGACTCTCCTGTTCACGGGTGCCCTCGTGCTGCCCGGCGCCGGGGTGACCCTGGTGCCACCGCCACAGGCCGCGCAGGTGGCCCGGAGCGTTCAGGTGGCCGCGAAGTTGCTCACGCCGGACGAGGTGATCGTCCTGATGAACGCGGGCCGCCTGACCGACGCGGAAACGGCCGCCCGCGCCGCGTCGGCCGCCCACCCGGAATCCGCGCGGTCCCTGCTGCTGCTGGCCCGCATTCAGGCCCGGCAGGGGAGACTCCCGGAGGCCCGCGTGACCCTGAGCCGCGCCCAGACCCTGCCGCAGTGGGACGAGCAGGAACTCGGCGTGCCCTTCGAGTCGCCCGGCCGTATAGAGCAGGTCATGCTGCGCGACCCGGCCGCCGCGCGGGGCCTGCTGGCCGACGTGCTGCTGGCCGAGGGGGACGACCCCAAAGCGTACTACCTGCTGGCCATGACCGAGGCCTTCGCCCGCGAGTGGGACGCCGCACGCGCCGCGCTGGTACGGGCGCGTGCCCTGGCACCCAGTCTGGGATTCGCGGACCCGGAGTCGCTGGCCTCACTGGAACGGGCCTTGCAGGAGAACCAGCCACCTGTCCTGGACGGGCCGGCGCTGGCCCCATCACCGTGGCGGTACGCGTGGGTGGCGGTGGGCGTCTTTCTCGCCTGGGGAGCGCCCGTCGGATTCCGCGCATTCAAGCGTTACCTTCAGGCGGAACGCGTCCGGCGGGAGCGGCGCATCACGGAAGTCACCGAACGCACGAGCGCGCTACAGGCACAGCTTGATGAGGTACTCCGGCAGGCCCGGCAGCAGACTGGGCCTCAGGCGCAGCCCTTCCTGGCCCGCCTGACCTACCTGAACAGTCAACTGAAGCAGTGGCGTCAGGAAGGACTGGACGACCTCGCCACTGCGGCCATGATTCAGACCCGCTACGACCGTCTGTACGCCGCCGTGCACACTGAGGAAACCTTCGCTGTCTACATCGCCGAGGAGAAGGAACGGGAGATTCAGGAGGCCAATTCCCTGGCAGTCATAGCCCGCAGTGGTACCCAGAGACAGGCCAGCGGCCCGTCCAGCCTGCGCAAGAGTGAACGCAGCAGCTGGAGCAGCGGCCGCAGTAGCTCCAGCCGCGACAACTCCGGCGGCAGCAAGTGGTGACGGCCGGGCCCGGCAGCAGGGCACATCCGCACAGCAAGGCAAAACGGTCAGCTCCCACAGGAACTGACCGCCGCCGGAAACGGGACGCTTAAGCCGCGCCGACCTTCCGGGCAATGATGCCCTCGATGTACTTCACGACGCTTTTCAGGGGCACGCGGCCCAGCACGTCCTCCAGGAACGCGGTGACCAGCATCTTCTCGGCCACCTCGCGGGCAATGCCGCGCGAACGCAGGAAGAACAGCGCCTCCTGATCCACGGGGCTGGTGGTGCTGCCGTGGCTGCAACGCACGTCGTTCGCGTTGATTTCCAGCTGCGGCACGCTGAAGTTCCGCGCGTCGCTGGACAGCATCAGGGTGCGGTGCTTCTGGTACGCGTCGGTCTTCTGCGCGCCCAGGTCCACCTTGATCATGCCGCTGAACACGCCGACGGAAGAATCGTTGTTCACGCCCTTGTACAGCAGGTCGCTGTACGCGTTCGGTGCGGCGTGATGCTGCAGGGTGTAGTGATCGAAGTGCTGATCCTTGTTCGCGAAGTACAGGGCCAGCATCTCGCTGTTAGACCCCTGCCCACGCAGGTAGGACTGCATCTCCGTGCGGCTCAGGGTGCCGCCCATCGTGACGACCAGGGAGTTCAGGGTCGCGTCGCGGCCCACGTCCCCACGCTGCCGCTGAATGTGCGTGACGCCCTCGCCCCAGTTCTGAATGCTGACGTAGCGCACGCGCGCGGCGTCCTTCACGACCAGTTCCACCGCGCCGATCGCGTACGTGCCGGGCAGCGCCTCGCTGTCCTGCTCGTCGATGAACGTCACCTGCGCGTTCTCCTCGGCCACGACCAGCGTGCGGGTCGCGGTGTACGTCCCGGCGTCACTCATCACGCGGAACGAACCCAGGGGCAACTCGACCTCCACGCCGCGCGGCACGTACACGAACGCACCGTTCGTCCACAGGGCCGCCGCCAGCGCCGAGAACTTCCCTTCGCTGGGATCCGGGCTCTTGCTGGGAGTCGTGCCCGGCGCAGCAATCGTCGTATCGTCCGGCACTTCCGCCGGCACCACGCTGTACAGGTACTGCTGCACTTTATCTGCGTACTGCTCCACGGCCGACTTCAGGTCCGTGAAAATCACGCCCTTCGCCGTCAGTTCCGCCGGAAGTTCCGTACGGTACACCACGTCCGGCCCGTCCAGCACCAGGAACGCACCCACGTCCGTGCCGGTCAGGCGGTCCTGCACGCTCTGCGGCAACGCCGACACGTCCGACACCACATCCCGCTTCCCGTGAGGGCGCAACGCGTCGAAATCCACGTCCACGCGCGTGTACTTCCACGCCTCCACGCTCTCCTGCGGCACGTCCAGCGTCGTGAACAGCTCCAGGCTTTCCCTGCGCTTCGCGCTCAGCCACTCCGGCCCCTGCACCTGCGCCAGTTGATCATTGAATGTCGTCATGAAACCTCCTTGATTACGTTGTTATGGGCATCCCCAGGGAGCACGACTGCTCCAGCGGGGGGAACCCCTCAGTCCGCTGCGCGGCCAGCTCCCCTCGAGGGGAGCCAGGGCACACCAAGCCTCCCCTTGAGGGGAGGTGCCCCGGAGGGGCGGAGGGGTCGCCCTGCGGCAGCGGTGATGGAATCCGTCTGCCTGCCTGACCGGCGCGTCATGGCCGGTCCGGCAGGCGAAGGGAGATCAACCGACGCTGCCTTCCATTTCCAGTTCGATCAGGCGGTTCAGTTCCACGGCGTACTCCAGCGGGAGTTCTTTCGCGATGGGTTCGATGAAGCCGCGCACGATCAGGCCGGCCGCCTCGTCTTCGCTCAGGCCGCGGCTCTGGAGGTACAGGATCTGCTCGTCGTTGATCTTGGACACCGTGGCTTCGTGGCCGACGCGGGCGTCTTTCTCTTCGATCTCGATGTACGGGTACGTGTCGGTGCGAGCCTCGTCGTCGAGGAGCAGGGCGTCGCATTCCACGTTCGTCTGGCTGCCCTTGGCACCCTCGTAGATCTTGACGAGGCCACGGTAGGAGCTGCGGCCGCTGTCCTTGCTGATGCTCTTGGACACGATGGTGCCGCTGGTGTTCGGGGCGAAGTGCACGATCTTCGCGCCGGCGTCCTGGTGCTGGCCGCGGCCGGCCATGGCGATGCTCAGCACCTCACCGCGCGCGCCTTCTTCGAGGAGGTAGCAGGCGGGGTACTTCATGGTGACCTTGCTACCCAGGTTGCCGTCCACCCATTCCATCACGCCGTTGCCGTACACGGCGGCGCGCTGGGTCACGAGGTTGTAGACGTTGTGGCTCCAGTTCTGGATGGTGCTGTACCGGAAGCGCGCGCCTTCCTTCACGACGATCTCGATCACGCCGGAGTGGAAGGAGTCGCTGGAGTACGCGGGGGCGGTGCAGCCCTCAATGTAGTGGGCCTGCGCGCCCTCGTCGATGATGATCAGGGTGCGCTCGAACTGGCCGCTGCTCTCGGCGTTGATGCGGAAGTACGTCTGGAGGGGGATGTCCACCTTGACGCCCTTGGGCACGTACACGAACGAGCCGCCCGACCACACGGCGGAGTTGATGGCCGCAAACTTGTTGTCCTCGGGGGGCACGATGGTGGCGAAGTGCTCGCGGAACAGGTCCGGGTACTCTTTCAGGCCGTCCTCGATGCTCAGGAACACCACGCCCAGCTTCTCCCACTCCTCTTTCAGGTTGTGGTAGACCATCTCGGACTCGTACTGTGCGCCCACACCGGCCAGCGCGGCGCGCTCGGCTTCGGGGATGCCCAGACGCTCGAAGGTCTGCTTCACGTCGTCCGGCACGTCATCCCAGCTGCGGGCGTTCGCGCCCTCGGGCTTGATGTAGTAGTAGATCTCGTCGAGGTTCAGGCCGCTCAGGTCCGCGCCCCAGGTGGGCATGGGCTTGCTGTAGAAGATGTCCAGCGCCTTCAGGCGGAAGTCCAGCATCCACTGGGGTTCGTCCTTGGCCTTGCTGATCATCTCGACCACGTCGCGGCGCAGGCCCTTGGGGGCCTTCACGGCGTAGCGTTCGGGGTTGCTCCAGCCGTACTCGTACTCTTTGTTGATCTCGTTGACTTCGGGATTAATGGTCATGGGGGTGCTCCTTCAGGGGGCAGATGGCAAATGGTCGAAGGCAGATGGCGCAGGCGCGGCTTGAGCTGCTGCTGAAGCGCTTCTGGCCCTCAGCCATCTGCCTTCAGCCTTCTGCATCTTCATGCCGTGGCGAGTTCCTTGACCCAGTCGTAGCCTTCGGTGTCCATCTTCTTGGCGAGTTCGGGGCCGCCGGTCTGCACGACCTTGCCGTCGAGGATGATGTGGACCTTGTCAGGGACGATGTAGTCCAGCAGGCGCTGGTAGTGGGTGATGATCAGGCCGCCGAGGTTCGGGCCGCGCATGGAGTTCACGCCCTTGGAGACGATCTTCAGGGCGTCGACGTCGAGGCCGCTGTCGGTTTCGTCCATGATGATGTAGTTGGGTTCCAGCATCAGCATCTGGAGGATCTCGTTGCGTTTCTTCTCGCCGCCCGAGAAGCCGGCGTTCAGGTAGCGTTCGACGATGCTCTCGTCCCATTCCAGGGTCTTGAGGGCGCTCTGGAGCTTGCCGTAGAACTCGGTGAAGCTGACCTCTTCGCCTTCTTCCTTGCGGGCCTGCATGGCGAGGCGCAGGAAGTTGGCGATGGTGACGCCAGGGATCTCGACGGGGTACTGGAAGGCCAGGAACACGCCGAGGCGGGCGCGTTCGTCGGGTTCCATTTCCAGGATGTTCACGCCGTCCACGAGGACTTCGCCCTGCGTGACGGTGTATTCGGGGTCGCCGACGATGACCTTGGCGAGGGTGCTCTTGCCGTTGCCGTTCGGCCCCATGATGGCGTGCAGTTCGCCGCGGGGGACGATCAGGTTGATGCCCTTGAGAATTTCGGTGTCGCCGACGGTGGCGTGCAGGTTGCGGATTTCGAGCTGGTGGGTCATGCGGGCTCCTTGGGGAATCAGGGGGTTTTGTTAGGAATGATTCCTACTTACGGGCCTATTTTACCCGCATCGCCCCTTAAAGTCGAGTGATTCACTGCGGATTCTGCGGGGGCGCGGCGCGCGGGAGGCGGGATGCGGCGCCGGGCGACACTGGGGCGTGGGAGCGGGGGGAAGCCCCCGCCCGACCGGTGATGGCCGGAGAACCACACGCGCCACCCCCGTGAACGCCCCGCGCACCCGCCCTGCCCCCCTCATGAGGCCCGCGCACGCCCCTTTCACGCTTGCCACGCCCCTGCGTGCTACCCGTGGGGCACATGAACGTCATTGATCTCCTCCGCGCCGCCGGACCCCTGCTGTGGGTCCTGCTGGCCCTGTCCGTGTACGTCGTGTACCTGAGTGCCGCCCGCGCCCAGGCACTCTCCCGCCTGGGCGCGGACGCCCGCACCCTGATCGAACGCGCCCGCGCCGTCACCGCCGAGAGCGGCCCGGCCGCCGCGCTGGCCGAGGTGGACCGCGCCGCCCACCCCAGCCCGGCCGCGCAGGTCCTGCGGGCCGGACTGGCCCGCGCCGACCGCGGCGCTGAGGCCGCGCAGGCCGCCATGCAGTCCGCGCTGCTGACCGAGGACGCCCGCCTGTACGCCGGCCTGGGCGCACTGGGCACCGCCGCGCAGATCGGCCCGCTGCTGGGCCTGCTGGGCACCGTGATCGGCATGGTGCGGTCGTTCCTGGTGTTCAGTCAGACGACCAACCCCACGCCCGCGCAGCTGGGCACTGGGATCAGCGAGGCGCTGGTCAACACGGCGGCCGGGCTGGCCGTGGCGATCATCGCGTACGTGTGCCGCAACGCCCTGCGTCTGAAAGCCGACCGGCTGGCCCTGCAGGCCGAACAGGTGCGCGAGGACCTGCCGGGCTGGCTGACCCGCCCCGTGCCGGCGGCCCGCCCGGCCGTGCCGGCTGCGCCCCTGCCGGACGTCGCGCTGAGCTTCGGCGGAACGCCGTGAGGGCTGGCGCCGTGGGGTCCGCGTGAGCGCCGCCCGCCGCCGCTTCCGGGAGGACACGGACACCGTGACCTTCGACTTCGCGCCCATGGTGGACATCGTGCTGCTGCTGCTGATCTTCTTCTTCCTGACCAGCAACCTGGGCGCCCGGCACAACGCCCTGCCGCTGGACCTGCCGCGCGCCAGCAGCACCGTGCAGGAAACCCCGGACCTGCCCATCGTGAGCGTCAGCCGCACCGGGCAGGTGTTCCTGAACGGCCAGGAAACCACCCTGACCCGCCTGCGCGGCGCGCTGGAGCCCCTGGCGAAAGCCTCGGGCGGAGTGGTGGGCCTGCGCGCCGACGAACGCGGCAATTACGGCACGGTCGTGCGGGTCATGGACGAGATCAAGCAGGCCGGAGGCTCCCGCCTGGCGCTCGGCACCCAGCCCGGCGGCGCGGCGGGGGAGGGCGCGCCGTGACCACCGCCCCGCACCCCGGCCGGTCCTCACCCGAACGGCGCGAGCAGGTCCGGGCGGGCGTGGTGGCCGCCGCCGTCCACGTGGCCCTGCTGACCGGCCTGCTGCTGCTGCGCCCCCAGCCCCTGCCGCCCGCCGCGCCGCCAGACCTGACGACCGCCCCCATGGAAGTCGTGACGCTGGCCGCACCAGTTGCCAGCACGCCCCTCAGTACGCCCGCCATTCCGCAGGCCCCCGCGCCAGCACCCACGCCCAGAGCAACCACGAACCCCCGGCAGACGCCGTCCCAGCCGGAAACGAAACCAGAAGCGAAAGCGGAACCCACTCCGCAGCCGACGCCAGCGCCCACCCCGGCCGCCACACCCGACCCGGCCCCACCCGAGTCCGCGCCGCCTGCTGAGGCGCCCCGCGCGGCCAGTCCGGCCCCGGCCACCCCGCAACCCGCCCAACCCGGCCCGGCAGACCCGGCCCCCACGCCCGACCTCACGCCGACCCCGGCGGCCAGCCCGGCACAGGGAACCCCAGTACAGGGAACCCCGGCGCAGGCCGCGCCCGAGCCGATCACCCCGGCTCCGGTCGAACCGGTTGCCCCGGTGGCTGCCCAGACATCAGCGCAGGCGGACACGCCATCCGACCCGGTTCCTGCTGCGGCCACGGGTGCCCAGGCGACCATTCCGGAGGCCCCGGCCCCGGCGGCCCCTGCCCGCACCCCGGCCGTGACGACGCCGGACCCGCAGACGCCGGAGGCGGCCGTGCAGGCCCGCACGCCTGCTCGTGCGGCCCCGGCTGAATCGGTGGCGGCCGAATCGGTGGCGGCCCTGCCACGCCGGGAGGACGCCGCGTCCGCCAGTAGTGCCTCTGCCAGCAGCGCCGACGCCGCGCCGCGCGCTGCGGCCGGCCGGCCCACCGCTGCGCCGGACCCGGCGACCGCGACGGCCATCCCGGCCCGCCCGCAGTCCCGCCCGGCCCCTACTGGCACGCCGGCCGAGAGTGCCGCCCGGGCCACGCTGCCGGACGCGTCGCCCGTCACTGCGCCCGCCCCAGCCGCGCCCAGCCGCGCGCAGGCCAGTGGGCCTGCCGACAGCGGCAACGCGACCGGCAGTGCCCCGCAGGCGTCCGCGCGGCCCACGACCACCCCGGCTCCCACGCAGGCGGCGGCCCCGGCGGCTCCCGTCGCGGCGACCCCCACGGCTCCGGCAGCCAGCCCGGCGGCCGCTGCACCGGCCCAGGCTGCCCGACCCACTCCCGCTCCAGATCCGGCGGGGGCCACCCAGCCCGCTGGCGGCGCGGCGGCGCGAACTCCGTCCCCGGCGGCCGGGGACAGCACTCCGGCAGCCAGCGCGGCTCCGCGTACGCCGGGCGGCGCAGCAGGTGACGGACCGGCAGGTGGCGGATCGGCCCCCGCCCCGGCGCAGGGCAGCCGGGGGGCGTCCGGCACGGGCAGCGACAGCACGCCCGGCGCGGACGGCCCGGCCCCCGCCGCAGCTTCCCGCAGCGGCCCCGGCGGGACCGGCGCGTCCGAGGCGCCTGCCGCTGCGGCCGGAACGGTCGCGCGTGGCGGGGGCGGCGCGGCCAGCGAAACGCGGCCCCTGACCTGCACGGTCGTGATCGACGTGCGCGGCCTCGGGGCGTTCCAGCGGGACATGACCAGCATCGTGTACGCCGAGGGCGGCGCGCAGGTCTGGCCGGACGCCGCGCTGATCAAGGGTGTCAGCAGCAGCCTCGTGCAGGAAGGCAACCTGCACACCTACGTGACCAGCGAGGCGGAACTGTCCGCCTTCAAGAACATCACCCGCGTGAAGGCCGCCCGCATTCAACCCAACCGCTTCGCGCCCACCTCGAAGGTGTACACGGACGTGACCCTTCCGGCCGAGGCCGCCGCGCAGTTCCGGTCGGCCGGGCAGGCCTGCCGCGTCGTGTACCTCAAAACCTGAACCCGGTCAGGTGCGCGTCACGTTCACCTGCCCTCATGCCCGGTACGCAGCCCCACTGTGTCCCACGTTCTCCCGGAGGTCCCCATGAGCATCCGCACACCCGCTCGCCTGACCCTGTCCCTGACCCTCGCCGCGCTACTGGCCGCGCCCGCCCACGCCTGGGTTCCGAAACTGGAAGACACCACCGTCAGGAACGTCATTGACGGCGCGTACGGCCGCCGCGACCCGGTCCCCACGTACCTGATCACCAGCCTGAAGGTCAAAGACGGCCAGTTCGAGGCCGGCCCTGACGCCGTGACCGCCTTCGACGGCGGCGCCGCCTGCGTGACCGACTGGCTGGCCGCCCCGCAGGACTACGCGAAGGGCAGCCGCCCCGTCACCCTGACCGCCAGCGGACAGGCCGACCAGCTGTTCTTCGCCGCGCAGGACGCCCGCGACAACTTCAGGAACCTCAGCGTGAAAGACGCCCTGAGCGAGGAATTCACCAGCAAACGCCTCCCGGACGGTCAGCTGCGCATCGACGTCGCCGTGCAGGGCCTCCCCAGCGAGAAAGCCCGCGCCGCGTATCTCGTGCGCCTAAAAGGTGCGGACGGCAAACTCGTCGCCCCCGTGAAAAGCACCTACGTGAACGACTTCAAGCAGGAGGGCGGCACCTGGAGCGGCACCCTGGTGTACTACTTCGAACCCCTGAAGGCCGGGCTGGGTGCCAGCGACACCGTGAATCTCCTGCTGCGCACCGAGGCCGACACCAGCTGCGCGTACTCCATCCCCGTGAAACTCGGGGATTTCAGCTGAGCGAGGTGTAGGTTGCAGGCAGTGGTGAAGTGAGGCGGTCGCCCGTTTCACTTCCCACTGCCTCTGCGGCTGTTCCTACGGCCTAGGCCCCACAGCCCCCTCCAGCAGCGCCCGCACGGTGTCGATGGCGTCGGGATTTTCCAGGCTGCTCAGGTCGCCGCCCGCCTGACCGGTGATCAGCAGGTCGCGCAGGACGCGGCGCATGATCTTGCCGCTGCGGGTGCGGGGCACGGTGGGCGTGACGATCACGCGGGTGGGCCGCGCGATGGCTCCCACGCCCCTCACGACCGCCTCGGCCAGTTCGCGTTGCAGTTCAGGGCTGCCCTGCGCGTCGCCGCGCGGCACGACGAACGCGACGGGCACCGAGCCTTTCACGTCGTCGGGCATGGCGACCACGGCCGCCTCGGACACGGCCGGGTGCGTGATCAGCGCCGCTTCCATCTCCATGGTGCCGATGCGGTGCCCGGCGACGTTCATCACGTCATCCAGGCGGCCCGTCACCCACAGTTGCCCGTCGTGGTCGATCAGGGCGGCGTCGCTGGCGGCGTACGCGCCCGGGTGGTCGCTCAGGTACGTGGCGCGGTAGCGGTCGTGGTCGCCCCACACGGTCCGCGCGAGGCACGGGAACGGCTCGGTCAGGGTCAGGGCGCCCAGTTCGCCCGGCGCGGCCTCATGGCCGTCGTCCCGCACGATCCGGGCGCGGTAGCCGGGCAGCGGGTGCCCGCACGCGCCGGGCCGGGTGGGGGTCAGGCCGACCATGCTGGCGGCCCAGGCGGTGCCGGTCTCGGTCTGCCCGTACGTGTTGTTGATGAACACGTTCCCGGCTCCCAGCGTGTCGTGCGCCCAGTGCCACGTTTCCGGGTCCAGGGGTTCCCCGACCAGCCCGATCAGCTGCAGGCGGCTCAGGTCGTGGCCGCGCAGGGCGTCGTCCCCGGCGCGGCGCAGCATTCGCAGTGCGGTGGGGGCCGTGAAGACCTTCGTGACGCCGTAAGCGGCGATCAGTTCGTACGGCCGGGCCGGTGTGGGCGTGTCGATGCTGCCCTCGTAGATCACGTGCGTCGCCCCGTGCGCCAGCCCTCCCACCAGCGCGAAGATCGGGAAGGTCAGCCAGCCCACGTCGGCGGTGCACCAGTACGTGTCCTGCCCATGCAGGTTCAGGGCCCACTTCACGTTCGCGTACGCGCCGGTCAGGAAGCCCAGCCCGGCGTGCACCAGGCCCTTGGGTTTGCTGGTCGTGCCACTGGTGTAGATGATGAACCCCGGCTCGTTCGCCTCCAGCATGACCGGGTCGGCGCGGCGCGTGGTGGCGTCCAGCAGCGCGTGAAAGTCCAGTTCACCGGCGCGCAGGGGGTGATCGGCATTCACGCGGCGGGCCACGATCACCTGTGCGGGCGGCAGGCCGGTCAGGGCCTCGTCCAGCGTGGCCTTCAGCGGCACGACCTTCCCGCGCCGCAGCGTGGCGTCCGTGCAGACCACCACCTTCGGGCGGGCGTCCTCCAGGCGGTCGCGCACGGCGGCGGCACTGAAGCCCGCGAAGATCACCGAGTAGATCGCCCCGATGCGGTAGCAGGCGTGAATGGCGATGAACGCCTCAGGCACGTTCCCCAGGTAGATGGCCACGCGGTCCCCGCGCTCCACGCCCAGGTCCTCAAGGGCGGCGGCAAAGCGGGCCGCCCCGTCCGTCAGTTGGCCGTACGTCCAGGTTTCCCGCAGGCCGTCCTCCCGCTCGTAGCGCAGGGCCACGCGCTCTGGCGGGTGACGGTCCAGGCAGTTCACGCTGACGTTCCCGGTCGCGCCGGGAAAGTACCGGAAATCGCCCAGCGTGCCGTCCAGCGCCGTGGTGGGCGGCGTGTCCCAGGTGAGTTCCTGCGCCACGTGCAGCCAGTACGCCTGCGGGTCCAGGTCGCGCAGGCGCTGCGCCTCGGCGGGCGGGACGGGCGGGCGGGCACTCAGGGCGGCGGTGGGCGGCACGAGCGGGGCAGACAGCAGGGCAGCGTCCATGAAACAACCTCCGGTGGGGGAAAGAAGAGGGGGATGTCGGGGTGTGTGATCGGGTTGTGTGGAAGCCCAGGCTACCGCTCCCGCATGAGCGGCGTGAACGCAGCCCCGCCCGCCGTCCCTCATGCGCGAACCTCCGCGCAGTGCGTGCCGGGCGGCGCCGGGCTGCTCTACACTGCGGGGCGTGCCCGCCTTTCCCCTTCTGGCCGTGGATATCGGCAACACCAGCACCGTCATCGGCCTCGCGGACGAGAGCCTGAACCTCACGCACACGTGGCGCGTACGCACCAACCGCGACGTGCTGCCCGACGACCTCGCGCTGCAACTGCACGGGCTGTTCACGCTGGCCGGGGCCAGTGCACCCCGCTCGGCCGTGCTGAGCAGCGTCGCGCCGCCCGTCGGTGAGAACTACGGGCTGGCGCTGCGCCGGCACTTCATGGTCGAGGCGTTCAGTGTCAGCGCCACCAACCTGCCGGACGTGAACGTGGAACTCGACCAGCCCGACGCGGTCGGCGCGGACCGCCTGTGCAACCTGTTCGGCGCGGAACGCTACATGAGCACCCACGAGTACGCCGTGGTCGTAGATTTCGGGACCAGCACCAACTTCGACGTGATCGGCCGGGGCCGCCGCTTCCTGGGCGGCGTGCTCGCCACGGGCGCGCAGGTCAGCGCCGACGCGCTGTTCAGCCGCGCCGCGAAACTGCCGCGCATCACGTTGCAGGCCCCGCAGACCGCCATCGGGCGCAACACCACGCACGCCCTGCAATCGGGGCTGGTCTTCGGGTACGCCGAGATGGTGGACGGCCTGCTGCGCCGCATCCGCGCGGAACTGCCGGGCCCGGCGGTTGCCATCGCCACCGGCGGCTTCGCCCGCACCATCGAGGGCATCTGCCGCGAGATCGACCATTACGACGAGACCCTGACCCTGCGCGGCCTCGTGGAACTCTGGGCCAGCCGCTGACTGGCCCCGCACCTTCTTCCTCTGCGGGTGCGTATGCGGTCCGAGCCGGATCGGATCACTGAAAACACCGCGCAGCGCGGAAATAAACGGTTCTCTCAGACGGGTGCGCGGTACGGGGTCAGCGGGAGTGAGCGTGCCACACGTTCTTTCCGGCGCCCGGCCTGCCCCGGCCGTCATGAGAGCGGGCGGCGCAAGCCACAAGGGCCACCGCGATCCTCTCAAGGTCGTGCCACACGGCCCGCGCATCATCTGTCTCAGGAGGAACCACCATGATCAAGACCAAGATGATGACCGCCCTGACCGCCCTCGCCCTGATCGCCGGTGCTGCCTCGGCTCAGACCAGCAGCAGCACCGGCAGCGTCGGCGTGAACCTCGGCGCCGGACTGGGCACGGTCCTCGCGGGCCAGACCCAGGGCAGTGACGGCGCGGGCAGCGCCAGCCTGCTCGGCGCGGTCGACAGCGCCCTGAACGTGGGCGTGAACGCCAGTGGCAGCACCACCACGACCGACCGGGACGGCGGCAGCACCAGCAGCGAGGGTAGCCTGAACGTGGGCCTGTCCGGCGCCCTGAGCGGCCTGCTGGGCGGCAGCGCCAGCGGCAGCAACACCGGGAGCGACGGCACGGGCAGCGCCAGCCTGATCGGCGGCCTGTCGGGCGCCCTGAACCTCGACGTGGACGCCAGCGGCAGCAGCACCACCACCCGCCCCTGAGCCCCCTTCCCTGAGCGGGAACCGGACAGGTAGCCTCCGGGAGGCAGGGAAGGCCAGAGCGTGCAGGCAGACGTGAGTGACAGAGAGACAGCGAGACAGCAGGGCCCCCGGACGGCAGCGCGGGGGCCCTGCCCGCTGTCCGGAGGAGGGTCGTCACCTGCTGCCCTGCGCCCGTAGCGGATGCTCTACGCTACGCACATGACCCGTTCCGAGCCCGCCACAGCGCCCGGCCTGCCGTCCGGTCCCGCCCGGATCGTGAGCCTGCTGCCCAGCGCCACCGACCTGCTGTTCGACCTGGGTCTGGGCGGGCGGGTGGTGGGCGTCAGTCACTCCTGCGACCACCCGCAGGCGCGGGGACTGCCGGTCCTCACGCGGTCCATCGTGGACAGCGCCGCCCCGCAGGCAGAGATCGACCGGGCCGTCAGTGACGCCGTGCGCGAGGGCCGCGCGCTGTATCAGGTGGACGGACCGCTGCTGGACGCTCTGAACCCGGATCTGGTGGTCACTCAGGGCGTGTGCGAGGTCTGCGCCGTCACGCCCGGCACCATCGAGGCGGCCGTGCGGTACCTGCCGGGCTGCCTGCCCGCCGCGAACGTCCTGAGCCTGGAGGGCCGCGACCTGAGCGGCATTCTGGACGACCTGCGGGCGCTCGGGATGGCGGCTGGCGTGCCGGAACGCGCCGGGGCGCTGGCCGCGCAGGCCCAGACCCGCTGGGACGCCGTGCCGCCCGCCACGCACGCGCCGCGCGTCCTGACGCTGGAATGGACGGACCCGCCCTTCTACGGCGGTCACTGGGTGCCCGGGCAGGTCGAGCGGGCCGGCGGCGTGAACGTGCTGGGCGCGGCTGGCACCGACTCGGGCCGCGCCAGCTGGGGGCAGATCGAGACTCTGCGGCCCGACGTGACGGTCGTCATGTGCTGCGGGTACGGCCTGGGCGACAACGTCGCGTTCGCCCGGGCCCTGGACCCGCAGCAGCCGCTGGGGCAGGTGTGGGCCGTGGACGCGAACGCCCTGTTCAGCCGCCCCGCGCTGGGCGTGGTGCGCGGCGCCGAGGTCCTGGCGGCCCTGCTACGTGGCGAGGCCACCCCCGGCCAGAGCGAACGCATCCCACGCTGAGCTCCGAAGGGTGCTACAAGGAAGTGGGGGAGAACGGCGCACGCACGGCGCTCGTCCTCCCCCAACTTCAGCTTCTGGTAGGCGGCACTTAGCCCAGCAGCAGCAGCGCCTTGTGGAACAGCCAGCCCAGCGCGATGCACACGGGAATCGTGAACACCCACGCCTGCATGATGCGCCCGGCGACCTGCCACTTGACCTTCCGGAAGCCTTTGGTGGTGCCCACGCCCATGATGCTGGTGCTGATGGTGTGCGTGGTGCTGACCGGGATGCCCAGCGCGGTCGCGCCGGAGATGATGGCGGCGGCGCTGGCCTCGGCCACGAAGCCGTCCACGGGTTTGAGGTCCACGACCTTGAAGCCCATGGTCTTGATGATCCGCCAGCCGCCGATGCTGGTGCCCAGGCCCATGGCGGTGGCGGCCGACAGGATGATCCACAGCGGCACCTGCTCGACCTGCGTGCCCAGGTAGGCGCTCAGGGCGAAGGTCATGATGCCCATGGCCTTCTGCGCGTCGTTCCCGCCGTGACTGAAGGCCATGAAGGCCGCCGAGCCGATCTGCAACCAGCGGAACGTGCCAGTCACCGTGCGGGGCCGCATGTGCCGCAGCACCAGCCAGGACAGCAGCGTCATCAGCAGGATCGGCACGATGAAGCCCAGGAGCGGGCTGGTGAACAGTCCGGTCACGGTTTTCTGCACGCCCTTGGGAATGATGATGCCCCACCCGCCGGCAGCGACCCCGGCCCCGACCAGCGAGAAGATCAGCGCGTGGCTGCTGCTGCTGGGCAGGCCCTTCCACCAGGTGAACAGGTTCCAGGCGATGGCGCTCAGCAGGGCCGCGCCGGTCAGTTGCAGGGTCGCGTACTCCTGCGGCACGATGGACGTGGCGATGGTCTTGGCGACGGCTGTGCCGGCCAGCGCGCCCACCACGTTCAGGACGGCGGCCATGGTGATGGCCTGCGCGGGCGTCAGGACTTTCGTGGCGACCGATGTGGCGATGGCGTTGGCGGTGTCGTGAAAGCCGTTGATGAAATCAAAGGCCAGCGCCAGGAAAATAATCAGAAGAAAGCCGATCAGCAGGGGATCCATAACAGTCCGGTCCCAGCGCTCAGGCGTTCTTCAGCAGGATGCTTTCGACGGTCTTGGCGACCCGCTGCGCCTGATCGCTGGCGTCCTCGATCAGGGCCACGATCTCGCCGCCGCGCATGGCGCGGATCATGCCCGGCACGTCGTTCACGCCGTCGTACAGGTGACGCTGGACCTCGTCGCTGATGGTGTCGCCCTGGTCTTCGAGCGCGCGGATCTCGCGGGCGATGCGGGCCAGTTCGCCCAGCTGTCCCTTGTTCTCGATCAGCGGCATGCCCTGGGCCAGCAGCGCGCACTGCTGCTCGACCACGCGGGCCAGTTGCGCCATCTGCGGCAGGGGTTTCTCGATGCCGTACAGGCTGAGTTTGCGCGCGGCGTCTTCCATGTCGTCCACGAGGTCGTCGAGTTCGTTGTTCAGGCTGATGATGTCTTCCCGGTCGAACGGCACGATGAACGATTCGGCCAGCAGGTTGGTGATCTCGCCGGTCAGGCGGTCGCCCTCGTGTTCCAGGTCGCGGACCTTCTGCACCTTGGCGTCCACGTCGGTGTAGTTCTCCAGCAGGTCCACGAGCGCCGTGGCGGTGGCGTGGGCGTTGCGGGCGGCTTCAGCGAACTTCTGGCTGAATTTGGGGTTGCTGGGCATGAATTTAGATAGAACCATGACAATCCTCCTGATTGTCCGCCGGAATGTCATGGGAATGTCAGCCCGGGCGGAGCAAGTAAGGCGGGAGGCCGTTGACCGCACCTCCCGCAGGTTCCTTCAGTGTACGGGCCGCGCCGGCCCTGGCTTCCTTACGGCACCCGGACGGGAGCAGTAAAGGTCGCTCTGCACGAGTCCGCGCAGTTGGTGCTGTTCGCGCCGGCCGGGGTGCTGCCCGTATCCGGGATGATGTCCCCGGCCCCATACCCGTCCCCGCCAAAAATACCGCCCACCACGTTCACGCCGGCGGCCGGCGCGCCGCTGAGGCCCAGCGCCGCCCAGGGGATGGCCATCTCGACCGTCTGTTCGGGCAGGGTGCCGGTGCTCACGGCGGTGTACGCGCCGCTGCCCACCACGCTGGTGGCCGCCGCGCTGCCCACCAGCCGCAGTTCCGGGGCCTGATTCTCGTAGCGGGCAATGAAGGCGTCCACGCCGCCCATGGCTCCGCTGAAGGTCGCGGCGCGTTTCCAGGCGTCGAAGCTGTCAGCCTGCGCGGCGCCGCCGGGGGCGGTATCCAGGTACACGACGGCCGAGTTGCCCGCCACGCGGTAGCGATAGCCCAGGTACAGGTACTGTGCGTCACTGTCGATCCGCAGGTTCTGGAAGTTGTTGTCCGCGCCGAAGGTCCCGGCGGCGGGGCTCTGCACGTCCGCTTTCGGGGCGGTCCAGTCATTCAGTTTGCCGTCGATGCGGTACTTCCCGACGACCGTGCCGCTCAGGGCACTCAGCGTGAAGTTCACGCCGGTCTGCGGGGCCGCCGCGTCCTGCGTGGCCGCCTCGAAGCCGTCCGCGCTGGCCCGCAGCGTGTGCGTTCCGGCCGGGGCGGGCAGGACGTACCGGCCGTCCGGGAAGGTCAGGGCGTAGTTCAGGGATGGGTCAGCGCCGGTCTGCCCCCCGGCGGGCTGACTGCTGGCCTCGACCAGCGCGCCGCCCAGTGGCCCGGCCCCCCCATTGACGGTGCCCTCGATGAAGGTGGTCGGGGCGGGCTTCTCGGTGAAGTCGTACGTGCCGCTGGACGCCGCGCCGCCGCGCACCAGCAGGCTGCGGTCGCCCTGGCCGGGGCCCTCGTAGCCGCTGTTCTTCGCGCCGGGTGCATCGTTTCCGTACTTGAACTTCACCTCGCGGAACAGCGGGAGGTTCAGCGTGGTCTTCCACTGCCCGCGCGTGTCCTGCGTCATGGGGTACTCGATCTGGCTGCCGGTATCGAAGCGGCGCAGCTCAATGGGGCCGTTGCCCTGGCTGCGGGCGTCCACGCTGAACGTGACGGGCACGGTGTTCTTCTCGCTGGGCGTGCCGGTCACGCTCACGCCCCGGCTCTCGGTGCCGGCGCTGTCTACCGTGACCACCCGGAAGGTCGTGGCGGCCTCGTTCGTCAGGCCGCGCGCCAGCAGCGACGCCTGCGCGGCCGGAATGGGCGCGAAGTTCAGCAGGCGTTCGCTGCCGCCCGCCGCTTTCACGTACACGCGGTACCCGCTGACGGCCGGGTTCGTGGCGGGCGTCCAGCTCAGCTCGGCGGCCCCGTCGCCCGCCGTGACCTTCAGGCCGCTCAGTTCCGGCAGGGCCGGGTTCACGGTGCCGCTGCTGCCCGCACCAGCCTGGGCGGTCACGGCCAGCACGCTGCGCGCCGGGACCGTGCCGGTCAGCCGTCCCCCGCTGACGCTTAGGGTGCTGGCCTTCCCGGTCACCTCGGTCAGGGCGCCGCCCGCGAAGGTGCCCAGCAGCGGAATGCCGCCGCTTCCCAGGGTGCTCAGGTCCACGGGCGCATCCCCGCCGTTCACCACGAATACCACCGGTTGCCCGGCCGCGCCCGTCACGCCACTCACCACGCGCCGGTACGCCAGGATGGGCGCGCCGCCGTTCGGCCGCCAGAGTTCCTGCTGCGCGCCGCGTGTCAGGGCGCGGTAGCGGGTGCGGGCCTGTGCCAGCGCGCCCAGACGCTCGTCCAGGGCGCTGCCTGCCAGCCGCGCAAAGTCCATGGGTTCGCGGTTGCCCTGCCCCAGGGTGTTGCCGTACGGGTCGCCCAGCCCGGCCTGCGCGATCTCGGTGCCCTGCCACACGCTGGGCGTCCCGCGCGAGAAGTACATGGTGGACAGCGCCATGTCCAGCCGCTCGGCGGCCTGCGCGGCGGTGCCGCCCCGCTCCGTGACCTCACTGACGAAGCGGCGCACGTCGTGGTTGTCCACGAAGGTCGTCAGGCGCGTCGGGTCGCGGTACGCGCCGTCCTGCGCGAACACGTCCGCTACGCGGTCGAGGTTGCCGCCGGCGCTGCTCATCTGGTCCTTGAACGCGAAGTGCAGGGCGAAATCGAACACGCTGGGCGATCCCAGTTCGTCCATGAACCGCGCCAGGTACGCGGGGTTGCCGTCGAACACCTCGCCGACCGACCAGATCTTCGCCGGGTCGCCCGCCCCGCCCGCCGCGAAGAACTGCTTCCAGTACGCGTCCGGGACGTGCTTCATGGTATCGATCCGCAGGCCGTCGATGCCGGTCTCGGTGCGCCAGTACTTCACGAAGTCGTTCAGGTACGCCGTGACGGCCGGGAGGTCCTGCTTGAAGTCCGGCAGGCCCGCCAGGTCGCAGTCCGTGGTCTTGTTGCCCGACGCCTTGCAGTCCTCTGGCGTGTTGAACCACTCAGGGTTCGTTTTCGTGAGGGTCGCCCCGTACCCGGCGTGGTTCACGACGATGTCCTGAATGACTTTCAGGCCGTTGCGGTGCGCCGCGTCGATCAGCGCGCGGTACTCGTCCAGGGTCCCGAAGTGCGGGTCGATCTTCCTGAAATCCTCGGCCCAGTATCCGTGGTACCCGGCGAACGTCTTGCCCTGGTTGGGGCCGTCCCCGACGGGAATGGCCGGCACCTGCAACACGACGGGCGTGATCCACAGCGCCGTGAACCCCATGCGCTTAAAGTACCCGTCGTCGATCTTCGCTTTCAGGCCGGCGAAGTCACCGCCCTGCCACGCCAGGGGATTGGTACGGTCGGCGCGGTCCCCGGCGTCCCGGTTGGGGCCGTTGTCGTTGGCGGTGTTTCCGTTTGCGAAACGGTCAGTCATGGCGAAGTAGATGACCTCGTCCTGCCAGACGCGGGCGGTTTCGACCGGGGATTTGAACAGACTGCAGGCCGACAGGGACAGCGTGAGGGCCGTCAGGGCGCCAGCGCGCCCGAGCGTATGGAAGCGTTTCATGTGTACCTTCATTTCAAAGGGAAGCGCTTCCGAAAGTCAACCTTCACCGAATCCTCACGCGGCCGGCACTGCGCAGCCCCGCTGACAGTCCACCCGCCCCCGGCCCCCTACCCTGAGCGGCATGAAAGCCACCTGGAACGGAGAGGTCATCGCGCAGTCCGCAGATACCGTGGTCGTGGAAGGCAACCATTACTTCCCGGCCGACAGCGTCAACCCCGCCTACCTGATTCCCAGCGACACCCACAGCACCTGCCCCTGGAAGGGCGAGGCCAGCTACCACACCCTGCGGGTCGGTGGGCAGGACAACCGCGACGCCGCGTGGTACTACCCCACACCCAAGGACGCCGCCCGGCAGATCACTGGCCGCATCGCCTTCTGGAAAGGCGTGACGATCAGCGAAGACTGACCCGGACCCCACTGGAACGGACGACCGGGCCGTTCCATTACCCCAGCAAGCTTCAGCGCCGCTCTGCTGTCAGGCGGGGAAGACCTGCGGCGCGCTCCCGTTCTGATCCGGGCGGTCGTCCGCACCGGCCGCGTGCCACACGCCCAGCGCCACGCGGTTCTGGGAACTGCCCTGCACCGATGCCAGCGCGTCCTGCGCTTCCTGCCACAGCGCCTGCGGGTCGGCATGCTCGGCGTAGAACGCCACACCCACACTGACCGTCAGGTTCACGCCCTCCAGCGGACGGGACGCGATGCGCACCCGCAGGCGCTCGCAGGCGGCGCGGGCCGCGCGGGCGTCCGGCGTGCGCATCACCATCACCAGCTGATCTGCCCCCAGGCGACCCAGCACATCCTGATCCCGCACCACGCCCAGCGTCACGCGGGACAGGTGCGCCACCAGCCGCTCGGTGAACCCCAGCCCGTACTGCTCCTGAAGGGCTCCCAGTCCGTCCACGCCGATCACGGCCACGCTGAGGCCCTCGGGCCGCCGCTGGAACTCGCGGACCAGCGCGTCCTCGGTTCCCTGGCGGCCCGGCAGACCGGTCAGCGGATCGTGCTCGCCGGGCAGACCGCCGCCCAGCAGGTCCCGCCGCAGATTGCCCAGCGTGCGCAGGACCGCGCTGTGCTGCCCGACCAGCAGAATTGTGGACGCCAGCAGGGTCTGCACGACCATCCCCACGATCGGGGACGCCCAGGCACCGTGCCCGGCGACGTACACCAGCGTCAGGCCCGCCACGCCGCCCAGCCCCAGCAGGTTCAGCAGCCTGCTGTCCTGGCGGCCCAGCAGCCACAGGTGCGAGGCGATCAGCACCGTGATCCACGGCCCCATGCCACTCAGGTTGACCAGCTGCAACTCTGAAGGCACGCGGAACAGCACGAACCACAGGCTGCCCAGCAGGTACGCCCAGGCCCCCAGCAGCGTGGTCAGGTGCAGGGTCCGCAGCGGCACCCGGGCATTGTGGGTGCTGGCGGCCACGCCGGCCATCAGCAGCGCCAGCAGCGGCAGCGCCGCCCGCTCGAAACTGCTCATGGGCAGGGACAGCATCTTCAGCAGCAGCGCGGCCAGCACCACCCCCAGCAGGCGGCGGTTCAGGGCGCGGCGGTCCAGGCTGTCGCGGGCCACGCCGCCCACCTGACTGGCAGTCAGGGAATCCCTGGGGGAAAGAGGCGGGCGTCTCATGCTGCCTGACAGTGAAGCAGGCAAACTCTCACTCTGTCCTGACAGTCCGCCTCATCCCCCCCACATTCTTAAGCCCGGCCGGCAGACCTGCCCCGTCTGGGAGGTCACGCCTGTCGGCATGTCAGGCTGGGGCGGCGACCTGCACGCCCGCCTCCTGCAGCGCCCGGCGCAGCTCACTCGCCAGGGCGGCTGCCTCGGGGCCGTCGCCGTGCAGGCACAGCGTTCCGGCCGGAACGGCGATGTCCTGCCCGGTCACGGCGCGCGTGCGGCCCTCGCGCGCAATCCTCACGCCCTGCGCCGCCGCGTCGGCCGCGCCGAGCAGGTCGCCTGCCTGACCGCGCGGCCACAGGGTCCCGTCCGGTGCGTACCCCCGGTCCGCAAAGCCCTCGCCCAGCGCCCGCAGGCCCAGCGCGGAAGCCTCGCGCAGCATCACGCTGTCCTGGCCCGCCAGTCCGAAGTACAGCCCTATGCCGCTGTCTGCCGCCGCCTGCGCGACTGCCCGCGCCAGCGCCGGGTCACGCGCGGCCATGTTGTACAGCATCCCGTGCGGCTTGACGTGACACAGCTGCACGCCCTCGCGCGCCGCCACGGCCTTCAGGGCCTCGATCTGCTCGCGCACGAAAACCGTGACCTCGGCCGGCGGGAAGTGCAGTTCACGCCGCCCGAAGCCCTCGCGGTCCGGGAAGCCCGGGTGGGCGCCCGCCGCCACCCCGAACCGCGCCGCGAGCCGCAGCGAATCCCGCATCGTTTCCGTGTCCCCGGCGTGCCCGCCGCACGCGATGTTCGCGCTCGTCACGGACGCCATGACCGCCTCCTCGTGCGCGCTGCCCTCACCCAGGTCCGCGTTCAGATCAATCTGCATGGGCGCAGCATAGAGGAGCGCTCCCGGCCCCCGCGTACCAGTGCCGCAGCGCCCACTCGGCCTGCCGCAGCCCCCGCTCGTGCGCCCACAGCGCCGCGCGGGCCTGTGCGGGCGTGACGGGCCGCAGGGTCACGCGGTCACCGGGCCGCAACTGCGCCAGCCGGGGCAGGTCCGCGCTGATCACGACCAGCGGCGTGGGGTAGCCGCCGTGCGTGCCGGCGTCCGGTAGTAGCAGGATGGGCTGTCCGTCTGGCGGCAGCTGAACCATGCCCGGCACGTTCGGCACACTGGCGCGCGCCGGGTCGTGCGGCGCGGCGACCACCCCGGACAGCCGCGCGCCCATGCGGTCCGCCTGCGCGCTCACCGTGAACGTCTGCCCGGTCAGCGCGTCCAGCAGGTCCGGCGTGGCGTCCGGCGTGACCTGCACCCGCAGCGTGTGGTCCGGCCCGACCGGCGTGCGCAGCTCCGGCGACACGAACGCCCGCGCGGGCCTCACCCCGGGCAGGGGAGACCACGCCAGTCGGTCCCCCGCCCGCAGCGCCCGCCCCTGCACGCCCCCGAACGCACTGCGCAGGTCCGTGCCGCGACTGCCGAACACCTCTGGTACGTCCAGCCCGCCCCGCACCGCCAGGAACGCCCGCGCGCCCGCCGGGGTACCCCCGATGCTCAGTCGGTCACCAGCCTGCACCGGCACGGCCCGCCAGGGCGCGAAGGGCCGACCCGCGCCGTCCGCGCCGAGCAGCGCCACCTCGAACGGCGCGCCGCACAGGCTGACCAGTGCCGCCGCGTGAAACAGCAGCGTGGGGCCGGACAGCGTGACCTCCAGCCCCGCCGCGCGACTCTCCGGCGCGTTCCCGACCAGGGCGTTCGCCAGTCGGCGGGCCGCCGCGTCCGCCGCGCCGCCTGCCGGAACGCCCAGCGCCCGCACGCGCCGCCCGGCGTCCTGCACGGTGGACTGCACGCCCGGCCGGATCACCTCAATCACCTCGCGCTCCTGGCCATGACCGCCCGGAACTGCACGTGGTCCCCGGCCCGCCACGGCACCGGCTCGGGCCGCGACAGGTCGAACAGACTCAGGTCCGTGTGGCCCACGATGCGCCAGCCGCCGGGCGTGCCGCTGGGATAGACGCCCGCCCACGGCCCGCCCAGCGCCACGCTGCCCGCCGGAACCCGCCCGCGCGGCGCGTCCAGGCGCGGCATCCGCAGTGACGGCGGCAGGCCCGTCAGGAACGCGAATCCTGGCGTGAACCCCAGGAACGCCACCTCCAGCTTCTGCGCGCACAGCGCCGACACGAACGCCTCCCCGGTCAGCCCGGCGTGGGCCGCGCACCACTCCAGGTCCGGGCCGCCCGCCCCGCCGAACACGACGGGCACCACCAGCGTCCGCGCGGCGCCGCCCGCGCCCGGCCCGTCCGGCTGCTCCCGCAATCCCGCCAGCCGCCCGCGCAGCGCCGCCTCCAGCTGCCCGGCGTCCAGCCTCAGCGGATCGAACAGCACGGTCAGCCTCATCAGCGCCGGAACGACCTCCAGCACCCCCGGCAGCGGCGTGTCTCGCAGGCCCGCCAGCAGCGCCCGCGCGCGCGGCGTGCTCACACTCAGGGCCGCGTCCCCCAGACACGTGAAGACCAGACTGTTGAAGTCTGCCCCGGACGCCTCGCCGCTCACGCCCTCCATGCTACGGGTTCCGCCCGGCCCCGCACAGCGCAATCCTGCTGCGATCTCACGCGCCGCCCGCTACCCTGAACGGCACATGACCTCCCACTCCACCACCGCCCCGGACCGGGTCGTGCGCGCCGTGGCCGTGCAGCCCAGATGGCACGCCAGCGACTTCACGGACGCCGACGCCTTCCGCCGCTGGATGCGCGCCCAGCTGGAATCCGCCCGCCCGCACCTGAGCGCCGACCACCCCACCCTGGTCGTCCTGACCGAACTGAACGGTCTGCCGCTGGTCCTGCGCGGCGGCGGCTGGGCGCTGCGACTGCGCACCTTTGAGCGCGTGGCGCTGGCCCTGTTCCTGGCGAGGCTGCCGCGCACGCTGCCCATCCTGCTGCGCGAACGCGTGTCACCCATCCGCGCCCTGCAACTTGCCGGAATCGACGAGAACACCGCCCTGTACCTGCACACCTGCCGCGACCTGGCCCGCGAGTACGGCGTGTACCTCTGCTGCGGCAGCGCCCCCACGCCCCGCTACCGCCTGCGCGGCCGCCAGCTGACCCGCGCGCCCGGCATCCTGACCAACCAGACTGTCCTTCTCGACCCCAGCGGCGACCTGATCGGCGTGACCGACAAGGTCCACCTCACCCCCGACGAGCAGGCGGGCGGCGTGGACCTCACCCCCGGCGACCTGCGCGAGATGCGCGTGTTCCCCACACCCGCCGGGAACCTGGGCGTCGCCATCAGCCTCGACGCCTTCCGGCCCGACGTGATCGGCACGCTGGAAGCGCAGGGCTGCACCGTCCTGCTACAACCCGACGCGAACGGCTCCCCCTGGACCGCCAAGGAAGGCCTGCCGCCCGACCCTGCCCACATCCGCGACCAGACCGTCGCGTGGCTGGAAAGCAGCTGGCAGGTCACCAGCACCAGCGCCCAGATCCGCTACGCCGTGAACCCCATGGTCGTCGGAAACCTCCTGAACCTCACCTTCGACGGCCAGAGTGCCATCACCGGCCCGCCCGAACAGGCCCCCCAGCCGCGCAGTTACGTCCTGACTGACCCCCGCCCCGGCTTCCTGGCCCTGACCCCCTGGGTCGAGGACGGCCCCGCCGACCAGCTCCGCCAGACCGGCCTGCACCTCGCCGCCGGCAGCGGCCACCCCCGCGAGAACGCCTACCGCACCGACACCCTGTCCGCCGACCTGACCCTCCCTGCCGCCCCCCTCACGCCCCCCGAACCCACCCCGCACGAAACCGCCCTGCGCGCCCTGCTGCGCGGCGAGGCCCGCGCCTCCCGCCCCAGGTTGTGGCCCTGGGCGCTGGCCGCGCTGACCCTGCTGGCCCTGCCGCTGCTACGCCGCCGCCCCTGACCCGCATTTGACAGGACGCGCCCCCCCTCATATACTTCCTCTCGCGCCTGAGTTAAGCAACGGCGCGCCCCGCCATGCAGGGGGGGTTGGCCGAGTGGTTGAAGGCAACGGTCTTGAAAACCGTAGTAGGGCAACCTACCGGGGGTTCGAATCCCTCACCCCTCGCCAAAACATGACAACCGGACTGGAGAGGTGGGTGAGTGGTTGAAACCGCACCCCTGCTAAGGGTGTATACCGCAAGGTATCGAGGGTTCGAATCCCTCCCTCTTCGCCAACATTCAACGCCCAGCACGTTGAATACAGCACCAACAGGATGTGCCCGTAGCTCAGCTGGATAGAGCGTCTGACTACGGATCAGAAGGCCAGGGGTTCGAATCCCTTCGGGCACACCACCACAGAAAGCCCCCGCCATGCGCGGGGGTTTCGCTGTTCTGGCTCGCGGTGTGTTCCTGCCCTGACGCCGCAACCCTACTTGCAATTTCCGTCTGAACCCTGTAACCTCTTTCGGCTGGGCAATGAGCGCCAGCAATCAACAGGATGTGCCCGTAGCTCAGCTGGATAGAGCGTCTGACTACGGATCAGAAGGCCAGGGGTTCGAATCCCTTCGGGCACACCACACAGACCCCCTCCCAGAGGGGGTTTTTCGTTTCGGGCATGGGCTACGGCGCATGCCTTAGTTACTGGGGTGCCTGAGCACTTTGCAGCAGCGGCAGCTGGCGGGTCTGGTTGCTGGTCAGGCCGGTGGCGTGTTCCAGGGCGGTGACGGTCAGGTCGAGTTCGTCCAGCAGGGCGCGCAGGCGTGGCTGGGTGTGGGCGGAGGGAGCCGCATGGTAGTGGTCACTGAGCAGGCGGTAGTACTGGAGGGTGCCTCCGTGGCCCTGCCCGAAACGGTCGAAGTACGCGGCGCGCTGGTCGGCGGGCAGGACGCTGACATCGGCGAGGATGGTGCGGGCGTTATGCAGTTTGTCTGAAGCACTGACGAGCAGTGAGGCCGCGTTCTTGCCGTGCAGGCTGGTCAGGTACCCGGCCTTGCGGGCCGGCCAGGGGCGTTTGGGCTGGCCGGGGGCGGGGGTGTCGTCGGTGGCGTCGTCCACGAGATGGGCGACGCTCTCTCCGAACGTTCCGGCGATCTGCTCGCGCAGGTGGGCGGGTGTCTGTCCGGTGTTGGCCGGGCCGTCTTCCAGGGCGTCGTGTAGCAGCGCGGCGATGGCCTGATCTTCGGTCGCGCCGTACTCCAGGGCGATGGATGCCACGCCCAGCAGGTGAGACAGGTACGGAATGACCGGCGTTTCGCCGGTGGGCACCTTGCGGTATTGCCCGGCGTGCCACTGGCTGGCGAGGGCCAGGGCGGCCGTGAACCTGTCGGTCAGGGGGAAGGAGGTCATGAGGTCACCATACGGGGCGTAACCGTGCGGGTGCGGCACACCTGTGCGGGGCAGGAGCGCAGCGGGGGAGAGGGAAGGGCACGTGTCGGCCGGGGCCGCCGGAATGGCGACTGACCGCCCGCACATCATGAGAGTGCAGTTTTTCATGTTTGCCTGTGCCGCCGATCACCTTCCGGATCAGTAAGTTTTATGTGAGTTCGCTGGGTTTATGGTTCAGAGACGTTGAACGGTGGGCCAACCGTGACGAAGGAGGAACGACATATGGATCATTCTCAGATGGTGAGCGCGCAGTGGAACAGCTCCTACATCGTGTTGTCTTACATCATTGCGGCGCTGGCATCGTACGTCTCGCTGGAACTGGCGGGCCGCGCCGGGCAGAACTTCAGTCAGAGCGCCAGCCGCTTCTGGCTGATTGCGCAGGCCCTGGTGCTCGGGTACGGCATCTGGGCCATGCACTTCGTGGGCATGCTGGCCTACCAGGTGAACGTGGCTGCCAACTTCAACCCGGGCCTGACCGTGTTCTCCGGCCTGATCGCCGTGGCGCTGATCTACCCCGCGCTGCGCATCCTGCACGCCGGACCTCTGAGTCTGGGCCGTCTGGCCACCGCCGGATCGGTCGCCGGTCTGGGAATCGTGATCATGCACTACACCGGCATGGCCGCCTACCAGATGCCCGGCACGGAAGTGCAGCTCGTGTGGTTCCCGCTGATCGCCTCGGTCCTGATCGCCGTGGGCGCCAGCATGGTCGCGTTCTTCCTGTTCCGCCTTCTGTCCAGCGAGTGGGTGACCCGTCAGAGCCGCATGGCCCTGCTGGGCGTGAAGGTCGGCGCGGGCCTCGTGATGGGCGCCGCCGTAATCGGCATGCACTACACAGGCATGGCCGCCCTGAACTACCACGTGGTCGACGAGATGAAGACCGGACTGGCCTCCGGTGGCGTGGACACCTCGCTGCTGGCCCTGATCGTGGGCGTCGTGTCGTTCCTGCTGATCGGTCTGGCCGTCACCAGCATCCTGATGGACGCCGGACGCGGCGGCGATCTCGACGAGATGGATTTCGGCGCCGGCAGCGCCGCCGACTGAACCCCCCCTGCTCACACCTCACCCTGTCCCCCTTCTGGGCCGCGCGCCCACATTCCCCGTCCTCCCGCTTGTGTGTTCTCCCGCTTCGCCCCCTCCCCCGGAATGGTTTCCGGTACGCGCCCGGTCACCCCGGTGCGCGGCCCCCCAAGGAAGTTGAATCTGCATGGCACGAATCCTGATCGTTGATGACTCCCCCGCCGACCTGAAGTTCATGGAAGCCGCCTTGAACGGCACTGCCCACACCGTCACGGCCCTGAACGACCCCGCGCAGGTGGAAGCTGTGGCCGAACAGGTCAAACCCGACCTGCTGATGGTGGACGTCGTGATGCCCGGCCGCAACGGCTACGAGGTCGTGCGCGGCCTGCGCCGCCAGCCCGGCATGGAAGCCCTGAAAGTCGTGTTCGTGTCCAGCAAGGGCAACGAAACCGACGTGAAGTGGGGCCTGCGTCAGGGTGCCGACGATTACATCGTCAAGCCGTACACGCCCGACCAGCTGTACGGCGTGATCGCCAAACTGATCGGCTGATGCCGGACGCGCTGCTGGTCCGCATTCAGGGCGAACGCGTGGCCCTGCCCCTCTCGGGAGAGCAGACCATCGCCGAGCTGGGACCGGTCGCGCCCCTCCCGAACGGCGAGCCACTGCTACTGGGCCTGACCACCGTGCAGGGCCGCGCCGTGCCACTGGTGAACCTCGCTCCCCTCCTGACCGGCGCGCCCGCCGCCGACGAGCCCCGCCTGATGGTCCTGACCAGCCTTGAAGGGGACCGCGTGGCCCTGCTGGTCAACGAGGTGTTCGGCGTCACGGCCCTGCCCACCCCGCCCGTCAGCAGCGCCCTGCTGATCGACCTGCCCGGTGGCCCGCTGCTGAACCCGGCCGTGCTGGCCCGCGAACTGCGCGACTCCCTGGGTCAGTAACGCCCGCTACCCGTCCCGGCCCCCGCCGCCCCGCTGTCCATCCCTGCCCGCCCCCGCTCCGCTGCCCCCAGGCCGCCCCTTCCCCCCGGAGGTTCACCCATGCAACTCCAGTTCCAGACTGCCCGACTGTCCCGCCCTTCCCGCACCGCCCAGGATCAGCGTGTCGGCTGGCTGGGACAACTGCGCGTGGGTCAGAAACTCTCGCTGACCGCACTGGCCTTCGGCGTGCCGCTGACCATCCTGGTGAGCATCATGCTGGCCGGGCAGCAGAGCAACATCAGCTTCGCTCAGCGCGAACTGAGCGGTCTGCAACTGTTCGTGCCGCTCAGCGCCATCAGCAATAACGTGAACGCCTTCACGGACAGCGCGCTCGAAGGGGATGCCGCCCGGGCCGAGAAGTCCGCCGCCGCCGTGACCGCCGCGCTGGACACCCTGGAAACCATGGTGGACCCTGTCTACCGCAGCCGCATCGAGGAGTTCCGCACGGAATGGAAGGTGCTGCCCGATGCCATCGGCATGCAGGCCGACCTGAGCATCGTGCAGGCCTTCAGCAGCCTGACCGCCAACTACCAGCGCGGCATGATCGAGGACGCCCTGACCCAGTCGGGCCTGATGCTCGACCCGGTCGCCGACACCTTCTTCACCATGGACGCCACGCTGCGAATCCTGCCGGAAATCCTGACCCGCCTGCACGTGGCCGGCCTGACCGCCGAGGCGGGCCTGCGCGAACCCGGTGACGACAGCGCCTACCTGGAACTGATCCGCCGCCTGAACGTGCAGATGGAAAGTGCCCTGGTCGCCTACCAGTCCAGCGTGGAACGCGCCGTGCGCGTGAACCCCGCCCTGGAAGACACGCTCGGGAAATCCGCGCAGACCTTCGCGGACGCCCTGACCCCGGTCCTGGCCGACCTGAACGCATCGGTCGAGAAGGGCACCCTGAACGGCATCAGCGCCAGCAGCATCGAGGACGGCGCGTCCCTGAAAGGCACCGCCACCCTGAACGTGGGCACCAAAGTGCTGGGCGGCCTGCTGCAGCAGCGCGTGGACAACGCCAGACGGCAACTGCTGCTGGCGCTGACGCTGGTCGGTCTGGCCCTGATCCTGGCGTTCACGCTGCTGATCCGTCTGTCGCGCTCCATCGTCAAACCCCTCTCGGAACTGACCCGCGCCAGCCGCGCCCTGACCCAGGGGGACCTGAACGTGCAGGTGCCCGTGCAGACCCGCGACGAACTGGGCTTCATGGCCTATACCTTCAACAACGCGACCGCGCAGCTGCGCGCCAACGAGGACAGGAACGTCGCGGAACGTGAAGAAGCGCAGCGCCTGCAGGGCAACATCGGCTCGTTCCTGGACGTGACCATGGACATCGCGGGCGGCGACCTGACCCGCCGCGGCGTCGTGTCCGAGGACGTGCTGGGGAACGTCGTGGACTCCATCAACGTGATGGTCGACGAGCTGGGCGCCGTTCTGGGCGAGGTGCAGAAAGCCTCGGCGTCCGTGACTTCCGCCAGCCGCGAGATGCTGGGCACCACCGACCAGATCGTGCGCGGCGCGGACACCACCACCGCCGAAACGCGCCGCGTGGCCGAGCAGGTGCAGACCGTGACCGAAGGCTTCCGCGAGATGGCCGACGCCGCCCGCCAGAGCGCCGACTCGGCCCGCCAGGCACTCGCGGCGTCGCAGCAGGGTCGCGAGGCCGTGCTGGGCACCCTGGACGGCATGCAGAATATCCGCCGCGAGGTGCAGGGCGTCTCCCGCCGAATCAAGACGCTGGGTGAACGCTCGCTGGAAATTCAGGAAATCGTGGACACCATCTCGCGCCTGTCCAGCCAGACCAACCTTCTGGCACTGAACGCCTCCATCGAGGCGGCCGGTGCAGGGGCCGCCGGCAGCCGCTTCGCGATCGTGGCAGACGAAGTGCGTAAACTCGCGGACTCCTCCGCGCAGGCCACCGCGCGCATCGCCAGCCTGATCCGCACGGTGCAGCTGGAAATCACGGAGGTCGTCACCAGCGTGGAAGACGGCACCCGCGAGGTGGAACAGGGGTACCGCGTCGCCGCGACCGCCGGGGAGCGTATCGAGGAACTGGGCACGCTGGCCGCGCAGGCCGCGCAGTTCGCCGAACGAATCAACGCCGCCACCGCCGCCCAGGTGATCAGCGTGGAACAGGTGAGCGAATCGGTGCACCAGATCGGTCAGATCGCCGAGCAGTCGCACGAGAGCGTGCAGCAGGGCCGTGACGCCGCGCAGCGACTGCAGCACCTCGCGCAGAACCTGCTGCAGAGCCTGTCGCGCTTCAAGCTTCCGAACTGAGCTTCCGCCGGGACCACGCCCGCTGGCATGGTCCCGCGCGTCCGCTTCTCCCACTTCACTTCCTGAGAGGAAACCAGCCATGACGTCCGTTCCCTACAACCCGGTCACCCTGGACGCGGACCTGACCGCCACGTACCTGCAGGACGCCCGTAGCGTCACGGCCGGGCTCGAGGACGCGACCGTCGACCTGTGGATGCCCACCACCCGCCTGCAGGCCATGGAAACCCTGTGGGTTCTCGGCCACCGCCTTCAGGGCACCGCCGGCCTGTACGGTTACCCGCAGACCGCCGCGCTGGCCGGACTGCTCGAGCGCCTGATGGAAGGCCGCGCCAGCCTGCCCGAAACGGCCGTTCCGCAGATCACCGAGGTGCTCGAACGGGCCGTGAGCTGCATGAACATGGCCCTCGACCGCATCGAGCGCGGCGAGGGCGAAGGCGACGTGGGGCTAATGTTCGCGCACAAGGACGGCCCGCAGCACGTCACGGCGCTCCTGAAGGCCCACCCCTTCGAACTCAAGGCCCGCGACGCCCTGAGCGACCTGCGCGAGGAGCAACCCTTCGCGGTCATCAACGCGCCCATCTGGGAGGACTTCGGGCCGGAAGCGGCCGAACTGACCGCCGCGCTCCGTCAGGGCCTGGACTCGGACACCCCGGACCTGACCGCGCTGTTCCGCGCGGCTCACACCCTGAAAGGCAGCAGCGCCATGGTGGGATTGCAGGACCTCGCGGACACCGGCCACGCCCTGGAAGACCTGATGTCCAGTGCCCGCGAGGACGGCATTCCCCTGGACCGCGCCCTGCCGCTGCTCGAGGACGGCCTGAACGTGGCCGAGGCCGTCCTGGCTCACGCCGAGGGTCGCCTGGGCTCCCAGACGGACCGCGTGCAGACCTACCGCGCCAGCGTGGCCGCCCTGCTGGGTGGTCAGGCCCCGGCCCTGCCGGTCACGGCCGCCCCGACCGACACGGCCCGCAGTGAAACCCGCCTGAGTGTGCGCGTGGACAGCGCCCGCCTGGACGGCATGCTGGATGACGTGGCCGGACTGGTCGCCAGCCGCGCCCGCCTGAACGGCCTGTTCCTGCGGCAGCAGGCGCTCTCCGGGAGCCTGGACGCCGCGCACGAACGCGTGCAGCGCACCGTGCGCGACTTCGAGGAACGTTACCTGAACCCCCACCTGACGCCCGGCGGCAGCATGGGCACTGGCACGGGTGCAGGCGCGGGCATGGGCAGCGCGGGAACGGCCCGCCCGGCCGGTGACCTGCAACTCCAGGACCGCCTCGCGGACTTCGGGGCGCTGGAACTCGACACGTACGACGACCTGAACATCCTGGCGCGCGCCGTGACCGAACTGAGCGCCGACCTGACCGAGATCCGCGCCCAGACCGCGCAGGGCATCAGCGCGCTGGGCGACGAACTGACCAGCCTGGAAAAACTGACCCGCCAGCTGCGCGTGGAACTCAGCCGCGCCCGCCTGCTGCCGGTCAGCCGCGTCACCGCGCCCCTGCACCGCTGGGCGGGCCGCCGCGACGACCTGACCCTCACCATTCACGGCGAGGACAGCCTGATCGACGCGCAGCACGCCGGCCCGCTGGGCGAGGCGCTGCTGCACCTGCTGACCAACGCTGCCGTGCACGGCGGGCAGACCCCGGCAGAGCGCGAAGCGCACGGCAAACCCGGCCGCCTGCAGGTCAGCGTGAGCGCCCGCGTGGCCGACGGCCACCTCAGCGTGACCGTGCAGGACGACGGGCGCGGCCTGAACTTCGAGGCGCTGCGCCAGCGCGCCCTGCAATCCGGGCACGCCAGCGCCGGGGAACTCGCCACGTACACTGACGACCAGACCGCGCAACTGGTGTTCCTGCCGGGCCTCAGCACCGCCGGGCAGGTCACGCAGGAAGCCGGGCGCGGCGTCGGCATGGACGCCGTGCGCGACGCCATCGCCCGCATGGGCGGCCGCGTGAACCTGCGCAGCCAGCCCGGCCAGGGCACCGCCATCACCCTGCACGTCCCGGTCGCGCAGCAGATCACGGACGTGCTGGTCATGCGCGTCGGCACGCAGCGCGTGGCCATCCTCGCCTCGCAGATGCAGGGCATGAGCGTCCTGGAAGGCGAGGCGCCTGCCGGCAGCGTGGACCTGAACGACCTGTGGGGCGAGGCGCCCGCCAGCGTCCGCTACGTGGCCCGCGTCGCCCTGGCCGGCGAGAACGGCGCCGGCACCCTGCACCTGCTGGTCGACGAGTTCCTGAGCCTCGAGGAAATCGTGCTGCGGCCCGCCGGGACCCTGCTGGGCAGCCTGGAGTACCTGAGCGGCATGACCACCCTGAACGACGCGGCTGGCCGGGCCTTCCCCGCCGCGATCCTCGACCCGGCCGGACTGGCGCAGGCCAGCGCCCGGGGTGTGCGCCGCGCCGAGCGCCGCACGGCCGCCCCCACCGACACCGCGCACATCCTGCTGGTCGACGACAGCCTCAGCGTGCGCCGCCACGTGGGCCGCAGCCTCGAACGCTTCGGGTTCACCGTCACCACCGCCAGCGACGGCCAGGAAGCCCTGGAACGCCTGCTGGCCGGCGAGCGCGCCGACCTGCTGCTCAGCGACCTCGAAATGCCCCGCATGAACGGCTTCGAGCTCCTGCGCGCCGTGCGCAGCAGCCCCGCCCACACGGGGTTGCCGGTCGTGATCATGACCACCCGCGCCGGTGAGAAACACCAGCAACTCGCCATGGAACTCGGTGCCAGCGACTACCTCGCCAAACCCGCCGAGGAACGCCTGCTGCAACGCCGCCTGACCGCGCTGCTGCCCGCCGGGAAGGTCAGCGCATGACCTGGGGAGGTTCCGACAGCTGCTGCCTGGTGGTCTCGCCGCACCTGTCACGCGCCCTGTCGCACGCCGCGCTGATCGAAGCGGCTGGCTGGACCGCCACCACCGCCGCCGGAGGCCTCCACGCCCTGACGCAGATCGAACGCGAGAAACCGTACCTGGTGATCATCGACCCGCATCTCGAGGACCTCAGTCCCGCCGACCTGCACGAGATCCTGCGGGACGACCCGGCCAGCGCCGAGACCATCATCCTGATTCCCGGCGCGCAACTGCCCAAACGCTACGGCGGCCCGCACGACGTGACCGTCCCCGCCGGACTGAGCGTCCCCGAGGGACTGGCCCGCGCCCTGGCCCGCCTGGGCGAACTGACCGCGCCCCGCTGGGCCGACCCGGACGCCGCCGCCCTGCACGGCACCCTGACCTCCCTGGGCCTGACCGACGTGCTGCTGTGCACCCAGGACCTGCAACTGACGGGCCTGCTGATCCTGCACCTGGGCGCGCAACCCGCGCACCTCGTGCTGCGCCGGGGTGAGATCATCGACGCGGAATTCGGCACCATGCCACCCACGCAGGCCGCCACGCACCTGATGAGCGTCTCGGGTCCCGGCGAGTTCCGCTTCCACCTGATTTCCCCCGACGCCCTGAACAGTTACCCTAAACAGATCACACTCCCCACCGCCCGCCTGCTGATGGAAGCCGCCGTGCAGATTGATCACTCTCAGGCAACCTCACCCAACTCTGCCCTGGAGGCCTCATGAACCCGTCCGACCTGACCCACACCCCTGCCCCAACCACCATCCTGGTCGTGGATGACAGCGTCAGCGTCCGCAAGGCCCTGGAACGCATCCTGGCCCCGCAGGGCTACGTGGTCCGCATGGCCGACAGCGCCGAGAACGCCCTGCTGAACCTCGAGCCGCTGCCCGACATGATCCTGGCCGACATCCTGATGCCCGGCATGAGCGGCCTGGAACTGGCCCGCACCCTCGGCGACCGCCACGTGAACGTGCCCGTGATGCTCATGAGCGGCATCGTGGACGACGTGACCCAGCGCGACGCCACCAGCGCCGGAGCGTGCGGCGTGCTGCGCAAACCCTTCACGCCCACCGAACTGCTGCCCGCCATCGAACCGCACCTGCAGGCCGCCCTGGCCGCCCGCAAGAACGCCCAGGCCCCCGCCGCAGACGCCGCGCTCCCGGCCACGCACCTGCCAGAAGCGCACCAGCCGGCCGCCCACCTGCCAGAAACCAGGATGCCGGCCATCGAACAGGCCCCGGTACAGCCGCCCGTTCCCGCAGTGCCGGCCATTCCCGAGGTGCCGGCCGCGCCGCAGGCCCCCGCTCTCGCCCTGAGCCCGCTGGAACAGCTGGTCGCCCTGAACGGAGTCGTGGGCGCCGCGCAGTACGGCCCCGACGGGCAGGCCCGCGCACACGCCGGGCAGGCCATTCCAGAGGCGTTCGGCAAGTACAGCCGCTTCCTGCTGACCACCGCCACCACCGCCGGACTGCACCTGCAACGCGGTGACCTGAGCAGCCTGCACCTCGCGTACGGCGAGCACACCCTGCTGATCACCCCCCATCAGGACGGCCAGCTGGTCGCGCTGCTGTCCCGCGCCGACGCCGCCCCCAGCGTGCAGCAGTGGCAGGCGGCTCAGCACAACTGAGTCCCTACGCACTCCAGAGCAGGCGGCCTTCCAGTGGTGGGGGCCGCCTGCTTGCGTGCCCGGAGTCTGGCTAGCGGCGCAGCCAGCCGGTGGCCCAGCGGGTCACGGCGGGCATGACGAGGTAGGTCATGGACAGCACGACCACGATCATCTGCGGGAGCGCCCGCACGGGCATGGGGTAGTGGCCCAGCCAGGGTTTCAGAGCCTCTCCGAACAGCCACGACGTGCTCACGCTGACCGGGTACAGGGCGGCGAGCGTGAGGAGCGCCATCTTCCAGCGGGGCGGCTGGCGCAGGCGGGCGGCGGCGGGCGGCGTGAACCAGAAGTCCAGGCCCGGTTGTTTCTCGAAACTGACGTGCTCGTCGACCAGCGGCGCGATGCGTGAGAGCCAGTCGGCGCGTTCCGGCGACAGCTCCCAGTCGGCGGCGGCGCTCAGGGAGTCGAAGCGGGCCAGCAGGGTGTACTCCTGCTCGCCGGGCGGGGGGCGGACCACGCCGGTGCCCCGGTGGCCGGGAATGCGGGCCAGCAGGGCGTTCGCTTCGGTCAGCAGGGCCTCGTACTCCGCTTCGCGGCCGGGCCGGATGCGGCGGCGGACGACCAGACTGACCGGGTCGGTGGGCCGCGCGTCGGTCAGGTGCAGGTCGCCGCTCACGCGCCCTCACTGGCGGCGGGCTCAGGAGCCGGCCCGGCTGTGGGCGCCCGGTGGGGCCACACGACGAGCAGCACGCCGGTCAGGATGATGCCCAGCGCCGCCCAGCCCAGCGTGCCCAGCCGCTCGCCGCCCAGGCCGACGCCCAGCGCGACCGCCACGACCGGGTTCACATAGGCGTAACTGGTGGCCAGTGCGGGGCGGGTGTGCGCTACGAGGTACATGTACGCCGAGTACGCCAGGAGGCTGCCGAACACCGTCAGGTACGCCAGTGCCCACAGGCTCGCGGCGCTGGGTACGCCCCAGCGTTCCCCCATCAGCAGACTCAGCAGCAGCAGGACGCCGCCGCCGGTCAGCATCTCGGCGGCGCTGCCCATCAGGCCCGGCGGGAGTGGCAGGTGCCGGGACCACTGACTGCCGAAGGTCCAGCACAGCGGCGCCAGCACCAGCAGCGCGGCGGCCAGCGGCGTGGCCCGCAGTTCCCCGGCGTTCAGCAGCGCGATGCCGATCAGGCCCACGGCAATGCCCAGCCACTCGCGGCCGCCCGTGCGTTCCCCCCACAGCCGCCCGAACAGCGCGGCGAACAGCGGCGAGACGGCGATGATCATGGCCGCCACCGAACTGCTCGCGTCCCGCTCGGCCAGCGTGACCAGTCCGGTGCCGCCGCCCAGCAGCAGCGTGCCGACGGCGGCGCTGGCCGCCCACTGCCGCGCGGTCGGGAGGGCCGCGCCGCGCAGCCGCAGCACCAGCAGCAGCAACGCGCCGGCCACGCCGAACCGCGCGGCCAGCATGCCCAGCGGCGGCAGGGTCTCGATGGCGACCTTGATCCCGAAGTACGTGCTGCCCCACACGACGTACACGGTGCCCAGGCACAGCAGGACCAGCGGCGTCAGGACCCGCGCGGGAGCCGGGCTCAGGGCGGGGGCGCTCACGACGGGTCGCGGGGCAGGCGGCTCTCGATGGCGCGGGCGTGCGCTTCAAGGCCCTCGGCGCGCGCCAGGGTCGCCCCGGCCGGCCCGATGCGGCGCAGCGTGCCCTCGGTCAGGCCCACGACCGAGATGATGTTCTGGAAGTCCCGCACGTTCACGGGGCTCATGAAGCGCGCCGTGCCGCCGGTCGGCATGACGTGACTGGGTCCGGCCACGTAATCGCCCAGCGCCTCCATGGAGTACTCGCCGATAAACACGCCCCCGGCGCGCTGCACCTGCCCCAACAGGCTCCAGGGGTCGCGGGTCAGCAGGCACAGGTGTTCGGGGGCGTACAGGTTCGAGAGCTCCAGCGCCTCGTCCAGCGTGGCGGCCAGCACGACCTTCATGCGCGCCGAGACGCTGTCACGCGCCCAGCCCCGGTTAGGTTCCGGCAGCGCCTCCAGCTGGGCGTTCAGTTCGGCCTGCACGCGCATCAGCAGGTCGCGGCTGGTCGAGACGAGCACGGGTTCCGCGCCGTTGTGCTCGGCCTGCGCGAGCAGGTCGGCGGCCACGTGGCGCGGGTCGGCGCTGTCGTCGGCCACGACCAGCGTCTCGGTCGGACCGGGCAGACTCTCGATGCCGGTCTGGCCGTACACGAGGCGCTTGGCAATCACCACGAACAGGTTGCCGGGCCCGGCGATCTTGTCCACGGCGGGAATGCTGGCCGTGCCGTACGCGAGCGCCGCGATGGCCTGCGCGCCCCCGGCGCGGTACACCTGCGTGAGGCCCAGTTCGCGCGCCGCGACCAGGATGGCCGGGTGCACGCTGCCGTCACGGGCGGGCGGCGTGGTGATCACGATGTCCGTCACGCCCGCCACCTGCGCGGGCACCGCCGTGTGAATCAGGGTGCTGATCAGCGGGGCTAGTCCGCCCGGCACGTACACACCCACGCGCGCCAGCGGGCGCACCAGTTGCCCCAGCGCGCCGTCGGGCCCGTGGTTCAGGAACCCGTGCGCGGGCTGCTGCTCGTAGAAGGCCCGTACGCGGGTGATGGCGGTCAGGATGGCGGCGTGCAGGTCGGCCGGCACGCTCGCGGCGTTCAGGTCGTCGGCGCTGACAGCCAGCGCTTCCGGGCGGGCGCCGTCCAGCCGCTCGGTCCAGTCGCGCAGGGCATCGTCGCCGCGCTCACGCACGTCGGCCACGATGCGTTCCACGACCTGCGTGGGCGTCAGCGCCTCGCCGAAGGTCGCCTCGATGCGGGCCAGCACGGCGTCCGGGACGGGCAGGTCATTGAAGGTGCGCGTCAGGGCGCGGCGGGCGTCAGGGCCTTGCAGAACTTGCATGATCACTCCAGAAAAAAGGGGAGACGGTAGGGCAGATGAACCGGGAAGAAGGGGCAGATTCTCAGGCGCGGCGGCGGCGGCGTTCCGGCGCTCCGGTCGGCGCGGCCCGGCGACCCGGCGCGGCCGACACGTTCGCCTCGACCGGCCCGAAATCGGTGGGTTGAATCAGACGCATCAGCCGCCACGGCGCGGCCTGCTCGACGAACACGTACGCGCTGCCGGGCCGCAGGTAGAAGCCGCTGCACGGCACACCCGCGATCTCCTGATCCGGCAGCCGCTGAATCAGGACGCGGCCGCCCGTCAGTTGTGCGTGCGTGCGCTCCGGCGTGGCCGGGTCGCCGCCGTCCGGCGGGGTGGCCTGCGCCACCTGGGCGCGCAGCCACAGCAGCAGACTGACCGGATCCTGGTAGTCGGTGGTCAGGGGCGCGCTGGCCTCGTCGCGGCCCTGCCGGAGCGTGACCAGCCCGCTGCGCCGGTCGAAGCCCACCTCGAAGGCGGCGCGGCCCCGACCGTCCCCCTCGGCGTACCCGAGGCTGGTGAACTGCCGGGGGTGCAGGCGGCTGGTCTGCACCCGCCGGATCTCGGGCAGCACGCCACCGAAGTCGGTCTGCACGCGCGCCACGACGGCGCTGCGTTCCGGGTGAACGGTCCAGTTCTGCTCGCCGGCGTAGCGGCCGCCCAGCGTCAGAGTCAGCGTGAACGCTTCCGGCGCGGCGTACAGCGGGCCGGCCGGTGCGCTCAGGGCAGGGTCGCCGGGCGCCGTCACGTGAGGAGCGGCCAGAAGCTCTCGCCCGGGCCGGTCCAGTCCGCGCCCAGCGCGTCGGCGGCGGTGGCCCCCACGTCCGCGAAGGTGGCGCGCTCACCCAGGTCCACGCCCGCCGCCCCGGCGCGGTGCGCCAGCAGCAGACCGTACTCGCGGGTGTGGTCCGAGCCTTTCCAGGTGGGATCGTTCCCGTGGTCACTGATGACGATCAGCGCGCCCCCGGCCGGAACGGCAGCGATCAGGTCCGGCAGCGCCGCGTCGAACTGCGCCAGGCAGGCGCTGTAGCCTTGCGGGTCGCGGCGGTGCCCGAAGCGACTGTCGAAATCCACCAGGTTCGTGAAGATCAGGCCACTCGTGCCCTCGGCGGCCGCGCGGCGCATCCGATCCAGGGTCCTGGCGATGCCGTCGGCGTTGTCGTCGGTGTGGATCTCCTCGGTGAAACCCCGGTGCGCGTAGATGTCCGGAATCTTCCCGATGCCCACGACCGCCTGCCCCGCGTCCTTCAGGGCGTCCAGCACGGTGGGCGGCGGGATCAGGCTGAAGTCCTTGCGGTGCTCGTTCACGCGCTCGAACGGCCGCTCACCCCGGAACGGACGGGCGATCACGCGGGCCACGGCGTACTCGCCCTGCAGGATCTCGCGCGCCGCGGCGCACCACGCGTACAGCGTCTCCAGCGGCACCACGTCCTCATGCGCGGCAATCTGGAACACGCTGTCCGCGCTGGTGTACACGATGGGCTGGCCGGTCCGCACGTGCTCCTCACCGAAGTCCAGCAGCACGTCGGTGCCGCTGTACGGGCGGTTGCACAGGTGCCCGGTGCCGGTCGCCGCGTCGAACCGGTCCATCACCTCGGGCGGGAAACCGTCCGGGAACACCTGGAAGGCGTGCTCCAGCTGCACGCCCATGAACTCCCAGTGACCGGTGCTGGTGTCCTTGCCGGGACTGACCTCCCGCATGCGCCCGAAGGCCCCCTGCGCGGGCACGGCCGGAATGGTCGCCGCGCCGGTCTGCACGGTCGGCACCTGTGCCAGCCCCAGCGCCGCAAGGTTCGGGAGCGCCACGGGCGCGGCCTGCAGGGTGTGGTTCAGGGTGTGGGCGCCGGTATCCCCGAAACTTGCGGCGTCCGGCAGTTCGCCGGCACCCACGGAATCCAGTACGACAATCGTCAGCAACATGCCGCCCAGTCTAATCCGCTGGCCCCTGCCTGGACTCCCCGCGCCCGCCCACACTCTGCCGGCCGGCCCTGCGGGGTTCATCACGGGGTTCATGGGGGGCGCGTGGTACGCTGCGGACGTGACTGTTCCCGCCTCCCAGACTCCTTCTCAGACGGCGGTCACGTCCGTTTCGGGCGCGGCGCAGCGCCCGGTCCTGCACGCCGAGCACCTGGGTAAGAACTACGGCCGCCGTGCCGTGGTCCGCGACGTGAGTCTGACCGTCCGGCCCGGCGAGATCGTGGCCCTGTTCGGCCCGAACGGTGCGGGCAAGACCACCACCTTCTACATGCTGGTGGGCTTTATTCGCCCCGGCGCGGGCCGCATCGCGCTGGGTGACCGGGACGTGACGCGCCTGCCCATGCACGAACGCGCCCGCCTGGGCCTGGGTTACCTGCCGCAGGAACCCAGCGCCTTCCGGAAACTCACGGCCCGCGACAACCTGCTGGCCATCCTGGAATACCAGAACCTGAGCCGCGCCGAGCAGGAAGCCCGCGCGGACTCGCTGCTCGCCGAGTTCGGCCTGACGCACCTCTCGGGCAGTTACGCCTACCAGCTGTCCGGCGGGGAACGCCGCCGCCTGGAACTGGCGCGCGCCCTGACCACCGACCCCGACTACCTGCTGCTGGACGAACCCTTCACCGGCGTGGACCCCAAGAGTATCCGCGAGATTCAGCGCCTGATCCACGAACTGCGCGACCGCCGGGGCATCGGCGTGTTCATCACCGATCACAACGTCCGCGAGACCATCGCCCTGACCGACCGCGTGTACCTGATGTTCGACGGGCAGGTGAAGTTCGAGGGCACCCCCGCCCAGTTCGCGCAGGACGAGGACGCCCGCCAGTACTACCTGGGCGACGACTTCGAACTGTGACCCTCGCTGTCCCTGACGTGACCCCAGTTGTAAATGCTGCCGCCCACCGGAGACCCTGAAGATGCTGTGGCTGTTCCTTCCCTTCGTGATCGTGCTTTCGGGCGTGGTCGCCTACGCCGCCGACACCATCGCCCGCAAGGCCGGCCGCAAGCACATCCGCCTGTTCGGCCTGCGCCCCAAGACCACCGCGCTGCTCGTGGCGGTGCTGTCCGGCATGGGCATCAGCGCCGCCAGCCTCGCCGCGTTCCTGGCCCTGAACAGCAGCGCCGTGAACACCATCGCCCAGGCCGACCAGCTGCGCCCCCAGCTCGAAGCGCTGCGCACCGAGATCGGGCGCGTGCAGGCCGACCTGAGCAGCGCCCAGGCCGACCGCGACCGCGCGCAGCAGGAAGCACAGACGCTGCGCGAACAGCAGCAGGCCGCGCAGCGGGACCTGAAAAGCACGCGCGCCGACCTGAACGCCGCGCGCGCCGCCGAACAGACCCTGGGGAAGCAGGCCGCCGACCTGCAGCGGCGCGTGAGCAGCCTGACCACCACCCGCACCTCGCTGGAGCGCCGCGCCGAGGAAAGCCGCCTGAAGCTCGCGCAGAGCGAACAGGCACTGACCAGCAGCCAGCAGCGCGCCCAGGCGCTCGACGCGCAGGTCGTGGACCTCGCCGCGCGCATCGCCCTGAGCGAACAGGAAACCAGTACCGCGCAGGAACGCGCCGCCGCCGCCCAGCGGGCCGCCGAACAGGCCCAGCAGCGCGCCGCCACGCAGCAGAAGGTCGCGCAGGCCGCCCAGCAGGCCGCCCGCACCCAGACCGCCCAGGCCGGCGCGCAGGTCGCGGCCCTCAGCGCCCAGCTGAGCGACCTGAATGCCTCGCGCGCCGACGCCGGCGCCGCCCTGACCAGCGCCCAGCAGGCCCTGAGCGCCGCGCAGGACGCCCTGGCCCGCGCCCGCGAACAGCAGCAGGCCGCGCAGCAGACCCGCGACCGCCTGCTGGCCGAACGCACCCAGCTGACCAGCGACCGCGACGCCGCCGCCCGCGACCGCGACCGCGTGCGCACCGAACTGACCACCCTTCAGGCGCAGCAGGCGCAACTGCGCGCCCAGCAGACCCAGCTGCGCGCCAGCAACGAGGCGCTGGGCCGCGACCTCGCCGCCGCGCGCGACACGCTGGGCAAATTGCAGGACGAGTACTCCAGCAGCCGCGCCGAACTGAGCGCCAGCCGCAACACGGACCTCGCGTACCCCAAGAACGACCTCGTGTACGCCGCCGTGGTCCCCAGCGTGCGTAACCTCGACACCTTCCTGGCTGACGCGGCCCGCAGCGCCCAGACGCGCGGCGCCAGGGGAGCCCCCAGCGCCCGTCTGAACGCGCAGGCCCGCACCGCCCTGGAAACCAAACTGCGCGGCCTGAACGTCAGCACCTTCGTGCAGTGCCGCGCCGCGCAGAACAGCGCCGCCGGGTTCCCGGTCGACCTGACCTGCGACGCCCGCCCCAACGCCGTGCTGTACCGGGGTAATCAGGTGATCCGCCGCGCCACCGTGAACCTGCGCGCCACGCCCGGCGCCCTGCAGGAACAGGTGAGCGACCTGGTGCGCGACACCGTTCTGGACATCACCACGCGCGGCGTGCCCAGCGAGTACGTGCAGGGCCTGGACGTGACCGAGTTCGTGATCCTGCTGGGCCGCCTCGGCGCCCGCAGCGGCAACGTGGCCACCGTCGGCATCGCCGCGCGGCAGGACGTGCGCCCCGGCAGCCGCGTGGACCTGTACCCCGTGCTGCCCTGACCCGCGCCGCGTCCGGTCAGCCCGGCGGGCAGTTCCCGATCAGGCTCAGCAGGTACACTCCGCGCATGCGCTCCCTGGCCCGCCTGCTGACCCTGACCCTGCTGCTCCCGGCCTCCGCGCAGGCCGCGCCGGTCCGCGTGGAATTCTGGCACGCCATGACCGGCGTGAAAGACACCGTCGCCGCCTACGCCCGCGACTTCAACCGCTCGCAGAGCACCTACGAGGTTGTGCCGGTCGCGCAGGGCAACTACCGCGAACTGCTGCCCAAACTCCAGGCGGCCATCAAGAGCGGCCGCGCGCCCGCCCTGGCGCAACTGGAATTCACGCAGTTCCCCGCGCTGGCCGCCGCCGGGCAACTGACGGACCTGACCCGCACCGTGGACGCCCTGCCCGCCGCCCTGAGAAACGACTTCTACCCGGCCGTGTGGCGCGCCGGCGAGATGGGCGGCCGCACCTACGGCCTGCCCTGGAACGTCAGCGTTCCGGTCCTGATGTTCAACGCCCGCATCCTGGAAAACGCCGAACAGAAGGTCCCGGACACCTGGGCGGACCTGGAACGCGTCAGCCGCGCCCTCGCCACGGGCGGCCGCCGACCCCTGGTGGTCGCCGCCGACGCCTGGACCTTCGAGGCGAACGTCCTGTCACGCGGCGGGACGCTCAGCAGCGGCCAGGAGCCCCGCCTGAACAGCCCGGACGCTACCGAGGCTCTCACGCAACTGGCCCGCATGAGCGCCGCTGCTCAGGCGCAGCCCCGCACCCTGAACGAGGCCACCCGCGCCGCCATCGACTTCGCGCGTGGCCAGAACGTGTTCGTGCTCGCCAGCGTCGCCAACTGGACCGACGCGCGCAAACTCCCGCTGTTCAAGCTGGGCGTCGCGCCGTTCCCCTGCGAGAAGGTCGGCGCGTGCACCGTCCCGCTGGGCGGCGCGACCCTGGCTGTCCCGGCCGGCACCCCCGCCGCCGAGCAGGCCGGAGCCGCCGCGTTCTGGCAGTACCTGAGTGCCCCAGACCGACTGGCCAGCTGGGTGCAGGCCACCGCCTACGCCCCCCCCCGCCGCGCCGCCGTGCCCCTGCTTGAAGGCTGGTACGCGAAGAACCCGCAGCTGCGCGCCGCGCACGCCCAGATGAACCGCGCCGTACCGCGCCCCACCACGCCCTCCTACGCCGCCTGGACGGCCCTGCTGGAAACCGCCATCCAGAAGGCCACCAGCGGAAAGATGAGCGCCAGGGCCGCGCTCGACGAGGCCCAGACGCAGGCGCAGCGCTGATACAGGGATAGCGCTGATACCGGCGCAACGCTGACGCAGTGGCAACGCTGAGCCCCTGACTGCGGCGGGTGGGGGCGTACACTGGCCCGCATGAACGCCCTGTACCTGCTGCTGACCCTGGCCGTCGCCGCGCTGCTACTTCTGTTCCTGCTGCGTCCCGGCGTGGCCCGCGCCGGGGCCGTGTGGGGCCTCGCTGCGACCCTGCCGCTGCTGGCGGCGATGGTCGTGGCCCTGGGCCGGCAGTAGGACGTACGAAGTGGGGAGCCGGCAGTGGCTGGCCTCCGGTCCACTCTCCACTGCCTGCTCCCCACCGCCGGCGTTACTCGCCCAGGTAGCGGCGCAGTTCGTCCAGCGCGTGGGTCGTGCCGATCAGGACCAGTTTGTCGTGCGGGCGCAGTTCGTCCTCGGCGCCGGGAGTGACCTCGATCTTCCCGGCGCGGCTCATGGCGATCACCTGCACCCCGAAACGGCCCGTGAGGTTCAGGTCACGCAGCGTGCCTTTCAGGCGCTCGTTCGCCTCGATTTCCACGACGGCGTAATCGCTGCCCAGGTCCAGGGTGTCCACGATGTTCGGCGTGGCGATCTGCCGCGCCAGGCGCACGCCCATGTCATGCTCGGGCCGGATGACGAGGTCCGCGCCGATGCGTTCCAGTACGCGGCGGGCCATCTCGTCGATGGCCTTGCACACCACGTACGGCGCGCCGAGGCTCTTGGCGTTCATGGTGGCCAGGATGTTCGCCTGCACGTCCGTGCCGATGGCGACCACGACCACGTCGAAGTCCGCGACGCCCAGGGTCCGCAGGGCGCGTTCGTCGCTGGCGTCCAGGATGGCGGCGTGCGTGACGAGGTTCATGACCCGCTCAACGTTCTCCTCGTGCTGATCGACGGCGATGACCTCGTGGCCCATCTCGTAGAGGGTCGTGGCGACCGCCGTTCCGAAGCGGCCGAGTCCGATCACCAGGCATTGTTTGCTTTTCATGGGAAGTCCTTATCTGACGGGCAGCGGGGCCGCTGCCGGGCGTGGGCGAGAGGCGGGAAAGGGGAGGGGCGTCCGGCGGGCCGGGCTCAGCCGATCAGGATGTCCTTCTCGGCCGGGTAGCGGACCAGGTCCCCGGAGCCCGAACGGCTGAACGCCACGGCGAACGTCAGCGGCCCGATGCGCCCCAGGAACATCAGGATGATCAGCACGATGTGCTGGTCGGGGTTCAGCAGCGGCGTGGTGTTCATGCTCAGGCCCACCGTGCCGAAGGCGCTGACCGCCTCGAAGAACAGGTTCACGAAGCGTACGTCCGCGCGGGTATTGAGGGCCAGCAGCAGGATGAACATCATGTTCACCAGCCCGATACTCAGCAGGCCCACCGTCATGGCCCGCAGGATCGTGTCGGTGTCGATGCGGCGGTGGAACAGCGTCGCGTCGCGCCGGCCGCGCACCATACTCCAGGCGCTGGCCATCATGACGTAGAAGGTGCTGGTCTTGATGCCGCCCCCGGTCCCGCCAGGGTTCGCGCCGATGAACATCAGGATGATACTGATGAACAGCGTCGTGAGGCCCATCGCGCCGTAATCCAGCGTGTTGAAGCCGGCGGTGCGGGTCGTGACGCTCTGAAAGAAGCTGGCCAGCAGTTTCGCGCCGAAGCCCAGCGGGCCCAGCGTGGCCGGGTTGTTCCACTCGAAGATCAGGTACGTCAGGGTGCCGACCACCAGCAGGACCGTCATCATGGTCAGCACCAGTTTGCTGTGCACCGCCAGCCGGTTGCGGCGCGGGTTCATCAGGTGCGCGACCACGTTCAGCTGCACCAGGAAGCCTGTGCCGCCCAGGATGATCAGCAGCGCCACCACGATACTCACCAGCGGGTCCGCCACGAAGTTCATCAGGTTGTTGCTGTACAGCGCGAAGCCCGCGTTGTTAAACGCACTGATCGAGTGGAACAGCGCGTAGAAGAGTCCCCGCCCCCAGCCTTCCAGCGGCACGAACCGGAACGCCAGCAGCGCCGCGCCGACCAGTTCGATCAGGAAGGTGTACAGGAAGATGCTGCGAATCAGTGACAGCACGCCACCCGCGTTCAGCGCGCCCACCTGCTGCGCCACCCGCATCCGCTCGGTGAAGTTCACGCGGCGGCGCGACAGCAGCGCGAACGACGTGCCGAACGTGATGATGCCCAGCCCGCCCAGCTGGATCAGCAGCATGATGATCACCTGCCCCAACCGGTTGAAGTCCTTGGCGGGATCGATGACGTTCAGGCCCGTCACGCACAGCGCGCTGGTCGATGTGAACAGCGCCTGCAGGAAATTCACGGAGCGGCGCGTGCCGTCCTCGTTCAGACCGTGGGTCACCGGCAGGGCCAGCAGGACGCCGCCCACCAGAATGGCCAGCAGGAACGACAGCGCGATCAGCTGCGGCGGACTCAGGCGTGAATACAGCGTCTTGCGGCGAACAGTGCGCGCCGCGTCGGATGGACCTGCAGGGGGACGGCTCGGGGGTGGGCGGGTCATAGAGTGGCCGGATTCTACGCCCCGCGCACCCCCACCGCGCTGCCGACCTATACTGTCCTGCTATGCCCAGACCTGCCCGCACAGACCGCGCCTCGCCCTACGGGCGGAAAACCAGCCGACCCAAGGTCGATCACCGCACCCGCGCCCCGGCGCGGGAGTACGAACTCGAGGCGCTGGCCGGCCTGGAGCACGTGGCCACCACCGAACTGGACACCGTGCCGCTGGCCCGTGACATTCGCGGCCCGCGCTTCTGGTACCCCGGCGACCCGGAACGCCTGACCCGCCTGAAAAGCGTGACCGCCGTGTACCGCGTGCAGGGCTGGGACGTTCCCCGCCCACGCGGCCTGCTGGGCCACCAGCAACTCGGGGAACTGACCGCCTTCCTGAAAGAAGTCATCGCGGTCGGCGGGCACACCTCCTTCCGTATCGGCGCGGCCGGACGGGAAAGCAGCGTCATGCAGCGCATCGCCGAGGAACTCCAGACGGCGCTGCAACTGCCGCACGAACCCGAAACCGGCGAACTCCTGATCCGCATCCTGCCGCAGCAGCAGGGTGAAGGCTGGGACGTGCTGGCCCGCATCACCCGCCGCCCCCTGAGTGCCCGCGCGTGGCGCGAGTGCAACATGTCCGGCGGCCTGAACGCCACCATCGCCTACGCCGCCCACAAACTCGCCGGGCAGCGCGACAACGACCGCATCTTCAACCCCATGAGCGGCAGCGGCACCCTCCTGATCGAACGCGCCCTGATGGGCCCCTACGACGCCCTGGTCGGCGTGGACATCAACCCCGACGCCGTCACGTGCGCCCAGACGAACATCCGCGCCGCCGGACGCGACATCGAGGTGGCCGCCATCGACGCCCTGCACACCGGCCTGCCTGCCCGCTCGTTCGACCTGGTCATGGCCGACCTGCCGTGGGGCGACGCCATCGGCACGCACGGCGGCAACGAGGCCCTGTACCCCGCCTTCCTGAAAGAAATGCACCGCCTGACCAGCCAGCGCGGCCGCCTGTGCGTCATCACGCACGAAATCCGCCTGTTCGAACGCGTCATGGCCGACCAGCAGAAATGGAACGCTCACGAACTCTTCCAGGTCGCCAGTGGCGGCCACAATCCCAAGGCGTACCTGCTCAGCAAGCGCTGACTGGGGGGCGCGGCGCGCGGGAGGCGGTGGGGCGTTGGTGGGGAGTGGGGTTGACCATCACCCGTCACCCGTCACCCGTCACCCGTCACCCGTCACCCGTCACCCGTCACCCGCCACCGCTGCTAGGCTGCGGGTATGACTGAACCTGCGTTCCGCTGGGGGCTGCTGGGCGCCGCCCGCATTGCCCGCGCCCTGATTCCCGCGATCCGCGAGGCGGGCGGTGAGGTGGCGTTCGTGGGTGTGCGTGACCCTCAATCGGCGCGGGCGCAGGCGTTCGCGCAGGAGTGGGGCGTCAGGGTCGCCGGAACGTACGACGACCTGATCACAGCCGACGTGCACGCCGTGTACAACCCCCTGCCGAACGACGCGCACCTGCCCTGGACGCTGGCGGCGCTGCGGGCCGGGAAGCACGTCCTGACCGAGAAGCCCTTGACCCTGAACGCCGCCGAGGCGCAGCAACTCGCGGACGCGGCGGCCCAGACGGGCGGCACGCTGCTCGAAGCCTTCGCGTACCGCTTCCAGCCGCACATCCTGCGGATCGTGGAACTCGTGCGGGGCGGCACGCTGGGCGAGGTGCGGTCCGTGCACGGCGCGTTCGGCTTCCACATGACCAACCCGGACGACTTCCGCTGGAACGCCGCGCAGGGCGGCGGGGCGCTGTTCGACGTGGGCACCTACCCCGTGAACCTGATGCGCCTGCTGCTGGGCGAACCGCAGGCCGTGACCGCCGCCGCCCGCTGGACCCCCGCCGGGGCGCAGGCCGGAACGGGCGACATCGACGTGGCCCTCAGCGGCACGCTGGATTTCGGCGGTGCGCTGGGCAGCCTGGATTGCGCGTTCGACTGGACGGACCCCAGCTTCAGCCGCCTGACGGTCGTGGGAACGCTCGGCACGCTGGACGTGCCCCGTGTGTATCACAGCCACACGCACGAGCCCGTGACGCTGCACCTGAACGTGGGCGGCCAGGAAAGCCACGAGGAATTCCCGCCGTCCAACGGGTACGCGCGCATGGTCGCGCACTTCCAGCGCACGGCACGCGGACAGGAAGCGGCGCTGTACCCTCCCGCCGACGCCGTCGCGCAGGCGCGCGTGCTGGACGCCCTGTACGCCTCGGCCCGCACGGGAGCGCGCGTGACCCTGACGCCGGACGCCTGAGCTGATCGCCCGGGCGGGGCCTCTGGGCCGGACGTGCGGACCGCCCCACGCGTAGAATGCCCCGCATGACCGATCCCCTCCAGGGCTGGCAGCCCGCGCCCGCCGGGCACAAGCACGTCGTCAGCGTCAGCCTGGGCAGCAGCGCCCGCAACGCCCGCGAAACCGCCACCGTGCTCGGCCAGCCCTTCATCATCGAACGGATCGGCACGGACGGCGACGCCCGCAAGATGGCCGCCATGTTCCAGGCGCTCGACGGCCGCGTGGACGCCTTCGGGCTGGGCGGCGCGGACCTGTACCTGCTGGCCGGCGGGAAACGCTACACGTTCACGAACGTCCGTAAGCTGGTCGCCGGGGCGCGCATCACCCCGGTGCTGGACGGCAGCGGCCTGAAAAACACCCTGGAACGCGACGCCATCGCGCAGCTGGACCCGGTCCTGAACTGGCGCACGCAGAAGGTCCTGATGGTCTCCGCCGTGGACCGCTTCGGCATGGCCGAGGCCCTCGCCGAACAGGGCGCCGACATCGTGTTCGGGGACATCGTGTTCGGCCTGAACATCGACCGGCCCCTGCGCTCGCTGGCGTCCCTGCGGCGCGTGGCGGGCCTGATCCTGCCCGTCATCACCAAACTCCCGCAGGACTGGTTCTACCCGACCGGCGCCAAGCAGGAGACCAGCGTGCAGGGCAACGGCACCAAGTACTACGCCTGGGCGGACGTGATCGCCGGGGACACCCACTACGCCAAACGCTACGCCCCGCAGGACCTCAGCGGAAAGACGATCCTCACGCAGACCATCACCGCCGCCGACCGCGAGTGGATGAAGACGCGCGGCGTGAAACGCCTGATCACCACCACGCCCCGCATGGGCAGCCGCAACTTCGCCACGAACGTCCTGGAAGCCATGTTCGTCGCCCTGAGCGGCAAACGCGAGGCCCTGACCGGCCCCGAGTACCTGGAGTACATCCGGCAGGTCGGATTCAGACCCGAAATCAACGAGCTGTAACCGGCCTCAGCGGCGGCCCACCAGCGCCTCCTGCCACTCCGGCACGCGCGGACTGACGCGCAGAAGCTGCATCAGCGCCGTGGCCGGACGCGTGTACCACAACTCACTGTCCTCGTGCGCCTCCGGCTGCCGCGTCAGGTAACGGGTGGCGTTGTCCAGCAGGCAGGCCAGCAGACGCAGGCGGCCGCCCACGCCCAGGACCGTGACCTCCTCGTACCCGGCCAGCAGGTCCGGCGCGGCCAGTGGCCCGGAGTAACTCAGGTCCAGGACCGGGTCGCCCCACCCGGCGTCCCCCCAGTCGATCAGGGCGCCGAGCGACCCGTCCGGCAGGACCATCAGGTTCCCGGCGTGCAGGTCGTTATGCAGGAACGCGGGCCGCGCGGGCGGCGGGTTCTCGCTCAGCAGGCGCGCGGTCAGGTCCGTCGCCCAGATGGTTTCCGTCACGCTCAGCCGCCCGGCCTCCAGCACCCGCTGCCGCGTGCGCGCCGGGTCGGGCGGGCGGATCACCTCCAGCCGCCCGTGCGGGTCCGGGACCTCCTGCACCCCGGCGTGCAGGTACGCCAGCGCCCGGCCCGCTTCCCGCCACGCGCGGGACAGGCGCGGGTCCCCGTATCCCCAGTCCAGCCCGTCCAGACTGCGGCCCGCCGCGAAGGCGTACACCGTCACCGGGGCGTCCAGCACGGCGCGGCTGTCGTCGAACACCAGCAGTTCCGGCGTGCGCACCCCCGCCCGCACCGCCGCCGGGACGGCCACGCTCTCGGTCAGGGTGTCCTCCTCGTCGCCGGGCATGGGCACGCGCAGCACCACGTTCTGCCCGGCCCGGCGGGCGCGGTACACGCGGTTCACGATCCCCACGCTCGGCAGGCGCGTCAGGGACGGCTCCAGACCGAACTGCTGCGCGAAGGCCGTCAACTCGGCAGGGGTCAGGTCAGGAAGGTCAGGCACCCCCACAGTCTGCCGCGCCGGCCGGGTCGCCTGCCGCCGCCCCACCCCAGCGGGTACACTTCAGCGCATGCAGGCACTCGTGGACGCGATTCGGCAGCAGGGCGAGGTTCTTCCCGGCGGGATTCTCAAGGTGGACGGACTGGTGAACCACCAGCTCCTGCCGCACCTGACGCGCGAGATGGGCGAGGTGTTCGCCGCGCACTTCGCGCCGCTGAACCCGGGCAAGATCGTGACCATCGAGGTCAGCGGGATCGCGCCCGCCATCGCCACGGCCATGGTGCTGGGCGTTCCGATGGTGTACGCCCGCAAGAAGAAACCCGTCACCATGAAAGAACCTGCGTTCACCGCGCAGTCCGTCAGCCGCACCAAGGGCGGCGTGGTAGACCTGTTTATCAGCAGCGAGTTCCTGGGGGCCGGGGACCGCGTGGTCGTCATTGACGACTTCCTGGCGTCCGGCGGCACGCTGCGGGCGCTGGCGGGCATGATCGAGGTCAGTGGCGCCCAGCTGCTGGGAATCGGCTGCGTCGTGGAAAAGCAGTTCGAGGAGGGCCGCGCCAAACTCGCGGACCTGAACGTCCCCATTCACACCCTGGCAAATATCGTCCGCATGAGCGAGGCGGACGGCATCGAGGTCGAAGCGGGGCGGTAAGGGGACTGTGGGGTGTAGGGAGTGGGTGGGCCTGCGAGGGCCGGCCACTTCGTGCGCCCGCTCAGGACCAGCAGTGTGTGCCTACCACTGGGCCGGAGCCCGTCTTACCTGAACAGGGTGGGCATGGTGACCTCACCTTCGACCCACACGCGGCCTTTCTCGCGGCGTTTGCCGCGGATCAGGGCGGTGTCAGCGCGGGCGATCAGCTGGGCGCTGTTCTCGGGGCGGGGTTCGGTGGGGTGGGTGGTGCGGGTGTCCGTGTCGTGGAAGGCGAGTCCGGCGGTGGAGGCCAGTGCGTGCGAGATGCCGTCCACGATGATGGGCCGGCGGGCGATGGCGTCCAGTACGCCCTCGACGCGCAGGCGGACTTCCTCGCGGGAGTTCGCCTGGATCAGCAGCGCGAACTCGTCCCCGCCCAGGCGGCCCAGGGTGTCCCCGACGCGCAGCGCGGCCAGCATGCGCGCGCCCACCGCGTGCAGTACCTCGTCCCCGGTGTGGTGGCCGAAGGTGTCGTTCACCTGCTTGAAGCCGTCCAGGTCGAACATGGCGACGCCCAGCGCTGCGCTGCCGGGCGGGTCGCGCAGCGTTTCGTTCAGTTGCGCCATGAAACTGGCGCGGTTGGGCAGCCCGGTCAGGTAGTCGGTGGTCGCCTGGCGTTGCAGTTCGGCCAGGGGGCGCGTGGCGCGCAGCACGATGGGCCACGCGAGCAGGCTGCCGCCCAGGCTGACCAGCAGCACGAACAGCAGCGGACTGCGCGAGCCGTTCAGTCCGGCAGTGAAGTCGGTGGTGGGGGCGTACACGCCGACCATCCAGTTCACGCCGGGCTGCACCTCGACGGGCCGCAGGACGGCCGCGAACTGCTGGCCGTTCACGGTGTACCAGCGCGTGCCCTCACGCGTGGCGGGCAGGCCGTTGTCGTCCAGCAGGGCGCGCAGCGCCGGGTCCGCGACTTCCGAGAGGAGCGGGACGCCGGTGCCGGGCTCGCCGGGCCACGCGCGGGAGGTGGCGATGGCGTGCCCGCTGCCGTCGGTGATGAACGCGCGGCCGTTGGCGCTGATCTGCACGCCGGTCAGGAAGTCCGCGAGTTGCCGCAGTTGCACGTCCGCGCCGATCACGAACGGCCCGCCCGGCCCGGTCAGTGAGGACGCGACGGTCACGCCGGGCTGCCCGGACGACGCGAAGATGTACGGGTCGGTCCACACGACCTCGCCGGGCTTCTGCTGCGCCAGCACGTACCAGGGCCGCGCGCGCGGGTCGTAGTCGTTCGCTTCGCTGGACTGACTGGTCAGCGTACCGGTCTGGTTGTACGTACTGGTCAGGACGCGCCGTTCCGGCCGGACCTCGATCACGCGGGTGAAGCGTTCGGTGTTGCCGGGACCGTCGCGCCGGGCGAACACGAAGCGGCCGTCCGCGTGACCCACGAGCACGCCGTTCAGTTGCGGCACGCTGTCCAGCAGCGCCTGAAAGTTCAGGAGTTGCCCGCTGGGGTCGTCGGCGCTGATCAGGCCGCTGCCCATGTTCGCGCGGTTGACCTTCACGATCTGCGAGGCGCTCTGCAGGTAACTGCGGACGTTGTCGGACGTGACCCGCACCAGTTGCTCCAGCGACGACTGCGCCTGCGTCTTCAGGGCCTGCTCGGAGTTCTGCCGGTCGCTCCACAGGGCCACGAGCAGCGTCAGGGCCTGCGTGACGATCAGGGCCGACAGCAGCCACCACCGCGACCACGAGAAGACCCTCAGGGCCTGCGTGGACGTCAGTGAACGGGACTCTGGGACCTGTGGTGACGATTGAGAAATGGGGAAAACCTCACGGTAGTGTAGCGGCTGCCGGGCCGGCCGGATATCCCCTCACCGGGTGCAGTGCGGGCCAGGGCGGCGTGCAGGGCCGGCTGGTTCAGCGCCAGTCAGCTCAGGTCAGGCGAGTTCAGGGCAGGTACGTCCAGGCGTTCACGTCCAGCAGGCCGCGCGGCGTGAGCTTCAGCGCCGGAATCACGGTCAGGCCCAGGAAACTCAGGGTCGTGACCGGGTACGGCAACCGGCAGCCCAGCGCCCGGCACGCCGCCGTCACCTCGCCCAGGCGCGCGGCCGCCTCTGCGGGAGGCTGGTCGGTCATCAGGCCCGCGAACGGTAGCGGCAGGCTGGCCCGCACCTCGCTGCCCGACACGACCACCACGCCGCCCCCCATCGCCTCCAGGGCCCGCCCGGCGGCCCGCACGTCCGCGTCGGTGCCACCCAGAAACGCTGCGTTGTGCGCGTCGTGCAGCACGCTGATGCCCAGCGTCCCCCCGTCCCCCATGCCGGTGCCGGAAGTCAGGCACGCCGACCACTCGCCCCGCCCGTAACGGTTCGCGACGACCAGCCGCGCGTCCCCGCTGCCCGGCGCGCCCACCCCGGTCGTGATCTGCGACGCGCTGACCTGCATGACCGGCCAGTGCGCCGGCACCCCGAACGTTGCCGCGTCCCACCCGGCCCCCAGGTTCACGCCCCCACCCGGCAGCGGCGGCGTGACCGTCCCGGCGCGCGCCTCCTGCCCGCCCACGAAGGTCTCCAGCACCCCGAAGTCCGACAGGTCCCGCAGCAGCACGAAATCCGCGAGGTAGCCCGGCGCGACCAGCCCGCAGTCGTGCAGACCCCAGTACTCGGCCGGGTTGCAGGTCACCAGCGCCACCGCGTCGGCCGGGTGCAGGCCACCCGCCACGCAGGTCCGCAGCAGGCGGTCCAGGTGCCCCAGTTCCAGCAGTTCGTCCACGCTCACGTCGTCACTGACCAGCATCGCCCGCCGGGGACGGTCCAGCAGCACCGGCAGCAGCGCCTCCAGGTTCCGCGCCGCCGAGCCCTCGCGCACCATCAGCCACAGGCCCGCCCGCAGCCGCTCGCGGGCCTCGTCGGGCGTGGTCGCCTCGTGATCCGAGTGCAGGCCCGCCGCCGCGTACCCCATCAGGTCCCGGCCCCGCACGCCCGACGCGTGCCCGTCCAGCCGCAGACCCGAGCCACGCCCGGCCTCCAGCACGTCCCACACGTCCCCGCTGCCGCCCAGCACGCCCGGATAGTTCATCATCTCGGCCAGACCCAGCACGCCCGGCAGGCGCAACATGCCCGCCACGCCCTCCGCGTCCACGACCGCGCCGCCCGACTCGAACGGACTGGCCGGCACGCACGACGGCGCCGACGCCCACACCCGCAGCCCCGACGAACGGCCCGCCGCGAGCATCCACTCCAGGCCCGCCGCGCCCAGCACGTTCACCAGTTCGTGCGGTTCGGCCACCACGCCCGTCGTGCCGCGCCCCAGCACCGCGCCCGCGAAGCCCGCCGGGGTCAACAGACTCGACTCGATATGCACGTGCCCGTCGATGAACCCCGGCGCGAGGAACGCCCCGCGCGCCTCGATCACCCGCGCCGCCTGGAAGCCGGACCCCAGCGCCGCGATCCGCCCGTCCGCGACGAGCACGTCCGCCGCGAACACCTCGCGCGTGGCCGGCTGCACCACCTGCGCGCCCCGCACCAGCAGGTCCCCCGGTTCCTCACCACGCGCCACCCGCACCAGACGGCGGCGATCCACCCCACGCACTCCTTCAGACACACCCGCAGACACACCAGACATGACGCAGTGTAGGGGAGAAGGCCGCCCCGCGCCCAGCGCCTGCCCAGACGCGCTACTCCGGACCCGGCCCGCCCGGCGGCGGCCCCTTGAACGACCGCAGCAGCGCCCCGCGTTCCTCCAGCGCCTGCCGGAACAGCGCCTGCTGGTACGCCCGCGCGTCGTTCACGGCCTTGCCGGGCTTGCGCGCCTGCCCCGGCACCTGACCTGGCACCAGCCCAGGCTGGGGCGAATGTTTCGGCGTGGGCGCCAGCCCCCCGAACCGCCGCGCGCGGAACATGCCCGGATGCTCTTCGAACACCGCCGTCACCCCGTCCGGCAGGCCTGCCAGATGCGCCGCGAACCCCTGCTCCTGCGCCAGTTCGGCGTGCGCCGCGCCCGGTCCCAACTCGGTCAGCAGCCGGTCGATCAGCGCGAACACCAGCGCCGCGTACGCCTCCACCTCCGCGCGCGTGGGCAGCGCACCCCGGTGAATCACACGGTTGCGGAAATCCGTGCCCAGGCCCCGCGCCGTCAGGAAATCCGGCTCGCGGCCCTCACGCAGCAGGTACGCCAGCGCGAACATCCCCAGCTGCCGCTCGGACTGACTGGACACGTGCCGCCACGTCCCCTCCAGACCCGCGAGCGCCGCCCCGAACTCCTGCTCGGCGTTCGCGGCGCGCTCCAGCGTGAACGCCCACACGTAGAACTCGAAAAAACGCTCCAGCGCCGCCGCGAAACTCGCCACCGCCTCACGCGCGTACCCGTCCATCAACGCCCGCGTACCCAGATCGAACAGCACCTCGAAGCGCTGCTTGCGCAGGAACACGCAGTACCGCGCCCCGCAGTGCGCGCAGGTCAGGTCATGCACGGAACTGTCCGTGAACTCCGCACGGTTCTCACGGGCGCAGGCTGGGCAGACGGTCGGGAACTCCATACCCGCGAGTCTACCCGCGCGCCCCCGCCAGCAGGGCAGCGGTCATCAGGGCAGGCAGGGGCAACTCACGTCGCCCAAAAACGAGAGCAGAAGTTCTCAAACGCAAGCTCAGATCGATGAGGAGGTAGGCGGCGACATCCAGAAATCGCAGGGATTTCTCTTGCATCCTTGGCTTCAGGTTGTCATTTGGAATCTGAAATCCCGACGTGAGTTGCCCCTGTCAGGGCAGGCGCGTGCCGGGGGGGGCGATCACGTAGCTCAGGCCGCCGCTGTGGGTCAGCCAGAGTTTCTCGAAGGCGGCGCGGGGGTACGTGCGCCGCACGCCCGCGTCGCTGGGGGCGGCCGGGTCGTTCAGGACCGGGTTGCCCTGCGCGTCAAAGCCGGTCAGGACCATCAGGTGCCCGCTGCTGCTGGGAATGGCCGCGCCTGGCAACTCCCCGACCTTCCAGCCGAGACTGACCGCCAGCGGAATCCCGGCCGCCGTGAACCGCTCGGCCTGCGCCAGACTGGGCAGGCGCGTGATGAAGGCCCGCATGCCCTGCGTGGCGGCGTACGCGGCATTGAACGGCCAGTTGCCGGTGCCGTCGTACACACGGTCGAAGGTGCCGCGCGCGGCGTCCGGTACGGTCACGGCGCGGCCCCAGTGCGCGAGGATCATGCTGACGCTGGTGGGGCTGCACCAGACCTCGCCGCCGTCCGGGTACAGCATCTGCGAGCGCATGGGCACGCGCACCTCGCGGCCCCACGCAGCGCGGTCGCCGGGCGTGCCCAGGCCCGCCGCGCGCCGCGCCCGGTCCGAGGTGTTGAAGGCCAGCAGGTTCACGCGGGTGCCCGCGCCGCGCAGGGTCACGCGGTACTGGAACGCCGCCGCCTTCGCGTTCAGGCGCAGCGTGTCGGTCAGCATCTGCCCCGAGGCGTCCTTCTGCCCGTCCAGACTGGCCCGCTCGGGGCCGCCGCTCCACGATCCGAAGCTGAACCACCGGGACCACCGGCCGCCCGTCAGTTCCGCCCGGACCTCCACGCTCACGCTGCCGCCTGCCGGGGTCACGGCGTTCCAGGACGGCACCAGTTCATCGAAGGCCGGGGCGCGTAATGTGGCCGAGGTCAGCGTGCCGCTCGCCGCGCCGGCGTTCAGGCTCAGGCCGCCCGCGCCCACGGTCACGCCGCTGGCCTGCGCGCCCGCCCAGTCGCCGGGCTGCTCATGAAGGATGGTCGTGCTGTTCGGGTAGGTCATCGTGACGGCTCCAGCGCCGCCCAGTCCCGGCAGCAGGCCCCCGGAGACGGCCAGAGACAGGCCCAGGGCGGCGGAAAGAACGAGGGAAGGAAGTCGCATGTGTGACCCGAACTATGCCGCGCCGCGCCGCCCCGGTGGTGAGGAGTACCCCTTACGCGCCGCCTTGCAGGTACAGGAACGCCTCGGGCAGCGCCTCGCGCCACGTGACCCAGTTGTGCCCGCTGGGGTACTCGCGGTACTGGTGGTTCAGACCCAGGTCCGCGAACAGGCCCGCCATACGGCGGTTCGGGCCGGTCAGCCATTCCAGCGTGCCGGTATCCAGGCTGGTCGTCAAGTGCGTGGGGGGCGCGGCGCGCAGTTGTTCCAGCAGCCACTCGCCAGCGGTGGTGGTGTCGATCACGCCGTCACGGGTGGCGCCGGGCCGCGCGATGAACGCCCCGCTGTGCGCCGCCACCCGGCTGAACAACTCCGGGTGCCTGGACCCCAGGAACAGGCTGATCAGCCCGCCCAGACTGGCGCCCCACAGGCCCCGCACGGACGCCTGCACCAGTTCACCCTCCACGCGCGGCATCACCTCCTGCGTCAGGAAGTCCAGGTAGCGGGGGTTCAGGTAGTACTCCTCGTTCCGGTCGCCCGGTTCCACGAACACCAGGCCCGCGCCCTCCGTCAGCCCGGCCTGCACCGCGCGGTCCATCACGTCGCCCAGTTTCCCGGTGCGGTAGAACGCCACGCCGTCCTGCACGTAGTACACCGGCAGCGGCCCCCCCGCGTACCCGTGCGGCGTGTACACGATCGCCCGGCGCGTTCCCGGAAACACCGTGCCTTCCCAGGTCAGGCGGTGCGCCGTGCCCTTCAGGGTCGCGTCCGGCGCCTGCCACAGCGGGTGGCGGGTGTACTCACCTACCACCGCCGCACGCGGGTACGGCCACCACGGATTCAGGGACTTCTGCGCGTTGTCCGGGTCCGCGAACGCCTCGCCGGCCGCGTCCACCCACGCGTACTCCACCCACGCCCCACGCGGCAGTCGCAGGCGCAGCGGCCCGCCATCCACCACCGGCAGCGGCGCGCGCTTGCGCCAGTCCGTCATGTCCCCGATCAGGCCCACGGCACCCGCCGGAGGCGAGAACGTCACCCACTGCCCATCCACCGAAACAGCCATGCCCGCAAGTGTAAGGGAGCGGTGCGCGGGACGCAGTGCGCGGCGCCCAGTCAGAGAAATGGGTCAGGGAAACGGGTCAAGGAAACGGGAGGCGGGAAGCGGTCAGTCCTTCACCGCTTCCCGCCTCCAGGGCCCTGCTTGCTTCCCGTTACTCGCTGCGGTCGGGGTTGGCGGGCGGCACCAGGCCGGGGTTGCTGCTGTACCCGCGGTACTGGTCGCGCAGTTCGCGTTTCAGGATCTTGCCGGTCGCGCCGATGGGCAGCTGATCGGTGACGACGGTCGCGTCGGGCAGCCACCACTTGGCGAATTTGGGCGCGATGAATTCGGTCAGGGCGTCGTGCGTGACCGTCTGGCCGGGGCGGGGCACGACGATGGCCAGGGGACGCTCGTCCCACTTGGGGTCGTCCATGGCGATCACGGCGCACATGGCGACGGCCGGGTGGGCCATGATGGCGTTTTCCAGGTCGACGCTGCCGATCCATTCGCCGCCGCTCTTGATCAGGTCCTTGGCGCGGTCCTGGATGTGCATGTAGCCGCGTTCGTCCAGGGTGGCGATGTCGCCCGTGTCGAACCAGAGTTGCCCGTCGAGGTCGAAGAAGTTGCTCTGGCCCTCGCCTTTGAAGTAGCTGTTCGCCACCCACGGGCCGCGCGTGATCAGGCGGCCCATGGTTTTCCCGTCGTGCGGGAGGCGCTGACCGTCGTCGCTGAGGATCTCCAGTTCGATCAGGGGCACGGTGCGGCCCTGCTTGGCGCGCAGGGCGAAGCCCTCGTCGCTGGTGGGGTCCACGCCGGCCGGGACGCCGCTGGCGGTACCCAGCGGGTGCGTTTCGGTCATGCCCCAGGCCTGCAGCAGGCTCAGGCCGTGGCGGTCCGAGAAGGCGCGGATCATGCTTTCGGGCGCGGCGCTGCCGCCCACGATCATGCGTTCCACGCGGCTCAGGTCGTAGGGTTGCCCGTCGGCGGCGGCGCGGTCGAGTTCGCCCAGCAGGCCCATCCAGATGGTGGGCACGCCCGCCGTGATGGTCACCTGCTCGTCACGCAGGAGGCTGGCGACGCTGCGGCCGTCCGCGAACACCCCGGCGTACACCTGCTTGGCGCCGTACATGGCGCAGGTGTACGGCAGACCCCAGGCGTTCACGTGGAACATGGGCACGATGGGCAGCACGCTGTCGGCCTCACCGACGTTCAGGGCGTCCTTGGGCGCGCTGACCATCGAGTGCAGCAGCGTGGAGCGGTGCGTGTACACCACGCCCTTGGGGTTGCCGGTGGTGCCGCTGGTGTAACACATGGCGGCCGCGTCGGTCTCCTGGATCTGCGGGTAGCGGGCCAGGGGGGCGCTGTCGCCCACGAACGTGTCGTAGTCGGCCACGCCGGGCAGCGGGATGGGCTGCGGCGTCGGCCCCAGCACGAAGATGTGCTCCAGTTTCGGGCAGGCGGCCTTCAGGGCGGGGATCATCGCGGCGAACACGTTCTCGATCAGCAGCACGCGGTCCTCGGCGTGGTTCAGGATCCAGGCGATCTGCTCGGGGTGCAGGCGGATGTTCACGGTGTGCAGCACCAGCCCGGCGCTGGGCACGCCCAGGTACGCCTCCAGGTGCCGGAACGAGTTCACGGCCAGCGTCGCCACCCGGTCGCCCGGTTGCAGGCCCAGGCCCAGCAGGCCGGCGGCGAGGCGCAGCGCGCGGTCCGCGACCTGTCCGTAGGTGGTGCGATGCTTGTGGGCCACCGGGTTGCCCTGCTCGTCACGTCCGGCGACCAGCAGGCTGACGACCTCGCGGGCGGCGTACTGCGTGCGGATGCGTTCGAGAATGGTCGGTACGGTCAGTTGAACGTCCATCATGTTGCCTTGCATCGAAACCTCCGCGGGTGCGCTGCCATGCGGGCCACGGGCGGCCCGGCAGGTGCACCTGATCCTTTGAATACCGCGATTATACGGGCGTGGGCGCGTTGTTCTGTACCGGCACCATGTTCAGGGCGTTTCTGCGTGAGGCACACCCCGCCCCCGGCCCGCGCTCAGGAGCGGCCCAGCAGGTACAGTTCCAGGATCTGCACGGCCGCCGCCTCGTCCTCGTCGGCGGCGCCCAGGTCGCGGGCGCGGCGGGTCGTGAACCGCTCGTCCTGGTAGGCGATCACGTAGCCCTTCTCGGTCAGGATCTTCCCGAAGGCCCGCACGCGGTCGGCGGCCGGGCTGTGCGCGCCGTCGGTGCGCAGCGGCAACCCCAGCAGCAGCAGGGTCGCGCCGGTCTCGGCGACCTTCAGGCGCACGGCCTTCAGGTCCAGCGGCAGCCGCTTGCGGTCCACGCTGCCCCGCCCGAACGCCAGCGTGCCCGCGTTCACCGCAAACCCGATGCGGTTCTTGCTGACATCCAGCGCCAGGATCACGGGCAGCCCGGCCGCATTCGGGGTGCCGGTCTGGTCGGCGTTCAGGGACTCTGGGTGGGGGTCGCTCACGCGGGCGAGTGTACCGCGCGCCCCGGCAGGCGGTACCCTGACGGGCATGACCCAAACGAGCGTTATTGCCGCGCACACCAGCGCAGGCGTGCGGACCCTGACCCTGAACCGCCCGGACCGCCTGAACGCCGCCAACGACGAGCTGCTGCTCGCCCTGACCGCCGAACTGCGCGCCGCCGACGCCGACAGCGCCGTGCGTGTCGTCGTGATCACCGGGGCCGGGCGCGGCTTCTGCGCCGGGCAGGACCTCGGGGACGTGTCCGGGCGCGGCATGACCTTCACCGAGCACCTGAACGCCACGTACAACCCCCTGATCCGCACCATTCGCGGCCTGGGCAAACCCGTGATCACCGCCGTGAACGGCGTGGCGGCCGGGGCCGGAGCGAGCCTTGCCCTAAGCGGCGACATCCGCCTGTGGGCGCAGTCTGCCAGCCTGATCGAGGTGTTCAGCAACATCGCGCTCGTCCCGGATTCCGGCAGCACGTGGTTCCTGCCGCGCCTCGTGGGCTACCACCGCGCCTTCGAGATGATGGCCCTTGCCGACCGCGTCAGGGCCGACGACGCCCTGCGCCTGGGCCTGTGCGAACAGGTCTTCCCGGACGACACCTTCGAGCAGGCCGTGCAGGCCTACGCCGAACGCCTCGCTGCGCGCCCCGCCAACGCCCTGAAACTCACCAAGCAGGCCCTGAACGCCGCCATGACCGGCACCCTCGACGAGGCGCTGGATCAGGAAGCCGCCCTGCAACAACTCGCCGGGGACCACTGGGAACACGAGGAAGGCGTCACGGCCTTCAAGGAAAAACGCCCCGCACAGTTCGTACGGGACGCCGAGTAAGCGAAGCGGGAGGCGGTGCGCGGTCAGTGTTCCTGACTCCCGCGCACCGCTCCCCGCCTCCTGCTTTCCTTACTTGTCCAGCGGGTCGGGGTTGCGGCTGGCGGCCTTGCCTTCCTCGATGGTGTTCTGGTGGCGGGCCATGTCGTCGCGGGCGGCCTCGTTGCCCATGCTGGCGGTCTGATCGCCCAGCGGGAGTTTCTCGTCGCTGTGCTGCACGGTCGGGTCGGGCGTGGTGGGGATGGGGGTATCGGTGTCTTTCGTCATGCGGACCTCCGGGGTCGGGTGCGGAGTGGGGTGCTGGGTCGGGTGGGGAACGGGGGCGGGGACGGTCGGCTCGGTCCGGGGCGCGGGCGTGCTCCCAGGGGTGGCCGCGCTGACCAGTCCGGTGTCGGTGGCCGGTCCTGGGGCGGGCATGTCGGGCTCGGCGTCCGCGCCGAGTTCGGTGATCAGGCGTTCACGGGCGCGGATTTCTTCCTCGACGCGGCGGATGTCCTCGCGCACGCCGCTCAGGACCTCCACGTCGGCCCCGGCGTGGTACGAGCGGCCCAGGCGGGCGTACAGGGCGTCCAGTTCCCGCGACAGCTGGAAGACTTCCATGCGCAGGCGCGTGGCGTGCGCGACTTCCTCGCCGCGCCGCTGCACCCGCTCGGCCCCTCGTTTGACGGTATTCAGGATGTTGTCCAGCATGCTTCCCAGTGTGAAGCACGCGCGGGTGCGGGCGCGTGAGGGGCCGCCCAGGAAACCTTGGGGCAACCGCGCCAGAGTCGGGAGAGGGGCCACCTTGCGCCAACCCTGGCGGCGCTACAGTGAGCGGCAATGAATGCTGCTGAGACCCGCGCCCTGCTGGGCGCCCTGCGTGACGCCCTGGGCCGGGGGCAACAGGCGGCCATTGCGACCGTCGTGGGCGTGCACGGCAGCGCGTACCGCCGCGAGGGCACCCGCATGCTGGTCCTGGATGACGGCGCGCAGGTGTGCATGCTCTCCGGCGGCTGCCTGGAGGCCGAGGTGGTCGAGGTGGCGCTGGACGTGATCCGCACGGGCGCGCCAACCGTCACTCACTATGACCTGTCCGAGGACGCCACCTGGGGTCTGGGCATCGGCTGCGGCGGCAGCGTGGACGTGCGCGTGGAACGCGTGGACGCCCACGATCCGGTCACGGCCGCGTGGCTCTCGGCGCTGGAGGCGGGGCGGGCGGCTGCGCTGATCGTGCCCCTGTACGGCGAGGGCCGCGCGCTGGTCATGCCCGGCGGAGAGGTGCCCGGTGCTGATGTACTGGGCGCGCTGAGCGCCGACCTGCACGCCCCGGCGGTCGCGGCGGCGCTGGAACGCCTGGGTAGCCGCGAACCGCGCGCCGCGACCCTGACCCTGCCGGGAGCGGACGGCGCGGAGGGCACGCCGGTTTTCATCGACCTGAGCAGCCCGCCGCCGCAACTGGTGCTGTACGGCGCCGGGCACGACGCCATGCCGCTCTCGGCGCAGGCGCACGCGCTGGGCTACGACGTGCACGTGATCGACCCGCGCGGCGCGTACCTGACGCCCGGCCGCTTCCCCGGCGCGACCCTGCACGACCTGAGCCCCGAGGACCTGGGGGCGTTCACGCCCTCGCCGCGCGCGCACCTGATCGTCATGAACCACCACGTGGACCGGGACCGGATCTGTCTGCGGCACGCGCTGGAATCCGGCGCGGAGTACGTGGGCGTGCTCGGCCCCCGCAGCCGCGCGCTGGACCTGCTCGCCACGCTGGAAGGCGAGGGCGTGACCTTCACGGACGCGCAACTCTCGCGCCTGCGTTCGCCCATCGGCCTGCGCCTGGGGGCCGAGGCGCCCGAGGAGGTCGCGCTGAGTATCCTGGCGGAACTGATGGCGTGGCGGCGCGGGTACGACGGATCGTTCCTGAGCGGGCACGCGGGCCGCATCCACCACGCGCCCACCCACCCGGCCGCGCCCTCCACCTGAACCCACCGGCGGGCGGGGCGTTCCCGCGCGGGTTGCAGGGGCGTTCCCGGTCGGGTACCGGCCCCGCGCGCCGGGCGACTGCTTGACTGGAGCATGACCCACGACCTGCCGGAACAGGACCTGCCGCTGACCGACCTGCCCACCACCGACCTGAGCGACCTGTACCCGGACGCGCCGGTGTTCGCGCCGGTCTTTCAGGAGTTCGGGGGTCGCCCGCGCTTCACAGGGCGGGCCGTCACGCTGCGCGTTCACGAGAACAACCCGCTGGTGCGCGAGGTGCTGGGCACGCCCGGCGAGGGCCGCGTGCTGGTCGTGGACGGCGGCGGCAGCCTGAACTGCGCGCTGCTGGGCGGGCAACTGGGCGAACTGGCCGAGCAGGGGGGCTGGGCGGGCGTGATCGTGAACGGCTGCGTGCGCGACACCACCGAACTGCGCGGCCTGAACGTCGGAATTCGCGCGCTGGCCGTGCACCCACGCCGCAGCGGCAAGGCGACGACCGGCGAGCGCGACGTGCCCGTCACCTTCGCCGGGGTGACCGTACGCCCCGGCGACCTGATCAGTGCCGACGAGGACGGCATCCTGATCCTACCGCCCCACGCGCACGATCCGGCCTGAGCGGCGGCACGCACGCCGGGACAGGCGCTACTCTGACAGGCATGACCCGCCCCCCCTCCCGCTTCCGGTCGCTGTGGGTGGCGCTGGGGTTCGTGCTGTGCGCCTTCGGGCTGCTGGGCCTGATCCTGCCGGCGTTTCCCGGCACCGTGTGGTTCATCCTGGCGGCCGCCGCCTTCTCACGCGGCGACCCTCGCTGGGAGGCGTGGCTGCTGTCGCGCCCGGTGGTGGGGCCGCTGGTCGCGGATTACCGGGCCGGGCGGGGCATGCCGCTGCGCGCCAAGTGGATCGCCTGCGCCTCCATCGCGCTGGCCGTGGGCCTGAGCGTGCCGCGCATCCCGGTGCTGGCCGGGCAGGTCGCGTGGGTACTGGTGGGGCTGGCCGGGGTGCTGTTCATCACGCTGCGCGTTCCCACCCGGCGGGACACGCCGTGACGCGCGCCCGCTGGTCCTGGGCGGCGCTGCCGCTGCTGGCGCTGGGCGTGGCGGTCACGTCCCGGCACGCCCGCCGCCTGCCGCGCCGCATTCCGCCGCCCGGCCCGGTCCTGCCCCTCCCGGACGGCCCCACCCACACGCTGCTGAGCGGCCCCCCGACTGCGCCGCCCCTGCTGCTGATCCACGGCAGCGACGGCGTCACCCTGGACTGGCCGCTGTGCCCGCTGTGGCCGCTGCTGGACGGCGCGTACCTGATCGCCCCGGACCGCCCCGGTCACGGGTACACGCCCGCGCGGCCCGGCACGCCCGTCACGCTGGAGTTGAACGTGCGCCGCCTGACGCAACTGCTCGACTACCTGAACGTCCCGCAGGTGACGGTGCTGGGGCACTCGTACGGCGCGGCGGTCGCGCTGGCCCTGGCCGCCCGGCACCCCGAGCGGGTCTCGGCGCTGGTGCTGATTGCGCCGCTGTCGCACCCGGCGCGCGGCCTGACCCGCCCGCTGGCGTTCGTGCCGCTTGTGCCGGGCCTGGAGGCCCTGCTGACCCGCGCGCTGCTGCTGCCGGTCGGGCGGATCGTGGCGCGCATCGAGGGCCGCCGCGCCTTCCACCCGTACCCGGTCCCGCCGCTGTGGCATACGCTGATGCTGGCCTTCTCGCGCCGCCGCGCGCAGGTGCACGCCCTGGCCGGCGAGAACCGCACCCTGAGCCGGGAGCTCGCGGCCCTGCAACCCCACTACCCGGCGCTGACGGTGCCCGTCACGGTGCTGGCGGGGCGGCAGGACCGGCTGTCGCCGCCCGCGCAGCACGCCGACCTCCTGACGCCCCTGCTGCCGAACGCGGCGCAGCTCGACCTGCCCGGCGGCGGCCACCAGCTGCACTGGACCCACCCGCACGAGGTGGCCAGCGCCGTGCGCGCCGCACTTGGCGTGGCCTCACGGGCTTCCGGGCCGCCGGGCGCGTAGACTCCGCTCATGCTGCAAGGTGTTCTGGCCCGCCTGGATGACTCCGGGAATCACGTTCCGAGGTTCACGCCGCCCCGCTGCCTGCTGGAACGGCAGGCGGTCGGCGGGTGTGACGCCTGCCACGCCACCTGCCCGCACGACGCCATCAACGTCGGCATGGTCGGGGCCAGCATTCAGATCGACGCGGACCTGTGCACCGGCTGTGGCCTGTGCGTGCAGGTCTGCCCGACCGGCGCGCTGGAGTACAACCTGCTGCCCGCCCTGCAGAGCGTGAAAGACCAGCAGTCCCAGCCGGGCGCTCCGGCGCAGGACGCCAGCCTGACCTGCTCGCAGAGCGGCGCGGGCGGCCCCAGTCTGCCCTGCCTGGGCCGCGTGACACCCGCGCTGCTGTCGGCGGCCGGCGCGTGGAACACCCCGCTGACCCTGATTCACGGGGCCTGCGACACCTGCGCGGTCGGCGCGCCCGACGTGCCCGCCCGCCTGGAGCGTGTGCTGGAAGAAACGCAGCGTCTGCGCGCCCCGACCGGCCGCCCCGCGCCGGTCACGGTCCGTGCGGTCACGCCGGAAGACGCTGGCCGCGCCCTGAAAGTCTCGCGGCGCGGCGCGTTTGGCGCGATGTTCCGCGCGGCCGGGCAGCAGGTCGCGCAGAGCCTCCCGGAAAGCCCGCTGCCGTTCGTGGACTGGAGCGTGCCCGAGGACCGCACCCCGCAGGAATGGCAGTGGCGCGCCCGCACCCTGAAACCCGCGCCACCCGAGGGAGTGGGCCTGTACTGGCCTGCCCCGCTGATCGACGACACCTGCATCGACTGCCCCGTGTGCACGAACGTGTGCCCCACCGACGCCATCACCCGCGACCTGCAACCCGACGGCGGCGTGCGCCTGCTGCTGAACCTCACGGCCTGCACGGGCTGCATGGCCTGCCTGCACTCCTGCCCGCCCCAGGCGATTCACGCGCAGGACCAGTGGCTGCCCGCCGCGTTCCAGGCGCCCATCCTGCTGCGTGAAAGTGACAGCGTGATGTGACCCTGCCCTGACTTCAGGCCGCGCCGCCGGGCCTGCCCGCACGTTCGTCCCGGCGCTTGCCGCTATCCTGCGGGGGATGCGCCGTCTTCTGCTGCTCTCGCTGCTTCTGCTGCCCGGCGGCGCGGCCGTGGCCCCGGCGCCCCTCCCGGCCTCTGCGGGCGCCTTTCACCTGACGCGCGAACCGGGCCTGAGTGCAGGCGTGCAGGCGGCCCTGGCGGACCTGCCGCGCGGCGTGCGCGTGGGCATCCTGCTGCGCGAGGTGGGGGGCGGCCCGGTCCTGGAAGCGCAGGAGCCGGACGGGGCGTTCATTCCGGCCAGCACGACCAAACTGGTCACGGCCGCCTCGGTCCTGCACGGCGTGGGCGGCGCGGGGGGCGCGTGGACGGCGCAGCTGACCGTCCCGGCCGCGCAGGTGGGCGCGGGCGGCGTGCAGGCGCGCGTGAAGGCCGTGACCCTGCGCGGCAGCGGCGACCCCACCCTCAGCGTGAGCGGCGGCGGGTACAGCCTGCGCTCGCTGGCGCGGCAGGCGTACGCACGCGGGCTGCGCGAGGTGGGCGAGGTCCGGCTGGACGAGACCCTGGACACCGCGAGTTTCGCCTCGCTGATCGTCGGGGTGCCCCTGACCGGTCTGCGACTGGAGGGCTGGCGTGACGAGCCGCCGCCGGGCGCCGCGCAGGCCCACGCGCGGCTGGGCGCGGCTCTGACCGCCGAACTGCGCCGGGCGGGCGTGCAGGTGGCCTCTGACACGCCGGGGCGGGCCGCGCCGTTCACCCCGTACCTGCCGCCCACCCCTCCGGCCGGGGCGGGGGAGAAGCCCGCCGAACCGGAGGTGTTCGTGCCGGTCGCCCGGCGGCCCGAGCAGGGCGTGGCCGTGGTGCGCAGCGAGTCGCCGCAGGCCGTGCTGGCCCGCACTTTGCGGCCCAGTGACAACCTGCTGGCCGAGAGTCTGCTGGCCACACTGGCGCATCCGCCCGGCGGGAACGGCACCCTGCGCGGCGCACTGGCCCGCGAACGGGCGTTCCTGCGGCAGATCGGCGTGGACCTGAGCGGCCTGAAACTCGCCGACGGCAGCGGCCTGAGCCGCGACTCCCGCCTGAGCCCCCGCGCGCTGGGCACCCTGCTGACCGTCATGCACGACCTGCCGTACCCCACGCCCGCCGCGCAGGCCGCCGCCCTGAGGGCCGCTCAGCCCGCGCGGCTGCTGCCCGCCGCGCTGTACCGCAGCCGGGGCAACGCGTTCATCGAGGCGCTCCCGCAGGCCGGGACGGGCGAAAACGTACCCGCCCACGACGGGCGCGGCGGCACGCTGGCCCTGCGGATGCGCGGCCTGAACCTCGACGTGCGTGCCAAGACCGGTACGCTGCCCGGCGTGAGTGCCCTGGCCGGGTACGTGACGGGCCGCAGCGGCCGCACCCTGGCCTTCGCCGTCCTGATGAACGGCCCCGAGGACACGCCCATCCTCACCCTGCGGGCCGTGCAGGACCGCGTGGTGCAGGCCATGGCGCAGGCTCACTGACGTTCCTGTCGGGATTTTCACTCGCTGCGCGGCCCTATCGTCTAGACTTGCGGGTGTGATGAGTGACGGGGCAGCAGGGGCAGGCATGATGGTGGTCGTGGCGACCGGGAACAGCGGCAAGGTCCGAGAGATCGAGGAGGCGCTGGGTGATCTCGGCTGGACACTGCGCGGCCTGGACGGCCTGCCGCTGCCCGAGGAGACCGGCTCGACCTACGAGGAGAACGCCGCCCTGAAAGCCTGCGCCGCCGCGCACATGCTGAACCTGCCGGCCCTGGCCGACGACAGCGGCATCGAGGTCGAGGCGCTCGGCGGGGAGCCCGGCGTGTACAGCGCCCGCTACGGCAACGCCGAGAACGACACGGAACGCAACGTGTTCCTGCTCGAGCGCCTGCGCGGGCAGAAGAACCGCCGCGCGAAATTCGTGTCCGTGATCATCCTGGCGTACCCGGACGGGCACCTCGAGACGTACCGGGGCGAACTGCCCGGCACGCTCCTCGAAGGGCCGCGCGGCGAGAACGGCTTCGGGTACGACCCGCTGTTCGTCCCGGACGGCGACACCCGCACCCTGGCCGAGATGACCGTCGCCGAGAAACGCGCCATCAGCCACCGTGGGCAGGCGCTCGCGGCGCTGCGGGCCGCGCACCGCGCCGGACTGCCGGAACGGGAAGTCAGTCAGCTCGGCTGACCCGCGTTCAGGGAGCCCTGGGACAACGGTAGGGAAACCTTCACTCTGGGGGCCGCGCGGGAGTCGTGCGGCTCCCAGCCCCGTACGGTGGGCCGCATGAGTCACCGTCACAGCACCTACCGCAGCATCCTGATCGGCCTCGTCGGCGGCGCGGCCGGCACCCTCGCCATGGGGCAGTACTGGACCCGCGCCGCGCCGCTCGTCGAGGGCAGCAGCGGAGGGGCTGACAGCGACGGGGGCGGCCAGGATCAGAAACCGAAACCCGACGCGCACTCCATCGCCCCGCTCGGGCAGGTGCATGAACCCGGCGAGAGCAGCACCGCCGCCCTGGGCCGCCTCGCCTACGAGGGTGTGGCCGGGCACGCCCCGGGTAAGCAGACCCGCGCGGCCCTCAGCGAGGCCGTCCACTGGGGCATGGGAGCCGTCAGCGGCGGCCTGTACGGCGCGCTCGCCGGGCGCGGCAACCCGGTCAAGGGCGCGGCGTTCGGCGTGGGCCTGTGGGCGCTGGTCGATGAGGGTTTCGTGCCGCTGCTGGGATTACAGGACGGCCCGGCCGGCAGTCCCGCGCGCGGGCACGCCAACCGACTGGGCGCGCACGTCGCCTACGGCCTGGGCCTGAGCCTGACCGTCCTCCTTCTGGACGCCGTGTTGCCCGAAGACTGAACGGCCCTGCTGGAGCACCGGCTGGTAGCCGTCACAGCAGAATTCAGAGGTATTGGGATTCCTCAATACCTCTGAATCGAGCGGAGCGAGCACCTGAGAAAGACAGCGGTTGGAAGTGGAGTTGAGGGGCATGCTGTTGGCCCCTCAATGGAACTGGAAACCGCTGTCAGGCCGCCGGGTTTGCACTGGGCGGCCTGCGGGGTGGGTCCTGGTTTACGCCTGGGCGTGTTCGCGCACGTCGTTCTTCAGGCGCATCAGGATGGCGCCCATGCCGCGCAGGCGCATGGGGGTGATCAGTTCGGTCAGGCCCATGTCCATGTAGAACTGGTCGGGGACACTGAGGATCTCGTCGGCCGTGGCGCCGCTGAGGGCCTCGTGCAGGATGCCGGCGTAGCCGCGCACGGTGGGGGCTTCCTCGGGCACCTTGAAGTACATGTTCACGCCGCCCGCGTCGTCGCGCTCGGTGACCAGGAAGAAGGGGCTGGTGCATTCCGGGACGGGTTGCAGGAATTCCGGGTGCTCGACGTACTTCTCGGGCAGGCCGGGCAGTTTCTTGCTGTATTCCAGCAGGGCCTGGAGGCGCAGGGCCTTGGGGGCGCTGCGGAACATAGTGACGATGCTCTGGAGTTTCTCGGGCAGGGGGGCGGGGGCGCTGTCGCTCATGCGGGTACTGTAGCGCCGGGTGGGGGGGCGGGATTGGGTGACCCTGTCCAGTTGACCTCTTTTGTCAATTAGTGGCGTCTCAGAGTACAATCCCGGAGGTCATCCCGAAGTCTCATCCCCCGGCCCCGCCGGGCGCACACCAGCCACAGGAGGCAACACACATGGAATACGTAAAAGACGTACTGGTCAGCACCGACTGGGTCGCCCAGAACCTGAACACCCCCGGCGTCCGCCTGATCGAGGTCGACGAGGACATCCTGCTGTACGACACCGGCCACATCCCTGGCGCCGTGAAACTCGACTGGCAGACCGACCTGTGGCACCCCGTCGAACGTGACTTCATCACGCCCGACAAGGTCACGGCGCTGCTGGGCAGCCTGGGCATCGGGGCCGACGACCAGATCATCCTGTACGGCGACAAGAGCAACTGGTGGGCCAGCTACGCCTACTGGTTCCTGAGCTACAGCGGCGTGAAGAACCTGAAACTCATGAACGGCGGCCGCCAGAAGTGGATGGCCGAGGGCCGCGAGACCACCACCGACGCCACCCCCGTGCAGGCCAGCGAGTACCCCGCCCTGACCCGCGACGACAGCCTCCGCGCCTACCGCGACGAGGTCAAGGCCCACCTGAAAGCCGTGCAGGACGGCAAGGGCGCCCTGGTCGACGTGCGCAGCCCCGACGAGTTCAGCGGCAAGGTCACGCACATGGCCAACTACCCGCAGGAAGGCGTGCTGCGCGGCGGCCACATTCCCGGCGCGCGCTCCATTCCCTGGGCGAAAGCCACCAACGAGGACGGCACCTTCAAGTCCGCCGACGAACTCAAGGCCCTGTACGAGGGTGAGGGCGTCACGGCTGACAAGGAAGTCATCGCGTACTGCCGCATCGCCGAGCGCAGCAGCCACAGCTGGTTCGTGCTGCGCGAACTGCTGGGCTACCCGAACGTGCGCAACTACGACGGCAGCTGGACCGAGTGGGGCAACGCCGTGGGCATGCCCATCGAGAAAAGCTACAGCGAAAGCTGAATGCCGCTTCTGCCCTGACTTCTGCCCACAGCCCCCGCCCTGCGCGGGGGTTTTTCTGTTGTCTGGACGTGCCTGAACCGGCGGGCACGCTGACTGACCCCTGACGAATCAGGAACAGAGTATGCTGCGCTTTGAATCACAAACCAGTTGACGGTCCGGGCCGTCTCGGGGCACCTGCCTGAGCGGTCCGGTCTGCACGTGGAGGCTACATCATGAAATCATCCCATCTGTTCCTGTCCCTTGCCCTGCTGCTGACCGCGCCCGCCGCGCACGCCCAGACCACCGCGCCCCAGACCACCTCGCCCCTGCCCGCGCCGCTCAGCACCTCCCTGACCGTTCCCGGCGACCTGCGCCCCGACGCACCCGAACTCGCCGCGCGCGGCCAGTACGCCGTGGGCGTGCGCACCCTGGACCTCGTCAACCCCGGCCAGCTGGACATCGTGAAAGCCAAGGACGGCGTCGTGCCCACCTACGACCGCCCCCTGACCGTCGAAGTCTGGTACCCCACCGCCGGCCGCAGCGGCAGCGGCCTGACCACCTACAGCGACGTGCTGGGCAGCGCCCCCGACAAACCCTTCCTGACGCGCGGCCGCGCCAACCGCTCCGCCCCCGCCCTCAAGGGAGAAGCCTTCCCGCTCGTGATCCTCTCGCACGGGTACGCCGGCAGCCGCGTCCTGATGACCTACCTCGCGGAGAACCTCGCCAGCAAGGGCTACGTCGTGGCCGCCATCGACCACACCGACAGCACCCACGGCAACCGCGCCGCCTTCGCCAGCACCCTGCTGAACCGCGCGCTGGACGATAACTTCGTGATCAGCGAGATGGCCCGCCTGGGCGCAGCGGGCAGCGGCTCGCCCCTCAGCGGCGTCGTGAACGCCGACCAGACTGCCATCGTCGGGTACTCCATGGGCGGTTACGGCGCCCTGAACGCCGCTGGCGCCGGGTACGGCCCGCAGATGGCCCCCCTGATCCCCGGCACCGGCTTCGCCGCGCGTCAGGCCGGCAACTACACGCCTGACCCGCGCATCAAGGCCGTCGTGGCCCTCGCCCCCTGGGGTGGAGCCGCCGCCGTGAAAGGCATCGGCGTGAACTTCGGCGGCAAGTACGGCTTCTGGGAAGATGCCGGCCTGCAGAACCTCAAGGTGCCCACCCTGTTCGTCGTGGGCGACCGCGACGACGTGTCCTGGTACGAGGGCGGCGTCAAACCCCTGTTCGAGAACGCCGTGAACACCGAACGCTACATGCTGGTGTACCAGAACGCCCTGCACAACGTCGCGCCGAACCCCGCGCCCGCCGAATCCTTCGCCTCCTTCGGTGATTACATGCACTACGCCGAACCCGCCTGGGACAGCGCCCGCCTGAACAACATCAACCAGCACTTCGTGACGGCGTTCCTGAACCTGAAACTCAAGGGCGACCAGAGCGCCGCCGACTACCTGAACGTGCCGGTCCCCGTCTCCAACAACGCGAAGTACAGCCGCAACGCCGACGGCACCCCCAAGGCCGACGACACCTACTGGAAAGGCTTCAAGGACCGCACCGCGCGCGGCCTGGAGCTGTACCACCTGATGCCCAAACAGTAAGCAGGCCCGACCGCCCCTGCCCTGACCGGGTGGAGGCGGGCGGTTTTCTCATGCTCCCTGCCTTACCGGAAGTCGCTCACGCGGTTCATCGTGCCGCCCAGGCCCACGATCCGAGCGGGTAGGCTGTCTGTCTGAATGGGCTGGCCGGTGTCTGCGTCCACGGTCTGGAAGGTGGCGCGGCCAGTGGCGGGGTGCAGGGTCAGCAGGGTGAGGGTGCTGCGGGCCGTGCCCGGGTGCCCCACGTAGTCGCGCCCGCCGATGCCGCCGCTGGCGAGGACGTTCAGGCCGCCCGGCTGTCCGGGAGAGGCCACCTGTCCAGGGGTGCCCAGCCGTCCGGGGTAGTACGCGGCGTGATGCCCGCTGATGTACGCCAGCACGCGCCCGGCCTGCATGACCTGCCGCAGCGGCCCGGCGTCCCGGATGACCTCGCCCACGCGGTTCTTGCCCTCGCTGACGCCCGCGAGCGGCAGGTGCCCCAGGACCAGCCGGATTCCGGCGGCGCGGGCGGGTGCCGAGGCGAGCTGCGCGGCCAGCCACGTGCGCTGCCCGGCGTTCACGACGGGACCGCTGGCGTCCAGGGTCGCCACGAACACCGTCCCGCCGCCCAGCGTGAAACTGCTGCGAAACGGGAAGTCCGCGCGGTCCACGAAGGCCAGTGCGGGCGGGTGGGCCTGCCAGTACGTGCGCGCCTCGCGGCGGTCGCGGGGCAGCGAGGCGTCGTGGTTGCCGGGCGTGAACGCGAACGGAATCCCGGCGCGGTTCAGCGGGCCGCGCACGTCCCGGTCGAACGCGGCCCACATGGCCCGCACCTGCGCGTCCGTCAGGGACGCCTTCTGCCCGGCGATCAGGTCACCGGCCGAAAGGACCGCGTCCGGTTTCCAGTCGTTCACGATGTGCGCCACGCTGCGGCCCAGCGCGGGCGGGTAGCTGGTGCTGCCGTACGGCCCGTTGAAGTCGCTCAGGATCGCCACGCGCACGGGGCCGGGCAGGGCTGGTGACACTGGGGCCGGCAAAACTGGTGCTGGCGCGGCCGAGAGCAGAAGCGGGAGCAGCAGCAGGGGGACAGAGGAGCGCACGCCCGGCAGTTCATCACGGTTCCTTGAGGAAATCATCAGCCGCCCCGGACGCTCAGGGCGCACCCTGGGGCATGACCCCCGACGACACCCTCAGCCTGAACCCCACCCTGGCCCCCCACACGACCCCCACCCCGGAACACCGCTCTGCCGAACAGGGGCCGGCTCCGGCGGACCTGCCGTCCGCCCCGGCCGTTCCCGCACCGTCCGGGGACGCCCTGAGCGCCCGTGAGGTCGAGGCGCTGATGGGCGGCGCGGACGCCAGCATGACCGAGGCGAACATGGCGCTGGACACCGCCGAGGGGATCGACCCGGACACGGAAAGCTGACGGGTATCCTGCCGTCATGCAGTCCATCACGGAACTCCGGGCGGCGTGCGCTGCGCTGCCGCACTCGCACGAGACCTTCCCGTTCGACATGACCACCCTGGTGTTCAAGGTGGGCGGGGCGGACGCGAAGATGTACGCCCTGACCGACGTGCAGGGCGACCCGGTCACGGTGTCGCTGAAGGTCACGCCGGAACGTGGCGAGGAACTGCGCGCCGCGTTCCCGGCGATCACACCCGGCTACCACCTGAACAAACGCCACTGGATCACCGTCACCCTGGACGGCCGCGTACCGGATGAGCTGCTGCGCGAACTGATCGTGGGCAGCCACGCGCTCGTCGTGCGGGGCATGACGCGGGCGCAGCGCACAGAGCTGAATCTGTGACGCCCACGCCACTGCGGGTCATGATCGGCGCCGGAGAGCAGCGCTGGGACGGCTGGACGCCCACGCAGCAGGCCGACCTGAACCTGCTGGAACCTGCCAGTTTTGCCGCGTACTTCGGAGACCGACAGGCCGACGATTTCCTGTGCGAGCACGTCTGGGAGCACCTGAGCGTGGAGGAAGGCGAGCGCGCTGCCCGGCTGGTGTTCCGGTACCTGAAGCCCGGCGGGCTGCTGCGCGTCGCCGTCCCGGACGGGAATCACCCGGACCCGGCGTATCAGGCGGTGGTCGCTGTGAACGGCCCCGGCCCCGCGCACGACCATCAGGTGCTGTACACGCTGGACACCCTGACGCCCGTGTTCACGCAGGCAGGCTTTGGCGTGCAGCCCCTGGAATGGTGGGACGCGGACGGCACCTTCCACCACGCCGACTGGGACGTGCGGGATGGCCCGGTCTACCGTAGCCGCCAGCTGGATCACCGCAACGCCGCGTTCCGGGCGGGTGTGGGCGCGCCGGGGTTTACCAGCCTGATCCTCGACGGCTGGAAGCCCACTGGCATGGCATGACCGCGCCGGGCGGCCGGGTCCGCCGACGCCGCGCGCTGCGACGACTGGGCGTTACTGGTCTGTGGCTGGCGGCCGTCCTGACGGTCGGGGCGTGGCTGGGTGTGTTCCTGGCGCTGGCCCCAGCCCGCGCAGCCCTGAACGGTGCGGCGCAGTCGCTGGGAACGCTGGACCGGCAACTGGCCGACGCGCAGGCGACCCTGGCCCCGCTGGACCTGCTGGGCCGCCCGGAAACGCAGGACGCCGCCCGCACCCTGCGCACCCTGGCCGAGGCCGCTCAGAGCACGCCGCTGCTGGACGTGTTCATTCCGCCCGCCACGCTGGACGCCGGCGTGACACTGGCCCGCCAGTGGGAAACGGACCTGCGGGACCGCCCGCCCCTGCCCACCCTGACCGACGCGCGCCGCAGCCTGACCGAGTGGCAGGCGCGCGTGCAGACCCTGCAACGCCGCCTGACGGGGCTGGGCGTGGCCCTGGGCGTGCTCGTGACGCTGCTGTGCGTGTGGTTCGCGGCCGGGCAGGTGGCCCTGATCCGGCTGGTGGGGGACGCCCGGCCGGATCGGCAACCCTGACGCGACCCCCGGCGGTCAGCCCAGGGAGGGGAGGGGCGGCAGGCCCACCCGCGCCCGGTACGCCGCGACCGGCCACGCCCGCCCGCCGCCCTGCCGGACCCACTCGACCTGACCGACCCCGTCCCGCTGGTAGTGGTACGCCTCGCCCCCCGCGCCGAATCCCGCTTCCGGCGCGGGCTTCAGGGTATCGGCGTCCACCACGGTCAGTTCTGTGACGCTCAGGGCCGGGTCGCCCTGCGGCACCAGGGATACGAGGCGGCCCCCCAGATTCACCACGTCGAACACGCCCCAGTCGGTGGCAAAGCGGCCCGTGAAGCTGTCGAGGTCGGTGTCCGGCGCGTCCGCCTCTGCCTTCGTGGGCGTCTTCACGGCCAGGTCGATCAGCCGCACGAGGTTCATGGCCCACTCGGTCGCCGGGCCGCCCAGGCAGTTCGTCAGCACCGACACCGACAGGCCCGAGTGCGGGTCCAGCCACGACTGCGTGATGTGCCCCGGAAACCCGCCCGAGTGCCCCACCAGCGTCCGCCCGCCGACCTCGTCGAGGATGAAGCCCAGCCCGTACCAGCGCCGCGACGGGCGCGTGACCTCCGACTCCTTCCTCTGCATCAGCCGTTTCGACCGGTCCAACAGCAGTTCCGGGCGGCCCGGCGCGTGCGCCGACAGGTACGCCGTCACGTCCTCCGCCGTGCCGTAGAAGCCCGTGGCGGCTGCCATCGCCCGCGTATCACTGGATGGCAGCACCCGCCGCGCGTCGTTCCCCGCCAATCGCCCGCTGTGCCCCGACGCCAGTTCCGCCTCGCGCGCCGCCGGGAGTTCCGGCCCCAGGTTCCGCAACCCCAGCGGCCCCGTGATGTGCGCCGCGACGAAGTCCCCGTACGACTCCCGGCTGGCCGCCTCGATGATCAGTCCTAGCAGCGAGTACCCCATGTTCGAGTACTTGAAGTGCGTGTTCGGCATGAACACCTCCGGCGCGCGGCACAGGTCCAGCAGCGCCGCCCGGTCCGGGAAGGCGTGAAGCTGCTGCCAGTAATCGCTGTCCGCCCCGTCCCGGTTGATGCCCGACTGGTGCCCCAGCAACTCCCGCACCGTCATGGCGGCCGCCGGCGACCCTTCCAGTTCCGGCAGCCAGTGCCCCGCCGGGTCGTCCAGGCGCACGATCCCGGCCTCCACCAGCTGAAAGACAGCCGTCGCCGTGAACGTCTTCGAATGAGACGCGATGCGGAACAGGTGCCCCGGCGTCAGCGCCTCGCCGGTCGCCTCGTTCGCCATGCCCAGCGCGAACGACGCCGCCAGCTCCCCACCCACCCGCACCGCTACCTGCACGCCCGGCACCCGCGCCAGATCCCGCTGGTACTCCAGCCAGGACGACAGGTAGGGGGCCAGGGCGCGCACCGCATCAAGAAGAGGCATGAGGGGAGGGTAGCGCGCCCTGGCCCGGTCCGCAGAGCCGTTCAGCGGGAGTAGACAGGGCAGGGGGCGTCCCGGTCAGCTCAGGACGCCCCCACCACCACAGGTTCAGAAGGACGGGTTTACAGCGGTTTCCAGTTCCGTTGAAGGGCCAACGGCACGCCCCAGGGCTCCACTTCCAACCGCTGTCTTTCTCAGGTGCTCGCTCCGCTCGATGAAGAGGTCTTGAGGGGAGTGCTCAATACCTCTGAATTCTGCTGTCAGAACGCCGTGTCGAGTGCCGCCAGCGCCGCCTCGGCGTCCGTGATGCCCGCCTGGGCCATGTCGGGGCGGCCGCCACCCTTGCCACCGCCTGCCGCGGCGAGCTTGCCGATCAGTTGCCCGGCGTGGGCACCGCGCGTCACGGCTTCCTTGGTGGCCTTCACGACCAGTCCCTTGTCGCCCGCCAGGACGACCATGTCCGCGCCGCTCTGGTCGAGCAGTTTGTCGGCCGCGCCACGCAGCTCGTTGCCCTCAATGCCGGCGAGTTTCAGCGCGGCGACCTTGAAGCCGCCCAGCTCGCGGGTCTGCGCGGCCCCGCCGGCGCCGCCGCCCATCTGCGCCTCGGCCAGTTGACGGCGGACGGTCACGGTTTCCTTCTCGGCCGCCTTCAGCTGCGTCTGGAGGCCGGTCACGCGGGCTTCCAGGCCGTCGGGGCTGGTGTTCAGCAGCGCGGCAGCCCTCGCCGTGGCGTTGAGGCGGTCACGCACCCACGCGGTGGCCTGCTCGCCCGCTAGGGCTTCCACGCGGCGCACCCCGGCGGCCACGTTCTCGTCACCCAGGATCACGAACGCGCCGATGTCGCCGGTGCGGGTCACGTGCGCGCCGCCGCACAGTTCCATGGAGCTGACCGTCTGCCCGGCGTACTCCACGCTGCCGCCCACGCGGACCACGCGCACCGTCTCACCGTACTTCTCGCCGAACAGCGCGGTCGCGCCCGCCGCCTTCGCGTCCGCAATCGGCATCTCCTGCCACGTGACAGCGAAGTTCGCGCTCACCCAGCGGCTCACCAGGGTTTCCACGGCCGCGATCTCGTCGGCACTCAGTGCCGCGCCGTGCGAGAAGTCGAAGCGCAGACGGTCAGCGGCGACCAGCGAGCCTTTCTGCTGCACGCCGCTCCCCAGCACGGCCCGCAGCGCCGACTGCAACAGGTGCGTGGCCGTGTGGTGCCGCTGGATGGCCTGCCGCTCGCCCGACACGACGGCGCGCACGCTCACGCCTTCCTTCAGTTCGCCGGACTCGACCAGCACGTCGTGCAGGAACACACCCTGCGGCGTCTTGCGGGTGTCGCGCACGATGCCCCAGCCCTTGCCAGCGCTGCCCCCGTCCCACTCGATGCGCCCGGTGTCGCCCACCTCGCCGCCACCCTCGGCGTAGAACGGCGTGCGCGACAGCACCACCGTCGCCTCGCTCCCGGCGCTCAGGTGAGTCAGGCGCTCGCCCGCACCGACCAGCGCCACGACCTCACCGTCGGCCTGAAGGTCGTCATACCCGACGAACACGGTGGGGGAGAGGCCGTCCAGCGCCTCCATATTCCCGCCGAACAGCTCGCTCTTGCCGTACTTGCTGCCCGCCCGCGCAAGGTTCTGCGCGTTCTCCAGGCTCTCCGCGTACCCGGCCTCATCCACGCTGATCCCGTACTCCTCGGCGATCTCCTTGGTCAGGTCCACCGGGAACCCGTAGGTGTCGTACAGGATGAACGCGTCGTTACCGGACAGCGTCGCGCCCTTCTCCATACCGCTCATCAGCTTACCCAGGCGCTGAATGCCGCCCTCCAGCGTCCGCAGGAAGCTCTCCTCCTCGGCCTTCACGGTCGCCTCGATCTTCGCGAGGTTCTCCCGCAGTTCCGGGTACGCGCCGCCCATTGCGTCCGCCACCAGCGGCACCAGCCGGAATAGGCTCGGCTCACGCAGGCCCAGCAGGTACGCGTGACGGCACGCGCGGCGCAGGATCTTGCGGACCACGTACCCGCGCCCCGTGTTGCTGGGCACGCTGCCGTCCGCGATCACCATGCTCACCGAGCGGATATGCTCGGCCACCACGCGGTGAGACACACTCACCTCACCCTCGTACGGCTGCCCGCTCAGTTCCGCCACGCGCGTCACGATCGGCAGGAACACGTCGTTACTGTAGAAGTCCGGCACATCCTGCACCACGCTCGCCACGCGCTCCAGCCCCATGCCGGTATCGATGTTCTTGAACGGCAGGTCCCGCAGCACGGGCGTCCCGTCCGCCAGCGGCTCCTGCCGGTCGAACTGCGGGAACACCAGATTCCAGATCTCCAGGAAACGCGCGCTCTCACGCGTCACCGCGTAATCCGCCCAGCTGTCATCCCCGTACTTCGGGCCACGGTCGTAGAAGATCTCGCTGCACGGCCCGCACGGCCCGTTCGGCCCTTCCTTCGGCGCGTCCGCCGGCCAGAAGTTCTCATCCGCCCCGAAGCGGTGCACGTGACCCGGATCAATCCCGATCTCCTGCGTCCAGTACATGAACGCCTCATCGTCATCCTCGTAGATCGTCACGTACAGCTTGCTGCCGTCCATGCCCATCCACTCGGCGCCCGTCAGGAACTCCCACGCCCAGTGAATCGCGTCCCGCTTGAAGTAATCCCCGAAACTGAAGTTCCCCATCATCTCGAACAGGCTCAGGTGCCGCCGCGTGCGCCCCACGTTCTCGATATCGCCCACCCGCACGCACTTCTGCGCCGTCGTCACGCGCTTACTCGCCACGCCATCAAACACGGCCGGCGCACCCATGAACTGCTCCTTGAACGGCTGCATGCCCGCCACCGTGAACAGCGTCGTCGGATCCGGCGCGACCGTGCTGTAACTCGGCAGGTGCAGGTGCCCCTTACTCTGGAAGAACTGCAGGTACTTCTCGCGAATCTGTGCGGTAGAAAGCGGACCAGTCATACCGCAAAGTCTAGCGCGCCCACCCAGCACGGACACCCCGCGCAACCGGCTGCCGGACCTGCCGACTGGCCCCCCCAGGCAGACAAAAGCGCCCAGGCAGAACGCCCAGGCGCAAGCAAGAGGAGTTCAGGCGCGCAGCATGTGAATATTTGACATTGCGCCCTTTAAGTTTAGATCTTATTTCGATGGGGGATATTGCGTTTTTGGTATAATGCCGAACTCTAAACGGCCTTTTTCCGGCTTCATACTTGGGTCTGGTGAGCTTCGAATGTATGCCACCAGCTGAATTCCGCCGGATTTAAAATCTCTTATTTTTGCATAATCTACGACTCTATTCTCTACTAATGCGTTCGCGGCAAAAAGATCACTCTTAATTTTCAGATTACTCAGGCCATAGAATTTATAAAATAGGTCGATCATTTTACAGTCATTCGGACTTGGGCCATACAATAGACTCCCTTCGCCAAGAAGGATGCTGTATCTATTGGGATAGTTTTTGTTGGAATTCATAAATAGCTGCGTATTTTTTGTGATACCCTGATTGTCCATTCTATACCTGTATATCCCGTCTGTGCTGCCCGTGAGTATACATTTATAGTTTGCGCAAAATGCGCTTGAGGCTATGGACTTATCTGTTGAAGACCCAGAGCTTGAGCAAGAAATTATTAAAAAAGCTAGCAGTATAGTGCGTTTCATTTCCTTAGCCATCCCATTACATTCAGAGAACTATAAGATTGAGATATCTTGTAGATTTTCTTGCCGGCAACTGAATTATGCTCCAGGCCTATTGTATCTGTAAACTTCGCGCCTACATTCTGTTGCGCTATGGTGAAATTGTCTTCAGAGGCACTTGATACGATCGCTACATGCCCAACGGAAGAAAATGGATTAGGGCCGAAGATGATCAAATCCTGATATTTTGGCTTTTCTGTGGATCCTATCTTAAACTGGTTTAGTTTTCTTCGGGTATTAACGTTGCCATTCGGAGTATTCTTATCAAAATAATCTTCTGCATTGCCCGATCTGGGGACAAATTCAACACCTAGTCTATCGTAGTAGTAGCGCCTGACAAATTCTACACATTGCCATTTCAGGCCATACTCATACTTATAGCCATCCTTTGAATAATTTCGATTCCCGGACGCGCTTTCCTCTGGCGATTGCACTCCGTCATTGTAATATGCCTTGACTCCATCAAGCGAACCGATTTCGGCTCCCCAATCCTTGTTAGCGCGTATGGTTCTTTTTCTTTCGGCGCTGGTGTCTTTGACTATGCCGGATTGCTGGGAATTTTGAATCTGATTTTGCTGGTTTCCAGATGTATTCGAATTCTGATCCTGCTGGCCTGACTGCTGGTTGTTGAATGTATTGTTCAGCTTATCTGAGAAAATTTCAGAATGGTATGCTGCCCTCCATCTCCTCTCGTCTCTGTTTGTATCTGGATGGCGGGCGGTGTACCATTGTCTTTCGAGGTGTCTGCTCCGTTCGTCTATATTGTTTCCGTAAACCTCTCTCCAGTGAAGCCGCACGGCATCTGCGGCTTCTGTGGGAGTTATGGCAAAATCGCCGTTTGAATCTAGTCCGCTATTGTTCTTGTAGCCCTTAGGGCTTGAAGCTTTAGTTTTCCATACGGAACTATAGGCTTTATTCGCATTGCCGCCCAAGATGCTCATATATATTTCTTCAAGAGTGATATTTCTGTTTTCTGCCTTGGCTTTTGCAACGGCCTGAGGTACCCCGTGGGTTTTCAAAAATTTTTCTACATAAGGCAATTGCTCGGTAGCGCTCATTTTTTGGAAGTCTTTGGCGGACACAAGGCCAAAATCTTTGGCCGCCTCTGGGCCAAACTGAATCAGGCCATAATAGCCCAGCCCATTATCGGCCTTTGAGTCTAGTCCTCGTGTGCCATGATTATGGTCTGCTGATTCAAAAGTCATAACTGCTAATAATAGATCGCTTGGAATTCCGATTCTTTTGCACATTTCATCTAATTGATCTAAAAATTTGGGCTCGGATAGGGCTGGGAGCTTCTTGCGCATCGCTGGGGTCAGTGTTTGCTCCCAATCTATCGCACTGCTGTTGGCCTGTTCGGAACTTATGTCCGAAGATGCGCTGTTGCTTTGTTGATTTTGGGCTGGCTTTACCCAAGCAGCCATGCGTAACGTCATTTCTGAGACTGTGAATGTGTCTTTGGTCGTGGTGTTTGTGAAGCTACTGGTGACAGCTTTGCCGTCGGGGCTGATTTTTCCCTGAAATTCGGCTTTGTTCTGGGTGCCTTTCAGGGTGAAGGTGTTGTCGTCGCGGAGTTGTCCTTCAAGGTGCCACCCGCTGCCCTGGCCAGGGGTGGCCTGGTAACGGGCGGTGAGGTGGCCGTTGGGTTTGCGGATGATACGTAGTTGGAAGGTGATGCCGTTGCCGGTGCCGCGGAAGGTGCGTTGCCAGGTCTGGGTGCCTGTCTTGAGTGGGCGTGGTGCGGGTGCCGGGGCGGGGGTTTTGGATTGGGGCGCTTTGCCGGTCTTTGGCTCTCTGGTATCGAACATGTGACCTCCGGTTCACCTAGCGTACCGGGTGGTCTGGGTGTCGCGCGGCGCAAATGAGGCAGGCCCGGCGCGTGGGCGGCCGGGCCTGTTCTCTGGGGGCTGGTTCAGTCGAGGTCGACGGCCCACCATGCTTCGCGTTGCGCGGCGAGGCGGGCGCGGGGGTCGCCGATGGTGTCGAGGGCGCGGGCGAGGCCTTGCCAGTCGAGTTCGCTCATGGGGTCGAGGGCCAGGGCGCGCTGGTGGAACTGGGCGGCGTCGCGGTCGCGTCCGGCTTCGGTGGCGGCGCGGGCGGCCACGCCGAGCAGGCTGAGTTGTTTCTGTTCGAGGCGGGAGCGGACGTCGTCGGCCCAGGGGCTGTCGGTGCCGGGCAGGAAGTGTCCGTACTGCGTGACGAGTTCCCGGAGTTCCTCAAGGCCGAGGCTGCCCTGTTCGGCCTGCGCGGCGAGCAGTTCGAAGCGTTGCACGTCGTATTCGGGGTTCAGGTCGCTGGCCAGCGCGTAGCGGCGGTTGGCGCTGACGACGGCTTCGTTGCTCAGGCTGCGGCGCAGGCGGTGCAGGGTGGTGTGGAACAGGCTGCTGGCGCGCGCCTCGTCCTTTTCGGGCCACAGGGCCTCGGCGGCTTCCCAGCTGGTGACTTCCTTGTGTTCCAGCAGGTAGAAGAACAGTTCGAGGGCCTTGCGGCTGACCCAGGAGACGGCGCTGCCCTGCCACATGACCTGCGCGGTGCCGAGGCCCTTGGCCTGCATGCCGCTTTCGCCTTGCAGGGTCAGTCCGGCGCGGCGCAGCCTTGCGTCGATGGCGGTGGTCAGGTCCTGGGGCGTGAAGGGTTTGGGCAGGTAGTCGTCCGCGCCGAGGTTCATGCCGCGCCGCACGTCGCCGCGTTCGGCGTGGCTGGAGAGCAGCATGAACGGAATGGCGGACAGTTGCTCGTGCGCGCGGAGTTTCTCCAGGAATTCCAGGCCGGTCATGTAGGGCATGACGACGTCGCTGATCACGAGGTCCGGCGTGAAGACTTTCAGCAGGTCGAGGGCTTCGACGGGATGGGTGCTGGTGCGAACCTCATGCCCGGCGCGGGAGAGGATCACGCTGACGAGTTTGAGGATGGCAGAGTCGTCGTCCACCACGAGGATGCGGGGCATGCCGCTCAGTTTAACAGGACGGCGGGCCAACTGGGGGCGCAGGCGCGGCGCGGTACACCCGGCAGGGTGGGTGTTTTGACTGGCTGGACGCGCTGGCGCGGCGTTCCGTGCGTGCGGGGCGGGTGCAGGGGCGTGTGCCGTAGGCTGTCGGGCATGACGCACCCGCTGACCGTGATTCACGCCCGGACCCTGACGCTCGATGACGCCCGGCCGGAGGTGCAGGCCGTGCTGGTGGGGGGCGGGCGGGTTCTGGCGGCCGGGTCGCGCGAGGAACTGGCGGCGCTGGCGCCGGGCGCGCAGGTGCTCGATCACCGGGACCTGCTGCTCACGCCGGGGCTGGCGGAGGCGCACATTCATCTGGTCACGTACGGGTTCTCGCTCTCGGAGGTGCCACTGCACGGCGCGCGGAGTGTCGCGGAGGTGCAGGCCCGCGTGGCGCAGCGCGTGATGAACACGCCGCCCGGCACCTGGATTCGCGGCGGGGGGTTCCTGCTCTCGGAACTGGGCCTGAGCGGGTACCCGTCGGCGGCGCTGCTGGACGAGGTCAGCCCGCACCATCCGGTCATGCTGTACTCGCGGGACCTGCACCTGAGCTGGGCGAACAGCGCCGCGCTGAGACTGGCGGGCGTTACGGACGACACGCCAGACCCGCAGGGTGGACGGATCGTGCGGCCGCTGGGTTGCCTGCTGGAAAGCGCGTCTGACCTCGTGGCCCGCGCCATTCCGGCCCCCAGTGACGCGCAGTACCTCGCGGCGGCCCGCGCCGGAGCGGACGATCTGGCCGCGCGCGGTTACGTGAGCGCGCACACCATGGCTTTCGAGCCGGTCGAGGCGCCCCGCGCCCTCCAGACCCTCGCGCAGCAGGACGAACTGCCATTGCGGGTGTGGGCGTGCCTGCCGCACGACCGCCTCGGGCACGCCCGCGCCCTGGGCCTGAACCGCACGCCCGGCGGACTGTTCCAGTGGGGAGGCGTTAAGTTCTTCGCGGACGGCGCGCTCGGCAGCCGCACCGCGTGGCTGCACGCGCCCGGTTTCGCAGACGGCTCGGGCACCGGCATGCCGCTGGACCCGCCGGAACTCATCGCGGACCTGGGCCGCGAGGCCATCGAACTGGGCCTGACCCCCGTCACGCACGCTATCGGGGACCGCGCGAACACCGAGGTCCTGAACGCCTACGACCGCCTGCGCCCCCACGCCGAGGCGCGCGGCATCCGCCTGCGCGTTGAGCACGCCCAGCACCTGCGCGCCGAGGACGTCCCGCGCTTCCGGGGCCTGACCGCCAGCGTGCAGCCCATCCACCTCCAGGCAGACGGCCCCATGATCCGCGAACTCATGCCGCACCTCGAACACCTCAGTTACGCCTTCCGGTCACTACGGGACGCCGGGGCGGTCCTCGCGTTCGGCAGCGACGCCCCGGTCGCGCCACCCGAGTACCGCGCGAACTTCGCCGCCGCCATCACCCGCGTGGACGACAGCGGCGTCCGCGTCGCGCCCAGTGAGGCCCTGACCGAACACGACGTCCTGCACGCCCACACGCGCGGCCCCGCTCTGGCCGCCGGCTGGAACGACGAGGGCATCATCCGCCCCGGCGCACGCGCTGCCTTCACCCTCTGGGACCGCCTCGGCGGGAACGCACAGGCCCTGGTGCTGTGAGGGTTGATGGTTAACAGTTGATGGGTGATGGAGGTCATACCCTCCATCACCCATCAACCTTCTACTGTCGACCTTTATTCCTCGTCGTCGGGGAGGTCGGCGTTGCTGTAGACGTTCTGCACGTCGTCGAGTTCTTCGAGGACGTCGATCAGGACGAGCAGTTTGCGGGCGTCGTCACCGGCGACGGCGACAGTGTTGCTGGGGATCATGTCCACCTGGGCGTTCTCGATGCTGAACCCGGCGGCGCTCAGGGCGTCCTGCACGGCGTACAGGTCGTTGGGGCCGGTGCTGATGGCCAGACCTTCCTCGGATTCCTGGATGTCTTCGGCGCCGTGCTCGATGGCGGTTTCCTGCGCCTGTTCGCTGGTGTCGGTCAGGAGGATCACGCCTTTCTTCTCGAACTGCCACGCGACGCTGCCGCTGGTGCCCAGACTGCCGCCGCGCTTGTTGAACACGGCGCGGATGTCGGCGACGGTGCGGTTCACGTTGTCGGTCAGCGCCTCGATCAGCAGGGCCGTTCCGCCGGGGCCGTACCCCTCGTACGTGACTTCCTTGAATTCGGCGGCGCCTTCACCGGCCCCGACGGCGCGTTTGATGGCGTTCTCGATGTTGTCGACCGGGACCGTGTCGCTCTTGGCGGCGGCGATGGCGTTTTTCAGGCTGAGGTTCCCGCTGGGGTCACCGGTGCCGCCGGAACGGACGGCCGCCTGAATGGCGCGGATGTGCTTGGAGTACATCGCGCTGCGTTTCTTGTCGTTCGCGCCTTTTTTGCGCTTGATCTGCGACCATTTGCTGTGACCGGCCATGTTGAACACTCCTTACGTGAAACTGCGCCCACCGGGTCCCTGGGGGTCGGGGGCGCGTGCAGGGAGCATTCTAGCGCAGCGGGGCGTCCGGCCGGGGGAAGGGCCGGTGCTGGCGTCGGTTCAGCCGTCCTCGTCGGTGGGTTCGCGGTTGGGGTGCGCCGGCTGGAACCGGGCGAGCTGATCGGTCGGCGAGACGTTCTCGCGCTCCTGCGTCAGCGGTCCGGTATCCAGGCCGCTGATCAGCACCTCGCCCCTGGCATTGACCGGCAGGTCGCCCCCGGAAGCTGCGGTGTCCGCCTGCGGTCCGTCGCCCTGTCCATCGCGTTGTGTCATGCCGCCCAGCGTACGCCGGGGCCGGGCGCGGGCGGGTGTGTGCCGGATGGGGGAGGGTTGAGGGTCGGCACGGGCCGCCTGTGTTCTCTGCGCGCTGCGGTCTGGCCTGCGCCATCAGCCATCGGCCAGCGTCACATGCGCATGATGCTGCGGTCCCCGATGACCATCTGCAGGCCGGTGTCGCTGGGCGCGGTGACCAGCGCGTGACGGCCGATCAGGCTGCGGTACAGCGGCAGGGTGGGGTGCAGTACGCGGGCGAAATCGTCGATCAGGCTGGCGTGCACGCGGGCGCTGTCCACGCGGGCGTGCGCGCCGATGCTCACGCCCGGCCCGATGGTCGCGCCGCGCACCAGGGCGTGCGGTCCGATCCAGACGGGTCCCGTGATGACACTGTCCTCGACGGCCGCGCCCGCCTCGATCACGACCGGGCCGGTCACGACGCTGCGGTCCACACGGCCCTCAATGCGGGGCTGCAGGCGCGACAGGAAGAAGGTGTTGGCGTTCAGCAGGTCGTCGGGCGTGCCGGCGTCACTCCAGAATCCGCTGAATTCCACGGCGCGTACCTGCCCTCCGGCGGCCATCAGGGCGCTCAGGGCCTGCGGGAACTCGATCTCGCCCCGGTCGCTGGGCAGCAGGTCCTGCACGTACTCCAGCAGGGCCGGGCCGAAGCTGAACACGCCGCACGCCGCGAGGTTACTCTCGGGCTTGCGGGGTTTCTCGACGAGTCGCAGCAGGCGGCCGTTTTTCACGATGGCCACGCCGTACGCCTGCGGGTTGGGCACCTGTTTCACGCCGATCACGGCGTCCGCGTCGCGCAGGGTGCTGAGCATGGGCGTCAGGCGATCCTGGAAGAGGTTGTCGCCCAGGTACAGCAGGGTGGGCTGGTTTTCCAGGAAGGCGCGGGCACTCAGGACGGCGTGGCCGGTCCCCAGAGCTTCACGCTGCCGGATGAAGGTCAGGTGGCCGCTGCTGTGCGTGGCGTCCCGCAGGTCCGTCTCGCTGGACGGGCTGCACACGATGCCGATGTCCGTGATGCCCGCGTCCCGCAGGGACTGCACGGCGTGGGCAATGATGGGCTGGCCCGCCACGGGAACGGCGTGCTTGGCGCGGGTCGCGCTGATGGGAAGCAGGCGACTGCCGCGCCCGGCGGCAAGAATCAGGCCTTTCATGAGATCACACAGGAGTATACGGGCCGCGCCGTGAGTGCGTCTGAGAACATGCTGACAACAGGCTAGCGCGGCCCCTGCGCGCTGGCCTCAGCGGTTCAGGGCGTCGTCCAGCGCCTGCGCGAAGGCGTCCTCGTCGTCCAGCCAGGGGTAGTGCGCGGCGTCCAGCACGGTCACGTCGCCGTCCGCGAGGTCCGCGACCCACTGCACCTGCTCGGGGTAACTGGTGCGGTCGTGCGCGCCCGAGATCACGAACACCGGGCGGCGAATCTCGGCCAGGAACGGCGGGTACTCGAACTCCCACAGGCCCTGGTTAACCAGCGCTTCCTGCACCTCGCCGCCGCCCACGAGTTGCCCCTCGGCGTCCATGAATTCCAGTCGCATGCGGGTGGGCGCGTCCCGGAACTGCAGGGCGTTCAGCAGGTCGCGGGCGTTCAGTAGTTCGAAGGCCGCCTCGATCCGCGCCGCGCCCACCGGGGCGTGCTGCCCGTCGGGCGTGTCGGCCCGCACGCGCTCTGCCGGGTCTTCCAGGGGCGTACCGCGCCGGGCGCTGGCCTCTTCCAGCAGGGTACGCGCCAGGTCCGGGTAATGCACCCAGGGATTCACGACGATCACGCGGGCCGTGCGGGTGGGGTGGCGGCGGGCGTACTCCAGCGCCACCAGCGCCCCGAAGCCGTGCCCGAGCGGCACGATCTGCGCGGCGCCCAGGAAGTCGCGCACGGCGTCCAGGTCGCCGACCAGCGTGTCGAGGTCCAGGGTGTCGGCGCCCTGCTCGGTGTCCTCCAGCGGCCCGCTGCGTCCCGAGCCGCGCTGATCTAGGAACACGGCCGCGCGCGGCATGCGGTCCCCGAACGCCGCCTGGAACGAGTAACTGTTGTAGCCGGGGCCGCCGTGCAGGAACACCAGCGGGGCTTCACCGCCGGCCGGGTCGCCCATCACCTCGAAGTACAGGTCCGCGCCGTTCAGGTGCTCCAGGTACGCTTGATCCTCGCCGTCCGTGAAACTCCGGTCGAGGTGGTCGTCGTCCGGGAAGGCAAAGTCATCAGGTGCGGCGTCGGATGGCGGCAGGTCACTCATGCCGGGCATTCTAGTCGGCGCTGACCGCGCCCCGCAGCGGCGGGCAGCACGGTTCATCCACCGCTGCGGCCGGGTGCGGGGCCGGGGCGGGTGCCCGTGCGGGGGCCGGTGCGCTACGCTGCCGCGCATGACCGATCAGGCGCCGCTGGGGATCGCGTTCACGCTGGCCGGCGTGGACGAGCTGACCTTTACCCGCATCCTGCGCGACCTGATGCGCGACCCGGCCTTCCGCCGCCCGCTTCAGGTGCAGGTGCAGGAGCCCCGGCCCGGCGCGGCGGCCCGCCTGACCCTGGTGTTCCACCCGCGCGATCAGGCGCTGGCCGCCGCCGCCACGCAACGCCTGAAAACGCTGCTGCTGCGCCACGAGGTGCAGGTGGACGACGTGATCGTGCCCGGCCCGGCCTGACCGCCCTGGTCGGCGCGCCGGATTCCACCTGAACGCCGCGCAGATTCCGTGCCCCTGAACGGCAGGATTTGACGGCTGTTAAGGGACCCTAAACCGTACCTGAGTCCCCCGGGACCTTCCGGGCCCCTACGATGGGCCGGAAACAGGTGCACCGGCATCCGAAGCGGACACACCCACGGTTGCGTGCCTCCCTGGCCTGCCAGGGCAGCGCCCAGCCGGGCCACTGAACATCCCAGGGATGAGGAGACGAAAAGGCAGCTATGGAGCAACGCATCCTACTTATTGAAGACAACCCGGACATCACCCGCGTCGTGCAGTACGAGCTGGAACAGGCCGGGTACAAGGTCCTGGCCGCGCCTGACGGCGTGACTGGCCTGACCAGCGCCCGCGAGAGCAACCCCGATCTGGTCATCCTGGACCTGGGCCTGCCCGATTTCGACGGCGCCGAGATCGCCCGCCGCCTGCGCAAGACCAGCAGCGTGCCGATCATCATCCTGACCGCCATGGACGCCGTGGACCGCAAAGTGAACCTGCTGGAAGCCGGCGCGGACGACTATATGACCAAACCCTTCCACCCGGAGGAACTCGTGGCGCGCGTGAAGGTGCAGCTCCGCCACCAGCAGCACGGCGAGGTCATCAGCATCGGGCCGCTGGAAATTCACCCGCAGAAGCGTCTGTGTCACTACAACGGGCACGAGGTCCGGCTGTCGCCCAAGGAATTTGACCTGCTGACCTTCCTGGCCCGCCAGCCGGGCCGCGTGTACTCCCGCCAGGAGATCGAGCGCGAGGTCTGGAACGGTGAACTCCCCAGCAACAGCAACGTGGTGGACGTGCACATGGCGAACATGCGCGCCAAGCTGCGCGACCTCGACGGGTACGGCATCATCCGCACCGTGCGCGGCATCGGGTACGCCCTCAAGACGCCCTGATCCGAGGGTCCATCGGCACCCGCCCGGAAGCCACCGCGCTCTGGGCGGGTGTTGTGCTGCATAGGGTTGCCAACCCTTCGACTGGACTTTACCAATCTCTCATCCGTGCGGCGTCCGCTTCGGGGATACTGAAGGCCAATCCGGGGGAGTAAGCCGCCCTGCCTCTCGGCAGGGAGCACCTGATCGTCAATACGGAAACCAACGGTTTCCCGGTCAGGAGCAGCAAAGGCAGAGACCCGGCAGGAACGCGGCGCGAACCGCGGCTCCTGCCGGGCGTTTTCGTGTCTTGCGGCACGACACTTCCCGTCAGTGACCGACCATCTCGCGCTGCGCCCACCGGAGGAACACCGTGGACGCCCTCATGACCCCCTGGCTCGGCCAACCCACCTGGATGTGGCTGGTTTTCATTACCCTCGTCGGCGCGCTCCTGGCCTTTGACCTCGGCGTGCTGGACCGTCTGCGCCGCCGCCGCGCCGACGCGGCCGGCGTGGCCGCCGAGGATCAGGTGATCGGCATCGGCAGCAGCCTTAAACTGAGTGCCTTCTACATCGCGGTCGCGCTGGCCTTCGGCGGGTGGGTGTGGTTCACGCTGGGCGCCGAGAGCGGCATGGCGTACCTGACCGGCTTCGCGCTGGAAAAGGCCCTGGCACTGGATAACGTGTTCGTGATCAGCGTGATCTTCGCGTCGTTCGCCATTCCCCGCCACCTGCAACACCGCGTGCTGTTCTGGGGGATTCTGGGCGTGATCATCCTGCGCGGCCTGATGATCGGCCTGGGCACCGCGCTCGTCACGCAGTTCGACTGGATCATGTGGATCTTCGGCGCGTTCCTGCTGCTGACCGGTGTCAAACTCCTGCGCGGCGGCGACGAGGAAACCCCCGACATGCAGGCCCACCCCGCCGTGCGCCTCCTGCGGCGCTTCGTGCCCGTCAGCCCCACCCTGGACGGCCAGAAGTTCCTGACTCGCCTGCCCGACGCCCGGGGCCGCCTGCGCCTGCACGCCACGCCGCTGCTGCTGGCCCTGCTGGTCGTGGAATTCGCCGACGTGATCTTCGCCGTGGACAGCATTCCCGCCATCTTCGCCATCACGCAGGACCCGTTCATCGTGTACACCAGCAACATCTTCGCCATCCTGGGTCTGCGCGCCCTGTACTTCGCGCTGGCCGCCATGGTCCACCGCTTCGAGGCCCTCAAACCCGCGCTGGCGCTGGTGCTGGTGTTCATCGGCGCCAAGATCTTCTACGCGCAGTTCTACGGCAAGGTCGACCCCGCCATCAGCCTGACGGTCACGCTGGGCATCCTTGCGGGCGGCGTGCTGCTGAGCCTGTGGCGCACCCGTAACGACCCCACCCCCGACGCAAGCTGACCACAACCCACTCCCCCAGGAGGCGCGCCGTGAACCAGAGTCACGGCGCGCCTCCCTGTCATTTCTGGCGGGTCGTTTCTGGTCTGTCGTTTCTGGAAGTCCTGTGCTCTGCTGGAGCGCATGAGCGAGAACCGTACCCTGACCGGCGTTCCGGGCTTCCTGGTGGGCCACTGGACCCACGCCCAGGCGCGCACCGGCTGCACCGTGATCCTGTGCCCCCCGGAGGGCGCGGTGGCGTCCGCGTCGTTCCTGGGACCCAGCCCCGGTACGCGTGAGGGCGTGCTGCTCTCGCCCGACAAGAAGGTCGAGCGGGTGCACGCGCTGCTCCTGACCGGCGGCAGTGCCTTCGGCCTGAGTGCGGCGGGCGGCGTGGTCCGGGTGCTGGAGGAACGCGGCGTCGGGCACGAGACGCCCTGGGCGCGCGTGCCGCTGGTCCCGGCCGCCGTGATCTACGACTTGGGCGTGGGCCGCGCCGACATCCGCCCCGGCGAGCGCGAGGGCGAACTGGCCGCCCGCGCCGCCAGTGCCGACCCGGTGGCGCGCGGTCTGGTGGGCGCCGGAACGGGCGCGACCGCCGGCAAGTACCTGGGCAGCGGGGCCGTGCCGGGCGGCCTGGGCAGCGTCCTGATCGAACGGCACGGCGTCCGCGTGGGCGCACTGGCCGTCGTGAACCCCATCGGGGACGTGCTGGACGAACGGGGCGGCGTGCTGGCCGGTCCAGGTGTGGGGCCGGGGGCCACGGCCTTCACGCCCGGCGACGTGGAGAACACCACCCTGATCGCCGTGGTCACCGAGCACACCCTGAGCAAGAACGAGTGCCGCCGCCTCGCGGACGCCGCGCAGACCGCGCTGGCCCGCGTGATTCACCCCAGCCACACCCCCTGGGACGGTGACAGCGCCTTCGTCCTGAGCGCCGCGACCCTGCCCCCGGCCGATCCGCTGCTGCTGGTGGCACTGGTGCAGGAGGCCGTGTGCGCCGCCGTCCGGGACGCCGTGCGCGCCGCCACAGGTCCCTGAGGAGCGGGAGACACAGCTTGCGCGACACGGCGGCCCTCAGTGTCCTGCGGGGCCGTGCGTGACGTGCTGCGCGAAGAACTCCAGAACGCGCGTCCAGGCGTCCTCGCTGGCGACCGCGTCGAAGTTCGGCCCCCGGTTCGCGAAGGAGTGCCGGGCGTCCGGGTAGATCTTCACGTCGTGCGGCACCTGCGCCTGCTCCAGCGCGCCGCGCAGCCGCTCGCCCTGCTGGCGGGTGATGTCGCGGCCCGGAAAGCTGCCCACGACCGGGCAGGCGCGCGCCAGGGCCCCGGCGGGGCGCGGGTTGAACCCGTAGTACGGGGCCACGGCCCGCAGGCGGTCGTCGGTGCAGGCCATCGCCACGGCCAGACTGCCGCCCAGGCAGAAGCCGACGGCGCCCAGCCGCGCGCCGTCCACGCCGGGCAGGTCTCCCAGCACGCCCAGCGCCGCGCGGGTGTCCTGCACGCCCTGGTGTTCCAGCGAGTTCAGGAAGATGCCGCCCAGCAACCGGGTCATGCAGACGGCAGCGGGCCGGCCGCTGAACAGGTCCACGGCCAGCGCCGCGTACCCGGCCCCGGCGAAGCGGGCGGCAATGGCGCGGATGTCGTCGGTCAGTCCGAACGCCTCGTGAATGACCAGCACGCCCGGCACCGGCCGCTCCGGGTGTGATCCGGCGGGCCGGAAGACCTCGGCGTGCAGGGCGCGGCCACCCGACTGGAACGACAGGCTCTGATCGGGCTTGGGTACAGGGGGCGTGGTCATGCTCCAGCCTACGCCCGCGCCGCCGGAACGCTCAGGCGCTGAAGGTCAGGCGCAGGCCCGCCAGCCGGAACCCGGCGCGGCCGATGTTGCGTTCGCTGGGCGTGCCGGGCGTCACGAACACGCTGGTCAGGTCCGCCCCGGCCTGCGCGGCAGCGTGCAGGCGGGCGGCCAGCAGCGCCGTCTGCGCGCCCTGGCCCCGGTGTTCCGGGCGGGTGGAGGTGCCGTGCAGCGCGGCGGCCACACCGCTGCCGGTGCCATTGCCCGTGCTGAACCCGGTCACGGAGAGGGCGGCGGCCCCCATGGCTTCTTCTGCTGTGTGTACGTCAGGCCCGCCTGCCAGGAACAGTCGGGTGCCGGGCGTCCGCGCGACCCGCTCCATGATGGCCTCACTGCCAGGCCCGAAACCCCGGGCGCACACGGCGGCCCAGGCGTGGGCGTCGGTGGTTTCCTGCACGGGCAGGGCCGGGGCGGGTGGCAGGCTGGTCAGGTCGTGCAGGTAGGCGTGCAGCACGTACGTCAGCGTGTATCCATGCTCGCCCAGCAGCGGGATCAGGGTCGGCGCGGCGTGAGACAGCAGGTGCAGGGTGGGCCGCTGCCCGTGAGCGGCGCAGAAGGCCCGGAAGTCCGCCAGTTCCTGCGGCGTGGGGGGACGGGTGCCGTCGTGCCACGCGCTATTCAGCGGTGAGTCCGGCTGGTCGTGCACGGCCACCAGCGGGCCGAAGACCGCCAGCGCACCCTGCGGCTGACCGTAGCGGGCGTGCGCGGCGGCCTCTGCCAGCGCCAGCCGGGGCAGATCGGCCTGGGTTACTGGGGCCTGTGTCGCTGCGGCCTGGGTCACTCCGGTATGGGGCAGCATGAAGGAATCATAAGCCCGCGCCCCGCCCACGGCCCCGAACGGCGCGGTTCAGAATGACGGCATCCATGATCGCCTTCCATCCGCATCTGTTCGTCCGGGTTCAGGAACTGACCGGACCGCGCGCGCCTCAACCCCTGCCGCTCAGTAACGGATTTAACGGGGGCTGCGCCTACCGGGTGCTGGGTGTGTTCAGCCCGTCCGAGACCTCCGAGGCGTACTTCATCCTGCCGAACGACCGCGAGGAACTGTGGTTCATCAGTCAGCGGCACCTGCGGTTCGCAGGCTTGCACGACACGGCCGCGCACCACCTGCCGCTGCCCGACCACCCGTCACTGCCCGCCCCGTGCGAGCCGGAAACGGTGTCCTGATCCACCTGTGGGCATCAGGGCCGCTGCCAGAAGAGGGGCCGCCGCACCCACGCACCCGCATATGTCCCGCCCGCCGCCCGCTAGCCTGTAGGGATGACCGACGTTTCCTCTGCCAGCCCGCGCGCCTTCGTGTCCCTGATCGGGGCGGGCCCCGGCGACCCGGGCCTGCTGACCGTGCGCGGCATGCAGGCGCTCATGGAGGCGGACGTGGTGCTGTTCGATTACCTCGCCAACCCGGACCTGCTGCGCTACGCGCCGGACGCGCACACCATCTACGTGGGCAAGAAGGGCTTTTCGGAGTACATCAGTCAGGAGCAGATCAACGCGCTGATCGTGGAGCAGGCGCAGGCGAACGGCGGGCAGCGCGTGGCGCGCCTGAAGGGCGGTGACGTGTTCGTGTTCGGGCGCGGCGGCGAGGAAGCCGAGGCCTGCGCTCTGGCCGGCGTGCCGTTCGAGATCGTGCCCGGCGTGAGCAGCGCCATCGCCGCGCCCGCCTACGCCGGGATTCCCGTCACGCACCGCGAGGTCGCCCGGTCGTTCGCGGTCCTGACCGGCAACACGCAGGAGGGCGGCGCGCACTACGAGCGTCTGTCCGGCGTGGACACCCTGGTCCTGCTGATGGGCGTACGCAACCTGCACCAGATCGCCGCCGACCTGATCGCTGCCGGGCGCGACCCGCAGACGCCCGCCGCGACCATCCAGTGGGGCAGCACGCCCCGCCAGCGGACCGTGACCGGCACCCTGGCCACCATTGCCGACGTGGTCCGCGAGGCCGGACTGGAAGCCCCGGCCGTCACGGTCGTGGGCGAGGTCGTGCGCCTGCGTGACAGCCTGCGCTGGTTCGACACCCGCCCCGGCTTCGGCGGCCCGCTGACCGGGCAGACGGTCGCCGTGACCCGCACGCGCGGTGGTGCCAGCGGCCTGGGCGACCTGCTGCGTGCGCGCGGCGCCAGCGTGCTGGAAGTCCCGCTGATCGAATTCGCGCCCACCGCGCAGCCCGGTGTCCTGCACGAGCGCCTCCGCGACCTGAGCGGCGTGCGCTGGCTGCTGCTGACCAGCAACCACGCCGTCACCACCCTGATCGGGCACCTGCACGCCCTGGGCCTGGACACCCGCCACCTGGCCGGCGTGAAACTGGCTGCTGTCGGCCCCAGCACCGCCCGCAGCCTCGAAGCGCTGGGCCTGCGCGCCGACTTCGTGCCCGCCACGCCCGGCGCGCGCCACCTGGGCGCCGAACTGCCCGCCATGCCCGGCGACACACTGCTGCACCTGACCTCGCAACTGGCCGAAGACGACCTGCAACGCGCCCTGGAAGCGCGCGGCCTGACCTACGACCGCGCCGAGCTGTACCGCACGGAACCCGCCCGTCCCGACAGCCTGTCCATGGACCGCCTGCGCGGCGCGGCGGTCGTGACCCTGGCGTCCGGCAGCGCCGCGCGGCACCTCGCGGCGCTGGTCGGCACGGACCTGCGCGTGGCCGTCATGGGCCCCCAGACCGGGGACGCGGCGCGCGAGGCGGGCTTCACGGACATCACCCTGGCCCACACCGCCAGTCTGGACGCCCTGGCCGAGGCGGCCGAGCAGGCCGTCGCCGCTGTTACCGGCTGAGGCACGTTACAGGTCGTCCCAGCCGCCTTCCCGACCGATCGGTCGGGGACGGCTGCCCCGCCCGGCCCGCGCTATGCTGCGCCCCATGAGTCTGCTTCCCGCCTTCCTCGACCTGCACGGTGCGCGCGCCGTCGTGGTCGGCGGAGGCGCCGTCGCCCTGCGCCGCACCCGCACCCTGCTGGACGCCGGACTGCACGTGCAGGTCATCGCCCCGGACCGCTGCGACGAACTGGCTGCCCTGACCACCGACTGGCAGCCGCGCCCCTACCGCAGCGGTGACCTGCGCGGTGCGGCCCTCGTCGTGGCCGCCACCAGTCACGCCAGCGTGAACGCCCAGGTCGTCCGCGACGCACAGGACCTGGGCCTGCTCGTCAACGACGCCAGCGACGCTACACGCGGCAACCTGCGCTTCCCGGCCGTGGCTGCCCGCGCGGGCGTGCAGGTCGCCGTCAGCACCGGCAGGGAACTGCCCATGCTGGCGCAGGCGCTGACTGAACGCACCCGCGACCTGCTGCCCACCCCCGAGCAACTCGCCGCCTGGACCGAGCGGCGCGAGGCGGCCCTCACTCTTCCCGAACCGCAGAGACAGGCGGCCCTCAGCGCCCTGCGCCAGGACATCCGCCGCGCCGTAGGAGTACCCGCATGACCCTCGCCTGCCCCACCGCCCAGGCCTTCCTCGCCCGGCCCGGCGCGCCCATGCCCGGCCTGCTCGACGTGGCCGTCGTGGGCCTGAACCACCAGACGGCCCCCGTCGAGATCCGTGAACGCGCCGCCGTGCGTGCCGGCGAGGAGGGCGCGCTGCTGGCCCACCTGTCCCGCCACGCGCAGGAAGTCATGCTGCTCTCCACCTGCAACCGCACCGAGGTGTACATGGCGGGCCTGACCGGCGACCCCCTCGCCGCCTTCGAGGGCGCCTGGGGTCACTCGCTGGGCGGGCACCTGTACTGCCACCAGGGCGAGGCGGCCGTCACGCACCTGTACCGCGTTGCGGCGGGCCTGGACAGCCTCGTCATCGGCGAGACGCAGATCCAGGGGCAGGTCAAGCGCGCCTGGATGGACGCCCGCGAACGCGGCCTGACCGGCACCCTGCTGAACAAGGTCGCGCAGGGCGCCCTGGCCGCCGGGAAACGCGTGCGCTTCGAGACCGGCATGAGCGACAAGATCGTGTCCGTCTCCAGCGCCGCCGTCGAACTCGCGCAGGCCGCCCTGGGGGGCCTCGCCGGACGCACCGCCCTGATTCTCGGGGCAGGGGAGACTGCCGAACTGACCCTCACGCACCTGCGGGCCGCAGGGGTGCAGGACGTGATCGTTGTCAACCGCACCGCCGAACGCGCCCGCCAGCTGGCCGACAAGGTCGGAGGCCGCGCCTGCGCCGCCGAGTACCTGCACGAGGTGCTGCCCGAGGCGGACGTGCTGATCGCCAGCAGCGGCGCGCCCCACTACGTCCTGCACGGCGAGGGCGTTGCCGAGGCCCTGCGGCAGCGTCCGGGCCGCCCGATGTTCCTGATCGACATCAGCGTGCCCCGCATCCTCGACCCTGACATCGCCAGCGTGCCCGGCGCGCACCTGCGGAACCTTGACGACCTGACCGGCATCGTCGCCCGCAACATGGAAAGCCGCCGCGCCGCACTCCCGCAGGCCGGCGCGATCATCCGCGACGCCGCCGCCGACCTGAGCCGCTGGCACCTGACCCGGCAGGCCCGGCAACGCGAACGCGAACTGGCCCTCGCCAGCGACTGACCCGGACGCCGACCAGACCGGGTGGGCCCCGCGCGTGACGTTGGTGTCCGCTCCGGTTCTCAACAACGACGCCGTCTGAATGGCCTGCGTCGGCCTTCCCGTCTGCTTGGCGATCCGCGTTCCACATGCCTTCCCTGCTTTCCCGTACGCTGGGCGGCATGTGGACCCGGATTCCTTCGAGCAGTCTGCGCGTGATCGGCGCGGACCGCGTTGATTTCGTGCATGGGCAGATGACCAACGACCTGCGGGGCGCGCCGACGCCGGGCGTGGTGGTCTGTGCGTTCCTGAACGTGCGCGGGCAGATCGAGCAGTTCGCCCGCGCGTACCGCCGCGCCGACGACGTGTACCTGCACCTGGATGCCGGGCAGGCACCGGCGCTGGAGGCCCGCCTGAAACGGTACGTGATCTTCGATCAGGTGGAGATTCAGGATGTCAGCGATCAGTTGCGGACCGTGCACGTCTGGCACGCGGAGACGCTACCCGGCTGGGACGTGGCCGGCGGCGCGGCGCAGACGTTCGAGCTGGGCGGCGGGGCGGTCCTGGCAGGCCGCGTGAACCGGACGGGCACGCCGGGCGTGGACCTGCATTACCTCGCGCGGCACGAGGAGGCTGTCATCTCGGCCCTGACTGGCCCGGAGGTGCCGCTGGCCGACCTGGACGCCGCGCGGGTCCGGGCCGGGATTCCGGATGTCATCCGGGACGCCCTGACCGGCACGCTGCCGCCCGAGATCGGGCTGGACGTGGGTGGCCCGCTGCCCGCCATCAGTTACCGCAAGGGCTGTTACGTGGGTCAGGAGATCATGGCGCGGCTGGAGGCGCGCGGGAACGCCCGGCACGGGCTGGCGCGTCTGCTGGGGCCGCAGCCCTGGCCAGCGGGGGCGGAGATCATTCTGGATGGGAAGGTCGTGGGGCAGGCGGGCCTGTACGCCGGTGATGGCAGCGTGGCGCGGCTGCGTAAGGAACTCGTGGACGGCGCGGCCGTGCTGGTGGGCGGCGTGCCTGCCCACGTTGCGCTGGCCGCCCCGGTGACCTGAGTGGGCGTGCTGGACTCCCTGACCCGCGACCTGCACTCGGGTGACCGGGCGGGCCTGCTGCGCGCCTGCCGCCGCGCGTACCTGCTGGCCCTGGCGACCCTGGCCCTGCCGGGGCTGCCGCTGGGGCTGCTGCTGGCCGCCGTGCGCCCCCTGACACTGGGCAGCCTGGGCGGGGTGCTGGGAGCGGCGCTGCTGGCCGCTGCGCTGGCGGGCGTGGCGGCGTACCTGGCCCGCCGCTCGGCGCAGGCCCCGGACCTGAGCGCGCGGCAGGCGGCCCTGACCGGCGCGATTCAGGCGGCCACTGCGCCCGGCGTGCCGTTCCTGATCGGCTGTGCGTTCCTGGGTTCCGGCGCGGCCCTGCTGGCCCTGTGGGGCGTGGCCCTGCTGGCGCACGCGCTGATGTGGTGGCAACTGCCCGGCTGGCTGCGCCCGGAGCGGTCCCCGGCTACCTGAACCCAGTGTCCTCCACGGACAGGAGAATCCCCCACCTGCACAGCGCGGTGGGGGATTCTCCTGTCCGTCTCTGGGAGGGGCTGGGTCAGCGGGACTTGGGGTCCAGCGCGTCGCGCAGGCCGTCACCGAACAGGTTGAACGCAAGGCTGAACAGCACGATGAACACGGCCGGGTACACCAGCACGTACCAGTACTCGGGTTTCAGCCACGCGCGGGCAAAGTCGACCAGCTGACCCCACTCGGAGTAACCGGGTTCGAAACCCAGGCCCAGGAACGACAGGCCCGCGATACTCAGGGGCACGGTCGCGAGGTCCAGCACGGCGGTCGTGAACACGGCAGCCACGCTGTTGGGCACCACGTGCTTGAGGATCAGGCGCATGTCGCGCGCGCCGAGGCTGCGGGCGGCGTCCACGTACTCCAGCTGGCGGGTGCGCAGCACCTCACCGCGGATCAGGCGGGCGTAGCCGGCCCAGCCGGTCACGCAGAACGCCACGACCATCGGCACCGTTGGGTCGTAATCGGCCCCGCCGCCCATCAGGCGGGCGCGCAGGATCGTCAGGATCACCACGGTCAGGATCAGGGGCGGCAGCGAGAACAGCACGTCAATGAACCGCTGGATCAGGTTGTCGATCCAGCCGCCGTAGTAGCCGCTGATCGCGCCGACGATCACGCCGATCACCAGGGTGATGCCCACGATGATGAACGACAGTTTCAGGGCGGTGCGGGTGCCCCAGATCAGGCCGTAGAAGATGTTGTAGCCGTTCACGGTCCCAAAGGGCGCCTCGGCGCTCGGCAGGCTGGGCTGCTGCTGGAAGCTCAGGCGCTCGATCAGGTAGCAGCTCTTGGGCGGGGCCAGCGTCGCCTGCCAGAACGGGGCACTCAGGGGGTTGTAGACCTGACTGGCCTCGGTGATGTTCAGGTCGCGGATGCAGTTGCCGCTGGGCTTGGCGATCAGCGGCGCGAACAGCGCCACCAGCCCGAACAGCAGGGTGATGATCAGGCCGGTGATGGCCAGGGGGTTGCGGCGCATCTTGCGCATGGCGGGACTGGTCCAGAACAGCTGCCAGGAGCTGCGCTGATTGATCTTGGCGGGGGCGGTCGTCATCGGGTGTCCCTCCGGGTGGCGTGGCGGGCGTGGGGCTGGGCGGGCATCAGTCGAACCTCACGCGGGGGTCGATCACGCCGTACAGGATGTCCACGATGGTGCTCACGACGACCACGATCACGGCCGACAGCATGGCGAAGCCCAGCACGGCCGCGAGGTCCACGCCGATGGCGGCCTGCACGACCCACTGGCCCACGCCGGGGTACGCGAAGATCGTTTCCGTGATCAGGGACCCGCTGAGCAGGCCGATGATCAGGAAGCCGCCCAGCGTCACGATGCTCAGCAGGGCGTTGCGGCGGGCGTGCTTGTTGTTCACCACGCGGCTCGACAGGCCCTTGGCGCGCGCAGTGCGCACGTAATCGCTGGTCAGGGCCTCAAGCATGTTGTTGCGCATGACCTTGATGATGCTGGCGCTCAGGACGATCACCAGGGTCGCGGCGGGCAGGATCAGGTGCTGAATGACGTCCCAGGCGATGTCCCAGCGGCCGTTCAGGGCGGCGTCCAGGCTCAGCAGGCCGGTGTAGCGTTGCAGGTCGCCCAGCGCAAAGGTGTTCAGCACGCTGACCTGCCCGGCGCCCGGCAGCCAGCCCAGGTACGCGTAGAACACCGCCAGCATCAGGATCCCCACCACGAAACTGGGCAGGGAGTACCCCAGCACCACCAGCACGCGTAGGACCTGATCGATCAACTTGTCCTTGTGCAGGGCGCTCAGGGTGCCCAGCCAGATGCTGAGCAGCAGGATCGGGATGGCCGTCACGATGGTCAGCTCGAGGGTGCGGGGCAGGCGCTCACCGATGGTGGTGATCACGTCCTGACTGCTGGCCTTCGAGTAGCCCAGGTCGCCTTTCAGGGTGGAAGACAGCCAGCGGCCGTACTGGACCGGGAAGGGGTCACGCAGGCCGCGTTGTTCGATGATCTGTTCCAGGCGGGCGGCCGCCTGTTCGCTTTTGATGTACGGCGCGGCGCGCTGCTCAGGCGTGAGCAGTTGCGTCAGTCCGACGATCATCAGGGAAAGGACGAGCATCACCACGGGAATCTGGAGCACTCGCCGCACAATGAAATTAAGCATGTGGGCCTCGGTATGAAGCCTCCGGCCGGACCTTACACGGGTCGGTGGAGGGAGAGAAGCTGGAACGCAGTAAACGGGCGTGTTGTATGGACGTGGGTTAGACCATCAATCAGCCTAGACCAAAACAGACCCGGCGCGCAAAGTCAAGCGGGCTGATGTCCCGCTCAGGGGAACCCTGCGTGTAGCACGCCGCGCAGGACCCGCGACCCGAACACAATGATGAGGGCGGGGCAACCCTGTTGGGGGCCGCCCCGCCCTCACCGCGCAGTTTCCTACGCCGGGTTCAGCTTACTTCTTGCCGAGGTCCTTCCAGAGGGTCCCGGTGCTGCTGAAGGAGGTCATGGGGTTGTAGTTCGCGGCGCTGACGCCGGTCAGGCTGTCGCGCACGAAGGTGTAGGCGATGCCGGCGGGCATCAGGATGTACGGGGCCTGCTCGTAGGCTTTCTTGCCCACGAGGCTGTACAGGCGGTTACGCTCGGCGGTGTTGACCGTGTTGCGGGCCTGCTCGAGCCACTTGTCGACCTGGGCGTCTTTCCAGTTGTTGCGGGGGAAGTAGTACCCGTTGCTGGAGTAGAAGGTGTACATGAAGTTGTCAGGGTCGGCGTAGTCAGGTGCCCAGCCGATGACGATCATGGCTTCCTTGCCGCTCTTGGAGTCGGCGAGCATCTCGCTCCAGGGCTTGGCCTGGATGTTCACGCGGAACTTGGGGTTCAGCGCTTCGACGTTCTTCTTCAGGATTTCCATGGCCGTCTGCGCGGGCACGCTGCCGGCGCGGTAGTTGGCGGTCATGACGAAGCCGTTCTTCCAGACCTGGCCGCCCCAGGCGCGCTGGAAGTACTGCTTGGCCTTGGCGGCGTCGTAGCTGTACGTGCCGATCTTGGCGTCGTAGCCGGGGAAGGTGTCGGGCAGCAGCATGGTGCGCTGTTTGCCCTTGCCGTTCTGCACGTCGGTGATGTACTGCTGGTAGTTGAAGGCGTAGCTGAAGGCGCGGCGGACGTTGCTGTCCTTGAAGAAGGTCGCGGGGATGCCCTTGCCGTCCAGTTTGCCGCTGCCCAGCAGGCCGGTGCTCTTGATGTTCTCGTTCATGAAGAACGCGGTGGACACGGTGTTGGGCAGGTTGTCGATCCACAGAACGCCGGCCTTGCCCTTGATCTGCTCTTCGTCCACGGCGCGGCCGCCGCCTTCGATGATGTCGGCGTCGCCGCGCAGGAAGGCCTGCTGGCGGGCGGCCAGTTCAGGAACCTTCTGGATCACGATGTTCTTGATGGCGGGTTTCTTGCCCCAGTAGCCGTCGAAGGCGGTGGCCAGGAAGGCGTTGGCGTCCTTACGGACGAACTTGTACGCGCCGGTGCCGCTGGGCGCCTGGCTCAGCTTGCTGTTGGTCAGGTCCTTGCCGACCCAGGTCTTCCAGTCGGCTTCCTTGCCGCTCCACTCGCCGAGCTTGGCGGCGTACTTGCTGTCCACGACGCTCTGGCCGGTGTAGGCCAGTTTCGCCAGGAAGGCGGGGTCCACGGCGGGCAGGTTGAAGACCAGCTGGCCGGCCGCGTTGCACTCGACGGCCTTGTCGATGCGGGCCCAGGTGATGGTCTTGTCGTCGTTGGCGTTGGCGCCGGTGCCCAGCAGGCTCTCGGCGATGAACCAGTTGCCGGACTCGGCGCTGTTGGTCACGAGGTTACGCTCGAAGGAGTACTCGGCGTCAGCGCAGGTCATGGCGCCGCCGCTGTGGAACTTCACGTTCTTGCGCAGGTCGAAGGTGTAGGTCTTGCCGCCGTTGCTGATGGTCCACTTGGTGGCCAGCAGGGGCTCGAGCTTGGTGAGGCTCGCGCCGCTGTAGGTCAGCAGGGTCTCGTAGAGGTTCTCGGTGATGGCGCCGGACGCGGTGTCGTAGGTGACGCCGGGGTCCATGGTGGGGATGTCGCTGGCTTCCTGGACGACCAGGGTGTCCTTGGGGGAGACGGCGAGCGCGGAGGTGAGGATGAGCAGGGTGCTGAGGGCAGCGATTTTCTTCATTCGAACTCCTGGGTATGATTCGACAGAGGGCACGGGTAAAGCGTCTGCTTGACTCGTGCCGGGGCTGTCTGGGGGTTATCGCGGGGCATCATAACGCAGCCGGGCAGGGTGTGGTGTGAGGATGTCCCCCTTTGCGCTGTGTCCGTCCGGCTTCCTGGCATTCGCCAGTCCGGGGCGCTCTGTCTCCTGGCATCTGTGAGCAGACCGGGCGGGCGGCGGCGCGCGGCGTTGGGCGCGTGGCATGGGGCGCGTGGCATACTGCGCCGCGTGAAGAAGCGCATTCTGCTGCTGGCCGGCGGCCAGTCCGGTGAACACGAGGTCAGCCTCATGAGTGCCCGTAGCGTCCTCAGCGCCCTGCCCAGGGACCAGTTCGACGTGACCCCCGTGGTGATCAGCAAACAGGGACGCTGGCTGCCCCCGACCGAAACGCAGCGTGCGCTCGAGAGTGGCGAGGCCGCGACCGGCGGGGACCTCGTGCTGCACCGCGTGGCGAGCGCCGAGGGGTACGACGCCGTGTTCCCGCTGCTGCACGGCCCGATGGGCGAGGACGGCACCGTGCAGGGCCTGCTGACCCTGGCGGGCATTCCGTTCGTGGGAAGCGGCGTGCTGGGGTCGGCGGTCAGCATGGACAAGGTCATGACCAAGCAGGTGCTGGAATCGGCCGGGATTCCGCAGGTGGCGTGGCGGCTGGCCGTGCGCCGCGAGTGGCAGCAGGACCCGCAGGGCGTGCGGGACCGCGCGGCCGAACTGGGCTTCCCGCTGTTCGTGAAACCCGCGAACCTGGGTTCCAGCGTGGGCATCAGCAAGGTGGGGACGCCGGACGAACTGGACGGCGCGCTGAATCTGGCGTTCGGTCTGGACCGCCGCGTGATCTTGGAAGCCATGACCAGCCACAAGCCCCGCGAGGTCGAGGTGGGCATCCTGGGGAACGACGCGCCCATCGCCAGTCCGGTGGGTGAACTGCGCTTCGACGCGGACTTCTACGATTACGAGACGAAGTACACCGAGGGCCGCGCGACCATGCACATTCCGGCCCCGCTGCCGCCCGAGGTGGCGGCGCGGGTGCGTACGGAGGCCCTGGCGGCGTTCCGGGCGCTGGACTGCGCGGGTCTGGCGCGCGTGGACTTCTTCTATGTCGAGGAGACCGGCGAGCTGCTGCTGAACGAGGTGAACACCATGCCGGGCTTCACGACGACCAGCATGTACCCCAAGCTGTTCGAGGCGGCGGGTGTCGGGTACAGCGAACTGGTGACCCGTCTGGTGGAACTGGCCCTTGAGGAGCGCTGAGGCCCGGGCAGAGGAGAGGCTGTATCTCCGCTCCCCTCTACCCTGGGACGTTTGTACCTTATTAATCCGACCTGATTACTTAGGATTTCGAGTATGAAGCGTACCCTCCTTGCCGTGACCGCCCTGCTGCTCGCCGGCACCAGCCTCGCGCAGGCCAAGACCCTAACCGTGTACTCCGGCCGCGCCAAGACCTTCGTGGACCCGGTCGTGCAGCAGTTTGAGCGTCAGACCGGCATCAAGGTCAACGTCCGCTACGGCACCGACGCCCAGCTGGTCGCCGCCCTGCGCGAGGAAGGCAGCAAGAGCCCCGCCGACGTGTACTGGGGCAACTCGGTCGGCGCGCTCGGCGAACTGGCCGAGGAAGGCAAGTTCACCAAGCTGGGCACCGCCCTGACCCGCAACGTCAGCAGCGACTACCTGCCCGACGACCGCACCTGGCTGCCCACCACCGTCCGCTTCCGCACCCTGGCGTACAACACGGGCAAGATCAAGCCCGAATCTCTGCCCGACTCCATCCTGGACCTGCCCAAGATGACCAGCCTCAAGGGCCGCATCGGCTGGACCGTCAGCTACCCCAGCTTCCAGGACTTCCTGGCCGCCATGATCAGCAAGTACGGCGAGGCCACCACCCGCCAGTGGATCGAGGGCATGAAGGCCCTGCAGCCCAAGGACTACAAGACCAGCAACGTGGGCATGCTTGAGGCCATGCGCGCCGGTGAGATCGACGTGGCGCTCACCAACCACTACTACATCCAGCGCGTGAACCGCCTGAGCTACCCCATCGACACGTACTTCTTCAAGAACGGCGACATCGGCAACCTGGGCAACGCCACGGGCGCGGCCATCCTGAAGACCAGCAAGAACAGCGCCAGCGCCGCCCGCTTCCTGAGCGCCCTGGTCGCCAAGGACGCCCAGACCTTCTTCCTGAGCGTGAACTTCGAGTACCCGGTTATCGGGAACATCCTGCAGCCCACGACCATGCTGCCCTACAGCGACGTGAGCAAACGCAGCCCCCGCATCGACCCCACCGTGCTGCCCAAGAACATCGACAAGGCCCAGAAACTGCTGCGCGACGCCGGCCTGCTCTGATCCCCCAGTGCTGATCCCCCAGTGCTGATCCCCCAGTCCTGATCTCCCAGCCGCGACTACAGTCCTGACCGCCGCCCCGACCCACGATCCGTGGGGGGGCGGCGGCCTGCATTGACGGGGCCGGGCGTGGGAATCGCCGGGACGCCCGCCCTAATCCCGACCAATCCGGTCTGCTATGGTGACCCGGCTGCGCGGCCCCGCCCGCCTGTCCCCCTGCCATGAACGCACGCCGACCCCACCCCCTGCTGCTGCTCCCGGCCCTGCTGGCCGTGCTGGGCGTCCTGCTGCCGCTGGTCTACCTGGTGCTGCGCGCCCTGGGAGCCGAGAGCAGCGAACTGCGCGAGATCGTGTTCCGCGCCCGCAACCTGGAACTGCTGGCCAACACGCTGCTGCTTACGCTGGGCGTCCTGGCCGGCACCACCCTGATCGCGCTGCCGCTGGCATACCTGGCCGCGCGCACCACCCTGCGCCCCCGCCGCCTGCTGATGCTGCTGGGCGTGCTGCCACTGGCCATTCCCGGGTACGTGGGCGCGTACGCCATGATCGCCGCGAGTGGCGCGGGCGGTACCATCGACGCCCTGACCGGCATCCGCTGGCCCGGCCCGGGCGGGTACTGGGGCGCGCTGGGCGTCCTGACGCTGTTCACGTTCCCGTACCTGTTCCTGAATCTGCACGCCGCGTTGCGCGCCCAGGACCCCGCCCTGGAGGACGCCGCCCGGCTGCTGGGCCGCACGCCCGCGCAGACCTTCCGCGAGGTCACGCTGCCGTACCTGCGCCCCGCGTGGCTGTCCGGCGCGCTGCTGATCGCCCTGCACGTGCTGGGGGACTTCAGCGTGGTCAGCCTGATGCGCTTTCCCACCTTTAGCGCCGCCATCTACCAGCAGTACACCGCCGCGTACGACCGGGTGTACTCGGCGTGGCTGGCGCTGGCGCTGCTGCTGGTCACGGCCGCCGCGCTGCTGCTCGAAGCCCGCCTGATGCGCGGCGTGCGCCTGTCACGCGTGTCCCCCGGCGGTACCCGCCCGCCCCGCACCGTCCCACTGGGCCGGGCCACGCCGCTGGCCTGGGCTTTCCTGGCCGTGCTGGCCGGCGCGGCCCTGATCGTGCCGCTGGGCACCATCGGGTACTGGCTGCGGCTGGAAACCAACCCGTTCGCCTGGAGCGGCCTGTGGGAAGCCCTCAGGAGCGCGCTGGGGGCCGCCGCCATCGCCGCCGTGACCACCACCGCCCTGGCGTTCCCGCTGGCGTACATCGGCAGCCGCCACAGCGGCCCGCTGGCCCGGCTGACCGAACGGGCCGCGTACCTGGGGTACGCCACGCCACCCCTGGCGTTCGCGCTGGCGCTGGTGTTCTTCACGCTGCGGGTCGTGCCGTCCCTGTACCAGACGTTCACGCTGCTGATCGCCGCGTACACCCTGCACTTCCTGGCCGAGGCGGTCGGCCCGGTCCGCACCAGCCTCCAGACGGCCACGCCCCGCCTGGAGGAAGCCGGGCGGCTGCTGGGCCTGAGCGCCGCGCAGACGCTGCGGCGCGTGACCATCCCGCTCGTCCGGCCGGGCCTGCTGGTCAGCGCGGCGTTCGTGTTCCTGAGCGTGCTCAAGGAACTGCCGCTCACGCTGCTGCTCTCACCCATCGGCTTCGAGACGCTCTCCCGCAACGTCTGGGCATACACCGAGGAGGCGCAGTACGCCTCGGCCGCGCCCTACGCGCTGGCGCTGGCCCTCAGCGGCGCGCTGCTGACCCTGCTGATCCTGCGCCGCGAGGACCGCCGCGCGCCGCGCGCTTCCCGCCCGCCCGTCCCCACCCCACCGGCCACCCCACCAGCCCTGCCACTGGCCACGCCGCCGGTCCCCACCCAGGAAGGCCCCGCATGACCCACACACTCCCCCACAGACCCTCCCGGACGGGCGACCCCGCGACCGATCCCCTCACCCGCCCAGCCACCCTGGAACTGGTAGGCCTGGGTAAACGCTACGCGCCGGGCCTGCCGCCCGTCGTGGACGACCTGAACCTCCGGGTGGAGAGCGGCGAACTGCTGACCCTGCTGGGCCCCAGCGGGTGCGGCAAGACCACCACCCTGCGCCTGATCGCCGGCCTGGAACGCCCGGACAGCGGCGAGATCCGCATTGACGGCCGCATCGTCACCGCGCCCTTCACGCCCCCCGAACGGCGCGGCGTGGGTCTGGTCTTTCAGGATTACGCGCTGTTCCCGCACCTGAACGTGCTGGGGAACGTGCTGTTCGGCCTGCGGCACCTGCCGCGCCACGAACGCCTGCCCCGCGCCCGCGAGACCCTGTCCCTGGTGGGCCTGACCGTCTTCGAGACGCGCCGCCCGGACCAGCTGAGTGGCGGGCAGCAGCAGCGCGTCGCCCTGGCCCGCGCGCTGGCCCCCCGCCCCAGCCTGCTGCTGCTGGACGAACCCTTCAGTAACCTCGACGCGCAGCTGCGCCACTCGACCCGCCAGGAGGTGCGGGCCATCCTGCGCCGCGCCGGCACGACCGCCATCCTGGTCACGCACGACCAGGAGGAGGCGCTGGCGTTCAGCGACCGGCTGGTCGTCATGCGCGGCGGCCGCGTCGAGCAGAGCGGCCCCCCGCACGAGGTGTACGCCCGGCCCGGCACGGCGTTCGTGGCGAACTTCCTGGGCCGCAGCAACCTGCTGGGCGGCACCGCCGACCGCTTCATGGCCCGCACGGCGCTGGGTGTCCTGCCGCTCTCCGAGGCGGCCAGCGGCCCGGTGCTGGTCAGCGTCCGCCCGGAGCACCTGACCTTCACGGACGACCCGCAGGGCACGCCCGTCACCATCGTCGCCCGTGAATTCAAGGGCCACGACGTCACGTACACCGTCCGCCTCGACAACAGCCAGGAACTGCTGGTGCACGTGCCCAGCGACACCGTCCGACCCGAAGGCAGCGCGGCCCGCGTGAGCGTCACGCACCCCGCCCGCGCCGTTCCGTCATCCGTTTGACCCCGCCCTGGGTGCCGCCCGACCCCGGCGCGGGGCACCTCCCCCCAGAATCCATAAAGGCGCGGTCAGCCAGCACCGGCCGCGCGCCCCATACACTGTGTCCCGGGCCACCCGCAACCCCGCCCGCCGCATGGACCGGCAGCCGGGGGGCGGCCATGAAAAGGAGACACGAGCCTGTATGGACTGGAAAAATCTTCCCGGTAGCGGAGGCAACGTCGAGGACCGGCGCGGCAGGGGCGGCCTGCCCGGCGGCGGCATTGCCGTCGGGGGCGTCGGGGGCCTGATCATCGCCCTGATCGCCATGTTCTTCGGGATCGACCCCGGCGCGATCCTGGGCGGCGACACGGGCACCACGCAGACCCAGAGTCAGTCGCAGTCGGCGCAGCCACAGGCAGACGACGAGGCGTACCAGTTCGTGAACAGCACCTATCGCAGCACCAATCAGGTGTGGGACGGCATCTTCACGCAGGCGGGCCGCACGTACAACGAGCCCCGCCTGACCCTGTACACCCAGGGCACCCAGAGCGCCTGCGGAGCTGCCAATTCGGCCGTCGGCCCCTTCTACTGCCCGGCCGACCAGAGAATCTACCTGGACACCAGTTTCTTCACGCAGATGGACCGGCAGCTCGGCGGCGGTGGCGACTTCGCCTATTCGTACGTGATTGCCCACGAGGTCGGCCACCACGTGCAGAACGAACTCGGCATCGCCGATCAGGTCGAGCGCAAGCAGCGCAGCGCGCGCACCGAGGCCGAAGCGAACAGCTACAGCGTGCGCCTGGAACTCCAGGCCGACTGCTTCGCCGGCGTGTGGGGCAACAAGGTGCAGACCCAGGCGAAACTGACCCAGCAGGACATCCGCGAGGCCATCAACACCGCGCAGGCCATCGGGGACGACAACCTGCAGCGCCAGTCGGGCAGCCGCGTCGTGCCGGACTCGTTCACGCACGGCAGCGCCCAGCAGCGCATCAACTGGTTCACCAAGGGCTTCAAGAGCGGAGACGCCAACGGCTGCGACACCTTCGCCGTCAACTACAACCAGCTGTAGACCAGACCGGAAATCCAGCCAGTGAGCGGGCCGGGGTGCGTGATGTGAATCACGGCGCCCTGGCCCGAACTGCGCTTTCCTGACAGGCATGAACGGCGCGGCAGGCACGAACGACTGGCAGGTGGCCGGAATTCCCGTGCTCGTGAAACGCAGCGCCAGACGCCGCACCGTGGCTCTGCAGGTGAAACCCGGCGAGGTCACGCTGTACGCCCCCACCCGCGTGCCCGACACGAAACTGCTGGAGATCCTGGACGCCCGGCGCGACTGGGTGGCCGGGCACCTCGCGCAGTACGCCCGGATGATTCCGTCGGCGCCTCCGGCACTGACGGACGGCCAGTCGCTCGCGTTCCTGGGCGACACCCTGACCCTGCGCCTCTCGGAAGGCGTGACCCGCCCCGCCCGGCACGGCGACACGCTGAACCTGCCCACCCATCACCCGGACGCCGCCCTGGAAGCCTGGACGCGCCACGCCGCGCACGAACCGTACCGCGCCCTGGTGGCCGGGTATGCCGCCCAGCTGGGCGCACAGGGCCGGCTGCGGCGCGTGGTGGTGGCCGGCGCCCGGGGCCGCTGGGGCAGTTGCACCTCGAATGGCGACATCCGGCTGCACTGGCGCCTGAGCCGCGCACCACTGCCGGTCCTGCACTATGTCGCGTTGCATGAGGCCGCGCACCTGCTCGAACTGAACCACTCGCCGCGCTACTGGGCGCACGTGGCCCGCCTCATGCCCGACTGGCAGACCCACCGCGCGTGGCTGCGGGCGCACGGGCACACGCTCTGAACGACAGCACAGAGGGTCAGGAATCCACTGCGGACTCCTGACCCTTCAAGCTGTGACGGGTTTACATCGCGGGCATGGGCGACGGTGTCGGCAGGCCCGGGGTGTCGGGGTTATCGGTGGGGGTGGGTTCCGGCATCCCCGGCGTGTCCGGGTTCACGGGCGGGTCGCTGATCTCGCCGATGTCGCCGCGTCCGGGCATCTGCTCGGGGGTGGGTCCTGGCAGGTCGGTGGGTTCGGTCGCGGGAGCGGGCGGACGGTCATACGGTCCAGTCATGGTGTACCTCCTGGGTGTGGATGGGTCAGTCTGGCGCGTCCCGGTGGGCGGCAGCGCACAGCGGCATGAAGGGCGCTTCATGCGCTCTGGCCCCTGCGGCGCGGCCCGGCCCGGCACACTGGGGCATGACCCTGCGTTTCCCGGCCCGCGCCTGCCTGCTCCTGTCCGGTGTCCTGCTGGCCGGCCCCGGGGCGGCGGCCCAGACAGCCGCGCCGTCCGTGACCTTCCAGCCGTTCGTGAGCGGCCTGACGCAGGTCACGGCCCTCACGCATGCTGGGGACGGCTCCGGGCGGCTGTTCGTCACGCAGCAGGACGGCCGGGTGCGGGTCGTCACGGGTGGGCGCGTGCAGCCGCAGGTGTTCCTGGACCTGCGTGCCCTGACCCGCGCGGGCGGCGAACGCGGCCTGCTGGGGCTGGCCTTCGACCCGGCCTTCCAGACCAACCGCCGCCTGTACGTGCATTACACCGACCGCTCCGGAAACACCGTCCTGGCCCGCTATGTGGCGGCTGCCAGCGGCACGACCGCCGACCCGGCCAGCGCGAAGACGCTGTTCACGGCCCGTCAGCCGTACTCGAACCACAACGGCGGTCAGCTCGCCTTCGGCCCAGACGGGTTCCTGTACCTGGGCCTGGGGGACGGCGGGTCCGGCGGCGACCCGCAGAACCTCGCGCAGAACCTCTCCTCGCCGCTGGGGAAACTGCTGCGCTTCGATGTGCGCGGCGAGGCCGCCCGACCCGCGCCCGGCAACCCCTTCCTGACCCGCACGGGCGCGAACCCGAACATCTGGGCGTACGGCCTGCGCAACCCCTGGCGGTTCTCCTTCGACCGGCAGACCGGCGACCTGATCATCGCGGACGTCGGCCAGAACGCCTTCGAGGAGATCGACTTCCAGCCGCGCGCCAGCCGGGGCGGCGAGAACTACGGCTGGCGTCCCCGCGAGGGCCGGCAGTGCTTCGAGCCGAACTGCTCCGCGCAGGGTTTCGTGGACCCGGTGCTGGTGTACGGCCGCCAGGAAGGGCAGAGCGTCACGGGCGGCTTCGTGTACCGGGGCGCAGCCATTCCCGCCCTGAAAGGCCAGTACGTGTTCGCGGACTTCGCCAGCGGCACCGTGTGGGCCGCGCCCGCCCGGGGTCAGGCCTGGACGAAACGCACCCTGGGCCGCGTGGACAACCCCAGCACCTTCGGCGAGGACGAACGCGGTGAACTGTACGTAGCCGAGTACTCCAGCGGCCGCTTGCTGAAACTCGCGCCCGGCCGCTGATGGCCTGCCCCGGTCTGCTGTACTGAAGGGATGCGCAGAATCATCGTGATCGGCACGACCGGCAGCGGCAAGACTACCTTCGCCCGCGCCCTCGCCTCCCGGCTGGGCGTCCCGCACGGCGAGCAGGACGCCTGGAACCATGGGCCGGACTGGCAGGAAACGCCGCTGCCGCTGTTCCGGGCGCAGGTTGCCGCCTTCACCGCCGCCGACACCTGGGTCATGGACGGCAACTACAGCAAGGCCCGCGACCTGGGCTGGGCGCGTGCCGACACGCTCGTGTGGCTGGACTACACGGCGCCCGTCGTGTTCTGGCGCGTCCTGACCCGCACGGTGCGCCGCGTGGTGACCCGAGAGGAACTCTGGAACGGCAACCGTGAGACGCTGCGCAGTGCCCTGCAACCCGACGGCCCGGTCCGATGGTTCTTCCGCACCCACTGGCAGCGCCGCCGCGACACCCCCGCGCAGGCCGCCGCCCACCCGCACCTGACCCTGATCCGCCTGCGGACCCCCGCCCAGGCTGCTGCGTGGCTGCGGGCGCAGGGAGACACGGTGGACTGAAGGGGGTCAGTCGGTTTGTTCTGGGCGGTACTCGGCCAGCAGGGGCCGATGGTCACTGAGCGCCCAGGGCAACACCTGAATCCGTGTGGGCGTCAGGTCCCGGGCCATCAGGTGATCAATCCGCAGGTGCAGCGCGGGAAAGGTCCAGCCCGGCCCGCGCCCCGCGAGGTCATGCGTGTCCGGCCCGAACGCGGCCCGCAGTTCGCGGTACACCTGCCCGCGCGGTGGGGTGTTCAGGTCGCCGCCCAGCAGCATCCGCCCCGGCATCGTGGCCGCGACCGACCGCAGCAGCTCCACCTGCCCGGCGCGGGCGTCCCGCGTGCGCCGCACCCGCGCCAGATCACCGCTCAGGACCGAACTGACCTGCACGGTCCCCAGGTGCGCATTCACGACCGTCAGCGGCTCGCCCCGCCACTCCAGGCGCGTGACCAGCAGTTCGCGGCGGTTGCCCGGCAGCGCCTCCGACCGGCTGCCCAGCAGCGGCAGGCGCGTCAGGGTCATGACCTCACCTGCCTCCGCGACCGCGTACCCCGGCAGGGCATTCAGGAACGCCGCCCGGAAGTCCGGCTGCACGAACCGCGACTCCTGAAGCAGCAGTACGTCCGGGTTCAGGGACCGCAGGTGGCCCGCCAGTTCGTCCGGCGTGGTGCGCGCGCCGCCCAGCACGTTGAAGGTCACGACCCGCAGCGTTGGCTGGGTCCCCGTTGCGTGGGCCCGCCAGTGCAGCAATCCCGCGCCCGAGGCAGCCAGCAGCAGGGCCGCTAGGGCCACTCGCCGCCCCTGGTGCCGCCACAGCGCCCACGCCAGGGCCGGCAGGGTCGCCAGCACCCACAGCAGCGGCGGCGCGTACGCCAGCAGCAGCGTGGGCAACGTCCGCTCGGCCGGCCACTCCCCCAGCGCCCAGGTCAGGCACACCAGCAGCAGCGTCATCCAGGCGAACTTCATGGGGCGCAGTCTGCCGTATCGGGCAGGGCGCGCCGTCCACCCAAAGAAAGCCACCCAAGGAAAGGGGGAGAGGCTGCCTCGCCCCTCCCCCCGTCATGACTGGCTATTTGGCGGTGCTGCGCTCAGCGGTACTGGGCGGCCAGATCCCGCGCCTCTTCCCGCGCGGCGAGTTCCTGGCGTTGCACCAGGGCAACCGCGTCGGTCAGGGCGTCCTTGAGGTCGCCAAGGCCCACGTTCCGCAGCGCGCTGACGGGAATGCCGCCGTCCGTGCGGTCGATCTGGCGTTCCAGCGCTTCTGGGTCGGCGGCGTCGGCCTTGTTCAGCGCCACCACGGTCGGCAGGTCCCGGAAGCCCAGGTCTTCCAGAATGCGGTTCACGGCGTCCAGGCGGGTGTCCGCGCCGGGGCTGGCGGCGTCGACCACGTGCAGCAGCACGTCCGCGTCCCCGATCTCCTCCAGGGTGGACCGGAACGCGCGCGTGAGGTCCTTGGGCAGGTCACGGATGAAGCCCACGGTGTCGGTCAGTACGACCGGCCCGATGCCTTCCAGGTAGCCCTGGCGGCTGGTGGGGCGCAGCGTGGCGAACAGTTTGTTCTCGGCCAGCACGCGCCGGGGCTCCTCGGCGGCGTGCGTGAAGGTGTTCAGCAGGGTGCTCTTGCCCGCGTTGGTGTACCCCACGATGGAGATCACGGGCACGGCGTTGCGTTCGCGGGTCTTGCGGCGTTCCTCGCGGCGCTGCGCGACCCCTTCAAGCTGCTTCTCGAGGAAGGACAGCCGGTCGTTGATGCGGCGGCGGTCCAGCTCCAGTTTCGTCTCGCCGGGGCCGCGCGTGCCGATCGCTCCGCCGGCCGCGCTGCCGCCGCCCCCGCCGATGCGGGACAGGGCCGCGCCCGCGCCCAGCAGGCGGGGTTTCATGTAGCGCAGCTGCGCGAGCTCCACCTGCAGGCGCGATTCCACGCCCTGCGCGTGCAGCGCGAAGATATCCAGGATCAGCTGCGTGCGGTCGATGATCTTCAGGCCCGTGGCGGCCTCGATCTCACGCGCCTGGGCCGGGCCGAGTTCCTGGCCGAAGATCAGCAGGTCCGCGTCCAGGTGGTAGGCGCGGCTGGTGAGTTCTTCCAGCTTGCCCGCCCCGACCAGGGTGCCGGCCTTCAGGTTCTTGCGGTACACCAGTTCCTTGTGCACGACCTCCGCCCCGGCGGTGCGGGCCAGTTCGGCCAGTTCGTCCAGGCGTTCCTCGGCGTCGAATTCCCCCTGGTCGATCTGCACCAGAATGGCGCGCTCGTGGTCCTTCTTCGACTCGCGGGTGCGGGCGGCGCGGGCGATTTCCTCCTCCAGCGCCTGCACCTGCGCGCCCAGGTCGAACTCGTCGATCTGGAAGGTCGGGACGGGCGGCAGGATGCGCCAGTCCTCTTCCTCGCCGACCGTGCCGGGGGGCGTCAGGTGCGCGGTGTGCACCAGTCCCGGCTGGCCCTCGTTCCGCACCTCGACGGCCGTCACGGCGTCCAGGCGGCGCAGGAACAGCGTGGACAGGTCGCCCTTGCTCAGGCCGCCGCCGCGCGGGTGGGTGTGCAGCAGGTGAAAGCCGCTCAGGCGGTTCTCGCCCATGCGCAGGTCCGGGAATTCGGTGCCCTTGGCGTCGGCCACGCTGACGCTGATCACGCGGCCACGCCGGTCGATCAGCACACTCACCTCACGGCGGATGTCGTTCGACAGTTCCGCGAGATTCCGCGCCAGTTCCGGCGAGCCCACGCGGCCCGGATCGATCCGGCGGCGGTACAGGTTCCCCAGGGACTTCAGCTGTGCGGGCCTCAGGCCCGAGGTGTTGCCGTGTACTTTATCTATCTTCGGTCACTTCCTTGTGGGGTCCCGTGGGGCGGGCGCCGGGCCGGCGTCCACTGGACGGGAGAGAGGTGCTGGTCGGGATGGGACAGACGCACTTTCAGGCCACCCGGACATCGTCCGCGTGGCGAGAGAGACGTGGGTTCCGGCATTGACCCCAGTTTACGGCAGGGGGTCAGGGCGGAACGTGTGCATTCACCGCAAGGTCTTGATCATCGTGCCCCCACGGTAGGGGAGGGCACGGCCGGAATGCATCCGCCACCTGACGTACCATCGCTGTGATGCCTCACCGTGAACTCCTGCGTGACACCCTGCGTGAAGTGCTGTACGGTCCCGGCGGCCTGTGCGGCCTGTTCAGCGAGCCCGGTGAGGGCCTGCTGCACGCCGCTCACGCCTTCACGGCCGCTCAGGCCCGCGCGCCGCACTCCGGTCAGCCCAGCGTGGCGGCGCGCGTGATGACCCTGCGCCACGCCCTGCAACTGACGGCCGCGACCCTGACCGACCCGCACGCCCTGCTGATCGACCCCACCGACCCTCACACCTGGGCACCTGCCGACGACGCCGCGTGGCGCGCAGAGCTCGTGGCGCTGGCCGGTGCCGGGCAGGCGCTCTACGACGCCCTGTACCGGCCCCTCAGCGCCGAAGGGCTGCGAGAGGCACACGGCGCGGTCGTGCAGGCGGCGCGCGAGGCGGCCGTGCTGCGCTTCATCCGGGACACCCTGCCGGCCGGGTCGTCACGGGGCTGAAAAGCGAGCGCCGGACACCCTGAAAGGGGATATCCGGCGCTCGTGGTTGGCGAAGAGGGTGGGATTCGAACCCACGGTACAGTTGCCCGTACTTCAGTTTTCGAGACTGACCCATTCAACCACTCTGGCACCTCTCCGCACCTGTGATGATCGCCTGAACGGGCGTCCGGGAGTGTAGCACAGCCGCCGGCCCGCGCAACAGCCCCGCCCCGGTTCTCCCGCCGCGCCCCCGGCACCCTTGCGCGCAGGGGCCACGCAGAGTATGCTGCCAAGGTTGAAAACTGCCCCGGCTTCCGGGTTGCACCAGGGGGGTTTTTCGGCATGCCACCCCAACCCCGTGCCCGCCACCGCCGATCTTCCCGGATTTCCTCCGGAACATCAGGCAGGCCGTGCGCCCCGGGTACCGGCGGTGAGTGATCACCTCCAGACAGATCCCGCAACCCAGCGCCGCCCCGTACGCGTGGGCGGACCCGCCCTCCCGCAAGCAACTGCTTAAGAACCTAGGAGTGATTCACCCTGCCTACCACCCAGCAACTGCTCCGTAAGGGTCGCAAGACGATCCAGAAGAAGAGCAAGGTCCCTGCCCTCAAAGGCAGCCCCTTCCGCCGCGGCGTGTGCACGGTCGTCAAGACCACCACCCCCAAGAAGCCGAACTCGGCTCTGCGTAAGATCGCCCGCGTGCGTCTGTCCAGCGCCTTCGAAGTCACCGCGTACATCCCCGGTGAAGGCCACAACCTGCAGGAGCACAGCGTCGTGCTGATCCGCGGCGGCCGTGTGAAGGACCTTCCCGGTGTGCGTTACCACATCGTGCGCGGTAGCCTCGACACCCAGGGCGTCAAGGACCGTAACAAGAGCCGCTCCAAGTACGGCACCAAGAAGCCCAAGGCCGGCGCCGCCGCTGCGGGCGCGAAGAAGAAGTAACCGCTTCTCCGGCGCTGGGGCCCCGCCCCACGCCCGGGTCCGCGTGACCTTCGCCGTGAGCCGGCTCCGTCCCCCACAGGGGTGACAGCCAGTGAAGCAAGTTATTCGCGCCTGAGCGCGCAATCCTCGCCCGGTCAACAGTGGACCGGACGGGGCCAAAGGGAGTCAACATGGCACGTCGCCGCCAAGCAGAAGTGCGCGTCATTCAGCCCGACCTGGTCTACCAGGACGTGCTGGTGAGCGCGACCATCAACCGCATCATGCAGGATGGCAAGAAGAACCTCGCCAGCCGCATCTTCTACGGAGCCATGAAGCTCGTGCAGGAACGCACCGGCCAGGAGTCCCTGAAGATCTTCAAGCAGGCCTTCGACAACGTCAAACCCCGCGTCGAAGTCCGTAGCCGCCGCGTCGGCGGCAGCACCTACCAGGTGCCCGTCGAGGTCAGCGCCCGCCGTCAGCAGAGCCTCACGCTGCGCTGGATGATGGCCGCCGTCGAGAGCCGCCCCGAGCGCACCGCCATCGAGCGCCTCGCCGGTGAAATCATGGACGCCGCGCAGGGCCGTGGCGGCGCCATCAAGAAGAAAGACGACATCGAGCGCATGGCGGAAGCCAACCGCGCCTACGCGCACTACCGCTGGTAATCTCACTTCACGTCCCCCCTCTGCGGGGGGCTGAAGGGAGCGAGACGGACGGCGGCCCGCCCGCCGTCCATTTCGCATGAGGCTCAGGCCTCGCCGCGAACCTCACGCCGAATACGTGCCGAGCTGACGGTGACGAGACACGTCACCCGACAGAATCAGGGAGTCTTATGACCACCAAAGCCCAGAGCTATCTGACCCACTTCCGCAACATCGGGATTGCCGCGCACATCGACGCCGGTAAGACCACCACCACCGAGCGCATCCTGTACTACACCGGACGCACCCACAACATCGGCGAAGTGCACGACGGCGCCGCCACCATGGACTGGATGGAGCAGGAGCGCGAGCGCGGCATCACCATCACCGCCGCCGCCACCACCGCCAAGTGGAAGCACTCCGCGACCGGCGAAGAGTACACCGTCAACATCATCGACACGCCCGGCCACGTGGACTTCACCATTGAAGTCGAACGCAGCATGCGCGTGCTCGACGGTGCCGTCGCGGTGTTCGACTCCAGCCAGGGCGTCGAGCCCCAGAGTGAGACCGTGTGGCGTCAGGCCGACCGTTACGGCGTGCCCCGCATCGCGTTCAGCAACAAGATGGACAAGACCGGCGCCAGCTTCGAACTGGTGCTGAACGACATCAAAGAGCGCCTCGGTGCCGTCGCCGCGCCCATCCAGTACCCCATGGGTGCCGAGAACGAGTTCAAGGGCATCATCGACATCGTGCGTCAGCGCGCCCACTTCTACACCAACGACCTGGGCACCGACATCGAGGAAACCGACATCCCGGCCGAGTACGCCGACAAGGTCGTCGAGATCCGCGCGCAGCTGATCGAAGCCGCCGCTGAAGTCGACGAGGACCTGATGATGAAGTACCTCGAAGGCGAGGAACCCACCGTCGAGGAACTCGTGGCCGCCATCCGCAAGGGCACCATCGAGAAGCGCATCTTCCCCGTCCTGTGCGGAAGCGCGCTGAAGAACAAGGGCGTGCAGCTGCTGCTCGACGCCGTCATCGACTACCTGCCCAGCCCGCTGGAAGTTCCGGCGATCAAGGGCAAGATCGAAGACAGCGAAGAAACCCAGGAGTTCCCCGCGGACCCCGAGGGCAAACTGGCCGCGCTGGCCTTCAAGATCATGGCCGACCCCTACGTGGGCCGCCTGACCTTCGTGCGCATCTACTCGGGCACCCTGCAGTCCGGCAGCTACGTGTACAACGCGACCAAAGAGAAGCGTGAACGCGTGGGCCGCCTGCTGCGCATGCACGCCAACAGCCGCGAGGAAGTCACCGAACTGAAGGCCGGGGAACTCGGCGCCGTGATCGGCCTGAAAGACGCCGGCACCGGCAACACCCTGATCGGCGACGGCGACGACAAGGTCCTGCTGGAAAGCATCGACGTGCCCGAGCCCGTCATCAAGCTCGCCATCGAGCCCAAGACGAAAGCCGACCAGGAAAAAATGGGCATCGGCCTGCAGAAACTGGCCGAAGAGGATCCCACCTTCCGCGTGGAGTCCGACCAGGAAAGCGGTCAGACCACCATCGCCGGCATGGGCGAACTGCACCTGGAAATCCTGGTGGACCGCCTGCGCCGCGAGTACAAGGTCGAAGCGAACGTCGGCGCCCCCCAGGTCGCCTACCGCGAAACCATCACCAAGCAGGTCGAGGTGGACAGCAAGTTCGCCCGTCAGTCCGGTGGTCGCGGTCAGTACGGTCACGTGAAACTGCGCGTGGAACCCCTGGAACCCGGCGCTGGCTTCATCTTCGAGAACGCCGTCGTCGGCGGCACCGTGCCCAAGGAATACATCGGGCCAGCCCAGAAGGGTGTTGAAGAAGCCATGCAGAGCGGCCCCATGCTGGGCTTCCCCGTGGTCGACGTGAAAGTCACCATCTACGACGGCAGCTACCACGAAGTGGACTCCTCGGAAATGGCCTTCAAGATCGCGGGCTCCATGGGCCTCAAGGAAGCCGTCCAGAAGGGCAGCCCCGCCATCCTGGAACCTGTCATGCGCGTCGAGGTCACCGTGCCCGACGACTTCATGGGCGACATTATCGGCGACCTGAACAGCCGCCGCGGCCAGATCCAGGGTATGGAAGCCCGCGGGAACGCGCAGATCGTCAAGGCCTTCGTGCCCCTGAGCGAGATGTTCGGTTACGCGACCGACATGCGCTCCAAGACCCAGGGCCGCGCCAGCTACAGCATGTTCTTCGACCACTACACCCAGGTGCCGAACAACATCGCCCAGGCGCTCATCAAGAAGTAACCTGAGGCCATGACCGGTTCCCTCCCTTGGCGGGGGGCGGCCGGGCCCAGGCAGCAGCGGTACGGAATTTGGCAGGAGGGGGGCAGGCTCGAAAGGGTCTGCCCCCCTCCCGTCTGTCGGGGTGCCCGCCGCGAGAGCGGATGGGCAGGGCGGGGCGTTACTCTGAGAGGTGATGACTGTGCCTCCTGATTCCCAGCCTTCTGAAGCCCGGACCGACAAGCCCCTGCCGCCGCCCCCGCCCCGGCTGGCGTTCATCACGGTGCCCTTGCTGATCGCGCTGTTCTACAACGCTTTCTCGCTGCTGACCCTGCCGTTTGCGGCGCCCACCCTGAACGACATGCTGGACATGCTGGGGCAGGGGGGAACCCCGGTGCGACTGGACGAGGCACAGATCTCGCTGGTGCTGTGGATTTCGTTCGCGTTGACGGCCGCGTTGATTCTGTGGCTCTACTTCACGCGCCGCGCGGTACTGGAAGGTCGCGCGTGGGGGCGGGTGTCTACCATCGTGATTGCGGTCCTGAGTCTACTGGCCCTGCCCTTCGGTCCGATTCTGGGGATCATCATGTTGATCGGCGCGTTCGACCGGCAGGTGCAGGCCTTCACCATTCGCTAGACGCCTGGGCTGTTCGGCATTCAGGCTGCGTGGCAGCGGGACGGGGGAGGGAAGTGCTGCGGCGCTTTCCTCCTCTGTCTGTGTGGTCCCCAGAGAGCCGAATGGGGCGCGGACACCGTCCTGAAAAGTTGGACGCCGACAGGATGGCGATTCATGCCGGCCAAACGATGACCCGCTCCGAGAACGGCCGTCCAGACTGTCCTGCGCCACCTGTAGCTCCCCTGGCTCTGACCTTCTCTCTGCATATCCTGCCGGCTGCCACTTGTACTCAGGCCAGAAAACCTGTACCCTAACTCTTCGGTGCGCCGTGTTATTCACGGGTCCAGTTGCGGGGCCACCCCCGCAGCGAAGGAACGGAATGATTCCGGCGCAGCGTGCCAGCTTGGCGGGACACTGCCCTGGCGAGATTCAACCCAATGTGGGTCACGCCACCAGAACCCTGCGGAATGCGCGGGGGGAACCCGATCAAAGGGCCGGTTTTGCGTGTGTCCACCTCTTGGAGGGAGTAAGAACATGGCTAAGGGAACGTTTGAACGCACCAAGCCCCACGTGAACGTGGGCACCATCGGTCACGTCGACCACGGCAAGACCACCCTGACTGCGGCCATCACTTTCACCGCCGCCGCCTCGGACCCCACCATCGAAAAACTGGCCTACGACCAGATCGACAAGGCCCCCGAGGAAAAAGCCCGCGGTATCACCATCAACACCGCCCACGTCGAGTACAACACCCCCAGCCGCCACTACAGCCACGTTGACTGCCCCGGCCACGCCGACTACGTCAAGAACATGATCACCGGAGCCGCCCAGATGGACGGCGCCATCCTGGTCGTGTCCAGCGCTGACGGCCCCATGCCCCAGACCCGCGAGCACATCCTGCTCGCCCGTCAGGTCGGCGTGCCCTACATCGTCGTCTTCATGAACAAGGTCGACATGGTCGACGACGAAGAACTCCTCGAGCTCGTCGAAATGGAAGTCCGTGAACTCCTCAGCAAGTACGAGTTCCCCGGCGACGACCTCCCCGTCATCAAGGGCAGCGCCCTGCAGGCCCTCGAAGCCCTGCAGGCCAACCCCAAGACCGGCCGCGGCGAGAACAACTGGGTTGACCGCATCTGGGAACTGCTCGACGCCGTCGACAGCTACATCCCCACCCCCGAGCGCGCCACGGACAAGACCTTCCTGATGCCCGTCGAAGACGTCTTCACGATCACCGGGCGCGGCACCGTCGCCACCGGCCGTGTCGAGCGTGGCGTGGTGAAGGTTCAGGACGAAGTGGAAATCATCGGTCTGCGCGACACGAAGAAGACCACGGTGACCGGGATCGAAATGCACCGCAAGCTGCTGGACAGCGGCATGGCGGGCGACAACGTGGGCGTGCTGCTGCGTGGCGTGGCGCGTGACGACGTGGAGCGCGGTCAGGTGCTGGCGAAGCCCGGTAGCATCAAGCCGCACACGAAGTTCGAAGCGAGCGTGTACGTGCTGAGCAAGGACGAAGGCGGGCGTCACAGCGCGTTCTTCGGCGGGTACCGTCCCCAGTTCTACTTCCGCACGACGGACGTGACAGGCGTGGTGGAACTGCCCGAGGGCGTGGAGATGGTCATGCCCGGCGATAACATCACGTTCGTGGTTGAGCTGATCAAGCCGATCGCGATGGAAGAAGGCCTGCGCTTCGCGATCCGCGAGGGCGGCCGTACCGTCGGCGCCGGCGTCGTCGCCAAGGTCCTGGAGTAATAGCAATGGTTGCCCCGAAGATTCGCATCAAACTGCGTGGCTTTGACCACAAGGCGCTCGACCAGTCCGCCAGCAAGATCGTGGACACCGTGCGCCGCACCGGCGCGGACGTGAGCGGCCCCGTGCCCCTCCCCACCCGCATCCGCCGCTTCTGCGTCCTGCGTTCCCCCTTCGTGAACAAGGACAGCCGCGAGCACTTCGAGATCCGCACGCACAACCGTCTGGTGGACATCATGAACCCCACCAAGAAGACGATTGACAGCCTGATGACCCTCGACCTGCCCACCGGCGTCGACATCGAGATCAAGACCGTGGGGGGCCGCGCATGAAGGGCATCCTCGGCACCAAGATCGGCATGACCCAGATCTGGAAAGGCGACCGTGCCGTTCCCGTGACCGTCGTGCTGGCCGGCCCGTGCCCCGTCGTTCAGCGCAAGACCGCGCAGACCGACGGCTACGAGGCCGTGCAGATCGGTTACGCCCCCAAGCGTGAAAAGAGCGTCAACCGTCCCGCCGCGGGTCACTTCAAGAAGGCCGGGGTCAGCCCTGTGCGCTTCCTGCGTGAATTCCGTAACTTCACCCCCGAAGGTGACACCGTCAGCATCGACATCTTCGCCGAAGGCGAGAAGATCGACGCGACCGGCACCAGCAAGGGTAAGGGCTTCCAGGGCGTCATGAAGCGCTGGAACTTCAAGGGTGGTCCCGCGAGCCACGGTTCCAAGAAATGGCACCGTCGTCCCGGTTCCATCGGCCAGCGTAAAACGCCCGGCCGCGTGTACAAGGGTAAACGCATGGCCGGCCACATGGGCATGGAGCGCATCACCGTCCAGAACCTGGAAGTGGTCGAGATCCGCGCTGACGAGAACATCATCCTGGTCAAGGGTGCAATCCCCGGCGCCAACGGTGGACTCGTCGTGCTGCGCCAGGCTGCCAAGGGAGGCAAGTAAGACATGGCGCAGATCAACGTCATCGGCAAGAACGGGGGCCGCACCATCGACCTCGAACTGCCGGAAGTGAACAGCGGCGTCCTGCACGACGTCGTCACCTGGCAGCTCGCCAGCCGCCGCCGCGGCACGGCCAGCACCAAGACCCGCGCTCAGGTGAGCGCGACCGGTAAGAAGATGTTCAGCCAGAAAGGCACCGGTAACGCCCGTCACGGCGACCGCAGCGTCCCCAGCTTCGTGGGTGGCGGTGTGGCCTTCGGCCCCAAACCCCGCAGCTACGGCTACACCCTGCCCCGCAAGGTCCGCCAGCTGGGTCTGGCCATGGCCCTGGCTGCCCGCCAGGACGAAGGCAAACTGGTTGCAGTGGACGGCTTCGACGTCGACGGCAAGACCAAGAACTTCGTGTCATGGGCCGCTCAGAACGGCATGGACGGCAGTGAACGCGTCCTGATCGTCACCGACGACGCGCAGACCCGTCAGGCTGCCCGCAACGTCATCTGGGCCACCGTGATGCCCGTCGCCGGTCTGAACGCCTACGACATCCTGCGCCACGAGCGCCTGGTGATCGACGCGATCGCGCTGGAACCCGCCCAGGAAGGGGAAGAGGCATGAGCCACTACGACATCCTTCAGCAGCCCGTGATCAGCGAGAAGGCCTACGCCGGCATGGAACGCGGCGTGTACACCTTCTGGGTGAGCCCCAAGGCCACCAAGACCGACATCAAGAGCGCTGTTCAGAAAGCGTTCGGCGTGACCGTGATCGGCATCAGCACCATGAACGTCCCCGGCAAGCGTAAGCGGGTCGGCCGTTTCATCGGGCACCGTGCCGACCGCAAGAAGGCCATCGTGCGTCTCGCCGAAGGCCAGAAGATCGAGGCCCTCGAAGGCCAGGCCTAAGGAGAGATTGAACATGGCCGTCAAGAAATACCGTCCGTACACCCCCAGCCGTCGCCAGATGACGACTGCGGACTTCAGCGGACTGACCAAGAAGCGCCCCGAAAAGGCGCTCACCACTGCCCTCCCCAAGACCGGCGGACGTAACAACCGTGGCCGCATCACCAGCCGATTCATCGGCGGTGGCCACAAGCGCCTGTACCGCATCATCGACTTCAAGCGCCGCGACAAGGCCGGCGTGACCGCCAAGGTCGCCGCGATCGAGTACGATCCCAACCGCAGCGCCCGCATCGCCCTGCTGCACTACGCCGACGGCGCCAAGCGTTACATTCTGGCCCCCGAAGGCCTGATGGTCGGCGCGACCGTGAACGCCGGACCCGAAGCCGAACCCAAGCTGGGCAACGCCCTGCCGCTGCGCTTCGTGCCCGTCGGTGCCGTCGTGCACAGCGTCGAACTGGTCCCCGGTAAGGGCGCCCAGCTCGCCCGCAGCGCCGGTACCAGCATTCAGGTGCAGGGTAAGGAAAGCGACTACGTGATCCTGCGACTGCCCAGCGGCGAACTCCGCCGCGTGCACAGCGAGTGCTACGCCACCATCGGTACGGTCGGCAACGCCGAGCACAAGAACATCAACCTCGGTAAGGCCGGCCGTAGCCGCTGGCTCGGCCGCAAGCCCCACCAGCGTGGTAGCTCCATGAACCCCGTGGATCACCCCCACGGCGGCGGTGAAGGCCGCACCGGTGCCGGCCGCGTGCCTGTGTCCCCCTGGGGCCAGCCTGCGAAGGGTCTCAAGACCCGTAAGAAGCGCAAGAACAGCGACCGCTTCATCATCACCCGCCGCGGCGGGAAGTAAGGAGGGTAGGACATGCCCCGTAGCCTCAAGAAAGGCCCGTTCGTGGATGACCACCTCCTGAAGAAGGTCGACGTCCAGAACGACAAGAAAGACAAGCGCGTCATCAAAACCTGGAGCCGCCGCTCCACCATCGTTCCCGAAATGATCGGTCACACCATTGCCGTGCACAACGGTAAGCAGCACGTGCCCGTCTTCGTGAACGAGCAGATGATCGGCCACAAACTCGGCGAATTCAGCCCGACCCGCAGCTACCGCGGCCACGGCGCTGACAAGAACGCCAAGGGGAGCAAGAAGAAATGACCGCTCCAGTCACTGAATTCCGCAACAAGAAGCAGCGCAAGCAGCAGCAGAAGCTGCGTACGCCCGGCAAGGCCATCGCCAAGTACGTGCGTATCAGCCCCCGCAAGGTCCGCCTCGTGGTCGACGTGATCCGCGGCAAGAGCGTCCGTGACGCCGAAGACCTGCTGCGCTTCATCCCCCGCGCTGCCAGCGAACCCGTCGCCAAGGTGCTGAACAGCGCCAAGCACAACGCGCTGCACAACGACGAGATGCTCGAAGACCGCCTGGTCATCACGGCCGCCTACGTGGACGCCGGACCGACCCTCAAGCGCCTGATTCCCCGCGCCCGTGGCAGCGCGAACATCATCAAAAAGCGCACCAGCCACATCACCATCATCGTGGGCGAGAAGGGGAACAAGTAATGGGTAACAAGATCAACCCGAACGGCTTCCGCCTGGGCATCACCCGTGGCTGGAACAGCCGCTGGTACGCCGGCAAGAAGCAGTACGCCGGTCTGCTGAAAGAGGACGAGAAGATCCGTAACCTCGTCGGCAAGAAGCTCAACGCTGCAGGCATCGCCCGCATCGAGATCGAGCGCGCCGGCCAGCAGGTCAACGTGATCATCAGCGCCGCGAAACCCGGCATCGTGATCGGCAAGGGCGGCGAGTCCATCAAGGAACTCCGCCAGGACATCGAGAAACTCGTGTCCGCCGGCACGGTCGCGGTGAACGTCGCCGAGATCCCCAACCCCAACATCAGCGCGCCCCTGGTCGCCCTGCGCATCGCCGAGCAGATCGAACGCCGCTTCGCGTTCCGCCGCGCCATGAAGCAGGCCGCCCAGCGCGTGATGGAATCCGGCGCCCGTGGCGTCAAGATCATCCTGTCCGGCCGCCTCGGCGGAGCCGAGCAGGCCCGCACCGAGATGGTCCGCGAAGGCCGCGTGCCCCTGCACACCCTGCGCGCCGACATCGACTACGGCACCGCCCTGGCCCGCACCACCTACGGCATCCTGGGTATCAAGGTCATGGTCTTCACCGGTGAAGTCATCGGTGGCCGCACCGAAACCTTCGCCCGTCCCCAGCGCCGCAACGACGAACGTCGTCCCGAAGGCGACCGTCCCAACCGCCGCCGCCCGACCGCGCGGCGCCGCCCCGGAGGTGAGTGATGCTTCTTCCCAAGCGCACCAAGTTCCGTAAACAGCACCGCGGCCGGATGACCGGTGACGCCAAGGGCGGCGACTACGTCGCGTTCGGCGACTACGGCCTGATCGCCCTGGAACCCGCCTGGATCCGCAGCAACCAGATCGAGGCCTGCCGTATCGTCATGAGCCGTCACTTCCGCCGCGGCGGTAAGATCTACATCCGGATCTTCCCCGACAAGCCCGTGACCAAGAAGCCCGCCGAAACCCGAATGGGTAAAGGTAAGGGCGCCGTGGAGTACTGGGTCAGCGTCGTCAAGCCCGGCCGCGTGATGTTCGAAGTGTCCGGCGTGACCGAGGTGCAGGCCAAGGAAGCCTTCCGCCTGGCCGGTCACAAGCTGCCCATCCAGACCAAGATGGTCAAGCGCGAGGTCTACGATGAAGCCCAGTGAGATGCGTAACCTGAAGGCCGACGATTTCGCCCGTGAAATCGACGCCCGCAAGAAAGAACTGATGGAGCTGCGCTTCCAGGCCGCCACCGGCAACCTGGCCCAGCCCCACCGCGTGACGCAGCTGCGCCGCGAAGTCGCTCAGCTCAACACCATCCGTGGTGAGCTGAGCCAGCAGGGAGAGCAGGCATGAAAAAGACCTTTACCGGCGTCGTCGTGAGCGACAAGGCCGACAAGACGGTCAGCGTGAAGGTCGAGCGCCGCTTTGCTCACCCGCTGTACGGCAAGGTCGTGACCCGCAGCCACAAATACGCTGCCCACGACGAGAACAACGAATTCAAGATCGGTGACCGCGTCGAGATCCTCGCCGTGCGCCCCATCAGCAAGACCAAGACCTGGAAGGTCACCAAGCTGATCGAGCGCCCCCGTGGCATCGAAACCACCGCCGTGGAAACTGAAGGCGGTAACGCATGATCATGCCCCAATCCCGCCTCGACGTGGCGGACAACAGCGGCGCCCGCGAGATCATGTGCATCCGCGTGCTGAACAGCGGCATCGGCGGCAAGGGTCTGACGACCGGCGGCGGCGGTAACAAACGCTACGCCCACGTCGGTGACATCATCGTCGCTTCCGTCAAGGACGCCGCCCCCCGCGGTACCGTCAAAGCCGGTGACGTCGTCAAGGCCGTGGTCGTGCGCACCAGCCACGCCATCAAGCGTGCCGATGGCAGCACCATCCGCTTCGACAAGAACGCCGCCGTCATCATCAACAACCAGGGCGAACCCCGTGGTACCCGTGTCTTCGGGCCGGTGGCCCGCGAGCTGCGCGACCGCCGCTTCATGAAGATCGTCTCCCTGGCACCGGAGGTGCTGTAATGCCCCGTCCCAGCGCTGGTAGCCACCACAACGACAAGCTGCACATCAAGAAGGGTGACACCGTCATCGTTCTGAACGGCAAGCACAAAGGCAAGACCGGTAAGGTCCTGCTCGCGCTGCCCCGCGACCAGAAGGTCGTCGTGGAAGGCGTGAACATGGTCACCAAGAACGTCAAGCCCAGCCCCGCCAGCCCCCAGGGCGGCCAGGAACAGCGCGAGCTGGCCCTGCACGCCAGCAAGGTGTCCATCGTGGACCCCGAGACCGGCAAGGCCACCCGCATCCGCAAGACGGTCGTGGACGGCAAGAAAGTCCGTGTCGCTGTCGCCAGCGGCAAGAACATCGACTGAATTCCAGGGTCACGCGCCAGCGTGACCTGGGCGACCCGTCCGCCCGAAGAGAGGCAACATGCAGACCCTGAAGACCAAGTACAACGAGCAGGTGCGCCCGGCACTGGTGGAGCAGTTCAGCTACTCCAGCGTCATGGCCGCGCCCCGCATCGAGAAGATCGTGATCAACGAAGGCCTGGGTTCCGCCAAGGAAGACAGCAAAGCCATCGACAAGGCCGCCAAAGAACTGGGCCTGATCACCCTTCAGAAGCCCATCATCACCAAGGCGAAGAAGAGCATCAGCAACTTCAAACTTCGTCAGGGCATGCCGGTCGGCATCAAGGTCACGCTGCGCGGCGAGCGCATGTACGTGTTCCTCGAGAAGCTGATCAACATCGGCCTTCCCCGCATTCGTGACTTCCGTGGCGTGAACCCCAATGCTTTCGATGGCCGTGGTAACTACAACCTGGGCATCAAAGAGCAGCTGATCTTCCCGGAAATCACGTACGACATGGTCGACAAGGTGCGTGGCATGGACATCACCATCGTGACCACCGCCAAGACCGACGAAGAAGCCCGCGCCCTCCTGCAGGGTCTGGGCCTGCCCTTCCGGAAATAAGGAACTGATATGGCGAACACCTCGAAAGTTGTCAAGGCAGCCCGCGGCCACAAATTTGCCGTGCAGAACTACAGCCGCTGCTCCCGCTGTGGCCGCGCCCGCGGTTACTACCGTTTCTTCGGCATGTGCCGCATCTGCATCCGCGAGATGGCGCACAAGGGCGAACTGCCCGGCGTGAAGAAAAGCAGCTGGTAAGTTCCAGCCCCTCAGAGCAGTACCTCAGAATAATTCCCCCGGCAACGGGGGTTTTTTCATTCCTGGCCCGGGCGTCCCGGTCAGGCATTGCCAGCAGGCCTGCCGGTCTGATACACTGGTTTCTTGCCGCACCACGTGCGGTGTTCGTGCTGTGCCCCCTGGATACGAACCCCCCGTTACGGAGAGGTGATCGTCCAGAGGTGGATTCCCAACCCAACAGAGGAAGCGGCGGTATTTTCACCGTCACAGATTCACAAGGGGAGACTTGCGTCCGGTACCAGACAGGTGCCCGGACCACCCGCCGGGGCTGCGTGCCTGTCACGCCGACCCCTGGAGGAGATACATGCTGAGTGATCCCATCGCCGACATGCTCACGCGCATCCGCAACGCGACGCGCACCTTTAAGGAGACCGTGGACGTCCCGGCCTCCAAGTTCAAGGAAGAACTGGCCAAACTGCTCGTGCAGGAAGGCTACGTTGCATCCTACGAGCGCCTGCTGCCCGAAGGGCAGAAATTCGACGTGCTGCGCCTGACCCTGAAATACGGTGCCAAGCGCGAGCAGGTCATCAAGCACATCGAGCGCATCAGCCGCCCCGGCCGCCGCGCGTACGTCAGTGCTGACAACCTGCCCCGCGTTCAGCGTGGCCTGGGCGTTGCCGTGGTCTCCACGAGCAAGGGCCTGCTGGCCGACCACGACGCCCGCAAACAGGGTGTCGGCGGCGAAGTCATCTGCGTTCTCTGGTAATCCCCTCACCGGGAAACCACCAGCGAGCACACGATCTCACCTGACCCCTCGGACCCCAGACCGGGAACTCCGAACTTAAGGAAGGAGGACAGCACATGTCCCGAATTGGTAAACAGCCCATCGCCGTTCCGAACGGCGTGACCACGAGCGTCGCCGGCGGCGTGTTCAAGGTCAAAGGCCCTAAAGGCGAACTGACCGTTCCCTACAACCAGGAACTGACCGTCAAGCAGGACGGCGACCAGCTGCTGGTCGAGCGTCCCAGTGACCAGCAGCGCCACCGCGCCCTGCACGGCCTGACCCGCACCCTGGTGGCCAACGCCGTCAAGGGCGTCAGCGATGGCTACGTCATCAACCTGGAGCTCAAAGGCGTCGGTTTCCGCGCCAAGCTCGCCGGGAAAGCGCTGGAAATGACCATCGGTTACAGCCACCCCGTCGTGATCGAGCCCCCGGCCGGCGTGACCTTCACTGTTCCGGAACCCACCAAGATCGACGTCAGCGGCATCGACAAGCAGCTCGTCGGACAGGTGGCCGCCAACGTTCGCAAAGTTCGTAAACCCGATGCCTACCACGGCAAGGGTGTGCGCTTCGCCGGTGAGAAAATCAGCCTCAAGGCCGGTAAGGCTGGCGCCACCGGCGGGAAAGGGAAGAAATAATGGCTGCCCAGACTACCGTGCGCCGCAAACTCCGCGCCCGCCGCAAAGTGCGTCAGGCCGCCGGAGAGCGCCTGCGCCTCAGCGTGTACCGCTCCAGCAAGCACATCTACGCCCAGATCATTGACGACAGCAAGGGCGTTACGCTCGCCGCTGCCAGCAGCGCCGCCGTCAAGACCGGGACCAAGACTGACACCGCCGCCGCCGTTGGGAAGGCACTGGCCGAAGCCGCCGCCGCCAAGGGTGTGACCAAGGTGGTTTTCGACCGTGGACAGTACCGCTACCACGGACGCGTGAAAGCGCTCGCAGACGCGGCGCGGGAGGGTGGCCTTGACTTTTAACCGACGCAACGACCGCAATGCGGACCGCGAGAGCAGCGAATTCGAAGAGAAGATGCTGTTCGTCAACCGCACCAGCAAAACCTACCAGGGTGGACGCCGCTTCCGCTTCTCCGCACTGGTGATCCTGGGCGACCGTAACGGCCGCGTGGGCATGGGAATCGGCAAGGCGAAAGAAGTGCCCGTGGCCATCGAGAAGGCCAAGAGCATCGCCCGCAAGAACATGATCAACGTGCCCGTCGAGAACGGCACCATCCCGCACGACATCGTCGGCGTGAACAGCACCAGCCGCGTGCTGCTCAAGCCCGCCGGCCCTGGTACCGGTGTGATCGCCGGCACCGTGCCCCGCAGCATTGCCGAATTGGCTGGCATCACCAACATGCTCAGCAAGGAACTCGGCAGCCGCAACAAGGTGAACGTGGCGTACGCCGTGTTCGACGGCCTGAAGAACCTCCGCACCGCCAAGCAGGTCCGTGCTCTGCGCGGCGAGGCGCAGCCCACCGGAGGCGCGCAGTGAAAATCACCCTCAAGCGCAGCGTCATCGGTCGCCCTGGTTACCAGGTGAAGACCCTTCACGCGCTGGGCCTCAAGAAGATCGGCGACAGCCGTGAAGTCAGCGACAGTCCTGCCGTCCGCGGCATGGTCAACACCGTCAAGCACCTCCTGGAGGTGGAAGCGTGAAGCTCCACGAACTCAAACCCCACGCTGGCAGCCGCAAGGACCGCAAGCGCGTCGGTCGCGGCCCCGGCGGCACCGACAAGACCGCCGGTCGCGGTCACAAGGGCCAGAAGTCACGCAGTGGCGCCGGTAAGGGCAGCTACTTCGAGGGCGGCCGCAGCACCCTGATCAGCCGCCTGCCCAAGCGCGGTTTCAACAACGTCGGCATCACCTTCGAAGTTGTGAACCTGGGCAGACTCGAAGGCGTCGAGGACACCACCATCGACCGCAACACGCTGGAACTCGCGGGCCTCGTGCGCCGCAAGAACCGCCCCGTGAAGCTGCTCGGCAACGGTGAAGTGACCCGCGCCCTGACCATCCATGTCGACGCGGCCAGCGAAAGCGCCGTCAAGGCCGTGGAAGCCGCCGGTGGTCAGGTCATCCTGCCCGCCGCGAAGACGGAAAGCGCCGAGAAGGCGGAGTAAATGCTGCGCGCCTTCCGCGACGCGTTCCGGATTCCGGACCTTCAGCGGAAGATTGTCTTCACCCTGCTGCTCCTCGCGGTGTACCGACTCGGGAGTGCTATTCCCACTCCCGGCGTCAACACCGCCGCACTCGAACAGGCCACCTCAGGTGGCCTTTTCGGGTTGATCAGCATGCTCTCGGGCGGCAATCTTTCGCAGTTCTCGATCTTCGCGCTGGGCGTGCTGCCGTACATCACGGCCAGCATCGTGATTCAGCTGATGACCACCACCATCCCCGCCCTGGAGAAACTCTCCAAGGAGGGCGAGGAAGGACGCAAGAAGATCAACCAGTTCACCCGCTACGCGGCCGTTGGACTGGGAGCCGTGCAGGCGCTGTTCTTCTCGCTGTACATCACCAGCAATCCCTCGTTCCTGGCTCCCGGATGGGACCCTGGGATCTTTACGCTGGTCGTGATGGTGCTGACGCAGGTGGCGGGTATCGCCTTCACCATGTGGATCGGCGAGCGCATCACGGACGTGGGCGTCGGCAACGGCATCAGCCTGATCATCACGGCGGGCATCATTGCGGTGTACCCACGTGAAATCGCGGCGACCGCGCAGCTGATCTCGACCGATCAGGTGCAGATTCTGTCGCTGGTGGCCTTCGTGGCCGTAATCCTGCTGACCATCGCGGGCATCGTGTACGTGTACCAGGCCGAGCGCCGCGTGCCCGTCACGTACGCCCGCGCGCGTGCTGGCACGGCCGGTCAGGCCCGTGGGGCTGGTCAGGCCACTTGGCTGCCTATCAAGGTGAACCAGGCGGGCGTGATTCCGGTGATTTTCGCCTCGGCGATGCTGATCCTGCCGAACCTGATCGCCACGGCGACCGTGACCCGCGCGCCGGCTGTGAACGCCTGGATTCAGACGAACCTGACCTTTGGGCAGCCGCTGTACCTGCTGCTGGAAGCGGCCCTGATCTTCGGGTTCACGTACCTGTACAACAGCGTGCAGTTTGATCCCAAGCGCATTGCCGAGCAGCTGCGCGAGGCGGGCGGCTTCATTCCTGGCGTCCGTCCGGGAACGCCGACCGCCGAGTTCCTGGGGACCATCAGTGGTCGCCTGAGCCTGTGGGGAGCGACCTTCCTGGTGATTCTGACGGTCATGCCTCAGCTGGTGCAGAGTGCCACGGGTATCACCACCTTCCAGTTCTCCGGAACGGGGCTGCTGATCATCGTGGGCGTCGCTCTCGAGACCCTCAAGCAGCTTGAAGCGCAACTCACGGTGCGCCGGTACGACGGGTTCATCAGTAAGGGCCGCATCCGTGGCCGCCTGAACAACTGACCCTCACGGCCTTTTCCGGAACCGCCTGCCACCCACGCAGGCGGTTTTTTCGTGCGTGCCCCGGTTGGCGGGCCAGTTGGCGGGGGTGGCCGTCGCGGCAGACTCGTTACCTGCCGGGGTACAGGCCCGGACTGAGCAGGGCCGCCCCCTGAAGCGCCGGAGCCGATATGCTGGGAGTCTAACGGAGGGAAAGTGTGACTGGACAGAAGAACAACGTCGTGATCTTCCTCGGGCCTCCCGGTGCAGGGAAAGGAACCCAGGCGGAACGACTGGCGCAGGACCGGAGCCTCGTGAAGATCAGCACCGGGGATATCCTGCGGGATCACGTGAAACGTGACACCGAACTGGGGCAGCAGGTGAAGCCCATTCTGGACGCCGGGAAACTGGTCCCGGACGAGATCCTGATCGCGCTGATCCGCGACCGGCTGGCCGACATGGACAGCGTGCGCGTGATCTTCGACGGGTTCCCGCGCACGACCGCGCAGGCGCAGGGGCTGGACGTGCTGCTGGAGGAACTGGGTGCGCCCGTGAACGCCGTGCCCCTGCTGGAAGTGCCGGACGAGGCGCTGGTGTCGCGGATCGTGGAGCGTGGCCGTCAGGCGGCCGAGCGTGGCGAGGCCGTGCGCAGCGACGACACCGAGGAAGTGGCGCGCCACCGTCAGCAGGTGTACCGCGAGCAGACGCAGCCGCTGATCGATTACTACTCCGCGCGCGGGCACCTGTACCGCGTGGACGGTGTGGGCGGCATGGACGAGGTCTACGACCGGATCGTGGCTGGCCTGAAGTAAGGGCCGTGCCAGGGGGGCCGGGAGTGACGTGCAGGAGTGCCGTCGCTTCCGGCCTTTCCCTGTGGCGGCTCTAGTGCTGGCGGTGGGCGCTGGAGCGCAGGTGGGCTGTACCGCCGCAGAACCGCTTGCCTGCCAAGGGTGAATGCATTACATTATGTCGGTAGCGTAATACATCTGTGAACTTCTGGCTCTTCTGTGTGCCAGACCCGAAAGGAAAACCCATGACCCCCGCCCCCACACCGCTCGCCCCCGATACCGTCCTGGCCCTGGCACCCGACCCCGCCAGCGCCCAGTCCGGCCGCAAGCTCGCCACGCCCGGCAAATGGCAGAACCTGAACGCCCCCCCGGGCAGCCTGTGGGGCGAGTGCCAGGGCAGCGGCCAGACACCCTACCTGACCGGCGTGGACCTGAGCGGCCCGGCCTTCAGGTGCTCATGCCCCAGCCGCAAGTTCCCCTGCAAGCACGCCCTGGCCCTGCTCCTGCTGCACGCCACGCACACCGGCCAGTTCGGATCGGCGACGCCCCCCGGCACCCTCCAGAGCTGGCTGGACGGCCGGGCCGCGCGGGCAACGGCAGAACGCCCGGCCGCAGACGGCAACCCGGCCACTCCCGCTGGAAAGGCCGCGCCCGACCCGGCTGCGCAGGCCAGGCGCCGCGCCGCCCGCGAGAAGAAAGTCACCGCAGGCCTGGACGCCCTCCAGACCTTCCTGAAAGACCTGATCCGCGACGGACTGGCACACGCGCCCGCCCGCCCGTACAGCGACTGGGACACCCAGGCCGCCCGCCTTGTGGACGCCCAGGCTCCCGGCGCGGCGCGGCTGGTCCGGCAGATTCCCGAGCACCTGTCAGACCCCGCTGCGCTGCTGGCGCACCTGTCCCGCCTGTACCTGCTGACCGAAGCGTGGCCCAGAGAGACCACCCTGAGCCCAGACGGGCAGGCAGACCTGCGCGCCGCACTGGGATTCCTCATCGACTCGGCCGCCGTGCTGGACGGCGGCGGCATCCGCGCCCAGTGGCAGGTCATGGGCCAGAGCCTGACCGAGGAGGACATGATCACCACCCGGCGGACCTGGCTGGTCAGCGGCGACCACACTGCCGTGCTGCTCGACTTCTCCGCGTGGGGTCGGCCCTTCCCGCCCGCCCTGCCACCCGGCGGGGCGGTGCAGGCCGAGGTGTGCCACGCGCCCGGCACGTACCCGCAACGCGCCCTGCTGCGCGGCGAGGCGACCGCTGCGGCCGCGCCGCCCCACGCGCAGAGCCTCACGCTGGACGCCCTGCTCGACCGGCACGGCGCGGCCCTCGCCCTGAACCCCTGGCTGGAACGCACCGCGCACCTGACCGGGCCGCTGCACCTGCTGCCCGGAGATCCCTGGTACGCCCAGGACAGCACAGGCCGCCTCCCCATGACGGGCAGCGAGCGCAGCCTGCACACCCTGCTCGCCCTGAGCGGCGGGGAAGCCCTGACGGTGTACGCCGAGTGGAACGGCGCGGCCCTGACGCCCCTGAGCGTCCAGAGTGGCGGCGCGCTGCTGTCCCTGCGCCAGCTGGAGACCCCATGAGCGACCACGACGCACTCCTGGCCCTGGCCCTGGTCGGCGCCACGCGCGGCACCCTGCCCACCCCCGGCCCCGACCCTCTGGGGCAGGCCACCGCGCAGATCACCCGCCCGGACGCCGAGGGCACCCTGCTGGCCCGCGCGGCCCTGCACGCCCTCGCGCACGCCGCCGGACGCCTGCCCGACCCCGCCAGCGACTCCCTCCCCACTCCCGCACCCGCCGAGACCCTCCCGGAAGTCCCGGAACGCGCCGCGCGGCACCTCCCACTGGTGATCGGCACGCCCCACCTGAGCGAATGGCTGACCCTCTGCGCGCAGGCCGGATGGCGCGTGCCCCCCGCCCGGCTGCCGGAACTCCTGGACCACGCCAGCAACGATGGTCGCCTCCGCCCGTTGTTGACCCCCGTGCTGGGTGAGCGGGGCCGGTGGCTCGCACGCTTCAACCCGGCCTGGGCCTTCACCCCCCCCACCCCCGGCGAGGACGCCTGGGCCAACGCCACCGAGGCCGGCCGCGAGGCCCTGTGGCGCAGCGTGCGGGAACGCGACCCGCACGCCGCCCGCGACCTCCTGCGCGAGCACCTGAGCAGCGAACGCGCAGGCAGCCGCAAACGCCTCCTGAACGCCCTGCTCGATACCCTCACCCTGGACGACCACACCCTTGAACCCCTGCTGGACACCCTGACCACCGACCGCAGCGACGACGTGCGCACCCTGGCCCGCACCGCCCTGCACCGCCTGAGCAGCAGCGCCCAGAACGCCCGCCACGCCGCCCGGTTCGCCGCCCTCGTGAGCCTAGACAAACCCGGCCTGCTCGGCCGCCTGACCGGGCAGACACCCAGCACCCTGACCCCGCCCACCGCCCCCGACGAGCACGCCACCCGCGACGGCCTGCCCGACCCGACCAGCAAGGACTGCCTGAGCGCCACTGCTCTCCTGGAACACCTGCTGGAACACACCCACCCCGACGCCCTGCTGGCCGCACTGAACATCCCGCCCGCCACGCTCGTGAACATCGCCCGGCAGCACGAGCACCTGCCCGCGCTGGCGGAAAACACGGTCAGCACCGAACACACCACGCTGGCCGCCGCCCTCCTGCACGACCTGCCCACCCACCCCTTCCTGCTCCAGATCGGGCCGCCCGAAACTCTATCCAGCGCGCTGAAGCAGGCGTTACGTGACCGCGACCCCGAACGCCTCGTCGCCCTCCTCGGCCCACACCCCGGCCCGTGGCCCCCAGAACCCAGCGCCGCCCTCCTGACCGCCCTGCGCGACACCATCGGGCCCGCCCACTACGCCGCCGCCTGGGGCTACCGCTGGGCACAACTCGCAGAACTGGCCGCCACGCACGCCCACCCGCACACCCCACACCCCGACCCGCTCCCCGCCGACGCCACCGACTACGCCCACCGCACCCTGACCGAACTGCTGGGCACCCTGGAACTGAGGAAGCAGATGTGGAACGACTTCGGGAAGGGGAGAGGATGACACAGGACTGGAAGGCGCTGAAGCGGGAGGCGCGAAAACAAGGCACTTCTGCCGTAAGGCTGCTGCAACTGGCCGCGCTGGGGCCGGAATTATCCCGGGAAGTAGCGAGAGGGCAACATACCCCACCCCAACTATTGCAGGCGCTTGCGTCTCACCCTGACACTCTTACTGTTGAGGCTGTAGCCAATCCACACACACCGCCTCAAACACTGGAAGCCTTATCCCTAAAAAACACAGCACTCGCCAAAAAAGTTGCTCATAACAAGTCCACTCCAGAGGCGACACTGGAGCGCCTTGGAAAGAGTCAGAGCGATCAAATTAGAGAGGCGGTCTCTTTCAATCCTTCCACTCCGCTTCATGTCCTTCTGATTTTGCGTGATGATCCGAACTCGGCGGTCAGTGATCATTTACTGCTTCGCAACATGGGCCTCTTGGACCTCTATGGCAAGGCGAAAGATGTTCCCGCTGAAAAACTTGTAAGGGCCATGGCCCTCACCGATCTGATTCCGGCAGAAGCCGCTGCCCGACTCTCTGAATGTTCTGACCCGGATATACAGTTCGGCTTGCTTAAAAACATCGATAAAGTTGCCCTTTCCGTCCGGAACGAAATCAGACAGCGCTTACTCAGTAAGGAGCCCACCCATGACCACCACTGACCCTACCGTCCTCCGTCAGCACGCCGAGCAGGCGTACGCGCATGAGCTTTCTGCCCTGGCCGCGCACGACGACCGGCCCCGCCCGCCCCGCTGGAACCTGTCGCCGCACGCCGTGCTGACGTACCTGATGGGCGGCACACTGAAAGACGGCACCGAGATCACGCCCAAGTACGTCGGGGAGCGCCGCCTGATGGAGATCGCCGTCGCTACGCTCGCCACGGACCGCGCCCTGCTCCTGATCGGCGTGCCCGGCACCGCCAAGAGCTGGGTCAGCGAACACCTCGCCGCCGCGATCAGCGGCACCAGCACCCTGCTCGTGCAGGGCACCGCCGGCACCAGCGAGGAAAGCGTCCGCTACGGTTGGAACTACGCCCGCCTCCTCGCAGAAGGCCCCAGCGAGGCCGCCTTGGTCGAGAGCCCCATCGTGCGTGCCATGCGCACCGGCAAGATCGCTCGCCTGGAGGAACTGACGCGCGTACAGAGCGACGTGCAGGACACCCTCATCACCATACTGAGCGAGAAGACGCTGCCCATCCCGGAACTGAACGCCGAGGTGCAGGCCGTGCAGGGCTTCAACCTGATCGCCACCGCGAACAACCGCGACAAGGGCGTCAACGACCTGAGCAGCGCCCTGAAACGCCGCTTCAACACCGTCATCCTGCCCGTCCCCGACAGCCTCGACGACGAGGTGCGGATCGTCACCAGCCGCGTCGCGCAACTCGCCACCAACCTCCACATTCCCGCCCAGCCCCCCGCGCTGGAGGAAGTCCGCCGGATCGTCACCGTCTTCCGTGAATTGCGCGCCGGAGCCACCGAGGACGGCAAGACGAAACTCAAGAGCCCCAGCGGCAGCCTCAGCACCGCCGAAGCCATCAGCGTCGTCAACCACGGCCTCAGCCTCGCCGCGCACTTCGGGAACGGCCACCTGACCGCCCACGACGTCGCCGCCAGCCTCGTCGGAGCCGTCGTGAAAGACCCCGTGCAGGACGCCGTCATCTGGCGCGAATACCTCGAAACCGTCGCCAAGAAACGCGACGACTGGAAAGACTTCTATAAAGCCTGCCGGGCGGTGAGCTGAACGTGAATAGTAGTGAGTTTCTAGAGTTGATTTCCCGTAAAGAGTCTTCTGTATTGGATTTTAAGCGAGAATGGCATGACAATAATATAAAACTTCTCCACGACATAATTTGTCTTTCAAATGCTTACTCCGACGATAATAGATGTATCGTCATAGGTATAGACAACAGTGGCGCTTTGGAAGGTGTTGAATCAGATATAAATCGAAAAAATGAGGCTAATCTGCAAGACATGCTGCGATCCTCTGGCCTAAATAGGATCCCAGATTTAAGTCTAATTGTCTATTCGGATGAAATTCATCAATACGATGTTATTGAAATCTTGAATAGGCCCGACAAGCCCTTTTTTCTCACTCGCGATAGAAGTGAGCGAGGATCAACAATGAGATCGGGGGTAGTTTATACTAGATTAGGCGACACAAACACGCCGCTTTCCGAATCGGCCCCCGAGGATCGAATGGAGTTAATGTGGCGTGAACGGTTCGGAATAGGCAAGCCGCCGCTGGAAAGATTTCATAAACTGTTAGATGACCATGAAAAATGGATTTATCCTAAGGACGACCGGGAATTGTACAACAGCGACTTTCCTGAATTTCATATCAGATTGGCAGAAAAAATTAATGACCCTTATCAAGAAAGCTGGACGGATAAATTTCCCGATAGGTATGCTTATAGCAGGTATATTGAATTAAGATATTTCGGAACATTGATATCAGCATTAGGATTTGTTGTTTGTGATGGCGGAAGATACACAATACCCATTCCCGATATTGATATAAACACGGATAATTATTTTATAATGCGGCAATCAATAAAATACAAAACCGCCTCTTTAATCAACAAATCCTTCAGATTTACTGGTGGGACACTTGATGGATTGTTGGATTCTGTTGGAATTACGGTTCATTAGATGGTATCTTCCTCAATCTCCATTTTCCCCATCCGTCATCACGGCCCCGGCAGTGCCCGGTCGCTGGAGCACGCGCTGTCGCAGCTCAATCCGGATGTGGTGCTGGTCGAGGGGCCGTCGGATGCGGATTCCGTGCTGCCGTTCCTGGCACAGGCGGACATGAAGCCGCCTGTGGCGCTGCTGGGCTACGTGAACGACGATCCTGCTAAAGCGTCGTTCTGGCCGTTTGCGGCGTTCAGTCCGGAGTTCGTGGCGTTCCGCTGGGCAGCGCGGGCGGGGGCGGCGGCGCGGTTCATGGATCTTCCGGCGTCGGTGACCCTGGCGGGCGAACGTGGGGACGACGATGCGGATGATCTGCACAGCGATCCGCTGCGGGTGCTGGCGGAGGCGGCCGGGTACGTGGATTTCGAGCGGTGGTGGGAGACGCTGGTCGAGGCGCGCGGCGATGATTTTGAGGTTTTTGACGCGATCAACGAGGCGATGCGCGCGGTGCGGGCGGACGCTCCTACCCCGGTGGGCCGTGAGGCGCAGCGCGAGGCGTGGATGCGGCAGGCGATCCGCGCGGCGCTGAAGGGCGGGGCGCAACGGGTGGCGGTGGTGTGCGGCGCGTGGCACGCTCCGGCGCTGGACGTGGCGTCGTTCAGGGTGAAGGACGATGCGGCGCTCCTGAAGGGCCTGCCGAAAGCGAAGGTCACGCTGACGTGGGTGCCCTGGACGCACGGCCGCCTCAGCACGGGCAGCGGCTACGGGGCGGGCGTGCGGTCGCCGGGGTACTACCATCACCTGTTCACGACGCGGCGGGACGTGACGGAACGCTGGTTCGCGCGGGTGGCGCGGCTGCTGCGCGAGGAGCGGCTGGAGGCGAGCAGCGCGTCGGTGATCGAGGCGACGCGGCTGGCGAACACCCTGGCGGCCCTGCGCGGCCGGGCGTTGCCGGGCCTGGATGAATTGAACGAGGCGGCCCTGAGCGTGTTCGGCTGGGACAGCGACCTGCCCCTGCGGCTGATCGAGCGGCAACTGGTGGTGGGCGAGGCGCTGGGCGAGGTGCCGGACGGCGTGCCGACCGTGCCGCTGGCGCAGGATCTGGCCCGCATCCAGAAGAGCCTGCGATTGAAGGTGCAGCCCGAGCAGATTGACCTGACGCTGGACCTGCGCGCCGACAACGATCTGGCGCGCAGCGTGCTGTTCCACCGCCTGAACCTGCTGGGCGTGCCGTGGGCGCGGGAGCGCTCTGCGGGGGGGCGCGGCACCTTCAAGGAGGCGTGGGCGCTGGCGTGGAAGCCGGAGTTCAGTGTGCGGCTGGTCGAGGCGAGCCGCTCCGGGCAGACCGTGCAGGACGCGGCGACGGCGGTGGCGGTGGACGCCGCCCGGAACGCGGGCACGCTGGCGGAACTGACGATCCTGCTGGAGGCGGTGCGCTACGCCGACCTGAGCGGCGCGCTGCCGGTGGCCCTGGCGGCGCTGGACGCGCGGGCGGCGGGGAACGCGGACGTGAGCGATCTGCTGGAGGCTCTGCCGCCCCTGGCCCGGCTGGCGCGCTACGGGGATGTGCGGGGCCGGGACGGTGAGTCGAACGTGCTTGCCGGGGCGACCTTCCGGACGCTGCTCACGCGGGCGGGCGTGGGCCTGCCGCTGGCCGGGGTGGGCCTCGCGGATGACGCGGCGGCCACCTTGCGCGGGCATGTGCAGGGTGCAGACGCGGCCGTGCGCCTGCTGGACGACCCGGACGCACTGACCGGGTGGCAGGCGGCCCTGAACCGACTCGCCGACCGGGACGACACGCACCCGCTGCTGAACGGGGACGCGGTGCGCCGCCTGCGGGACGCGTCCGTGCTGGACAGCGCGGAGGTGGAGCGCCGGCTGGGGCTGGCGCTCAGTAGCGGCGTGCCGCTGGAGGTCACGGCGTGGCTGGACGGCTTCCTGGGCGACAGCGGCGCGCTCCTCATGCACGATCCGGTTCTGCTGACCCTGCTGGACGACTGGCTGGTCGGGCTGGACGGCCCCGTCTTCACCCAGACGCTTCCGCTGCTGCGCCGGGTGTTCTCGCGCTTCGAGCGGCCGGAACGCCGTGCGATTGGCGAGGCGCTGCGCGGCGGGAATCCCGCAGCCCGTGGGCCCCGGCGCGAGGTGAACGCAGAGCGGGCGCTGCGGGCCGTGCCCGTGGTCCTGAACCTGCTGGGGGTGAACGCATGACGGATGACACGGAACGCCTGCGCCGCTGGCGGCTGGTGCTGGGTGGGGGAGACGCGGACGGGCTGGCCAGCGGGCCGGGTGAGGGCGCGCAGGTCAGTCTGGGTACCCTGGATCGCCGGATGGACGACGCCCTGTCCGGCCTGTACGACGCGCAGGACGGTTCCCGTAAGGCTGGCCTGGGCTCCAGCGCCCCGAAGGTCGCGCGCTGGCTGGCGGACCTGCGCGAGTTCTTCCCGGTGGACGTGGTGCGGGTCTTACAGGGTGACGCCATCGAACGCCTGGACCTGCAGCAACTGCTGTTCGAGCCCGAAATGCTGGATGGTGTGGAGCCGGACGTGAACCTCGTGGGCACCCTCCTGACCCTGAAGGGCGTGATGCCGGAGAGGGCCAGGGACGCGGCCCGCGCCGTGGTGCGCCGCGTGGTGGATGACCTGACGCGGCGCCTAGAGGAACCCACCCGCGCCGCCGTGACTGGCAGCCTGAACCGCGCGCAGCGCAACTTCCGTCCCCGCCCGGCCGAGATCGACTGGGACCGCACCATCCGCGCGAACCTCAAGACCTACCAGCCGGGGAAGAACACCATCATCCCCGAGCGGCTGGTCGGCATGGGCCGCCGGCGCCGCAGCCTGCGCGACCTTGTCCTGTGCCTGGATCAGTCGGGCAGCATGGCCAGCAGCGTCGTGTACGCGGGCGTGTTCGGCGCGGTCCTCGCCAGCCTTCCGGCCGTCAGTACGCGCGTCGTGGTGTTCGACACCGAAGTCGCGGATCTCTCGGAACACCTGGGCGACCCGGTCGACGTCCTGTACGGCATTCAGCTGGGCGGCGGCACGGACATCAACCGGGCGCTCGCGTACTGCCAGGGGGTCATCCAGAAGCCCGAGCAGACCATCCTGGTGCTGATCAGCGACCTGTACGAGGGCGGTAACGAGCGCGAGATGCTGGCCCGCGCCCGCACCCTGAAAGACAGCGGCGTGAATGTCATCGCCCTGCTGGCCCTGTCGGACGACGGCGCGCCCGGGTACGATCACGGCGTTGCCCGCGCGTTTGCGGGCATGGGCATCCCGGCCTTCGCGTGCACGCCCGATCACTTTCCGGGCCTGATGGCCGCCGCCATCCGTGGGGACGACGTGGGCACCTGGGCGGGCGAACAGGGACTTGTGGTGCGCGGGGGCGGCGTAGGCTGAGCGCATGACGACCCGACCCGACCTGAACCGACTCGAACCGGTCCGATCCGACGCTGCGCCCCGCCTCGTGATCCCCGGGGGCAGTGGATTCCTGGGCCGGGCCGTGGCGCGGCATTTCGCGGCGCAGGACTGGGACGTGGTCATCGTGTCGCGGTCGCGCCCGCCGGTGCCCACGCCGGGGCGCTGGGTGCCCTGGGACGCGCTGAGGCAGGGCGAGTGGGCGCGCGAGATCGACGGCGCGGCGGCCGTCCTGAACCTCGCGGGCCGCACCGTCAACTGCCGGTACACCGCGCAGAACATGCTGGACATCTACACCTCGCGCCTGGACAGCACGCGGGCGCTGGGGCGCGCCATGGCGGCCGTGGAGAGGCCCCCGGCTGTGTGGCTGAACAGTTCCACCGCGACCCTCTACCGCGACGCCCGCGACCGCCCGCAGGACGAGGCTTCAGGAGAGCGCGGCAAGGGCTTCAGCGTGGACGTCGCCACCCGCTGGGAGTCCGCCCTGAACGAACTGAACCTGCCTCACACGCGCCGCGTGGCCCTGCGCACCGCCATGGTGTACGGCGTCGGTGCGGGCAGCGTCATGGAAACCACGGACCGGGTCGTGCGGCTGGGTGGGGCCGGGCCGATGGCCGGGGGCGGGCAGTACGTGTCGTGGATTCACGAGCGGGACTTCTGCCGCGCTACCCAGTTGCTGATCGGGGGCGACCTGTCCGGCCCGGTCAACGTCTGCGCCCCGCAGCCCCTGCCGAACGCCGGGTTCCTGCGCGCCTACCGGCAGGCGTGGGGCGTGCCGCTCGGCGTGCCGTCCACCGCCTCGCTGATCGGGCTGGGCGCGGCCGTCATGAAGTCCGAGGCGGAACTGCTGCTCAAGAGCCGCTGGGTGGTGCCGGGGCGGCTGCTCGACGCGGGCTTTGCCTTCGAGTTCCCCACCTGGCCAGAGGCGATCCGTGATCTCGTGGCCCAGGCCCGGCGCGAGGGTCACGCGGGGCGGTAGCGGTTCCTCATACGGACTCTGGTTGAAGGGTTTGCCAACCATTCAATCCGGGCGGACGCGAGGAGGAGCAAAGCGGGTTCCGGGCGTGGAGTTGGCAACCCGGTGCTGTTTCCGTGGTGTCAACGCAACAGACGGAATCCGTATCAGTCCAGCCTGCACCGCCAGCCGTCCGGCGTGGATTGCACCCGGTCGGCGGGCAGCTGGATGGTCCAGCGGTCGTCCTGCACAACCCACCGTCCACCGGAGGTTTCTGGCAACGGCAGGCCGCGAACCTCCACGGCGGTCGGCCGCCACAGTCCGGGGCCGTGGGTCAGTGCGGATGCGCCGCTGAGCCGGAAGGTGCCGTCCGCACCGAGGTTCAGGCTCAGGAAGCGGGTGTGCAGGAAGCAGGCATGCGGGAAGTGGGTGCCGTCAAGCCGGGTCACGTTCATGGGGTCAAGCGCAGTGACGGGGAAACCGGCTGCCGATGTCACGGTCAGGCGTTCCCCCGGTTGGGCGGCGAAGGTCGCCTCCAGCCTTCTCAGCGATTCAGTGTGCGTGTGGGCGGCGACCTCTGCTGCGTGCCGCAGGGCCGGCGTTGGCTGGGGCGGGGTTGGTTGGAGCGGGGTTGCCGGCGGGCCGACCAGTTTGCCCAGCTGAGCGTGAAGCGGGGTGCCACCCTCCACCGCCTCCATCCAGTCCGCGCCACTGCGGCGCAGCAGGTGGGCCAGCGCCGCGCCGGTGTGGTAGGCCCACTGACGGGCGTTCATCCGGGCCGCGTCTGTGGCGTCCATCGGGGGAAAGGTGCCCAGGAAGCGCGTTTCGACGTATTCGGCCAGCCCTTCCGCCGTCTCCATACGGGCCTCGAAGGTCCGGTGCTCCGGAGTCAGGCGATCCGAACGAACCTGCCTCCAGTGCAGGGCGCGGCGGGCGTGGGGTACCCAGTCCGCTGCGCTCAGTGCGTCGGCCAGGGCCTGCGTCTCCTCGGCCCGCGCGTGCAGCACCTCCGGATCGGTGGCCGGGTAGGTCAGGGCAGCGAGTTCGTCGGCCTGCCACGCGGGGCGCGGGTGTGCGCGCTGGTAGACGTGGAACGCTTCATGCAAGAGGATCGAGGCGACGGTGACGGCATCAGCTTCACCCAGCGACGGTAGCAGCACGCCCGCCGCGAGCGCCCCGCCCGGCAGCGTGACGGCCGTGTTCGCGTTCAGTGCCGGATGACAGCCGGGGAAGCGCCACCGGTCTCCAACTTCCTCCCAGCCGTCGTCCTGCGGTGCAGCGCCGTCCAGCCACGTCACTCCGCCGTCGAACACGAGCGCGGGGATGGTCGCGGGCGTAAAGCCGGGCCACAGCGTGGTGGCGGTCCGCATGAGCCGGATTGCTTCCGTCAGGACTGGGGGTGGGACCATGGACCCAGTTTCACGGTTGCGGGGGCCAGTGTCAGCCGGAGGTGCGGGCCAGTCGCCCCTGCGCGCTTTCGCGGCGGGCGGGGGTCAGGGTGCCGGCGCGGCCCAGGCCGAAGGCGGGCATGTCGACGTACATGGTCTCGTACGCGCCGGGTTGCACCAGGTACGTTTCGTGCCAGATGCCGACGGCGCCGGGGTGTTGCCGGGCCGCCTGGTTGAAGGCGTGCCATGCGGGCAGGTGCTCGTTGCTGCGGGCGTGGGCGTAGGCGTGCAGGTGGTCGGCGCTGCGCCAGTACTGGATCAGCGTGGAGCCGTGAAACTGGCCGCCCAGCAGGCCCAGTTCGGGGTGCGCGGCGAGTTCGCGCAGCATGCGGGGCATGGCGCGGAATACCGGGAGCCACGCGGGAACGTTCCAGGGCTGGTTGATGCGTGCGCCGATCAGGAACACGGCGAAGGGTCCTTCAATCTCGGCGGTGAGGCGGGCGGGCAGGCGGGGAGCGCGCGGCAGGGGTGAGGTGGTCATGGCTTCCTCCTAACCAGCTTAAATGGATGGTCTATTCTGGACGGTCTGGTATGACTGTACACTGTGGGAGTGAGTGACGCAACGTCCCCCCCTTCGCCCGCACCGCCGTCCCTGGGACCGTCGGCGTTCATCGTGCTGGGGCTGCTGGCGCAGTTCGGTTCCGGCACCTCCTACGACCTCAAGCGCTGGGCCGACAGTTCCGTGGGTTTCTTCTGGACCTTCCCGCGCTCGCAGCTGTACGCCGAGCCGCAGCGGCTGGTGACGCTGGGCCTGCTGGCCGAGCGGCAGGAGGCCGGGGGGCGGCGGCGACGCACGTTTGCCGTGACGGCGGCGGGGCGCGCGGCCCTGCGTGAGTGGCTGTCCGCCCCGGCGGGCGTTCCGGAACTGCGGGATCTGGGCCTGCTGAAACTGTTCTTTATGTCGCAGGGCGATCCGGATGCGCTGGGTGCACTGGCGGCCGAGCAGTGGGCGCTGCACCGCGAGCGCCTGAGCGTGTACGAGACCCTGACAGCCTGCCCCCAGCCGGAGGCGCCGGAGGGCGTACCGCTTCAGACTCTGCAGATGGGTCTGCTGTACGAACGGGCCAGTCTGGCCTTCTGGTCAGAGGTGCAGGCGGGTGGCGGGACCACACCGGGCCATATGCTGTCCGGTATAACCGAACGTTTGTAGGGGGTCGCCGGGCTCCCTGCCCGGCCACCGGCGGGGATCAGCCCAGGAGCGCTTGCCGATCCGGCAGGAGGCGTGATACCTTTACGTTTGGCTTGTATCAAGCCTGGAGGTTGCGTGGCGAGACGAAAAATGCCGGAACAGCGGGAAAAGCGTAAGAAGGAAGAGTCCGATACCGTGCGGGCCGAGGGCGTCGTGGAGGAAGCACTTCCGAACACGACCTTCCGAGTGAAGCTCGATACAGGACACGATCTCCTGGCTTACATCAGCGGCAAGATGCGCATTCACTACATCCGCATCCTGCCCGGTGACCGTGTGGTTCTGGAAATCAGTCCGTACGACACGTCGCGCGGACGGATCGTCTACCGCAAGTAACTCAGGGCCGAAGTACCCACAGATTCCCCACCCGCCCAGGTGGGAGGGGGGTCGAGCGCTGCCAGTCAGGCACCCACGATGGGGTGCGGGCGCGGCGGCGCGAGGAGGAAGCATGAAAGTTCGTAGCAGTGTCAAAAAGATGTGCGACAACTGCAAGGTGATCCGCCGCCACGGGCGCGTTCTGATCATCTGCACCAACGTCAAGCACAAGCAGAGGCAGGGTTAAGCATGGCACGTATTGCTGGCGTTGACCTGCCCCGCGAAAAGCGCGTCGAAATCGCGCTCACCTACATCTACGGCATTGGCCTGACCCGCTCCAAGGAAATCCTGGCGACCACCGGCATCAACCCGGACACCCGCGTCAAGACCCTCAGCGAAGCGGAGCAGAGCACCCTGCGTGAAGCCATCGAGAAGACCTACAAGGTCGAAGGTGACCTCCGCAACGAAGTCGGTCAGAACATCAAGCGTCTGATGGACATCGGTGCCTACCGTGGCCTGCGTCACCGCCGCGGCCTGCCCGTGCGCGGCCAGCGCACCAAGACGAACGCCCGTACCCGCAAGGGGCCGCGCAAGACCGTCGCCGGTAAGAAGAAAGCGACGAGGAAGTAAGCCATGGCGAAATCCACCAAAGGCAAGACCCCGCGCCGCGCCCGGCGCAACATCAGCGCTGGCCGCGCGTACGTGCACGCCAGCTACAACAACACCATCGTCACCATCACTGACCTTGACGGCAACAGCGTTGCCTGGAGCAGTGGCGGCACGATCGGCTACAAAGGCAGCAAGAAGGGCACGCCCTACGCTGCCCAGCTGGCCGCCGCCGACGCGGTGAAGAAAGCGCAGCAGACCTTCGGCATGAACATCGTCGACGTGATCGTGCGCGGCAGCGGCTCCGGCCGCGAGCAGGCTATCCGCGCCATCCAGGCCAGCGGGATCGAAGTGAAGTCCATCATGGATGACACCCCCGTGCCCCACAACGGCTGCCGCCCCAAGAAGAAGTTCCGCGCCTAAAGCGCACGCGCGCGCCCACCTGCCCCGCTTCCACCGCTCACCTCACGGTGACGTAAGCCTCACCACAGGCAACGGAGGCGGGCAACAGAGGGCCGCAGACCCGGCTGCACTTCACAGAAGTAGCGCCGCAAGGAGAGTTAAGACATGGGTCGTTTCCGTGGTTCCATCACCAAACAGAGCCGCCGCGAAGGCATCAACCTCGCGGAGACTGAAAAAGTCCAGAAGTATCTGGACCGCCGTCCCTACGCGCCCGGCCAGCACGGCCAGCGCCGTGGCCGTGGTCGCCCCAGCGACTACAGCGTCCGACTGCGTGAAAAGCAGAAACTCGCCCGCCTGTACGGCATGGGCGAGAAACAGTTCCGTAACCTCTTCGAGGAAGCGGCCAACGTTCCCGGCGTGACCGGCACCGTGTTCCTGCAGCTGCTCGAACGCCGCCTGGACAACGTCGTCTTCCGTATGGGCTTCGCCAGCACCCGCCGGCAGGCCCGTCAGTTCGTCGGCCACGGTCACATCATGGTCAACGGCAAGAAGGTCGACATCGCCAGCTACCGCGTCAAGATCGGTGACGAGATCACCGTCTCCGAACTCGGCCGCAAGATCGGCTTCATCCAGGAAAACATGGAAGCGCAGAAGCGCCGCCGCGTGAGCCCCTGGGTCGAACTGGACGCCGAGAACTTCAAGGGCACCTTCTCCCGCCTCCCCGCGCGTGAAGACCTCGCCCTGCCGATCAACGAGAACTTCATCATCGAGTACTACTCGCGCTAAATCAGGAGGCCCCAGTGGATCAAAAGCGCCCTCAACTCAAGGCCCGCGTGGACGGCGATTACGGCGAGTTCGTCCTGGAACCGCTCACGCGCGGTTACGGCGTCACCATCGGGAACCCCATCCGGCGCATCCTGATGTCCTCGATCCCCGGTACCGCTGTCACCAGCGTGTACATCGAGGACGTCCTGCACGAGTTCTCCACGATTCCTGGCGTTAAGGAAGACGTGATTCAGATGATCCTGAACCTCAAGGAGCTCGTCGTGAAATTCCACGCGAGCGGCCCCAAGACCCTCACCCTGCGTGCGCAGGGCGAAGGGGTCGTGCGGGCCAGCGCCTTCGAGGTCCCCAGCGACGCTGAAATCGTCAACCCTGACCTGGTGATTGCCAACCTCGCAGAGGACGGCAAACTGGTCATGGAAGTGCGCGTCGAGGAAGGCGAAGGTTACGTTCCCGCCGACAAGCACGCCACCAAGGACCGCATCAACTCGATCCCGGTGGACGCCGTGTTCTCCCCGGTGCGCCGCGTGGCGTACCACGTGGAAAACACCCGCGTCGGTCAGCAGACCGACCTGGACCGCCTGATTCTGCGCGTCTGGACCGACGGTAGCGTCGGACCCCAGGACACGCTGGACAAGGCCGTGGAAATCCTCCGTGACGAACTCACGGTGTTCGGCAACGTCGAGGCCCTCCCGGCCGTGACGCCCGAGTACCAGCAGCCCGTCTACACGCCCGCTCCCGCAGCGCCCAACGTGTACGACCTGCCCCCCCAGACCTCCTCGCTGAACCTGAACCCCGGCGATTACCCCGCCGAGATGGAGTCACCCCGCGTGACCCTCGAAGGTCTGGGTCTCACCACCCGCGTGCTGCACTCCCTCAAGGAAGAAGGCATCGACAGCGTGGACGCCCTGTGCGCCCTCTCCGACCGCGACCTGAAAAAGGTCCCCGGTATCGGCGAGCGCAGCCTGGACGAAATCAAGCAGCAACTCGCCCAGTTCGGCCTCGCCCTGCGCGACTGAGCCGACTGACCCCAAAGGAGATACACCATGCGTCACGGTAAATCCGGTCGCAAGCTCAACCGCAACAGCAGTAGCCGCACCGCCCTGGCCCGCGCCCAGGCGACGGCACTGCTGCGTGAAGGTCGCATCCAGACGACCCTCACCAAGGCCAAGGAGCTTCGCCCCTACGTCGAGAAACTGATCACCACCGCCAAGGGCGGCGACCTGCACGCCCGCCGTCTGGTCGCCCGCGACATCCACGACAACGACGTTCTGCGTAAAGTCATGGACGAAGTGGCCCCCAAGTACGCCGAGCGTCCCGGTGGCTACACCCGCATCCTGCGCGTCGGCACCCGCCGCGGTGACGGCGTCACCATGGCCCTGATCGAACTCGTCTGATCCACGGACGATTCGAGCGAAACCCCGCCCCAGTGGCGGGGTTTTGTGTTGTCATACGGACTCCGATGGAATGGTTTGCAAAAACCGTTCCATCCGAGCGGATGCGAGTGGGAGTAAAGCGGGTTCCGGACGTGGAGTTGGCAACTCGGCACAGCACCGAGTTGCCAACGAAACAGACGGAATCCGTATCAGCCCAGGCTGCCCGGCGGCGTGAGGGCTAGGCTCCCGAGCCGGTTGCTTGCGGTAGGTGGGAATGGCTGCAGGGCCAGGACATGCATCTCCTGGCCCTGCTGCTGTGCGGCAGGCCGGTCCTCTCTATGGCCCTTCGTTGTAGATGCGGCTGGTGTAGTAGTACTTCTGCATCAGCAGTTTGCCCAGTGCCACGGTCGGCACGGCCAGCAGCGCCCCCACGAAGCCCAGCAGACTGACTCCCACCAGAATGGCGACCAGGACCGTGACCGGGTGCAGGTCGGTCGTCTTGGAGAGAATGTAGGGGCTCAGGAAGTTGCCTTCGATCTGGTTGGCCAGCACGAAGATGCCCACCACCAGCAGGATTTTCAGCAGCGCGCCGGGCAGGGTCAGCGCCAGCAGGATGGCCGGGAGCGCCCCGATGATCGGCCCCAGGTACGGCACGATGTTGAACGCACCCGCCAGGAACCCGATGGCCGCCGCGCTGGGAATGCCGATGATCGTGAGCCCCAGCCATACGAACACCCCGATGAACGTGGCGATCACCAGTTGCCCGCGCACGTACCCGCCGACTGCTGTGCCGATCAGGTCACTGACCTCCAGCACGCGCGGCTGCCAGGGTCGCGGGAACAGGCCCAGCAGGGTGGCGTTCACGCGGCTGTAATCGAGCATCAGGTAGATGCTCAGCAGCAGGATCAGCAGTACCTGCCCCACCACGCCCCCGATGGACAGCAGGCCGCTGAGCAGCGACCCGGTGGAACTCAGGCCGCGTTGCAGGATCGGCATGAGGTTCTCCCCGAGGTTCTGCACGTACTTCTGCGCCGCGTCGATCAGTTGCGCGCGCGTGTCGCCCAGGCCCGGCACGCCCAGGCCCGTCAGCCAGCGGGTCATGCGGTCCAGGGTGTCGCCCAGCGTGCCAATCTGCTCCGGGAGTTTCTGCAGGAGCGTCACGAGTTGCCCGGATACCGTCGCCAGCAGGACGCCCGCCAGGCTCAGCAGGGCCGTGAAGACCAGCACCACGAAGAACACGCCCAGGCCGCGTTTGACCCGCCCGCGCTCCAGCCAGTTCAGTAGCGGATTGGCCAGGTAGGCGATCAGGAAGGCCACCGCGAAATCGACCAGCACCGAGCGGATCTGCCCGCTCAGGGCGTACATCAGGTAGGCGGTCGTCAGGAAGACGATCAGGCGCACCCAGGGACTCCGCCAGGCGTACTGGAAAGCGTTGGGTGAGGAGGTCGCCGGCGGCAGGGGAGAGGGAGTCACAGTCCTCACAATCTACGCCATGCGCCGGCAGCCGGAGCGGCCTGGAGGGGTTGCCTGTTCAGGCCGCGCGCCGGGTCGTACCCCGGGCCTGGACAGCAGCGGGGGCGCACCCGTTCCCGTGGGGCGCCCCCTGATGCGGACTGCGTCTGTTCATCCGCTCGGATGGATCAGAACTGGCGGGTCACGACCTGCCCGGCCTGACCGAGGCTGGCGGCGGCCGCGCCGTTCACGCTGACCTTCACGACCCCGGCGTTCCCGGTGCGGATCGTCACGCCTTTCGGGAAGCCCTTGACGCTCCCGGCGGGCGGGGTGCCCTCGAACAGCACGCGGCCCGAGCCGTCGGTCACGCGGGTCCAGGCGGCGCCGGTGAAGGTGACGTTGACCGCCTGAGCTGCCGGGGTGGCCGCCGGTTTCGCCGCTGCGGCGGGAGGCGTGGCGGAGGGCTGGGTGGTGGGATCGGTTCCGGCAGGTGTCGTGCCGTTGGTGGTGCCGGCTGCTGGCCTGGCGGCCGGTTTCGCGGCGGCTCGGGCGGCCGCTGCCTGATCGGCGGCCCGTTTGGCCACCAGGTCCGTCAGGGTGCTGCTGGCCGGGTTCAGTTGCGCGCGCAGGTTGCGGCTGCGGCTCAGGTCCACTGTCTGCTTCAGGGGGGCGCGGCCCGTGAATTCCACGCGCAGTTGCGCGTTCGTGCGGGCGTCGACCGGGAAGGACTTGACGGGCGTGACGCCCAGGTCGCGGTTATCCAGGTACACCTGCGCGCCACTGGGCACGCTGCTGACACTCAGGCGGACCGTCACCACCGGGGCTGGGGTCGGCTCAGCTGCGACCGGCACTGCCGGGGCCGCACTGACCGGCGAGGGTTTCAGGAACGCGCTGTACGCGTAGTACCCACCGGCCCCGAGCACGATCAGGGCCGTCACGGCCGCTGTCAGCATCGCAGGATTGCCGGTACGCGCCCCACGGGAAGAGGCGCTGCCCCCGGTGGTCGTGGCCGCCCCGGTAGCGCCCTTGAAGGCCGGGCCACGCAGGGTCTGCGAGGCGTCGGCCGGGACGCTCCGGTCGAATTCGGCCAGCAGCGGGGCCGGGTCGAGGCTCAGTTCCCGCGCGTACCGTTGCAGGTACGAGCGGGCGAAGGTCCGTTCCGGCAGGAGACTGGTGTTGCCTTCCTCCAGGGCCTTCAGGTAATCCCCGCGAATCTTGGTTCGCAGGGCCACGTCCTGCGTGGTGAGCCCCTGGGTTTCACGGGCCTGTTTCAGCGCGGCGCCAAAGCTCATATCCGTTACCCTACACGCTTCCGGGCGGCGGCGTGACGTCCGGTCTGCACGGCCTCAGCCTTCATACGGGGTTCCCAGGGCCTTGGGCGCGCGGCTGCGGCCCGTGAAGATCAGCGCGAGGATGGTAATCAGGTACGGCAGTGCCTGCACCAGCGTGGGAGGTAGGATGTCCTCTCCGCCCAGCACGATGCTCAGGGCCTGAAGCAGACCGAACAGCAGGGTGGCGGCCAGCACGCCCAGCGGTTTCCACTGCCCGAAGATCAGCGCGGCCAGCGCAATGAAGCCCCCACCGGCACTGATGTTGCGCACGTATGAGTCGAGGTTCCCGATGCTCAGGAACACCCCGGCCGTCCCGGCCAGCACGCCGGAGAGAATCACGGCGCTGTAGCGCATGCGGCGCACGTTCACGCCCATGCTGGCCGCCGCGCCCGGCTGCTCGCCCGTGGCGCGCAGCCGCAGCCCGAACGGCGTGCGGTACATCACGTACCACGTGACGGCCACCGCCAGGAACGCGAAGTAGACGGGCGGCGAGAAGCGCAGTTCTCCCACGCCCCACAGCGGCAGGGCCTGCTCGACCTTGGGGCTCTCGTTCGACACGCCGTACAGGGCGGTCAGCAGAACGGCGGGCACGCCGCTGGCCAGCAGGTTGATGGCCGTGCCGCTGATCACCTGGTTGGCGCGGTACTTGATGCTCAGGACCGCGTGAATCCAGGCGATCAGGCCGCCGACCAGCATCCCGAACAGCCAGCCTGCCCAGGGGGCGGCGGCGCCCAGCGAGGGTTCCAGCAGTTTGGTGCTGACCGCCCCGGCCAGCGCGCCGAAGATGATCAGGCCGTCCAGGGCGATGTTCACCACGCCGCTGCGCTCACTGAACAGGCCGCCCAGCGCGGTCAGCAGCAGCGGCACCGTGCTGCGAATAAAGGTGGCCAGGAAGGCCGTGGTCAGAAGTTGATCGAACACACCGTCCATTACTTGTCACCTTCCCGTTTGATCTGTTCACTGCTCTGAGCCACGTTCGGCAGCGGCGTGCCGCGTTCCAGGTGGGCGGCCGAGGCGTCCAGGCTGGCCTGCGCGGTCTTGCCGGTTCGGTCCGCTTCCGCGACCAGTTGAGGGGGTGGGGGGTCGGTCACGCGCCGGCTCAGGAAGCCGCCGGCCGCGATGAACAGCACGATCAGGGCCTTGAGGATGGTCACGATGTCGTTACTGACCTTGTCGAGTTTCTGCTGCACGTTGATGCTGCCGGTGTCGATGGTGCCGAACAGCACGCTGGACGCCACCACGCCGGCCGGGGTGCTCTGACCCATCAGCGCGACCGCGATCCCGTCGAAGCCCACGTTGACCGGGGTGTTCAGGGTCAGGCGGTACTCGTTGAGCGCCCCGCCGTTCACGTAGTGCGTGCCGGCCAGACCCGCGAACGCCCCGGCGATGGTCATGGCCAGGATGGTCCCGCGCGCCACGCTGATCCCGCCGTACTCGGCGGCGCGGGGGGACAGGCCCACGGCGCGCAGGGCGTACCCGGTCGCGGTGCGCCACATCAGCGTGCCGAACAGCGCCACGCAGGCCAGGGCGATCAGGAACGATCCGTTCAGGCGGCTGCCGGTCACGTCGACCGGAATGCCGATCCGCCACGTCACGGCGGCCAGCACGGCGGCGGCGACCCCGGCGATCAGGGTGCCGTTTTTCACGCGGCCCCGCAGCAGCACGCGTCCCGCGAAGAACACCACGGCCGCGACCAGCAGGCCGATACTGACGGCCGTCTGCCCACTGCCGCCCACGTTCAGTAGGTCCAGCAGGGGCGGCAGGCGCGACCCTTCCTGCAGCAGTTCGCTCTGTGGGTTCGAGCCCTCAGCCTTGAACGGCTGGGTGTACGTGCGGCCCAGGAACGGGAACGACTCGCTGCCGATCATGAACACGAAAATCGACGACGCGACGTAGTTCAGCATGATGGTGTTGATGACCTCGCTGGACCCGAAACGCGCCTTGAGCAGGCCCGGAATGGCCCCCCACAGCGCGCCCCCGGCCGCGGCGGCCAGCACCGACAGGGGCAGCAGGCCCCAGCCCAGGCTGGCCGGGCCGTACACGCCGACCAGCATCGCGCCGATGGCACCCATGGTCAGCTGACCCGGCGCGCCGATGTTGAACAGACCCGTGCGGAACGCGAACGCCACGCTCAGGCCCGTGAAGATCAGGGGCGTGGCGATCTTCAGACTGTCCAGCAGCGGCCCGAACGCCGTGACCGGCGCGAACAGCGTGGAGTACACAAAGTACACCAGGTCGGCTTTCGCCATCCAGCCGTTCCAGAGGGTCAGGGGCAGGCCACTCTCGTTCACGGCGGGCTGCACGATCAGCACCACGACCGCCCCGACCAGCACGGCCAGCCCGATGGCGGCTGCCGGCACCAGCAGGCCGCGCAGGCGGTTGAGCACAGCCCACGCGCGACTGGACTGGCTGAGGCCCGCACCGGCCGCGATCAGGCCCGCCAGGGCCGGGAGGAACAGGCCCAGGTTCATGCCGCCGCTGCTGTAGAAGTTCCGCAGCTGCCGCTTGGCACCGGGACGCAGGGCCGTGTCGGCCGAGATGCGGTTGATCTCGTCGTTCAGTGCGCCGCCCAGCGTGAACACGGCGGCCACGGCCAGCGCGAAGGCCAGCAGGCCCGTGAGCCAGAACCAGCGCTGCCGGGTCACGGCCCCGGCCAGCGTGGCCACCAGCGAGGCGAGCGTGGCCCAGGCCAGCGCCACCACGGTGGCCGTGGGGGGAAGAGGAGCGTCCTGACTGGACGACAGGTTCATGACGGAACCGCTGATATGCAGCAGAATGGCGTCGGCGCTGAATCCGCGGCCCAGGGTGGCCAGCGGAGCGAGCAGCATCCCGGCAATGGCCACCGCGCAGGCAATCAGCGCGATCCGGGCCGCGTCCCCGGAGGGGCGTGAGTGAGAAACGTGGGTCACCGGAGCATTGTACGTGGTTCAGACAACTTCAGGACACCGGCGCTCCCACTGTGGTGGGGGAGCGTTGCGGGGGAAGCGGCGGTCCCACCCGCGTCCCGGGGCCGCGCACCAGGGTCGCCGCGCAATCACCGGCGGGCCGCACGTCCACCCCCCCGCTGCCCACACCCGCAGCGGCCGGGACGCGCGCCCCCACAGGACTGCCGCCGCCTGCTATGCTCCGGGGCAGTATGGAACGCACTTTTGCCATGATCAAACCCGACGGCGTCCGCCGTGGCCTGACCCCCGAAATTCTCGCCCGCATCCAGCGCAAGGGCTACCGCGTGGTGGGCCTCAAGCAGATGGTCATTGCCCGCGAAACCGCCGAAGCGCACTACGGCGAGCACAGCGAGCGCCCCTTCTTCGGTGAACTGGTGGACTTCATCACGGGCGGGCCCGTGGTCGCCATCGCCCTTGAGGGCGAGAACGCCATCGCCGGCTGGCGCGGCATGATGGGCGCCACCAACCCCGCGAGCGCCGCGCCCGGCACCATCCGCGCCGACTTCGCCACCACCATGGGCGAGAACGTCACGCACGGCAGCGACAGCAGCGAGAGCGCCGCGCGCGAACTGGGCCTGTTCTTCGCCGAGGGTGAACTGCTCGCCTGAGCAGTCCTGCCCCGCACGCGCCCCGGCTGGCATGACTGGCCGGGGCGCCGCTGTATCATCACGCCGAACCCCCCCCCGCCCGCTTCCCCTTGTTTCCCGGCCCCCTCGCCTCTGCCTCTGCCGTCCCCGTTTTCTTCTGCGTTGCCACCGGGCCGACTGGACTTCACTGCCCATGAGTGATCCCGCATGACTGGAACCGACGCATGACGCCCCGCGCCACCCCCGCCCAGGCCGCCCCACCCACCTCCACCCTGACGCAACGACTGCACCGCAGCCGCCTCGTCGCCGTGTACATCGCCAGTTTCGCGTACGTGCTGTACGCGGGCCTGACCGCCATGATCGACCCGCCGCCCGACGGATTCCCGGTCGGGTACCAGATTCCCAAGTACTGGGCGGTACTGGTCTCACTGACCACCGCGCTGGCCACGCTGATCTTCCCGCACCGCGTGCAGGCCATCTACGCCGTCACCAGCGTCGGGTACCTGATCGTGTCGACCAGCGAGATTCCGCGCGCCATCGGCTGGGGCGAGATGCCCATGCACCTGACGCTGTGGCTGATGCTGAACGTCATCGTGTCGTACCTGGTGTTCGGATCGCGGTACGGCACGGCCGTGAACATCCTCAGCGTGGCCGTCATGATGGCCAGCGTCCTGCTGAACGGCCCCATCGACCCGCCCAACATGGTCGACTGGACCACCGCCAGTATCGCCATCGGCACGGCGGGCCTGCTGGCCTACACCCTGACGGCCTTCATCGAGAAGAACCTCGACCAGCACCACATGGACAGCGAACGCCTGCGCGCCGCCCGCCTGGACGCCCTGACCGAGGTGTACGGACGCGGCGCGATCGAGGAGGAATTCGAGCGGGCGCTGGACGCCGCGCGCCGCAGCGGCACGCCCCTGAGCGTCATCGTGACCGACATCGACCACTTCAAACGCGTGAACGACGAGCACGGCCACGTCGCCGGGGACGACGTGCTGCGCGCCTTCGGCAAACGCCTGCGCCGCAGCGTCAGCAGCGGAGGCGGCCTGGTCGGACGCTGGGGCGGAGAGGAATTCATCGTGTTGTTGCCCGGCGTGGCCCGAACCGACGCGCACGCCATCGCCGAGCGCCTGCGCGGCGAGATCAGCGCGGAACCCGTGGCGGGCCTGACCATCACCGCCAGTTTCGGCGTGTCCAGCCAGCGGGACGCCGACACGACCACCAGCATCTTCAACCGCGCCGACAGCGCCCTGTACGACGCCAAACGCTCGGGCCGCAACGCCGTGCGCTGACCCGCCGCGCGTTGAACCCTGGCCCTCAGGGCTGCGAGAACGCGCCCAGCAGCGCCGGTTCCACCTGCGTCGCGTATGACCGGGTCAGGATCTTCAGGTCGCTGCGGCGCGTGATGATCACGGTGTCCCGCAGGCGTGAAGCTGCCGCCGGACGCAGCCCCGGCCCCTGTTCGGTCTTCACGGCCGTGGCGTCCGGCCCGGCCAGGTCCTGCGCCGTGAAGCCCGGACCCTGAATTTCCAGCATCCAGGTCATGGGGCGAGCGTCACTGTCGTACTGGATCGTGACGCGCCGCGCGTCGAACGGCACCTTCTTCTGCCAGACAGCGCGGCGCAGCCCGCCCGGCACGCGCGCCTTGTCCTGCGACTGTGCGTCGAACGACCCGGTTGCGGTGAACAGGACCCGCGCCACCAGATCCTCGCCGCCCGCGCCCTGACCGCCCGCCGCGCCGCTGCCGGCCTGTACGCCCGGCTTGCAGGCCACCAGCAGCGTCAACGCCAGCAGCGCGGGCAGCAGGGCCGGCATGTGGGCCGCGATTCGGGAAGCGGGCGGGCGGCAGACAGGGGCGTTCATACGACTGAAGCTACACCCGCACGCACGGGGCATCTGCCCGCCCCGCCGCCCCCGCGCACCCGGTATGGTGGCCGGGTATGGCCCCGCATCAGGTTGTGCTGCTGCTGACCGGCGCGCTGCTGGCCGCCCTGCTGAGCCTGGGCCTGTCCCTGCAACGCCGCTGGTGGGCGGGTGTGGGCCGCGCGCCCCATCACGTCCTGTTCTTCCTGGTGTGCGCGGGCGTGACCATCAGCGCGTGGCTGGCGTGGCAGGCAGGCGCGGCCGCCTGGGCGCTGCTGCCCGCCCTGATCCTGCTGCTGAGCATGCCCCGCACCCGGCCCGGCCGCGCCGACCACTGGCAGCGGGCGCTGGCCTGCGCCGCCGCGTTCCTGACCGGCGCGCTGATCGCGTGGGGCGTACCGGGTCGCTGAGGCCGGTTGGCTGATGCCGGGTGTTCTAAGCTGCGAGCATGAGTTCTGCCGATTCCACCCCCGAGAGTGCCGTGCAGGCGGCCCTGCAACAGATGGCCGCGCCGGACGCCGCGCTGATTCGCGGCATGCTTAACCGCCGCACCACCAACGGCCCGTTCCGCCCGGACCCGGTCAGCCGCGAGCATCAGCACGTGCTGATGCGCGCCGCGCAGGCCGCGCCCAGTCACTTCAACTCTCAGCCGTGGCGGTTCGTGCTGATCGAGAACCCGCAGACCATCGCCCGCATCGCGCAGATCAGCGGCGAGAGCATGACGGAACTGATCGAGGCCGGGGTGTTCTTCGAACGCTACCGGCGGTACTTCCGGTTCAGCGAGGCCGAGATGAACGAGCGGCGCGACGGCATTCACATCGATCACCTGCCCGGCCCGCTGCGGCCCTTCACGCGCCAGATCTTCAGTGACGCGGGCCTGAAACTCATGCGGCAACTCGGCGTGCCGAAAAAACTCGGCGAGGACAACCGCCGGCTCGTGGCGGGCAGCCCGCTGCTGCTGGCCGCGCTGCTGGACAAGGGGGAGTACCGCCCCGGTGAACTCAGCGGCTTCTACAGCGTGTTCGGGTTGGGCGCGGCCGTCGAGAACATCTGGAACGCCGTGGGCGCGCTGGGCATGGGCATCCAGTTCGTCAGTACGCCAATGGAGATCCCCCGGCAGTGGCAGGCCATCGGGGAATTGCTGCGCGTGCCACCCGACCTGGAACTGATGGCCGTGTACCGCCTGGGGTACCTGCCGCCCGAGCAGGCGCGGCCCAGCATCGACTGGAGCAGCCGCCACCGCAAGCGCCTGTCGCAGTTCGTGTCACGCGACACCTGCGACGTGCCCGAGGCCGACAGCGCCGGGCAGGACCAGTCGGCAGGAGAGACCACCCCGTAACGGCCCTTCATGTTCCCTTATCGCAACTGCCACACGGCGCGTGGGTACGCGGCGCAGAATGCCTCCCTGGAGGGCAAGACCATGACCGACACCACACCCAACGCCGCGCAGAGCGGCACCTTCAAGATCGGCGGGGATCTCAGCGTCAACCGCCTGGGCTTCGGCGCGATGCGCGTCACGGGCGACGGCATCTGGGGCGACCCGACCGACCGCGAGGGCGCGCTGGCCACGCTGCGCCGCCTGCCGGAACTCGGCGTGAACCTCATCGACACCGCTGACAGTTACGGCCCGGCCGTCAGTGAGGAACTGATCCGCGAGGCCCTGCACCCCTACGACCGCGTGATCGTCGCCACCAAGGGCGGCCTGACCCGCACCGGCCCGAACGTCTGGCCGCCCGTGGGCCGCCCCGAGTACCTCAAGCAGCAGGCGCACCTGTCGCGCCGCCGCCTGGGCGTGGACGTCATCGACCTGTGGCAACTGCACCGCATCGACCCGAAAGTGCCCCGCGACGAGCAGTTCGGCGCGATCAGGGAACTGATGGACGAGGGCGTCATCCGCCACGCCGGGCTGTCCGAGGTGACCGTCGAGGAGATCGAGGCGGCCCGCCGCGTGTTCCCCGTGTCCACCGTGCAGAACCTGTACAACCTCGTGAACCGCAAGAGCGAGGACGTGCTGGACTACTGCGAGCGTGAGAACATCGGCTTCATGCCCTGGTTCCCGCTGGCCGCCGGGAACCTCGCCCGCGACGGCAGCGTGCTGGCCGACGTGGCCGCCCGCTTGAACGCCAGCCCCTCGCAGGTCGCGCTGGCCTGGGTGCTGCGCCGCAGCCCCGTCATGCTGCCCATTCCCGGCACCGGCAAGGTCGCGCACCTCGAGGAGAACGTGGCCGCCGCCGCCCTGACCCTGACCGACGAGGACTTCCGCGCCCTCGACGAGGTCGGCCAGCAGGAGTGGGCTAGTCAGGCGAAGCAGGACTGAACGCCGCCGCACGCGCCGCCCCCTCCTGTGCGAGTGGGGCGGCGTTGTTGTGACGCGCCTCACCGTCCGCCGCGCGGCGCGTTCCTGAACCCGGCTCCTTTTCTGAAGCACAGGCCAGGGTCGCGCCACGCCACATGGGCGGCCCGGCACGTTCACAAAGCGCGCCGGAACGGCAGAATGCCCGCATGTCCGTTCCTGCCCTTCCGGCCCTCCGTTCCCTGGTGACCGGCACGCCACCCCACCTCACCCCGCAGTCGGCGGTGCAGGAGGCGGCCCGCACGCTGTTTCCGCGCATGGCGGCCCGGCCCTCGCTGCTGGACGTGTTCGGGAACGCGCAGATCGAGTCGCGGGCGCTGGCGCGGCCCCTGGAGTGGTACCTGAGTCCGCGCGGATTCGCGGAGAAGAACGCCGTCTTCATCGAGGAGGCCCGCACCCTGACCCGCCGGCTGGCCGCGCAGGCACTCGCAGAGGCGCAGGTGGACCCGAAGGACGTGGACGCCGTGATTGTCGTGAACACCAGCGGCCTGAGCACCCCCAGCCTGGACGCCGACCTGATCGGCGCACTCGGCCTGAACCGCCACGCGGCCCGCATGCCCATCTGGGGCCTGGGCTGCGCGGGCGGCGCGGCCGGACTGGCCCGCGCGGCCGACCTGATCCGCGCGGGCTTCCGGCGGGTGCTGTTCGTGGCGGTGGAACTGTGCAGCCTGACGCTGGTCAAGGGTGACGAGTCCAGCAGCAACTTCGTGGGCACCGCCCTGTTCGCCGACGGTGGCGCGGCCCTGGTGCTGACCGCGACGGACGTGCCCGGCCCGCCCGCGCTGGCGCACCTGCACGGCGCGTACTCCACCCTGATCGAGAACAGCGAGGACATCATGGGCTGGGACGTGGTCGACGACGGCCTGAAAGTCCGGTTCAGCCGCGATATTCCCGCCCTGGTGCGCGGCATGATGCGAGGCAACGTCAGAGAAGCCCTGGCCGCCCACGGCTGGCCGCGTGAGGACGTGAGCACGTTCGTGGTGCATCCGGGAGGCGTGAAGGTCCTGGCCGCCTACGAGGAAGCGCTCTCGCTGTCCGCCGGGGCGCTCGACAGCAGTCGCCGCGTTCTGCGGCAGTACGGCAACATGAGCAGCGTGACCGTGCTGTTCGTGCTGGCCGAAGTCCTGCGCGCCGCGCCACGGGGCCGCGCCCTGCTGAGTGCCATGGGCCCCGGCTTCAGCGCCGAACACGTCCTGCTGGAATTCCCCGCGTAACGCCCGGAGGCCCCAGCCATTCACACAGAAGGGAGGCCGGATCGCGGTGATCCGGCCCCCCTGTGAGCGTTCGTGTCAGCTGCCCTCGTTGCCGTCCACGGTTTTCTCGGGGTGTGTGGCGGCGCCGCTGGCGGGCAGGCCGTCCTTCATGCCGCCGTAGGTGCTGGGGTTGGCGTCCTGGCCGGTGTTGTCGGCGGCGCGCGGGTCGGTGGTGCTGCTCACCTGCTGCGCGATAGACGCGTCCGCTCCGGCGTCCGCGTTGGCGTCACTGACGCCCGTGTACTGCCCCTCGGTGATGGCGTCACCGGGGTTCTTGGGGGTGCCGGTATTCCACTGCGCCGCGTCGTTGATGGTGTCCTGCGAGACGTTCGCGTGCGCCTGACCGTTCGGTTTGCCTTCTCCCATGTCATGCCTCCTGCCCCGCCCGAGCGGAGCGACTGAACTGAATGTGTCGCCGCCCAGCCTAGGCCCCCGTGGGTCGCCGCCGGGTGGGCGCGGCGTTCACCTCTTCTTGTGACCGGCCCCGCTTCTTGTGACCGGAGCGGGGTGCCCAACCGGTCAGCGGGTTTCGCCGTCGCCGTCCTGGCTGCCTTCCTGCTCGCCCTCCTGCTCACGGCCGAAGGTGGCGTTCAGGCCGCTGGCCAGCTGCTGGCGTTCCGTGTCCGTCAGGCGGGCGTTCGGGTGCAGGGGCGGGTAGGTGGGCTCGGGCATGCTGCCCTCCTCGACCTCCTGCCCGGCACGCCCGGCATCTTCACCGAAGCCCGTCACGTTGATGTCGAACCGGCTGCGGCCCTCGTCCACGTGCCGCTGCACCAGCCAGGACACCGGGGCCACGTTGCTGTACCAGGGCCACACGGTCGCGTGACTGTGGCAGTCGGCGCAGGCACGCGTGAACAGCGCCTCGGTCTGGGGGCTGTCCCATCTGGGCGTGGCCTGCACGGGCGGGTTGCTGTGCGCCCGGCCGTACGGGACCAGCTGAATCAGGACGAACAGGGCCAGCAGGCCCAGCAGAAGGCGGGGCAGCAGGGAGCGGCGGGCGGGGTTGAGTCTCATGGCATCCTCCGGTGAATGTGCCTCAGCCTCCGCGTTGCGGGGCGGGCGCGGATGTGGCGCGACTTGCGGGATTGTTGGGAGGGGCGGGCGCGTGCGCTACGGGTCTGTGAGGTGCGCCCTGGCTTCCGGTTCGTAGGGGGTGACCCATCCACTCCCTGCTTCCTGCTGCCCACTTCCTCCTTACAGCCGGTGGCGCAGCAGGCGCAGGCCCATGAACACCACGAACACCGTGCCGCCCTCATGGGCGATGACGCCCAGCGGCAGCGGCACTTTGCCCGCCACGGCCAGCGGCGCGACGATCAGGATCACGCCGAACGCGAAGACCAGATTGGTGATGACGGTGCGCCGCGCGTCCCGGGCGAGGCGGACGGCCCCGGCCAGTTTGCCCAGGTCGCTGCGCATCAGGACCATGTCGGCGCTCTCGATGGCGACGTCGGTGCCCGACGCGACCGCGATGCCCAGGTCGGCGCGGGCCAGGGCGGGCGCGTCGTTCACGCCGTCCCCGACCATGGCGACCCGGCCCGCGCCGGGCTGCGCGCCCAGTTCGCCGATGATGCGCAGTTTGTCCTCGGGGAGCAGTTCGGCGCGGTACTCGTTCAGGCCCAGTTCGGCGGCCACGGTCTGCGCGACCTCCTGGCGGTCCCCGGTCAGCATGACGGGGTGCGTGATGCCGCTGGCGCGCAGTTCGGTCAGGGCCTGCGCAATGCCGGGGCGCAGGGCGTCGGCCACGCCCATCACGCCCAGCACCTGCGGGCCGCGCCCGACGATCACGCTGCTGCTGCCCTGGCTGCCCAGTTCGGTCAGGGCGGCGTGCTGCGCGGCGTTCAGGGCCGCGCCGTTCCGCCCGGCGAGGCGGGTGTTTCCGGCCCACACGACCGCGCCGTCCGCGCCGCGCGCCTCGATACCGTGACCGGGAATGGCCTGCGCGTCCTGCACGTGCTCGGGGGTCACGCCACGCTCACGGGCAGCCGTCACGACGGCCTGCGCGATGGGGTGTTCGCTGTGCGCTTCCAGTCCGGCGGCCAGGGCCAGCGCGGCCCCCTCGTCGTCCGCCACAACCCGCGTGAGGGTCATCTTCGCCTGGGTCAGCGTGCCGGTCTTGTCGAAGGCGACGGTACGCACGTCGGCCAGGGCGTCCAGCGCGGCGCTGCTCTTGAACAGCACGCCTCCGCGCGCGGCGGCGGCCATGGCCGAGAGCATCACGGCCGGGGTGCTGATCACGACCGCGCAAGGACTGGCGACCACCATGAAAGTCATGGCGCGGTACCACGCGGTGTCCAGGCTCAGGCCAAAGCCGTAGCGCAGCAGGGCGTACACGGCCGGCACGGCCAGCAGAACCGTCAGGGCGTAGGGGCTCTCCCAGCGTTCCGCGAGGCTCTCGGTGCGGCTCTTCTGCGTCTGCGCCTGTTCCATCAGGCCCACCAGCCGCGCCAGGGTGCTCTCGCCGGCCGGGCGGATCACTTCAGCCTGCACGCTGCCGTTCAGGTTCACGGTGCCCGAGGCGAGTTCCGCGCCCGGCGCCTTGTCCACCGGGACGCTCTCGCCCGTGATGGGGCTCTCGTCCACGCTGGTCTGGCCGCGCGTCACGCGGGCGTCGGCGGCCACGCGCTCGCCGGGCCGCACGACCAGAATGTCCCCGATGCGGATGTCGCCCAGTTCGCACCATTTCTCCTGCCCGCCGCGCAGCACGGTCGCGCCCTCGGGATTCAGGTTCATCAGGGCCTGGATGGCGCTGGACGTGCGGCCCATCGCCCAGTCCTGCAGGGTGTTACTCAGCGAGAACAGAAAGAGGAGGATCGCGCCGTCCGCCGCCTGCCCGATGCTGGCCGCGCCCAGGGCGGCGAGGACCATCAGCAGGTCCACGTCCAGTTTGCGTTCCACGAACAGGCTGCGCAGCGCCTCGCGCCCGGCGGGAATGCCGCCTGCCAGGAACGCCAGGATGTACCCGGCCCACATGATGGCCGGGACGCGCAGCAGGAATTCCCCGGCCGCGCCGGTCAGCAGGCCGGCGAGGGTCAGGGCGGTCAGGGTCACGGCGAGGCGCAGTTGGGGCGTCAGGGTGAAGCGCGGCGCGGCGCGCTGGGGGGTGGTGTTCAGGGTCTGGGTGGTCACGGCGGGGCCTCCGGGGAGTGGGGGAGAGGATGACAGCGCGAGAACCTTAACAGGAATGATTCTCAATAAGCGTCATTCTATCCCGCCGCCATCCACAACTCAACGCAGAACACCCACCGGAATGCTCGGGTATCGCCCCGCACGCCACACCCTGCGCGCCCACGGACGGCCGCCACGTTCCGGCCCGGCCAGCCCGGCGCACACGCGATACGGACTCTGGTTGAATGGTTTGCACAAACCGTTCAACCAGAGCGGAGCGAGTGGGAGCAAAGCGGGTTCCGGGCGTGGAGTTGGCAACTTGGCGCCTTTCCAAGTTGTCAACGAAACAGACGGAATCCGTATGAGACCGGCACACACGCGAGAACTACAGACAGGGGTGCACACGAAACCGCCTGCCCACAGAAGGGGCAGGCGGCGCAGGTGCAGCCGTCCGGTTACCGGACTTCGGCGGCCAGATTCAACGCGGCTTTCTTCAGGGTCACGGCTCCGGCCCCGGCGGCCAGGACTTCCCCGGTGTGGCCGTCGACCACACGTGCAACGGCGCGCACGGCCCCGCTGCCGTCGGGTTCCACGACCAGTTCCAGCCGCTGGCCGGGCCCCAGGTTCTGCGCGGCGTGGTTCAGGACCCAGTCGGCCCAGTTGATCTTCTCGGGTTGCGGGGCGTTGGCCCTGGCTTCCTGCTTCTCGCGGTACGCCTGGGTTTTCTGGTCGACGTGCGTGCGGATCACCTCGAAGCGTTCCGGGGTGCTCAGCGAGCCCATGGAGACCTCGTCGCCGCTGTCCGGGTGGTGCACGGTGGCGTCCTCGTTCAGTTTCTTCACGACGCTGGCCATGATGCGGACCTCGGCGGCGTCCGGCACTTCCCACGGCAGGTCGCTTTCCGTCCCTGCTGCCGTCTGTGCCGGGGCGGGCGCGGCCTGCTCGACCAGCCGGGCGACCACGCGCTGCTGCTCGGGTTCGAGGTCCGTGACGATCTTCGCGGCGGCCCGGAAGGCGCGGGCCTGCGCCTCGTTTTTCGGCTGGATGCCCAGCGGTTCCAGCACCCTGGCCACGTCCGCCGCGTCGATCAGGCGACCGGCCTGCGGGGCGGTGAACCCCCAGCGGTCTTGCAGGTACGCCTCGAAGGACTCGTGCGTGGCGAGGAAGAATTCGTTGTCGCGGATTTCGGACAGGGCCTGCCCGGTGCGGCGGAAGTCGCGCAGGCCGTCGCGGACGGTCTGTTCCAGGGAGGTCAGGCGGGCGCGCTGGTGCGGTTGGAGTTGGGTGGACGGTTGGTTGGGGTCGCTCATGCAGGGGAACCTCGCAGGGAAGAGAATGCCCGTGAACGATACCAGAGCCGTCTGCCGGGCAGGCGACTCCCCGCGCAAGCTGTTGTCCCCATGGGGGTAACGGCTGCGTGGCTGTGCGTGCCTGCCCCGGTAACGCCCACTCAGACACCCTTCCCGTATGATGAAAGCACCGCCCGGAAACGGGCAAGGAGGAACACACATGGCGATGAACCTGTTCGGCGCGCGCGATACGCTCACCACGCAAAGCGGCCAGAAGCTCTACTACTACAACCTCAACAAACTCCAGGAACAGGGCTTTGATATCAGCAAACTCCCGGTCAGCATCAAGGTGCTGCTCGAAAGCGTGCTGCGCGAAGCGAACGACTACGACGTGCGCCGAGAGGACGTCGCCACCGTCGCCGGGTGGAAACCCGTCAACGAGGAAGTCGAGATTCCCTTCAAGCCCGCCCGCGTGATCCTCCAGGACTTCACCGGCGTGCCTGCCGTCGTCGACCTGGCCGCCATGCGCAGCGCCATGGTCAAACTCGGCGGCGACCCCAGCAAGATCAACCCGCTGATCCCCGTGGACCTCGTCATCGACCACTCCGTGCAGGTCGACGAGTTCGGCACCGACTTCGCCCTCGCCAACAACATGGCCCTCGAATTCGAACGCAACCGCGAACGCTACGAGTTCCTCCGCTGGGGCCAGCAGGCCTTCGACAACTTTGGCGTCGTGCCCCCCGCCTCGGGGATCGTGCACCAGGTCAACCTGGAGTACCTCGCCAAGGGCGTCCAGAGCCGCCCCGAGGATGACGGCGTCGTCGTGTACCCCGACAGCCTCGTCGGCACCGACAGCCACACCACCATGATCAACGGCCTGGGCATCGTCGGCTGGGGCGTCGGCGGCATCGAGGCCGAAGCCGTCATGCTCGGCCAGCCCATCTACATGCTGATGCCCGAAGTCATCGGCTTCAAGATCACGGGCGCCATGCCCGAAGGCGCCACCGCCACCGACCTCGCGCTGCGCGTCACCGAGATGCTGCGCGCCAAAGGTGTGGTCGGCAAGTTCGTCGAGTTCTACGGTGCGGGCCTCAGCAACATGACCCTGCCCGACCGCGCCACCATCGCTAACATGGCCCCCGAATACGGCGCCACCATGGGCTTCTTCCCCGTGGACGACGAGGCGCTGCGCTACCTGCGCCGCACCGGCCGCCTGGAAACCGAGATCGAACTCGTCGAGGCGTACTACAGGGCCCAGGGCATGTACCGCACCGACGCCACGCCCGATCCCGTCTTCACCGACACCATCGAACTCGACCTGGGCACCATCGTCCCGTCCCTGGCCGGCCCCAAACGCCCCCAGGACCGCGTGGACCTGTCCGGCATGCACAGCGTGTTCAACGAAGCCCTCACCGCGCCCGTCAAGGCCCGTGGCTTCGAATTGCCCGCAGATAAACTGGATGCCCAGGGCACCATCACCGGCACCGACCTCAAGATCGGGCACGGCGCTGTCACGCTCGCCAGCATCACCAGCTGCACCAACACCAGCAACCCCAGCGTCCTGATCGCCGCCGGCCTCGTCGCCAAGAAAGCCGTCGAACTGGGCCTGGACAGCAAACCCTGGGTCAAGACCAGCCTCGCCCCCGGCAGCCGCGTGGTCACCGAGTACCTCGAAGCCGCCGGCCTCCAGACGTACCTCGACCAGATCGGCTTCAACACCGTCGGCTACGGCTGCATGACCTGCATCGGCAACAGCGGCCCGCTGCCCGAACCCACCGTGGACGCCATCAACGAAGCCGACCTCGTCGTCGCCAGCGTCCTGAGCGGCAACCGCAACTTCGAAGGCCGCGTCAACCCGCACATCAAGGCCAACTACCTCGCCAGCCCGCCCCTGGTCGTCGCGTACGCCCTGGCCGGCACGGTCGTCAACGACATCGTGAACGACCCCATCGGCACCGGCAAGGACGGCCAGAGCGTCTACCTGCGCGACATCTGGCCCACCACCAGCGAAATCCAGACCGTCATGGACAGCGCCATCAACGCCGAAATGTTCCGCAAGGTCTACGACGGCATCGAGAAGAGCAACCAGGACTGGAACGCCATCCCCGTCGCCGAAGGCGCGCTGTACGACTGGAAGGAAGACAGCACCTACATCCAGAACCCCCCCTTCTTCGACAACCTCGCCGGCGGCCCCAGCGACATCGTCAGCATCGAAGGCGCCCGCGCCCTCGTGAAAGTCGGCGACAGCGTCACCACCGACCACATCAGCCCCGCCGGCAGCTTCAAGAGCGACACGCCCGCCGGTAAGTTCCTCACCGACCGCGGCATCCTCCCCAAAGACTTCAACAGCTACGGCAGCCGCCGCGGCAACGACCGCATCATGACGCGCGGCACGTTCGCCAACATCCGCCTCAAGAACCAGCTCGCCCCCGGCACCGAAGGCGGCTTCACCACCGACTACACCACCGGACAGGTCAGCAGCATCTACGACGCCTCGGTCAACTACAAGGCCAGCAACATCCCCCTGGTCATCTTCGCCGGCAAAGACTACGGCATGGGCAGCAGCCGCGACTGGGCCGCCAAAGGCACCTTCCTGCTCGGCGTCAAGGCCGTCATCGCCGAGAGCTTCGAGCGCATCCACCGTTCCAACCTGGTCGGCATGGGCGTCCTGCCCCTCCAGTACAAGAACGGCGAAAGCGCCGACAGCCTTGGCATCACCGGCGAAGAAACCTTCGACGTCATCCTCCCCGGCGACCTCAAACCCCGCCAGGACGTCAACGTGAAGATCACCGCCAAGGACGGCAGCACCCGCACCATCACCGTCCAGTGCCGCATCGACACCCCCGTCGAAATCGACTACTACAAGAACGGCGGCATCCTCCAGACCGTGCTGCGCGGCATCCTCGCCAAAGGCAACGAAGTCAAAGCCTAAGCCTGACCTTCTGACGTGAACGAGCCCCGCCCGGGAAACTGGGCGGGGCTCGTTCAATGATGTGATCTGGAAGAAAAATCAGTGCCCCCCGAACAAGGCGCACCGCTCCAGGACGTAAGGGATTCGAACCCTTGAGCCCTTGACGGACTGGATGTCCTCCACCACTGACCCTGTGTTCGCGCCGCCAGTGGTTTCACAGGGACATCCACCTTCAACCGCTCAGTCAACGCCCATCACCATCATGCCAGACGAGGACAACCACCGTTTCCAAACCTGCGGCTGTGTAGGGCTTGAGGGGTGAGTTGGGCCGCAACGCTGCGTACACCCCTCCGCCCCTTCGGGGCACCTCTGCTCCGCAGCTCTGCGAGTCCCCTTAAAAGGGAGGCAGGAAGGATCAGGCTTCGGTCGCGCGCGCTATGGTGTGCGGATATGGGTCGTAAGGATCGGGAGCAGGCGAGTTGGGTTGAAGACACCCAGGTGCAGAAACTGGAGGAGTGCGTGCTGTGCGGGCGTGAAGCTCCGAGCATGACGGATCATCACCTCGTGCCGAAATCGCAGGGGCGGCGGCAGGGCGTGAAACTGGGCGAGATCCCGACCGTGAAGATGTGCGCCGCGTGCCAGGGCTTCCTGAGTAAGACGTTCAGTAACGCGCAGCTCGCGAACGAGTTGAACACCGTGGAGGCCATTCTGGCGCGTGACGAGGTGCAGAAGTTCGTGAAGTGGGTGCAGAAGCAACCGCTGACGAAAGGCGTGCGCGTTCACTGATCCGGCGGGGTGGCTGCCGGGGTGACGTTCAGGGTTGATGGAGGCGGTTCAGACCCGCGTCAGGGTAAGGGTTTATACGCTGGGGCATGCGTCTGCCTGTGCCCGTGCTGTGTGCTGTAACCGCCTCGCTGCTGCTGTCGGCCTGCGGAGGAGGGGGCGGTGGAACGATCACGCCCACCCCGGTGCCGGTGCCAGCGCCGACACCCACCCCGCCGGCCCCAACTCCGCCCGCACCGACTCCGCCCGCACCGACTCCGGTCCCGATCTGCGCGCAGTCGGTCGGCGGTGAGGGGGCCAGTGTGCAGGGAATTCAGGGTGGTGCGGCTGGTCTGACGGCCAGCGTGGGCGCGCCGGACTGGAGTGCGCCGCACGTGCCGGGGCGGGTGCTGCTGCTGGGCACGGACTCCCTGGCGGCGCAGTCCGTGACGACCCTGTCGGGCGTGGTGACGCAGGCGGTCACGGACGGCGTGCGGCTGGCCTTCACCCCGGCGGGTACGGATGACCGTACGTTTGCCGTGAAACTGGAGCGGGCCGGCCTGCGCGCCCAGCCGGACTTCCTGTACGCGCCACTGGCGAACCCGAACGATCCGGGCGTGCCGGGGAACGCGGGCGTGCCGGTCGCGGAGGTGGGGTCGTTCACGCAGTCGTACCTGACGCGCGTGCGCGCCCCGCAGGCCTGGACGTTCCTGCAGGGCTGCGGAAAAACGCCGGTCGCGGCGAAGACTGCCATCCTGGACTCGAAAGTAGAGGCGGGTCACCCGGACCTGACGGGTCGCGTGGCCGGCAGTGCGTCGTTCCTCAGCGCGGAGTCGGGTGGGTCGGATACCAGCACCGGGCACGGAACGGCGTCGGCGGGACTGGTGGGTGCTGCCACGAACAACGGACGGGGCGTGGCGGGTGTCACCTGGAGCGGCCCACTGCTGGCCGTGGAAGTGCTGGGGGCGGCGGGTGGCAGCACCAGCGACCTGGCGCGCGGCCTGAACGAATCGGTGCGGCAGGGTGTGAAGGTCATCAACATGAGCCTGGGTCTGCCCGGTGATCCCGGAGACGCTGCGCTGGCTCAGGCCCTCACGAGCGCCGCGAAGAGCGCCGTACTGGTCGCCGCCGCCGGGAACACGGCCGGGGACGGCGTGTACTACCCGGCCAGCCACCCGGACGTGATCGCCGTGGGGGCCGTCGCGCAGAACGACGGGCAACTCGCCTGTTACAGCGCCCGCCCCAGCGCCGCCCGGCCCCGCGCGCTGAACATCGTCGCGCCGGGCGGCGCCGGCAACTGCACCGGGGCCACGAACGCCACGCAGATACTGATCCTCGCGCCCGGCGGCGGGTACACCCTGGGCGCAGGAACCAGTTTCGCCGCGCCACTCGTCAGCGGAGTCGCCGCCCTGATGCGCGCCGCAAACCCCGCCCTGAGCGCTGCTGAAACGAAGGCCCGCCTGCTGGGCAACGTCAACAGTGCTGCCGGGCAACCCCTGCTGGACGCAAACGCCGCCATCCGCGCCGCCACCCGCTGACAGCAGAAAGGGACGCGCTACGAACAGTGCAGCGCGCCCCTCGGAGCATCAGCTGAATTTACTGACTGAGCTGGCCGATGATGGCGAACATCGGGAGGAACATCCCGGCCACGATGGTGCCCACGATGCCGCCCAGGAACACGATCATCAGCGGCTCGATGGCGGCCGTCATGCTGTCCACCGCCTCATCCACTTCGCGGTCGTAGAAATCACCGACCTTACCGAGCATGTTGTCCAGCGACCCGGTTTCCTCGCCGATGGAGATCATGCTGACCACCATGGGCGGGAAGACCTTGCTGGTCGCGAGACTGGAACTCATCTGCTCACCGACCATCACGACGTTCTTGGCGTTCTCGATGCTTTCCTCGACTTGCGCATTACCAGCTGTGCCCTTAGTTATTTCAAGACTCTCAATTATATTAACGCCACTGCTGATAAGTAGACCAAAAGTGCGAGCAAATGAGGCAATGGCACTTTTCTGCGTTAGGTTTCCGAAAACCGGTAGGCGCAACTTGATATCATCAATAACGAAGCGGCCTTTAGTTGTCTTATAATAGGCGCGATAGGCAAAAACGATAACGATGTTGGCTGCTATGAGAAACAGCATGGAATTTTGCAAAAAATCGGAAATAGCAACCAGCATGCGCGTGATGAAAGGCAGGGGTGCGTTCATCTGAGCCAGGATTCCAGCGAACTGCGGCACGATAGTGGTCAGCAGGAAGTAAGTGATTAGAATGGCGAAGACAAGTACCACGACCGGGTAGGTCAGTGCGCTCTTGATCTTGCCGCGTAGCGCCAGTTCCTTTTCTTGGAAGTCTGCAATGCGTTCCAGCACCGAGTCGAGCGTGCCGCTGGTCTCGCCGGCTCGGACGAGGTTCACGTACAGTCGGTTGAAGATCCTGGGGTACTTGACGATGGCTTCACTCAGTGGCGTGCCGGATTCCACATCGGTGCGCATGTTCTTCACGACTTTCTGGAATCCCTTGTGCTCGATCTGTTTTTGCAGGATCGCCAAGGACTGCACCAAGGGAACCCCGGCGTTGATCAGCGTGGCAAGTTGTTTACTGAAAATGGCCACCTGCTTGAGGCTTGGCGGTCTGTTGTCCAGGAAGGGAATGCTGATATCGGCGTTCATGCCCGTTTTGGGGGCCTTGATCTCGACGATCATCAGGTTCTTGGCGCGCAGGGCGTCCCGGACCTGGTTGGCCGTCTCGGCTTCCATCTGGGATTTCAGCACCTTTCCGGAGCGGTCACGCACTCGGTATTCGAAGACGGGCATATCTGATCAGTATAGTCTGTGAGTCTTTCGCTGACCTTACAGGTCCGGGGGTGCGCCCGTTGCATGGGGCGTTCCCGGTGGGGGCGGCGGCGCGGAGATCCGATCATGAATGAACAGCAGCAGAATGGTCCGGGCGGCAGGCCTGCGTGGTGGGCGGCGGTGGCGGAGGCGGCGCGGGTCCTGCGCGGCGGCGGTGTGATCGCGTACCCCAGCGAGACCGTCTGGGGACTGGCGGCGCATCCGGACCGGCCGGACGCTGTGCGGCGGCTGTATGACCTGAAGGGGCGCGCGGCGGATAAACCCGTGCAGGTGTCGTGCGTGGACGTGACGGCCGCCCGCGCCCTGATCCGGCCAAGTGCGGCGTTCGAGCGGCTGGCCCCGTTGTGGCCGGGCCCGCTGACGCTGGTGACCCCGGCGTCGCCCGCCTGTCCGGACGAGCTGGCCCCCGGCGGACGGGTGGGGGTGCGCCTGCCGGACCACCCGGTCGCGCGGGCGCTCCTGGCCCTGGTGGGAGGCACGCTGGCGACGACCAGTTGCAACCCGAGCGGCCAGGAGGCGGCCGTGACGCACGCGCAGGCGCTGGCGATGGGACTGGGCGACCTGACCCTGCCGGACGGCGGGCAGGGCACGCTGGGCCTGCCGAGCACCGTCGTCCTGCTTCCCGAGGGCCGGGTCCTGCGGGCCGGGGCGGTCAGTGAAGAGCAGATTGTGGCCCTGCTGCGTGGACCGGCGTGAGCGGCCCGGAGCGGCCACCAACCGGCGCGGGTCCGGACGCCCTGATCGGCGCGGCCCTGATGGCGGCCGGGCGGCCCGTGCAGGTGCGGGAACTGGCGGGCGTGCTGGGCATCCCGGAGGACGCGGCGCTGCGGCAGGTGCAGGCTTTCGCCGTGCGGCTGGACGCCGCGAACCTGGGCTTCACCGTCGAGGCGGTCGCTGGCGGGTACCGGCTGGTCGTGCCGGCCACCCTGTCCGGTCAGCTGGCCCCGCTGCTGGCCCCGCCGCCCCTGCCGGCCCTGAGTAGCGCGGCGCTGGAGGTGCTGGCCGTCATCGCGTACCGGCAGCCCGTGACGCGCGCCGAGATTGAGGCCATGCGCGGCGGCAGCGCGGGTACGGTCGTCACGTTGCAGGAACGTGAACTGGTGAAGGTCGTGGGCCGCTCGGAGGCCGTCGGTGGGCCGCTGTTGTACGGCACCACGGAGCGGTTCCTGCTGGAATTCGGTCTGCGCAGCGTGGATGACCTGCCGCCGCTGGAGAACGCGAACTTCTCGCACCTGCTGCGCAGCTGAGCGCCGCACCTGAGTACAGCGGGTCGGCCGTTGATGGACGGGACCGGGCGGCGCAGGAGAGGGCCTGCCTGGGGGCGGCCAGCGGGGTGGGGGGACCTGCACTTGCCCGGCGCTCCCGGATGAGCGAACATGAGGGCAGGGGCGCTCGCCGCCACGACGGGAGGACGTGATCACGCTGAACGCCACGCACGCATGACCAGATCCACCTCCAGCCTCGATACCTTCGATTTTCTGGAACTGCTGTACCTGCTGACCGAGCAGGGCCGGACGGGCGTGCTGTACGTCTTCCGGACGGACGGGCAGTTTCAGGCGTGGCTGGAAGCCGGGCGGGTCCGGCACCTGCAATTCGGGCCGGACGAGGGCGTGCAGGCACTCGTCCGCCTGATGCTGGACCCCAAGGGCCGCTTTCACTTCGATGAGGGCGTCACGCATGGCAACCCCCGCCTGGACAACACCCTGGACGAGGTGACCCTGGAGGCGCTGGAAGCGCTGCCGTTTCAGGACCTGCCGTTCGACGGCCCGGCGCGCGTCACGTCGCCGCAGCGGGTGGGCCGCATGCGCTGGAGCCTCAAGGAACTGGACGTCCTCAAGCAGATCGACGCGCAGAAACCCGTCTCGGAACTCACGCAGGACCCCGAAGCGAAACGCATGCTGCTCAAACTGTTCCGCATCGGCCTGATCGTGCCCCGCAAGACCCGCGTGGCCCGCCTGACCATCACCATCACGCGGCAGGTGCAGGGCGTGGCCCTCGTGGACGAACTGATCTTCAAACGCTGGAAGGAAGACATCGTGCGCCACCCCCAACTCGTGGCCCTGAAAGCCGACGACGGACAGGTATACACCCTGCCCGTCCGCATGTCTGCCAACCTGACCAACCAGATCATGATTCCTGCCGACCTGCTCGTCCGCACCACCCTGCGCGCCGGCGACAGCGTCCTGGCCAAACCCGTCTGACGAGTGGGAACGGGCCGGAGCGCCATACGGTCCGGCCCGCCCCTGGCGGCCGCCTCTACCCGCCCAGGTAGGCGTGTAGCACGCGCTCGTCGTTGACGAGCTGGGCGCTGTCGCCCGTGAAGGTCATCTGCCCGGCTTCCAGCACGTACGTGCGGTGCGAGGCGTTCATGGCGAGTTTGGCGTTCTGCTCGACCAGCAGGATGGTGGTGCCCTGCGCGTTCAGGTCGCGGATGATGCTGAAGATCTCGCGCACGATGATCGGGGCGAGGCCCAGCGACGGTTCGTCCAGCAGCAGCAGCTTAGGGCGGCTCATCAGGGCGCGGGCGATGGCCAGCATCTGCTGCTCGCCGCCGGACAGCGTGCCTGCCAGCTGGTCCCTGCGTTCGCCCAGTCGCGGGAACCGTTCGTACATCTCGTACATGTCGGCCTTCACGCTGGGGCCGCGGCGGGTGTACGCGCCGAGTTCCAGGTTGTCCTGGATGCTCTGCCGGGCCAGCACCTGCCGTCCCTCGGGGCTCTGCGCGATGCCGAGTTTCACGGCCTCGTCGGCGGGCAGGCGCGTGATGTCGCGCCCCCCGAAGCGGATGGTGCCCGACAGGGGCTTCATGAGCCGCGAGACGGCGCGCAGCGTGGTGGTCTTGCCCGCGCCGTTCGCGCCGATCAGGGTGACGACCTCGCCCTCCTCGACGGTCAGGGACAGGCCCCGCACGGCCTGGATGGCGCCGTAGTTCACGCTCAGGTTCTCGATTTCAAGGAGTGCCATCTCACTCGCCTCCTTCCGGGGGCTGACGCGTTTGTGCGGCGGCCCTCCGAGCGGATGCGAGCAGGAACAGAAGGCGGGGCGCGGAAGTGGAGCGGGTTCGGGGCGGGGTTCCCTGAATCCGGGGAATGGACGTGCTCTGCATCATTCGCCTCCCAGGTACGCTTCGATGACTTTCGGGTCGCGCTGCACCTCGGCCGGGTTGCCCATGGCGATCAGCTGCCCGAAGTTCAGGACGGCCACGCGGTCGCACAGGTTCATGACCAGCGGCACGTGGTGCTCGATGACCAGCACGGTCAGGTCGAACTGGTCGCGCACCTGCCGGATGAAGCCGGTCAGCTGACCCTTCTCGCTGGTATTCATGCCGGCGGCCGGTTCGTCGAGCAGCAGCACGCGCGGTTCGGTCGCCAGGGCGCGGGCGATCTCCAATCTTCGCTGGTCGCCGTAACTGAAGTTCGCGGCCAGTTCCCCGGCGCGGTCGGCCATGCCGACCAGATCCAGCAGTTCCCACGCGCGGGCTTCCACGCGGGCCTCCTCGGCCTTCGCGCCGCCGAAGACGCCGCGCCACAGCCCGGCGTCCGTGCGGACGTGCTGCGCGATCTTCACGTTCTCCAGCGCGGTCAGGCCCTTGAACAGGCGGATGTTCTGGAAGGTGCGGCTCAGGCCCAGCGCCGCCACGCGGTTGGGTTGCAGGCCCGTGACGGTCGTGCCCCGGTACGTCAGGGTGCCGCTTGAAGGCGGGGTCAGGCCGGTCATCAGGTTGAACAGCGTGGTCTTGCCGGCGCCGTTCGGGCCGATCAGCCCGAAGATCTCGCCCTCGCGGACGTCGAAGGACACGTCGTTCACGGCGATCAGGCCACCGAACCGGCGGGTCATGTTACGGGCCTCGAGCACCACGCCCCCTGAAGAAGTGGCGGCGGTCATGGCGTCACCTCGGCGGGCTTGACTGGTGTGGGCCGCTGCGGCGGTCGGGGACGGCCCAGTTTCTCCAGTGCGCCCACGATGCCCTGCGGCAGGTACAGGCTCGCCACGACCAGCACCAGCCCGTTGATCACCAGTCGCCAGTCCGCGAGGAAGCGCAGCACTTCCGGCACGGCGGTCAGCAGCGCGCCGCCTACCACCGGGCCCCAGATGTTGCGGCTCCCGCCGATCAGCACGAAGGCCAGGATGGCGATGCTGGCGTCGAAGGTGCCCTGCCGGGCGTTCCACGAGCTGAGCAGCGGCGCGCTCATGGAGCCCACGATGCCTGCCAGGACCGCGCCGGTCACGAAGGCCAGTACCTTGTACCGCGTGGGCGGCACGCCCATGGCGTCGGCGGCCAGTTCGTCCTCGCGGATGGCGCGCAGGGCGCGGCCCACGCGCGAGCGTTCCATCTGCCGCGCGAACAGCAGGGTCAGGATCAGCAGCGGCCCGAAGATGAACACGTACTGCCAGCGGTCGACGATCCCGAACGGCTGCGGAATTCCGAACAGTCCGATGGCCCCGCCCGTGACGCTCAGGTTCAGGCTGATGACACGCAGGATCTCCACGAACGCGATGGTCGCCAGCGCCAGATAGATACCGCGCAGCCGCAGCGCCGGGACGCCCACCAGCAGCCCCAGCAGGCCCGCCAGGACTGCCGCGACCAGCCACGTCAGCGGGAACATGGCGTTCCCCAGCGTGTCGCGCAGGCCCGCGAAGGCCGGGTTGGTCAGCAGGATGGCGGCCACGTACCCGCCCAGCGAGTAGAACCCGGGACTGGCGAGGCTCAGTTGCCCTGCCTGCAACGGGAAGTACAGACTCAGGCCCAGCAGGCCTGCCTGCAACATGGTCACGATCAGGAACCCGTACGTCGAGAGGAAATCAGTCATGCTTACACCTTCTGGATGGCGCTGCGGCCCAGCAGCCCCTGGGGCCGCACGAGCAGGATGACGAACAGCAGCGCGAACGCCACGGCGTCCTTGTACGCCGAGTACTCGGAGGGCACGAAGGCCTCGGCCAGCCCGATCACCAGTCCGCCTAGCACCGCGCCGGGAATGCTGCCCAGGCCGCCCAGCACGATCACGGCGAGGCCCTTGAGGCCGTACACCACCCCGAAGTACGGGCCGGCCACGCCGAACGCCGTGCCGACCAGCGTGCCCGCCAGTCCGCCCAGGAAGCCGGACAGGAAGAACGTGATCAGGATGAAGCGGTCCACGCTGATGCCCAGCAGGCTGGCGGTCGTGGGGCTTTCCGCCACGGCCCGCAGCGCCTTGCCGATTTTCGTGCGGCCGATCACGTACCCCAGCACGGCCAGCATGACCAGACTGACCGCGAAGATGATGACCTGCACGGTGCGGATGATGACGATCTTGCCGCCCAGCGTGAACGACAGCGCGGGCGGCGTGTCCCCGTACGCGTCCGACGGGAAGTTGTAGATTTCCGCGCCCACAAGAAGCTGGATAAGGTTCACGATGACCAGCGCCACGCCCAGCGAACTGACCAGCGCCAGCAGCGGATCGGCGCCGCGCGAGCGCATGGGCCGGAACGCCAGCCGCTCGATCAGCACGGCGACCAGCCCCGCCAGGGTGGCGCCCAGCAGCGTGGCCAGCGCGAAGGTCAGCGGCTGCCCCGAGAAGGGCGAACCGTCCGGGAACAGGTTCACGCCCTTGAGCAGCCCGTTGTTCTCGAACTGCCCCACGACCAGCGTGTACGTGAAGTACGCGCCCAGCGTGAACACCGCCCCGTGCGCGAAGTTGATGATGCCCAGAATCGAGAACACCAGCGTGTACCCCAGCGCGAAGATGGCGTACACGCTCCCGATCGCCAGGCCGTTCATGAGGTTCTGAATGAACTGACTCAGCTCCATGAAAGCTCCTTTCAGGAGAACGCCGTCAGCGTCCAGGGGCTGACGGCGGGGAAGGACGTGACCCGGCGGCAGGGGGCCGGCCGGGCCTGAGGCTGCGGCTTACTTCAGGTACACGAACGAGCCGGTCTTGGCGTCCTTCATCCTGATCTGCGCGACGTAGAACTCCTTCTGGATGACCTCGCCTTCCTTATCGAACGCGATGGGGCCCAGCGGCGTGCTGTACTTCCCGAGCAGGATCTGCTTGTTCAGTTCCGCGCGCAGGTCGTCCAGGTCCCAGGTGTTCAGCTTCTTCTTCCGGTCGATGACTTTCAGGGCCTCGACCATGACCTGCACACCTGCGTAGGCCTGCGCGGCGAACTGCGGCGGGGCTTTCTTGTACTGTGCGGTGTACTCCTTGACGAACACCTGATTGGCGGCGCTGGGCTGCGCGGGGCTGTACGCCTGCGCGATGATCACGCCGTCGCAGAGTTTCTGGCAGACGGGGAACATGTTGCTGGTGTTCAGGCCGTTCCCGCCGATGATCAGGCCCTTGTACCCCAGCTGCCTGAGCTGCTTGACGAGGTTCCCGCCGTCCGCCGCGAGGCCGGAGATGATCACGAGGTCCACCTTGGCGTTCAGGACGGCCGTGACCTGCGTGGTGAAGTCCGTGTCGGTCGTCTGGAACTTCTGCACGGTGGCGACGGTCAGGCCCTGGTCCTTGGCGGTCTGCTGGAAGGTGCCGGTCTCGCTGGTCGAGAAGGCGTCGTTCTGCGCGTACAGCACGGCAACTTCCTTGATCTTGGGGTCGAGTTTCAGGGCCTGCCGCACGGCGTTCGGCGCGACGACGGCCACCGGCGCCGACACCCGCGCGATGAAGTTCCCGATCTGCGGGATGCCCTTGGCGGTGTTGCTGGGCCCCAGGACCGGTACTTTGGCGCGCTCGGCGATGGGATCAGACGCGAAAGCCTGCTGCGACAGGGTCGGCCCGACGATGCCCAGCACGCGGTCCTTGGTGATCAGGTTCTGGAAGGCGTTGATGGCGCCGGCCTCGTCCCCGCCGGTGTCCTGGAAGACCAGTTTGAAGGGCGTGCCGTTGATGCCGCCCCGGCCGTTCAGGAACTTCTCGGCGAATTTCGCGCCGATCACCTGCTCCTGGCCCAGCAGGGCGGTGTTGCTGGTCTGCGCGACCGCCACCCCGATACTGATGGTCTCGACCTTCTGCGCCTGAGCGCCGAGGCTCAGGCTCAGGGCCAGCGTGGCCCCCAGGGCGGGATGGGCGAATGACGGCAACTGGGAACGGCGTTGAGCAGGGTGACGCATGGCGACTCCTTGTGCAGGCGCGGCAGGCCGGTGTCTCCGGGCCACGCTGAAACGCGGTCCGCTGCGGGGGCGCGGCGTCGGTGCCGGGCGCAGCGGGCTTGTGTTGTGGGACACGGCGAGTGTAGGCTGGCCTCACCTTTCAAGTCAACTGTTCGAATGTTCAGATCAATGAACCCGGTTCATTCTTTGTGGATCCGTGTGGACCTGCCCCCAACCGGCCGCCTCTCTGCCAGACTCACCCTGATTCACCGACCCAGTTCCCGCCGCAGTTGCCGCAGTCCACTCCCCGCCTTCAGCCTCCCGGAGCGCGCATGACCGCCACCCGCCCCGCCACCCACGCTGCCCCCCCCGCCCCCCGCCGGCCCAGCCTGCGCACCAAGGCCCTGCTGATCACGGTCCTGCCCGTCCTGACCCTGGGACTGCTCATCACCCTGATCCTCACCCTGCAACGCCGCGCGGAACTGGACACCATCTCCCGCGCCGTCAGCCACACCGCCGCCAGCCTGCTCGCCTCCACCCTGGACGTGCAGGACCTGAACCTTGTCGCCACGCAACTACGCGCCGCCGTCTCCGCACCCGACGTGGCCTTCGTGGACGTACAACCTGCCGGGAACACCCCCCGCTTCTTCACCAGTGACACCCCCGACACCGACTGGCACCTGCGCGCCCAGCTCGACACCCACCAGCGCGCCCACCCTGGCCAGACCCACCTGACCCTCCCCGACACCCGTGCCGACGCCTACCAGAGCGCCCTGAACGCCCTGCAACCCGGCACGCCCCCCAGCGTCCGCGACCACCTGCAGGCCCGCCTCGGCACCCTGCAAGCCGCCGGCGGACACCCCACCACCTACGAACTGACCACCCTGGACGTGTACGAAACGCCGTTCGGCACCCGCACCCTGCGCCTCCCCGGCGACCCCGCCCCCCCCGGGCAGCTGCTGTTCCGCCTGGGCATCGGCGTCACCCTGAACGACATGAACCTCGCCCTGCAACGGCAACTGCACCTCGTGCTGCTCGCCTGCGCCGTCACCGCCCTGATCGCCGCGTACGCCGCGTGGCGCGCCATGCGCCGCCCCCTGCGCGTCATCCTGGCCATCACGGACGCCGCGCAGCACGCCAGCCTCGGGCACCTGGGCGACCCCATCACCGTCACCCCCGGCGGCCGACCCGACGAACTCACGGACCTGATCACCGCCATCGAACGCCTGCGCGTCAGCCTGCACCTCGCCCTGACCCGCCTGCGCCCCGGAAACCGCCCATGAGCGACCCGGCCCCCACCTTCACCGCCGACACCCTCGAAAAACGCTCCCTGGGCGAACACATTGCCGCGCACCTGCAAGAACTCCTGCTCGACGGCCGCCTGAAACCCGGCGACACCCTCCCCAGCCAGCGGGAACTCGCGCAGCAGTACGGCACCAGCGTCGCCGCCGTCCGCGAAGCGATCTCCATCCTCTCCGCCAGCGGCGTCCTCGACGCCCGCCCCGGCCGGGGCACCGTCATCCTGCCCGTCACGCAGCAGGCCCCCAGCATCAACCTCTGGCTGGGCGCCGTGCACGACGAGACCGAAGCGCACGCCTTCCTCGATACCCGGCAGGCCCTCGAACACTACACGATTGCCCGCGCCGCCCGGCACGCCACGCCCGAACAGCACGCCGACCTGCTGGAGCACCTGCACCGCATGCGCGACGCGCAGGGCGAACCCGAAGCGTTCATCCAGGCCGACCTCGCCCTGCACATGGCCATCGCCCAGGCCGCCGGGAACCCCGTCGTGCTGCGCCTCCTGCGCGCTATCCACATGCCCCTGGCGAACCTGCTGCGCGCCATCAGCACCGACCTGATGCTCGCCGGCCGCTTCCCCGCCCTGTACACCACGCACGAACAGATCATCCACGGCATCATCCGCCGCGACCCCCACGCCGCCACGCAGGCGTTCGACCACATGCTCGACCAGACCACCGAAGGCGGCACCCTGGAACGCGCCCTCGGCCACCCCGAACGGCCCGAACCCCCCCTCGGCCCCCCCTTCCTGGAAGACCTGCACTGGAACCTCACCCGCCTCATCGGCCCCATGGCCGACATCCTGATCCCCGAAGCCGCCAGCGAACTCGGCCTCGACCCCGACGCGCTGACCCGCACCCACCTGCCCCGCTACCTCGGCAACCTCGCCCGGCAACTCCCCGACGGCAAACAGGCCGAATGGGCCGCCCTGAGCGGACTACTGGAAAAACGGTACGGGTGAGGTAGGGGGAACTGGGAAGTCGGCGCGCCGTACGAACCCCTCCGCCCCTCCAGGGCACCTCTGCTGCGCAGCTCTGCGAGTCCCCTCAAGGGGAGGCAATGAGCTGCTTGTTGGCTCCCCTTGACTTGCAAAGCTCCGCAGGAGAGGGGAGCTGGCCGCACAGCGGACTGAGGGGTTCGCCCACCGCATTACCTTCCCGCCCGCTGCTCCCGGACGAACGCCAGGAACGCTTCCCGGTCCAGGGTGTTGATGACGTGGGCGGGTGTCAGGCCGGCCTTGCGGGCGATCATCACGCCGTATTTCGCGTCTTTCAGGCCGCCCGGCACGTGGGCGTCGGTGTTGATGGCGAACGTCACGCGGTCACGCCACGTCAGGGCGATCCGCCAGTCGATGTCCAGGCGGTAGGCGTTCGCGTTGATCTCGACGACCGTGCCGCGCTCGGCGCAGGCGGCCATGACGGCGTCCATGTCGAGGGCGTAGCCGGGGCGGCGCAGCAGCAGGCGGCCCGTGGGGTGCCCCAGGATGGTGACGAGGGGGTGACTGGCGGCGCGGATCAGGCGTTCGGTCTGCCGCTCGGCGCTCAGCGTGAAGAGGCTGTGGACGCTGGCGACCACGTAATCCAGTTCGGCCAGCACGTCGTCCGGGTAGTCCAGGGTGCCGTCGTCGAGGATGTCCACCTCGGCGCCCGCCACCAGGGGCAAGCCCGCTGATTGCAACTCGCGGATCTCCTTCAGTTGCGCCTGGAGGCGTTCGATGCTGAGGCCGTTCGCGTAGTGCGCGGCGCGCGAGTGGTCGCCGGTGCCCAGGAAGCCGTGGCCCAGGCGGACGGTCTCGGCGGCCATGTCGGCAATGCTGCTCGCGCCGTCCGACCACGTGGAGTGCGTGTGCAGCATGCCGCGCAGGTCGCCCACCGTCACGAGCTGGTCCGGGTGGGGGAGGGCTTCCCACACGGCGTCATGCTCGGGGTCGCGGTACTCGGCGGGACGCAGCGGCAGGTCCAGGGTCTTCATGACGTCGGCCTCGGTAGGCGTGTCCAGCACCGCGCCTGACCGGATCAGGCCCCGCCCGCTCAGGTCGAAGCCCCGCACCTTCGCCTCCTCGCGCAGCGACTCGCGGTACGCGGTGCCCCCGCCCATCATCAGGTCCAGCGCTCCCCGGACGCCCGGCGTGGGCGCGTACGCCACCTCGACCGGCACGCCATCCACGCGGCCCGCGAACAGCGGTTTCTTCTCGACCGGTTCAAGCCCCTCGACCACCCCGGCCAGCCGCTCCTGCACCTGCTCCGGCGAGGCAGTCACGGTCACGCGCGCCACCCGCACCGTGTCCAGACCCCGGCGCACATCCCCCGACACCTGCGGCTCCAGGCCGTCCAGCACCCGGCACAGGCCCTCCGCGACCTCCAGCGCCGTGCTCAGGTGCTGCCGTTCCTGTGCGCCCAGCGCGAACTCCACCGCCTCCAGGAACGACGCCGCACTCTTCGCCCCGAACCCCTTCAGACCCGCCACGCGCCCATCCCGGCACGCCTCCCGCAGCCCCTCCAGCGAATCGATCCCCGCGTCCCACAACGCCCGGATCTTCTTCGGCCCCAGCCCCCGCACCCGGAACAGACTCAGCACGCCCGCCGGAATCAGACTCGCGGCGTCCTCCAACGGACCGAACACCCCCGTCCGCACGTACTCCAGCAGGTCCGCCGCAATGGCCTTCCCGACCTTCGGGATACCCGCGAACGCCCGCGCGGCGAGTACATCCACCTCATCCTGCACGCCCTCCAGGCTGCGCGCCGCACTCCGGAACGCCTGCGCCCGGAACGGATCATCCCCCACCCCCAGCAGATCCAGCAGATCCGCCGTGGTCTTCAGTGCGCCCACCAGGGACTTCTTCGTGACATCCATGCACCCAGAGTAAGGGGGATGGTGACTGGAAGACCATCAGGTGCGCCGCGTGCCATGAGCAGCCGGGCCGGTAGATGACCCCTCAGTCCGCTGCGCGGCCAGCTCCCCCCAGGGGGAGCCAGGAGGACACCCGTTGTCCGTGATAGGCGCGCAACCCGGCACCCCAGGGGCGCGGTCAGTTGATACGGTGACGGCATGCCCGCCAGCACGCCCAACGCCGAAACCGCCGTCCAGACGTACTTCCATGAAGTGCGGGCCGTGCACGCCACCGGCGCAGGCGTCGCCGAGACCAGTTACTACCCGGCGCTGTTCGGCCTGCTGGGCAGTATTGGCGCCACCCTGAAACCCCGCGTGCACGCCGTGAATCACCTGAGCAACCTGGGCGCCGGAATCCCCGACGGCGGATTCTTCGATGCAGGGCAGCTTCAGCGCGGGCAGGAACAGGACGTCCTGCGCGGCCAGCTGCCCAGCCGGGGCGCGCTGGAAGTCAAATCCCCCGCCGAGCAGGTCGCGGATATCGCTACCGGCACGCAGGTCGCCAAATACCTCGACCTGTACGGACTGGTGCTCGTCACGAACCTGCGCGCCTTCGCGCTGTACACCCGCGAGAACGGCCAGCCGAAACTGCTGGAACACATGGAACTCGCCCCGAACGCCGCCGCGTTCTGGACATTGCTGCGCGACCCGGACGCCCAGTCGGCACACGCCGCGCCCCTCGCGGAATTCCTGACCCGCGCCCTCCAGACCGGTGCGCCCCTGAGCACCCCTGAAAGCGTCGCGTGGTTCCTCGCCAGCTACGCCCGCGAAGCCAAACACCGCCTGAGCCACACCCCGCTGGAAGCCCTCGCCCCGCTGAAACGCGCCCTGAGCGAAGCGCTCGACCTGCAATTCCAGGACGAACAGGGCGAACGCTTCTTCCGCTCCACCCTCATCCAGACCCTCTGGTACGGCCTGTTCAGCGCGTGGGTGCTGCACAGTGCCCAGCAGCCCCAGCTGCCGTTCAACTGGCGGGCCGCCGCGTGGGAACTGCACCTGCCCGTCATGCAACGCCTGTTCGGGGAACTCGCCAACCCCTCCGCGCAGCACAGCCTGAACCTCACCGACCTGCTCGACCGGACCGCCGCCACCCTGGCCCGCGTGGACGTGACCACCTTCACGCAGAAATTCCAGGGCGACGCCGTGCAGTACTTCTACGAACCGTTCCTCGCCGCGTACGACCCGGAACTGAGAAAACAGTTCGGCGTGTGGTACACCCCACCCGAAGTCGTGCAGTACATGGTCGAACGCGTGGACACCGCCCTGCGCGAGCAACTGAACCTACCCCTCGGCCTCGCCGACCCCAGCGTGTACGTCCTGGATCCCGCCACCGGCACCGGCAGCTACCTGACCGCCACCCTCGACCGCATCTGGCGCACCTTAAAGGCCCAGCCCGACTTCGACGACGCCACCCTGGACGACCTGCGCGCCGCCGTCAAGGAACGCCTGATCGGCTTCGAGATCATGCCCGCCCCGTACGTCATCGCGCACCTGCGCCTCAGCCAGCAACTCGCCCGGTACGGCGTCACCCTGCGCCCCAGCGACCCCGCCCACCCCGCAAAGCCCGAACGCGCCGCCGTGTACCTCACCAACGCCCTGACCAACTGGCACACCATCCCCGAACCGCTGTCCATGCCGGAACTCCAGGCAGAACAGGACGCCGCGCAACACGTCAAGAAAAGCGCCCCCATCCTGGTCATCCTGGGCAACCCCCCCTACAGCGCCTTCAACGGCACCAGCCAGACCGAGGAAGGCGACCTGATCGCCCACTACAAGCGCGGCCTCGTCACCGAGTGGGGCATCCGCAAATTCAACCTGGACGACCTGTACGTCCGCTTCTTCCGCATCGCCGAACGCAAGGTCGCGCAGGGCGGGCGCGGCATCGTGTCCTTCATCAGCCCCTCCTCGTACCTGAGCGACCCCAGCTTCGTGGTCATGCGCAGCGCCCTGCTGAACGAATTCAACCACCTGACCTTCGACAACCTGAACGGCGACAGCCGCGAAACCGGCAAACGCACCCCCGACGGCCAGCCCGACCCCAGCATCTTCAGCACCCCCAGCAACCGCGCCGGCATCCGCAGCGGCACCGCCGTATCCCTGCTCGTGAAAACCGGACTGGGCGGCGAACCCGCCGTGCAGTACCGCGAATTCTGGGGCGCAGGCAAAGGCACCCAACTGCTGACCGCCCTGCAAGACGGCGGCCCCGCGTACTACCCCGCCGCGCCCACACCCGCCAACCGCTACACCTTCCGCCCCGAAGACAGCAGCGCCGACTACCAGAGCTGGCCGAAAGTGGTGGAACTGGCCGGAGAAGCACCGATCAACGGACTGATGGAAAAGCGGGGCGGCGGACTGGTGGGGTTTGACCGTGCCGCTGTTGAAGCGAAGATGCGCCCCTACTTCGACTCCAACGTGACTTGGGAGAATTACCAAATCATCAATCCAGAGCTGTCGAAAGACGCATCCGGGTATGACGCTGAGGCGACCCGAGGCAGAGTTCGAACTCAGACTCGATTTCAGGCAAGGAACATCGTCCCCTATCTACTTCGTGCATTTGAGGTCAGGCAAGCGTACTTTTCAGACCATTCGACACTCTGGAATCGCTCACGCCCGACGCTTTGGGCGCAGCTACCGGGTAACTCCTTTTTCGTAACCCGTCCGGCGGCGGCAGCCTCGGATGAGGGCACTCCGTTCTATTTCACGTCCAATCTGGGTGATAACGACGCGCTGAGGGGACACGCCTACTACATACCCGTCCTGTGGCGTTCCGAGGCTCCCGCTTCTGACGGTCTGTTCGCCTCTTCTGAACCGACTCTCCGGGCGAATCTCTCGGCGCAGGCACGCGCTTACCTCGCCGCTCTCGGTGCGCCCGACCCGGACGCCTCGCCTGCCGGGGCGGCGCTGCTGTGGCATCACGCGCTGGCGGTGGGTTTCAGCGGCGCGTACCTGAGTGAACACGCGGGCGGCATCGCGGGCGACTGGCCGCGCATTCCGCTGCCGGGTTCACTGTCGGCCCTGACGGAATCGGCGGCGCTGGGGGCGCGGGTGGCGGCGCTGCTGGATGATCCGCAGGTGCCGACCCGTGCGGAGTTGGGTGCGGTGGGTCGCCTGAAGCGCGTGGGCGAGGACGTGCATGGGTACGAGGTGCGGGCCGGGTGGGGTGCGGTGCAGCGGGGGAACGTGGTGATGCCCGGGCGGGGCCGGACGACCGAGCGGGCGGCGGACGGGCTGCCGCCGGGGCTGGGGGACCGGGTGCTGGACGTGGCGCTGAATGACGCGTGGGTGTGGGAGAACGTGCCAGTGCCCGTGTGGGAGTACACGATTGGCGGGTATCAGGTGATGAAGAAGTGGCTCAGTTACCGCGAGTTCGGCGTGCTGGGCCGCGCCCTGACGCTGGATGAGGCGCGGGAGGTGAGTCGCATGGCGCGGCGTCTGGCGGAACTGGTGCTGCTGGGACCGGACCTGGACGCGAGTTACGCGCGGGTACAGGGTGACGTGTGGGCGTGGGGTGCTGAGCGCTGAGTAGACCTGCGCTGGTGGGCGACCCCTCAGTCCGCTGCGCGGCCAGCTCCCCCCAGGGGGAGCCAGGGGTCCAGGTGCTACCCGTGCCGGACGCGTCCCTGGTACGTCACGATCCGTCCGCCGACGTCGTGAATCTGTTTGATGGCGTCGGTGAAGCGGTGGCCGACCTCGCCGGGCTTGTGGGCGTCGCTGCCCAGCACGAAGGGGATGCCGCGTTCGGCGGCCTGCCGGGTCAGGTCTGGGGCGGGGTAGGCCTCGGCGACCGGTTTGCGCCACCCGGCCGTGTTGAAGTCCAGGCTCAGGCCGCGTTCGGCGATCACGTCCAGGGCGTGCAGCGCGGCGTACCCGTCCGGGTCGCGGTGCCCGAATTTCTTGGGCAGGTCCAGGTGCCCGATACTGTCGAATAGGCCGGATTTCGCGGCGCCCTCGGCCAGGGCGTAGTAGTCGCGGTACAGGCCCGCAAGGTCGCGGCTGTCGTACTCCGCGGTGAACTCCGGGTTGTCGAAGCCCCATGCGCCGATGTAATGCACGCTGCCGATCACGTAATCCCAGGGGTGCGCGCCCAGCACCTCCTCCACGAAGCGTTCCGTGCCGGGGTGGAAGTCCGCCTCCAGGCCCAGGCGCACGTCCAGCCGCCCGGCGAACTCGGCCTGCACGGCCCGCACGTCCTCCACGTACTGCGCCAGCTGATCCAGGCGCATGCGCCACGGCGCGTCGTACCACGCGGGCATCGGCATGTGATCCGTGAAGCAGATGCCCGCCAGTCCGGCGTCCAGCGCCGCCTGCGCGTACTCGCGTGGAGACCCGCTCGCGTGCCCGCACAGGGGTGTGTGCATATGAGAATCGAACAGCGGTCCAGTCATGCCCATAGGGTACGGCAGCCCCGTGCGTTCTTCAGGCCAGCCAGCCGTCCGGGAAGCGCGCGGCGGGGTGGATGGCCTGCGCGGCATTCAGCATCTCGGGCCACTGTTCGGGTCGGTAGCGGCGGCTCAGGTGCAGCAGCGTCAGCGCGGGCAGGCCCGCCGCGTGGGCGAGGGAGGCGACCTGCGTGACGGTGGTGTGCTGGTGCCGCGTGGCGAGCGCGTGGTCTTCGGGGGCGTACTGCGCCTCGGCGTACAGCGTCTGCACGCCGCGCAGGATGGGTGCGAGGCGGGCCTGCTGCGCGTCGTCCAGCAGGAAGTCCGTGAGGTACGCCAGACTCTCTCCGGTCTCCCGTTCCATCAGCGCGGCGCGCAGGGCAGCGGCGTCGTGCGGCTGACCGTTCACGTCTATCTTTCCGGTCGCGCCACCTTTCAGCGCGGCCAGCCAGGGGCCGGGGCGCAGGCCCAACCCTGCCAGGGCGGCCGGGTTCACGCGCTCCCGGTCGGGTTCCCGCAGGATGAAACCCAGGCTGCGCCCGTGGTGTTCCAGCGGGACGGCCTGCACGCTGATTTGCGGGGTGGTCAGGACCGTGCCGTCGTGCGCGCGGCTGCCCGCGTCGTGGGCCACGGCGAAGGCCTCGTGCGCCTCGAAACGGAAGGACTGCACGTGCTTGTCGTGAACGTCATGCACGAACCACTGGCCCCGCAACTCCGGCGCGTGATTCCACCAGAACCCCTGAAAGCGGTGCCCGAGGATGCGGGCCGTGCCGGGCGGCCCCCAGGCGTGCGTGGGCGCGGGCCGGTCGAAGGTCGCGCGGAAGAAATCGTCGAAGCCGCCCACGTGATCCATGTGCAGGTGCGAGAACAGCAGGTGGTCGGTGGCCTGCACCTCCGCGAAGGGTACGCCGTCCAGCACGTGCGCGCCGCAGTCCAGCAGCAGGCGCGTCTGCCCCTGCCCGCTGTCGGCCACGACCCACAGCGCGTTGTCTTCTGCCGGTCGGCCCAGCACCCGTGTCCTCAACATGCCGCGCAGCGTACCGGCCGCAGGGTGCGGCGTGCCATGCGCCGGCTGGCCTACGCTGCCTTGCTACGCCGCTGGAGTGCGTTGCTCCGCCCGGTGCCACCAGCGTCCGCCGAATACGTGCAGGATCAGGCCGGCGAACACCAGGGCCGCGCCGATGGCCTTGCCGGGCGGGAACGCCTCCTGGTACACCAGGGCGCTGGCGATCAGGCCGAACACCGGGACCAGCAGGGACAGCGGGGCGACGCGGGCCGCGCCGTGCCGCTGGATCAGCGCGGCCCACACGCCAAAACCCAGCACCGTGTTGCCCAGGCCCATGAACAGGATGGCCGCCCAGAAGCCCGCGCCGGACTGCGTGAGGGTGCGGGTCACGGCGTCCCAGCCGTCCACGAGGCCCGCCAGGATCGTCAGGGGAATGGGCGGGATCAGGGCACTCCAGACGACCAGACTGAACATGTTCGCGCCGCCGGACGCCCGCACGATCAGGTTACTGACGGCCCAGCCGAGCGCGGCGGCCAGCGTGAGGCCCAGGCTCAGCAGGGTCAGGTCCCCGCCGGACAGCGCGCCGATCACGCCCATGCCCGCGAAGGCCAGCGTGATGCCCGCCACCTGCCACGGCTGCACGCGTTCGCCCAGGAAGCGCGCGGCGAGCAGCGCCGTGAAGAACGCCTGCATCTGCATGAGCAGCGAGCCCAGGCCGGCGCTCATGCCCAGCCCGATGGCGAGGTACAGCAGCCCGAACTGCACGACGCCCACCGCCAGCCCGTACCCCCACAGCAGCCGGGCGGGCATCTGCGGGCGCGGCACGAACAGCACGGCAGGCAGGGCCGCGAGCGCAAATCGTAGCGCGGCCACCAGTAGCGGCGGGGCGTCCGCCACGCTCCACTTGATGACCACGAAGTTCACGCCCCAGATGCCCGTGATCAGCAGCGCCAGCAGCAGCGCGCGGGCGTTCAGGGGCGGCAGGACGGTGGGGGTGGGGGAGTCGCTCACTGCGCGCGAGTGTACGCCCGTGCATGCCGCGCGGCCGGTCGGGTGCGGCGAGGCATCCCGCAGAACCGGACGCCCCGCCCGCCGCGTGGCCCGGCGGCGGCGCACCGTTGACCCCGTCAAGTGTGCAGGTGTTACAGTGTGCGGGTACCTGTCAATTCACCTGCACCCCGCCGACGCGGCCGACCGCTGCGCCCAGCGTGCCGTGCCCCTTTCTCCGGAGGTTTCATGCGTCGATTCACGAACGGCCCGGCCCTGTCCCTGATCCTGAGTGCGTCCCTGCTGCTGGGCGCGTGCTCGCAGACCCCGCAACCCGTGGCGGCCGCACCGGCCGGCGGGACCGGCACCCTGATCGCCACTGCCGACGAGTGCAGCGCCTTCGCGCAGAACCCGGTCGTGGTATCCCGCATCGAATTCAGGACGCAGCGCGACTGGCTGGACATCGTGAAGACCTTCGAACCGGTCGGCGGCAGCCTGGAAGAAGGCTTCGTACTGCTGGACGTGGGCAAGGAAGACTTCGAACGGCTGCGCGTCACGGGCCTGACGCGCGGCTGGACCGTGCAGATAGACGCCAGGGAAACGCAGCGGCACAGCGCCTCCCTGAAAAACCCGCTGGGCGCCCTGAGCATCAGCGGCTACTCCTGCTACCGCACCGTCGAGGAGACGTACACCAGCGCCCAGAACCTCGCCGCGCAGTACCCGAACCTCGCCACCTGGAGCAGCATCGGGCCCACGTGGCTGAAAAGCAAGGCGCGCGGCGGGTACGACATGAACGTCCTGAAACTCACGAACCGCAGCGTGACCGGCACCAAACCCCGCCTGCTGATCACGGCGTCCATCCACGCGCGCGAGTACACGCCCGCCGAGCTCAGCACCCGCTTCGCGGAGTACCTGCTCGCCAACTACGGGCAGGACGCCGACGTCACCTGGATGCTCGACACGCAGGAAGTCTGGCTGGTCCTCCAGAGCAACCCGGACGGCCGCAAGAAAGCCGAGGCGGGCGCGTCCTGGAGGAAGAACGCGAACGACACGCAGGCCTGCGCGAACGGCCTGTTCGGCACGGACCTGAACCGCAACTTCAATTACGCCTGGGGAACCGGCGGGTCCAGCGCCGATCCCTGCAACGAGACGTACAAGGGCGTCAGCGCCGGCTCCGAGATCGAGACGCAGAACCTCCAGAACCTCATCAAGGCTGCCTTTGCCGACAGCCGTGGCCCCGCCCGCACGGACGCTGCGCCCGCCAGCACGCCCGGCGTGTACATCGACGTTCACAGTTACTCCAAGCTGGTCCTGTGGCCCTGGGGCGACACCAGCACGGTCGCCCCGAACGGCGCGGCGCTGCAATCCCTGGGCCGCAAACTCGCCTACTTCAACGGCTACACCCCCGAGCAGTCCATCGGCCTGTACCCCACCAGCGGCACCACGAACGACTTCGCGTACGGTGAACTGGGCGTCGCCTCGTACACCATCGAACTGGGCACCGCGTTCTTCGAGCCATGCAGCACCTTCACCGGCACCACCCTCCCGCAGAACCAGGCGGCGCTGCTGTACGCCCTGCGCGTGGCCCGTGCCCCCTACCAGCTGGGCAGCGGCCCGGACAGCGTGAGCGTCAGCGCGCCCGCCAGCGTCGCCACGGGCGGCACGTTCACCCTGAGCGCCAGCGCCACGAACACCCGCTTCAACACCAGCAACGGCGCCGAGCCCGCCCGCACGGTCACCGCCGCCGAGTACTTCATCGACACGCCCCCCTGGGCTGGCGGGACGCCCACCGCCATGACCGCCACCGACGGCACCTTCAACACCGCCACCGAGGCGGTGCGGGCCACCGTGTCCACTGCCGGCCTGAGCGCCGGGAAGCACACCATCTACGTCCGCGCCAGGAACAACAGCGGCACGTCCGGGCCGGTCTCGGCGGTGTTCGTCACGGTGGGCGGCACCACCCCGCCGCCCGCCGGCACCACGTACGCCGGCACGGTCGCTGCCGCCGGGAACTCCTACCAGCCTGGCACGGCCGGCTTCAGCTACGCGGGCGGCACGCTGAAAGGCAACCTGAGCGCCGCTGCGGGCACGGACTTCGACCTGTACCTGCAGAAACTCTCGGGCAGCACCTGGACGCAGGTGGCGGCCAGCGAGGGCAGCACCAGCACCGAGGCGATCACCTACGCGGCCACCAGCGGCACGTACCGCTGGCGCGTGTACGCCTACAGCGGCAGCGGCAGCTACAGCCTCACCGAAACGAAGTAATACGGACTCCAATTGAATGGTTCGCAAAAACCATTCAATCCGAGCGGAGCGAGTGAGAGCAGAGCGGATTCCGGGAGTGGAGTTGGCAACCCGGTGCCCTTGCGGGTTGTGAACGAAACGGACGGAGTCCGTATCAGGCAAGGGGCGTGCGGGAGGTGGTGTTCGCTGCCTCCTGCTTCCCGCGCACCGCATCCCGGTCTGCATGTCCAGTCATCCAGAATGCATATTCATGCGCTGCGCACCGGGGGTGAGGCTGAGCTGACGCGAAGCGGGTATACTCCTCGCCTATGACGAAGGTCGCCCCAACGAAGAAAACCCAGGCCAAGGCCAGCGCCGCCCCGAAAAAAACCGTGGCGGGGCGCAAACCTGTCACGAAAAAAGATGCAGTCGCAGCGCAGGCCACCGCGCCAGTCGCTGCGCCCGCGCTGCTCACCCAGGACACCCTGCCCAGACCCGTCATGGCCGGGCGTGACTTCCTGAGCAACCTCGACATGACCGCTGCTGAGCTGCGCGCCGTACTGGACACCGCGCACTCCATGAAACGCGGCGAGTGGCGCGCCGTGAAACCTCTGGCGGGCCTGAGCATCGCGCTGGTGTTCGAGAAGGCCAGCCTGCGCACCCGCACCACCTTCGACGTGGGCATGTACCAGCTCGGCGGGCACGCCATCACCCTCTCGAACACCGAGATCGGCCTCGGCACCCGCGAACGCGTGTCCGACGTCGCGCGTAACCTGGAGCGCTGGGTGGACGCCGTCATGGGCCGCGTGTACCTCCAGCAGACCCTCCAGGAACTCGCGCAGCACGCCAGCGTCCCCGTCATCAACGGCCTCTCGGACATGCTGCACCCCGCGCAACTGCTGGCGGACTACCAGACCATCGAGGAAGAATTCGGCACTGACCTCACGGGCCGCCGCGTCGTGTACATCGGTGACGGCAACAACCTCGCCAACAGCCACATCCACATGGGCATCCTGACCGGCACCGACGTCACCATCGTCACCCCCGTCGGGTACGAACCGAACGCCGGAGTCCTCATGGACGCCGTGCGCGCCGGCGTGAACATCACCCTCACCAACGACCTCGCCGCCATCGCCGGAGCCGACGTGCTGTACACCGACGTGTGGATCAGCATGGGCCAGGAAGCCGAGGCCGACATCCGCCGCCGCGCCTTCCAGGGCTACCAGGTCACCCCGGAAATGCTGGATACCCTCGCCCCGCACGGCATCTTCCTGCACTGCCTGCCCGCCCACTACGGCGAGGAAACCGTTCCCGAAGCCACCGAACACCCCAAGAGCCGCGTGTTCGATCAGGCTGAGAACCGCCTGCACGCCCAGAAAGCCCTGATGTACCACGTCATGGGCGACCTGAAACCCCGCTGGTAATGACCACCCTCACCACCCCCCGCCTGACCCTCCGGCCACTGACACCGGACGACCTGCCCTCCGTCCTGGCGTACCGCAACGACCCGCAGGTCGCGCAGTACCAGGGCTGGGCGCTGCCCGCCACGCTGGACTCGGTGGCGGGCCTCGTGTCCGGCGCGCCGCTGGGTTCGCCCGGCTGCGTGCAGCGCGCCGTCACCCTGCCCGGCGGCGAGGTCATCGGTGACGTCGCCCTGAACACCCAGGGATCACAGGCGGAAGTCGGCGTGACCCTCGCCCGCCACGCCCAGGGGCACGGGTACGCCCGCGAGGCCCTGCACGCCCTCATCACACACGCCTTCACCGACCTTGGCGTGCACCGCGTTCACGCCAGCATCGACCCGCGCAACGCGGCGGTCGCGGCGCTGCTGATCCGCCTGGGCTTCCGGCATGAGGGCACCAGCCTCCAGAGTTACCTGCACCGGGGCGAATGGACGGACGACGCCGCGTACGCCGTCCTGGCCTCAGAATGGACAGCATGACGGCAGCGGAGGCACAGCAGGAATGGCTCGACCTCGTCAATGACCACGACGAGGTCATCGGCGCGGTCACCCGCGAGGACGCCTATGCGCGCGGCCTGACCTTCCGCGTCATCAACGCGTTTCTGGTCAACCGGGCGGGCCAGCTGTGGATTCCGCGCCGCACTGCGCACAAACGCCTGTTCCCCGGCTGCCTGGACATGAGCGTCGGCGGGCACGTGGAACGCGGCGAGACGTACGAACAGGCCTTCCGGCGCGAGACGCAGGAGGAACTGAACCTGAACATGGACGACCTCCCCTGGCAGCAGATCGCCAGCTTTGGCCCACGCGACGGCCTGAGTGCTTTCATGCATGTCTACGAACTGCGCCGCGACGACCCGCCCACCTTCAACCCCGACGATTTCAGCAGCGCCGAATGGCTCACGCCCGCCGAACTCATCCGGCGCATCGAACAGGGCGACCCGGCCAAGGGCGACCTGAAGCGGCTCGTGCAGCTGTGCTACGGGGTGGGCCGTGCATGACGTGCCGCCTCTGCCAGACGCACCTGAAACCAGGGATGTCCCTGGCTATGACACTCGAACGCCTGCACGCGCAGGTCACGCAGTCTCTGATGGAGAATCAATCATGACAGTCCCCAGGGTATTTATTGATGGTGAGGCCGGAACGACCGGCTTGCAGATCCGGCAGCGGCTGGAGGGCCGCGCGGATATCGAGTTGCTGAGTATCGACCCGGCGCGGCGGAAGGACAGCGCGGCGCGGGCGGAGTTGCTGAACGCGGCGGACGTGTCGATCCTGTGCCTGCATGACGACGCGGCGCGCGAGGCGGTCACGCTGACGACGAACCCGGCGGCGCGGCTGCTGGATGCGAGTACGGCGCACCGGGTGAATCCGGCGTGGGTATTCGGCTTTCCGGAACTGAACGCGGGGCAGGCGGACGCGATCCGCGCGGCGCGGTTCGTGGCGAACCCCGGCTGTTACAGCACGGGCGCGATCTCGCTGCTGGCGCCGCTGACGGGCGCGGGCCTGATACCGGCGGATTTCCCGGTCAGTATCCAGGGGTACAGCGGGTACACGGGCGGGGGCCGGGCGCTGGTGGACGCGCATGAGAAGAACGAACCGCACGCGATGAAGGGCGAGTTTCTGAGTTACGCGCTGGGGCTGGGGCACAAGCACATCCCCGAGACGATGCGCTACGGGGGCCTGAGCCGCACGCCGGTGTTCACGCCGAACGTGGGCGCGTGGGCGCAGGGCATGACCGTGACCATCCCGCTGCACCTGCGCGAGCTGGGCACCACCCCGGACGCGCTGCAAGCGGCATTGGCGGCGCATTACGCCGGGCAGCCGTACGTGCGCGTGTTCGACATGGCCGACAACCCGGAGGTGCTGGACCCGCAGACCCTGAACGGCACGAACGACCTGGAACTGTTCGTGTACGCCTCGGGGGACGGCGAGCGGGTGCTGCTGGCCGCGCGGCTGGATAACCTCGGGAAGGGCGCGGGCGGGGCGGCCGTGCAGAACCTCAATCTGATGCTGGGCCTGGAGGGCTGAGATGGGCTCCGGCGCGAGCAAGCTGGACATCGACCGCGAGACGACGCTGTGCATGAGCGTCTCGGCCCGTCCCAGCAACTTCGGGACGCGGTTTCACAATCACCTGTACGCGGCGCTGGGCCTGAACTTCGTGTACAAGGCCTTCGGCGTGCAGGACATCGCGGGCGTCGTGGCGGGCCTCCGGGCGCTGGGCGTGCGCGGCTGCGCGGTCAGCATGCCGTTCAAGGAGGCCGTGATTCCGCTGCTGGACGAACTGGACGCCTCGGCGGCCGCCATCGGGTCCGTGAACACCATCGTGAACACGGGCGGGCACCTGAAAGCCTTCAACACGGATTACACCGCCATTCAGATCCTGATCGAACGGCACGCGCTGAACCGCGACAGGCGGGTGGTGCTGCGCGGTAGCGGCGGCATGGGCAAGGCCGTAGCGAGCGCCCTGCGGGACGCGGGCTTCACGCGCGGCGTGATCGTCGCCCGCAATGAGAGGGCCGGGTGTGAACTCGCCGGGAGGTGCGGCTGGGATTGGCAGCCCACCACGCCCGACGTTCAGGACGGTGACCTGCTCGTGAACGTCACGCCGCTGGGCATGGCGGGCGGCGCGGACGAACACACGCTGGCCTTCACGCCCGAGCAGATCGCGCGCGCGGGCACGGTGTTCGACGTGGTCGCCCTGCCCAGCGAGACGCCCCTGATCGTGGAGGCGCGGCGGCAGGGGAGACCCGTCGTGACCGGTCTGGAGGTCGTGGCGCTCCAGGCGCTGGAGCAGTTCGTGCTGTACACCGGTGTGCGCCCGTCAGACGAGCAGGTGCAGGCGGCGGTCGCATTCGCGCGCACCTGATCTGGACTCCTCTTGCCCCCTTGAAATGACCGGCCGGATAGGGTGAAGTCTGCTCAGGTCCGGCCGGTCGCGTGGTGCGCGGCGGGCAGGTCCGGGCGTCCTGGGGCTGGTCGGGTGCGTGCCGACCTCGTCCGTGATTCCCAGCGCCTTCACGGACTTCAGTGACGCGCAGCAGGCCGCGATCTGCGCCGCGTCGCCGCGCGTGGGGCCGATGGGCATCTTGGAGTACGGAACGGGCGCGGCATCCGGGAGCGTGCCGCCGGACTACGCCCTGAACTGCCCGGACCTGCGCGTGACCGCAGAACGCTGGACCGTGACCGTCTGGGCGCCCACGTTCACGGCCGCGCTGGCCGCGTTCGCGCCGGACGCAGAGTTCCTGACGTACTACGCGGACCTGCGCGTGCGCGTCACCGACGGACAGGTAACGGCCGATCCGACCGACTCGGTCCCGGAAGCGTTGCTGGACGAGGTGCGGCGCGTGACCGTGACCGTCACGCCGCTGGGTGGGCCAGCGCAACCGGTCCTGCGGGGTGGGGTGGTCACGCCCGTCACGCTGGAACCCGGCGCGACCTACCGCATCGACATCCGCACGGACCGCACGCCGAACCCCTGGCCGTCCGTGACGCTCGACCCGGCGTCCGGGACGGTGCAGGCGCAACTGGCCCGCTGACCTCCGCCCCCCGACCCTGGTTCAGTCAGCGTCGCTGGCCTCGCGCAGATGGGACTGCACCTGAATGTCCCCGTAGGTTTCGGCCTGCTGCACGCTGAAGTTGCCTTCCTTGACCCCTTCCAGCAGCGCGGCGAAGTAGGTGGTCTGTTCGCCCCAGTCCTGGGTGGGGATGCCCCGGAACGTGAAGGTCCGCAGGCGCGTGCCGAAGGCGCGCAGGGCGCCCAGCGCGTCGGCCAGGGTCAGGCGGTCGCGGGCCAGCAGGGGCACCTCGACCTGACGCACGGCGTTCTGCGCGGCCTTCACAAGCCGGGCGAGGCTGCCCTGCGGGTTGCGGGGGCGTTCGCGGCGCGGCAGGTTCAGCGGCGCGGCCTGCGCGGGGATCAGGCCCTCGCGTTCGCGGCGGCGGGCCGCCAGGAAGCCCACCAGTGCGTCCAGTTCCGCCAGGGCCTCCACGCCCCCCAGCACGTCGTCCAGCGACTCGTCCCACTCGCCGCCCGGTTCGGGGTCGTCCGGCTCAGGTTGCGGGAGCAGCAGCCGGGCTTTCAGGGCGATCACGGCGGCCAGGGTGGGCAGCAGGTCCGGCGAGGCGCTCAGAGGGCCGCCCGTCACGGCCTGCGCCCAGGCCAGCACGTCCCGCGTGAGGCGCAGCAGTGGCACCTCGCCCGGCCCGACCCGCCCGGTCCTGAGGGCCGACGCGAGGTCCGTCAGGCTGCCCGTGAACGCCGGGAGCGACACGGTAAACCCAGCCCCGGCCGGAAGCGGCGGGGCAGGGGAGGGCAGGGTGGGCGCGGCGGTCACGGGGGCGGTGGTCACAGGGGCGGCGGTCAAGGGGACGGCACTCAGAGTTTCAGGAAGCCGACCTTCTCGCGCACTTCCTCCATGATCGGCTGCGCGGTGGCGCGGGCTTCCCTGGCTCCCTGCGCGAGCGCGTCACGCACGAAGTCCGGGTCGGCCTTCAGCGCCTCGGCCCGCTCGTGGATGGGGCTCAGGTGCTCGGTCATGCCGGCCAGCAGCGTCTTCTTGCAGTCGATGCAGCCGATCCCGGCCGTGCGGCACCCGGCGTCCACGGTCTGCAACGTATCCAGGTCGCTGAACAGCTTGTGGTAATCGAAGATCAGGCACACGTCCGGGTTGCCGGGGTCGGTGCGGCGCACGCGGGCCGGGTCGGTCGGCGCGACCCGCAGTTTCTGCCAGATGGCGTCCAGCGGTTCCAGAATCCCGATGGTGCTGCCCGGGCCCTTGCTCTTGCCCATCTTGCCGTTGCCGTCCACGCCGGGAATCCGCAGGGCCTGCTTCTCGTACACGGCTTTCGGTTCCGGGAAGGTTTCCCCGAACGCGTGGTTGAACTTCCGGGCGATCTCGCGCGTCAGTTCGATGTGCTGCGTCTGGTCCTCACCGACCGGCACGGTATCGGCCTTGTACAGCAGGATGTCGGCGGCCATCAGGGCCGGGTACATCAGCAGGCCTGCCGGAATGCTCTCCAGCTGCTCGGACTTGTCCTTGTACTGCGTCATGCGTTCCAGCTCACCCACCGGCGTCAGGGTCGTGAAGATCCACGCGAGTTCCTGATGCTCCGGTACGTGCGACTGCACGAAGAACGTCACCCGGCTCGGGTCGAGGCCCACGGCGAAGTTCGCCAGCGCCATCTCGAAGGTCCGCTGCGCCAGCAGCGCCGGCTCGAACGACGCGGGGTTCGTGATGGCGTGCAGGTCTACCACGCAGTAGATGGAGTTCTTCCCGAACTCCTCACCCAGCCGCACGTAGTTACGCATGGCCCCGAAGTAATTTCCGATGTGAGGCTCACCGGTTGGCTGGATTCCTGAAAAGACACGCGGCATAACCCCGTGACTCTACAGCATTTGCCATAAAGAAGGTCTCTTTATGGCCGAGCAGAGCGAGTGAATTTGACCGAGCAGGACGGAGAATGGAGGCGTCAGGAGTCCTTTTTCCTGATGCCGTAATTCGGAGAACTGCTCTAGCGGGCGCCGCCCACGAAAAGCAGGTGGCCCCGCGTGCGAGCCGTTCATCCGGCCCGGCGGCACGAAAAAGCCCCGCGCAGAGCGGGGCCGGAACAGGGGAGGGAAGGTTACTGGTCGGCGGGGGCGGTCGCCGGGGTTTCGCCTTCCGTGGCGGGCGTCGTGCTGTCCGTGGCGGGCGCGGCGCTGTCCTGACCGGTGCTGTCTTCGGTCTTGGGGGCGGCCTTGGGCGCGGCGGCGTCCACGCGCTTTTGCTGCGCGGCCAGCACGGTCTTGAGGTTGTCCTTGGCTTTCAGGGTGGCGACCTGCGCGGCCAGGAACTTCTGGCCTTCCTCACCCTGCTTCTGCGCCAGCACCTGCGACCTGATCTGCGCGCTCACGGCGCTGAGGGGCTGGGTGGCGGCGGCCTTCAGGTCCGTCACGTACGCCACCGAGTACCGCTCCCCGACCTTAACGGGGTCGCTCAGGCTGCCCTCGCCCGCGTCGCGCAGGTCCTTCGCTGTGAACACGGCGGCGTTCAGGGCCTCGTCCAGTTTGCCGTCGCCGGCCGTCACCTGACCGCGCTCGCTGAGGGTCCCGCCGGCCTTCACGGCGGCGGCGCTGAACTCGGCCTCGCCGTCGTAGCTGTCCCGGAACGCCAGCGCCCTGGCTTCGTCCTTGAAGCTGACTTCGAACACGGTGCCGCTGGCGGGCGTCTGGAACTGCTCGGCGTTCTCCATGTAGAAGGCCTGCACCTCGGCGTCCGTGACCTTCACGTTGCGCGCGCCGTACGCGGCGATCCCGGCGGCAATTTCCTGCTGCGTGCCGGTCAGGTTCAGTTTCAGGCGTTCGGCGATGGTGGGCGCGGCGTACCCCTGGATCAGCTGCTGCACCACCTGGGGTTTCAGGATGGAGTTCACGAGCTGCGAGGCCTGCTCGGGCTGCACCTGCTGAAGCAGCGCCGAGAACTGCTGGTTGTTCACGACCTGCTCGATGGCCTTGGAGTACGGAATGTCCCGCCCGGCCACGGTCGCCACGGTGGGATCCTCGACCTTCCAGTTCAGGTCCTTGAACTCGATCTTGGCGTCTTTTTCCAGGCCGGCCACCCAGGCTTCCACGGCGGCGTTCTTCTTCTGCTCGTTCACGGCCGTGGCGATGTCGGTCTTCGCGTCCGCGAAGGGCTTGGCGGCGGGCGCGAGGTACTTCTCGACCTTCACGACGTAGAACTTGCCGCCGCTCTCGATCACGTCGGTCAGGCCGCCGTCGGTCAGGGCGAACGCGGCCGCGCCCACCTCGGCGGGCAGCGCCACCTGCGCCACGGGGCGCGGTGCGCCGTTCTCGATGGGGCCCAGCGCGCCGCTGCGGTCACCGAACTCGGTGCTGTTGGCCTTGGCGAGCGCGGCAAAGTCCGCGCCGCCCTGCGCCTGCTTCAGCAGGGCCTGCGCCTTGGCCTTGTCGGCCACGACGATCTGACGGCCCTGAATGCGGGCGTCCGTCTGGAACTTGCCGGGGTTCAGGTCGTAGTACGCCTGGAGTTCCGCGTCGGTCGCGGCGGGCACGGCCTTCTTGATCTCCTCGACGCGGCGCTCGACGGCCAGACTCTGGCGGACCTGCTCGCGGTACGAGCTGTCGGTCAGGCCGGCGCCCTGCAGCGCGTCCGTCCAGGCCTTGTTGTCGGTCAGCTGGTTGGCCTCGCGGACTTCCTTGACCTTGGCGGCCACGTCGGCGCGGCTGACCTTGACGCTCTTCACGGCGTTCTGCACCAGCGTCTGCTGAATCTGCTGCGCGACCACGAAGGTCTTGAAGTCGTCGCCCAGCACGCCGGTATCGGTGCTGGCCAGCACGGGGTTGGCACGGCGGGCCGCTTCGAGCGACTCGACGGTCACGGTCGTGCCGTTCACGGTCAGGGCGGGCGTGCCGGTCTGCCGGTTGAACAGCGAGCCCAGGTTCGGGGTGAACTGGTAGGCCATGCCCACCACCAGCAGCAGAGCCAGGACGCTCAGCAGGCCGTTCACGAGTTTCTTGTTTTTCACTTGATCTCCTTCATGTAAGGTGCTAGGGTACGCGAGCTATGCACTCGTAGCTCAGGTGGATAGAGCGTTGGCCTCCGAAGCCAAAGGCCACTGGTTCAAGTCCAGTCGAGTGCACCACAGAAGGTCCCAGAACGCCACCCTCGCGGGTGGTGTTTTTGTTGAGGGTTCCGCCCGCAGGGCGCAGGCCGTGACGGGGTTGTCTGGAGTCGCACGCGCCGGATTCTAGCACGCAAGATTAAGCGGGCGTGAAGCAGGAAACGGCGTCTGTAACATCCTTTTTCGCCGTCCGGGACACCCGCCCCCGGCCAGGGCGATTGCGGCGCGCCTCTCCACCTGCCGCCCCCGCGCCCTGTACGCTGTCACGCATGAGTGCCCCGATCAACCTCCTGACCCTGCTTGAAACGCTGCCCGGCTCGTACGCTGGCCCCGCCCGCCCCGACGAGGCTCCCTACGGCCTGGTCGGCGTGGGCGAGGGCGCCCTGGCCGCCGCCATCGCCCAGACCCTGATCGCCAGCAGCCTCACGCGCGGCGGCACGCAGTTCGTGCTCGGCAGCCCCGACGCCAGCGCCCTGGCCACCGATTACGCCGATCTGGCCGTCGTGGCCGGCGCGAACGCCCGCCGCGTCGCCACCGGCGGCACCCCCGAGGAGATCGACGTGCTGGTGCCCGGCGGCCCGCTCGCCACGTACCACTTCGCGCAGTTCGTCGCGCACGCCAGCGGCCACAGCGATGAGGCCGCCGCCGCCGACGCCCTGCTGGGCGACCTCGCCGGGCGCTGCGCCCCGCACGTCACCGAGAACAACCCCGCCCGCGACCTCGCCTGGAGCCTGTGGGGCCGCACGCCCCTGCTGCTTGCCGCGCCCGAAGCCGAGGCCCTCCCGCACGCGTGGCAGCACCTGCTGGCCCGCACCGGCAAGACCCTGAGCATCCCGGTGCTGGGCGACCCGCTGCCCTTCGTGACGGGTGCGTTCGAGGCGCAGCACGAGAAAGGCGACGCCCGGGTCGCCCTGATCCTCGGGGACGCCGACGACACCCTGATGCTGGCCCGCGAGATCCTCGAAAGCCGCATCGACGAGATCATCCACGTGCCCTACCCGGACGGCAGCAGCGGCTACCCCGCCGCGCTGGCCCTGTGGTACTTCGGCGCGTGGGTCGCTGCGTACCTTGCCGAACGTTACGAGGTCGAACCCGGCGACCTGCCCGTCCTGGGCCGCGCGCAGGGCGTCATGAGCGGCGAGGACCGCGAGAACGCCCGCCTCGCCGCGCCCCGCGACGACCTGCGACGCACCAACGTCCTGAAAGACTGGGCCGACGATCAGGACGTGGGCGACGTGGAACTCGACGAGGACGACTTCGACGACGAGTAATCCGTTTGCGGGGCGCGGGAGGCGGGACGCAGTGGTTCTCCACCGTGCCCTGCCTCCCCCGCCCCGCCCCCATCAGTGCAGGGGCCAGTTCAATGGAGAGGAACGTGTCCGGGGAAGCCAATGAGCAGGTCGAGCAGGTCGCCGACCATGGCGCTGGCGGTGACCATGCCGCCCGCGCCGCCCCCGGCGAAGATCAGGGTGCCGCACTCCTCCCCCTCGTAGACCATGGCGTTGCGGCTGGCTCCGGCGGTGCACAGCGGGTGAGTTTCGGGCAGGGACTGCGGGGCGACGCGGGCCTGCCACTCGCCGTTCACGGATTCGAGTTCCGCGACGAGTTTGATGCGTTCGCCGCGCTCGCGGGCGGCCTGGATGTCGGCCTGCGTGATGTGCTCAATGCCCTGCACCTGCACGCGGTCGTAGCGGAAGTTCCCGTCGGCGCAGAAGCGGGCCAGGACCGTGAGTTTGTGCGCGGTGTCGAAGCCGCCGACGTCCAGGGTGGGTGGGTCCTCGGCGTACCCGAGCGCCTGAGCTTCCGCGAGGGCCTGCGCGTAGTCCCGGCCCTGTTCCATCTGCGTCAGGATGTACAGGCAGGTGCCGTTCAGCACGGCCTGCAGGCGTGTGAAGGTGCTGGCGCGCAGCACGGTGCTCATGGGCCCGATGACGGGCGTGCCGGCCATCACGGACGCCTCGTAGTACAGTTTGCCGTTCAGGGCGTAGTCGCGCAGTTCGTCCCAGCATTCGGCCAGCAGCGCCTTGTTGGCCGTGATGACGGGCCGTCCGGAGCGCAGGTAGGGGCGCAGCATGGTCATGGGAAGTTCCACGCCGCCCATCGCCTCGATCACGACCTCGCACTCCTGCAGGAAGGCGGGGTCGGTGGTCAGGGGCGTCCCGGCCGGAATGCGGCGTTCGCGGGCCGTGTCGCGCACGAGGACGCCCACGACCTCGATGCGCACGCCCAGGTCCGCGAAGATCGCTTCACGGCGTTCGATCAGGTTCAGGACGTCCTGGCCCACGGTGCCACAGCCGAGCATGCCCACAGTCACGGTTCTCATGCGCCCGACTGTAGCGCCCGGTCCGCGCCGCGCCGGGGGGTCGGGATAGGTGTGGACGGCCCCGGCCTCTCAGGTTGCCTGAATGTGAAGCCTTTTCGTTGAAACCCCCAAGGTGCCGCGTGCAGCGTTCCGGTCCCGTTCAGGGTGGGACGCTAGACTGCGTTCATGTTTCCTGTGACCACCCTCCGCCCTGACCTTCACGGTCCCCCAGGGGCACGCCCGCGCGGGCACGCCTGCGGGGCGGCCCGGACCCCCACTCCATGAGCCGCCTGACGGAACTGGCCTCCGAGTTCGGCATGGTCGAGCGCGCCCTGGGTGACCCGGCCGCGCTGGCCGACACCCGCGAGTACGCCCGCCTGACCCGCCGCCACCGCGAACTGCTGCCCCTGGTCACGCTGCTGCGCGAACGTGACAGCGTACAGGCCGACCTGGACGGCGCGCGCGAACTGCTGACCGATCCGGACATGCGCGAACTGGCCGCCAGCGAGATTCCGCCCCTGGAAACCCGCCTGACGGACATCGAGGCGGAACTGGTGGTGCTGCTGCTGCCCACCGACCCCGACGACAGCCGGGACGTGATCCTGGAACTGCGCGCCGGGGCGGGCGGGGCCGAGGCAGGCCTGTTCGTCATGGACCTGCTGCGCATGTACACCCGCTACGTGGAAGGCGCGGGCCTGCGCCTGAACGTCCTGGACGCCAACGAGAGCGACCTGGGTGGGGCCAGCCGGGTCGTGGCGGAAGTCACGGGCGGCCCCGGCGCGCAGGGAGCCTTCCGGGCACTGCGCTGGGAACGCGGCGTTCACCGCGTGCAGCGCGTGCCCGCCACCGAGAGCCAGGGCCGCATCCACACGAGTACCGTCACGGTCGCCGTGCTGCCCGAAGTCGAGGAGGACGAGGTGCAACTCGACCTGTCCGAGGTCCGCATCGACGTGTTCCGCTCGCAGGGTGCGGGCGGGCAGGGCGTGAACACCACCGACTCGGCCGTGCGCGCCGTGTACCGCGCCGGCACGCCCGACGAGATCATGGTCGTCTGCCAGGACGGCCGCTCGCAGATCAAGAACCGCGAGAAGGCCCTGGTGGTCCTCGCCTCGCGCCTCGCCGAGCGCGAACGCGCCGCCCGCGAGGAACGCGAACGCTCGCAGCGGGCCTCGCAGGTCGGCAGTGGCGACCGCAGCGAGAAGATTCGCACGTACAACTACCCACAGAACCGTGTGACCGATCACCGCCTCGAAGGCGACGACAAGAACTACCCGCTCGACAGCGTGATCGCCGGGAACGTCGCGCCCGTCGTGGCGGCCCTGGCCCGCGCGCAGCGTGAACTGCAACTCATGGACATGGCCGCCCGCGACGCCCAGGAGACCCCGCATGGCGCGGCGTGACCTGCTGGTCGCCGCCGGGATCCTGCGCGACCGCTTCGGGCGGGTGCTGCTGGTCGGGAACGACTGGCAGGGCCACGGGCGCGTGCGCCACACCCTGCCCGGCGGGGTCGTGGAACCCGGCGAGACCCTCCCGGAAGCGCTGTACCGCGAGATCTTCGAGGAAACCGGCCTGAAACTCACAGGCATCAAGCACATGGCCTACACCGTGCATATCGAGGACGAGCGGCGCGGCGAGCGCGCCATCGCCGTGGCGTTCGAGGCCACCTGGGACGGCCTGCTGAACCCCGCCGACCCGGACGGCTTCATTGTCGAGGCGCGCTTCTGCACCCTGGAAGAGGCGCTGGACCTGATCGAATCCCCGCCCATGCGTGAGCCCCTGAGCGACTTCCTGAAAACCGGCGAACCCGGGCGCTTCTACGCCTTCAAAGGCTGGGACGGGCGGGGAGGACTGCGCATACCGGCGCTGAAACCCCGCCCGTAAGCGTTGCGGCAGGTTCAACGCAGCAGAGCAGGCTCCCTGTCCGTGTGAAAGGGAGCCTGCTCTGCTGCTGCGGGTCAGTGTGCGGCGGGGGAGACCCGCTCTCCATCAGCCCTGGCCCCCGTCAGCGCCGGTTACACGTAGTCGACGGCCAGCACTTCGAAATCGGCGGTGCCCTTGGGTAGCTGCACCGTGACCTTCTCGCCGGCCTTGCGGCCTGCCAGGGCCTTCCCGATGGGGCTGGCGTCGCTGATCTTGCCCTTCAGTACGTCCACCTCGTAGGTGCCGACCAGTTCGAACTTGTGCTCCTTGCCCTTGGCGTCTTTCACGGTGATTTTGGCGCCCAGGCCGGCGCCGCCGCTGCTGTCTTCCTCGATGATCACCGAGCGTTCCAGCTGGCTTTCCAGTTCCGAGATGCGGGCCTCGTTCTCGGACTGCTGCATGCGGGCCTCGTCGTAGGCAGCGCTTTCCCGCAGGTCGCCGTCGGCAATGGCGCGGCCCATGTTCTCGGAGATTTCCTCACGCTTGGTGGTTTTCAGGAAGTGAAGGGTTTCGAGCAGTTTTTCATACCCGCGCTGGGTCATGGTGATGCGTTCTTTCGTCATAGACAGTCAAGTATAGAGGCTCGGGCGGTAAGCGTGTCTGTGAAGGGCCGCCTCCCGCTGATCGGCTGGTCAACACGCGCGGCCCCGGCCCGGGTGTCGGGGCTGCGTGCGTCGGTGCAGCGGGTGTTGCTGAAGCGGTGTTGATGAAGGACGCCCTCAGTGGCTCCCCACCCACCCCGGCGGACCGGCGGGTACGCTGGGCACCATGACCCGCAAGAACGATTCCGAGTACGCCCCGGAGGGCGAAGTGCGAGACGACGGCACCACCGGCGAACTGTTGCAGGACAAGATGGCCGCCGAGAGCCTGCTGCGCGGCGCGGCCGACGCCGACGGCACCAACCCCAACGACCAGCCGGGATTCAATGACGGCGTGCTGGGCGGCCACGACTTCGAGGACCGCCAGGGCACCCCCAACAACGACGGTGACAGCGACCTCGAAGGCCGCGCGCAGGGCGGCGACGGTGCGCACCGCAGTGGCGGCGTGGACGGCGGCCCTGCCCGCACCACCCCACTGCCCGGCACTGAGAAGTAACCCACGGATGCAGGAACGCCCCGACCGGTGATCTGGTCGGGGCGCCCCTGTGTGGCGTGAGGTCAGCGGCTGTCGCTGCTCAGGCCCAGTTTCTCGGCCACGGCCTGCTGCGCCTGCTTCTGCGAATCCATGACCTCCACCTCGACCTGCTCGCCGCTTTCGAGGTCCATCACGAAGTGATCGCCGTCCAGGCGGACCCGCGAGAGGATCTGCTCGTCACCCTGCGGGCGGGTCGTGGCGCGCAGTTCCACGAACCGGCGCAGCGGCGTGCGGATGACCTTGGGCGCCAGGATCTCCTCGACCTGAAAGATGCCGCCGGAGTTGTTCATGGTCACGCTGATCAGCACCGGCTTGTCGCGGCCCCTCTCGATGACCACCTGATCCACGGCCAGCGCACTGATCGAGTGGATGTCCACGCTGCCCAGGCTGAACGCCTTGCGGCCCCGGCCCTTGGTGATGTCCGTGCCGTCCGCGACGGCCACGATGCCGCCCTCGATGGTCAGCGGGGCGGGATTCAGGTCGTGGCAATTGATGCCGCCCAGAATGAACGAGCGGACCTTGGTGCGCTTGAACGGGTCCGGGTACAGCGGCCCCATGATGCGGTCCAGGATCGGCAGGGCCAGCGCCACGCCGTGCGCCTCGTGCCCCGCCCGGTGAATCTGGTTGCCGATGTCGTGCAGCATGGTGCCCAGGATCACGGTCAGGAACACGTCGTCGGGGTCGCCCACGCCGCTGTCCATCAGGTCGGGTTTCACGCCGCCCTCCAGCAGCAGTTCCGTGATCGCCATGCCCGCCGCGCCCGTGATGAACGCGTGCACGCGCCCGTGATCGTTGTACCCCAGCTTGCGCATGGTGATGTAGTTCGCCATGTCCCAGTGCGCCAGGGCTTCCGGGTCGCCCCGCAGCGCCTCGTACGCCGCCAGCGCACGCGGGTACGAGGCCAGGTCGGCGCGGATGGCGCCGTCGGCCTCCTCGATCAGCTTGGCGCGGGGCGTGGTGAACTCCACGACGCGCTGGCCGTTCGGGGTGGCGCTGCCCTCACGGCCCGGCGCAGGCTGCGCGCGGCCCTCGACATCGCTGACGACGCCGCTCTGCACGCTCAGGCGGAACTTCTGGGGGTTGCCCTTCCCGTCGGAGGGGCCGCCCTTCTCACTCACCCTGGAACTCCGCCGGGCGTTTGTTCAGGAAGGCGTCCACGCCCTCGCGGAAGTCCTTGGTGGCGACCGTCATGCCGAACAGGTCCGCCTCGATTTCCAGGCCGCCTTCCAGCGTGGTGTCCATGCCGCGCCGCACAGCTTCCTTGACCAGCGAGATGGCGATGGGCGCGTTTTTCAGCATGGCCTCGGCGACCTCGCGGGCCCTGGTCAGGGCGTTGTCGGCCACGTAGTTCACGAGGCCCATACTCAGCGCCTCGTCGGCCTTCACCTGACGGCCCGTGAGGATCATGTCCAGCGCGCGGCCCGTGCCGATCAGGCGCGGCAGGCGCTGCGTGCCGCCGAACCCGGGAATCAGGCCCAGGCTGGTTTCCGGCAGGCCAAGGCGGGCGGTCGTGGCGGCCACGCGCACGTCGCAGGCCAGCGCGAGTTCCAGTCCGCCGCCCAGCGCGTACCCGTTCACGGCCGCAATCACGGGAATGGGCAGGCTGCTGATCTGATGCATGACGTCCTGCCCGGCCAGCGCCAGTTCACGGCCGTCGTACACGCCTTCCAGGTCGCCGAACTCGCTGATGTCCGCGCCCGCCACGAAGGCCTTCTCGCCCGCGCCCGTGATGATCAGTACGCCCACCTCGGCGTCCTCGATGATCATGTTCACGGCCTGCGCGATCTCCGAGAGGGTATCGGCGTTCAGGGCGTTCAGCGCCCGGGGGCGGTTGATGGTCAGCACGGCGATGGGGCCATGCTGGTCGATCTGCACGTTATCGAATTCCAGTTCGTCGAGTTGCGTCATGGGTTTATCCTGCCACAGCCCGCGCCGCCACGCAGAACGCACCTCACGAACAGCGCCCCACGAAGGGCACTCCTGAACCTGCACTCCTGAACCCACACTGCTGAACCGGTGCGGTCACGCCGTGCTGCCTGCCGGGGGGCAGACTGCCCAGTGGACTGGCAGACCCGGGGGCCACGGCGAACAACAATGCCGTGGCCCCCGGGTCTGTCCGGGACGCCTGCGCGCGCCGGGCGTTCCGGGTTGTCCCTTACTGGGTGTCGGCGGCGGCCAGCGTCACGATGGCGTCCAGCGCCACGCGCACCATGCGGTCCACCCCGGCGGCCAGCACCTCGTCGGGCACCAGTTGCGGGTCGCCGATGTCGTTGCTGCACGCGGTCAGGCACGCGGCCCGCAGGCCCCGCTGCGCCGCGACCAGGAAGATGGCGCTGGCTTCCATCTCGAAGCCCAGCACGCCCCGGCCTGCCCACAGGCGCGCGTGCTCGGGGGTGCTGGCGTAGAAGGCGTCCTCGGTCATGACCAGGCCCACGTGGTGCGGCGCGCCGTGCTGGCGGGCGGCCTTCACGCTGGCCTCCACGACCTCGAAACTGGCGGCCGGGGCGTACGGCGCGCCGCCCAGCATCTGGCGGGTGGTGCCGTCGTTCGGGACGGCCGCCGTGGCGATCACCAGGTCGCCGGGCGCGACGCTGGGGGTCGCGCCGCCCAGCGTGCCCACGCGGATCAGGGTGCGGGCGCCTAGCCGCGCGAGTTCCTCGGTCACGATGGCGGCGCTGGGGCAGCCCATGCCGGTGGTCTGCACGCTGACCGGCACGCCCTGGTAGGTGCCGGTGAAGCCCAGCAGTTGCCGGTGACTGGTGTACTCGCGGGCATTTTCCAGGTAGGCGCTGGCGATGTGGCGGGCGCGGTTGGGATCGCCGGGCAGCAGAACGTACGAAGCCACGTCTCCGGGCTGGGCGCGAACATGAATCTGACTCATCTGGCGAGTATAAGGGGCGCAGACTGGTCAGTCCGGTCGTCTGAGGGCCACGCCGCCCCTGAATCTTCTCTCATGAGGAGGCGACGTGTACGTTTCGACAGGCTTCTCATGTGAAGTTGAAAAACCCCATCGTGAAGCGCTTCCAGGCGACTCATGCAAAATGACCCATCTGACATTTATTCCTCATGATGGCCCGAAAGCAGCCATTTCGCCCTTTCTGGCCGCCTGACCCGAAGGCTAACCGTAGAGAAATTCACAAAGCCCTCACTGCTGATGCCTACGGTGAACAGTAGGAAACCGGGAAGACAAGTCCCACATCCCGCACCGAACACCCAAGGAGAACGAACATGCGCAAATCACTGATCATCGCGTCCACCCTGGCCCTGAGCCTCGGCGCTGCCAGCGCCCAGACCACCACCACCACCGCCGCCCCCGCACAGGTCACCCTGAGTGACGTGCCCGCCGGCCACTGGGCCAAAGACGCCGTTGACGTGATCGTCAAGTGCGGTCTGATCCAGGGCTTCCCCGACGGCACCTTCCGCGGCAACGAGAACCTGACCCGCTACCAGGCTGCCCTCATCTTCTACCGCCTGCTCCAGAGCGGCGCCATGAGCGAGTGCGGTATGAGCCAGGGCGACATGACCACCGTCGCCAACGGCATGCAGGAAGTCAGCACCGAACTGGCCGCCATCGCCAGCCGCGTGACCGACCTCGAGAAACTCAGCGCCGACCAGCAGGCCCGCATCGACGCCCTCGAAGCCAAGATCAACGGCATGGGTGACGGCGCCGCCACCGCCGACACCGCCGCCCTGACTGCCCGCATCGACGCCCTCGAAGCGGCCGTCCGTAACATCCCCGCTGGCCCCCAGGGTCCCGCAGGCCCCGTCGGTCCCCAGGGCCCCGCCGGTCCTGCTGGCGCTGCCGGCACCACCACCACCGGCACCGTGACCGAACCCGTCACGCCTGCCCCCACCACCGGCACCGTCGTGATCGGTGAGCCCGTCGCCACCGACGACGGCATGATGAACACCGGCCGTGGCCTGTATGCCGGCGTCGCGCTGGGTGCCAAGTCCGCCATGAGCGGCTCCGAGTGCCTGAACACGCTTGACAAGAACAAGGGCAAGGTCAACTACTGCGTGACCGGCGGCGTCGTCGTCGGCTCCAGCAACGTGATCGGCCCGGTCGGCGTGCGCGTCGCGGCCGACTACCAGCCCGGCTGGAACGCCATCAGCGGCGACGTCAGCGCTACCTACGACCTGAATACCGGCAGCAACCTGACCCCCTACGTTGGTGCGGGCCTCGGCCTGACCAGCAGCCAGAAGCGTGGCAACACCACGCAGAGCGGCACGGACATCTACGCCAACGCCCTGCTGGGTGTGGACTACCGCATCACCGACAGCATCTCCGCATTCGTGGAAGGCAACGGCAAGTACTACCTGAGCAACAACGGATACGGCACGGGTCTGGCGGCGAGCGACGCCAAGACCGGCGGCTTCAACTTCGGCGCGAAAGCCGGCGTCAAGTTCTACTTCTGATCCCCACTCTCTGACCCGCACGCCGGGTCACGAGCAGACGGCCTCCCATCTGGGGGGCCGTTTCCTGTTGCCTCAACACTGGGTACCCCGTCTGGCCGGGCTATCGTGGAAGTGTCTCTGGACCTCCTGGCCCTCTTGCTGTTCCCACGCGGCGGTGAGACACCTTCCGGACCCGGTCGGTGCAGAGGGGTAGACTGAGGGGGTATGCGCCTCGTTTCTTTCCTTCAGGTGCTGCTGCTGCTGGGCATCGCCGCTTACCTGGCCCTGTTCGCTCTGGAGAACCCTGAACTGGTCCGCCTACCCCTGCCTACCGGCCGGGGAGAGGTGAGCGTGTCAGTCGGGGTGAGTGTCAGCCTGTTCCTGCTGGTGGGGGCGCTGTTCATGGCGCTACTGCTGCTGCCGGGTCTGGTCCGTGAGAGGCTGCGCCGCCAGAGTGAAGCCCGGTTACGCCGCGATACCGAGGACCGCCTGACCGCGACCCTGCAGGCGAGACTGGCAGCCATGCAACCGCCAGCCACGCAACCACCAGCCATGCCGCCGCCCGCTGCCGCGCCCACCGTCACGCCGACGCTGCCGGGAACGGACGCCGGCGTGGCCGGGAGCGCCCCGTGAGTGTCCGCCAGCGCCCGGACCTGGAGTGGCTGCTGGCCCCGCCCGCCAGCCGTGAGCAACTGCTGGACGCCATGCGCCTGTGGCGGGTGTCGCCTCCGCTGGCGCAGGTCCTGAGTGGGCGTGGCCTGAGCGCCGCGCTGCTGGACCCACCCCTGACCCTGACGCCCAACCCGGCCCTGCGGGAAGCGGCCGGGCGGATCGTGCAGGCCATCCGCGAGCACAAACGCATCCGCATTCACGGGGATTACGACGCGGACGGCGTGAGCGCCACCGCCACCCTGGTCCTGGGCCTGCGGGACCTGGGCGCCGACGTGCACGGCTTCATTCCGCACCGCCTGAACGAGGGGTACGGCGTTCATCCGGACAGGGTCGAGGAGCACGCCGCCGCCTGTGACCTGCTCGTCACGGTGGACTGCGGCGTGACCAACCACGCCGAGATCCGCGCGCTGCTGGACCACGGCACGCAGGTCATCGTGACCGACCACCACGCGCCCGGCGACGAATTCCCGGACGCGCTGGTCGTGCACCCGCACCTGACCACTGACTTCGACCACGACCTGCACAATCTGACCGGCGCGGGCGTGGCGTACCACCTGCTGTGGGCCGTGAACGACCTGCTCGGCCTGCCGGAACCCCGAGCCTACGCGGCCCTGGCGACCCTGGGCACCGTGGCCGACGTGGCCCCCCTGATCGGGGAGAACCGCGCCCTGGTCCGCGCCGGACTGGACGCCCTGGCCGCAACCGAACTGCCGGGCCTGCGCGCCCTGCTGGACTCTGGACGGGTCCGCCGGCCCACCGCGCGGGACGTGGCGTTCATTCTCGCGCCGCGCATCAACGCCGCCGGGCGCATGGGTGAGGCCGACGTCGCCCTGGACCTGCTCACGCAGCGCAGCCCGCACGAGGCCAGCCGCCTCGCCGAGTACCTGGAAATCCGGAACCTGGAACGCCGCAAGTTGCAGGACGACATGTTCGCGCAGGCCCTGACCATCGCCGACCCCGCCGACCCGGCCCTGGTCGTCACGCACCCCGACTGGCACGCCGGGGTGATGGGCATCGTGGCCAGCAAACTGCTCGAGACATACCACAAACCCGTGTACATCATCGCGCAGGGCAAGGGCTCGGTCCGCAGCACGCCCGGCATCAGCGCCGTGCAGGGCCTGCGCCTGAGTCACGACCTGCTCAAACGCTACGGCGGGCACCCCGGCGCGGCCGGGTTCTCCATCGACCCCGCCAACATCGGCGCGTTCCAGGAGCGCATTCACGAGTACGCCCGGCAGTTCCCCGCGCCGCACCCCCGCGTGCGCCTGGACGCGCCGCTGCCGGGCCTGGGGGCCTCGCTGGACCTGCTGGCCGAGGCCGCCACGTTCGAACCGTTCGGCGAGGGCCACCCGCTGCCGCTGTGGCACCTGCGCGACACCCTGACCGACACCCGACTGGTCGGCAAGAAAGGCAACAGCCTGCAGTTCAAGGTGGCGGGCCTGCGCGGCATCAAGTTCGACGAGACCGACGACACCGGCGGGGAACGCGACCTCGCCGCGCAACTGGTGAGCAGCGAGTGGCGCGGCCAGACCCGCCTGGAATTCCACGGGCAGGCCCTGCGCGCCCCCGCCACTCTGCGCCTCGACGCGCCGCCCGCCCCGCAACCCTATCCGCGCCTGAACCCGAAAGCCGCCATGGACCACCTGCGCGCCGGGGCCGCCGCGCATGCCACAGGCCCCATCGCCGCGTACCTGCGTGACAACGTGCCGGGCCTCACCCTGACCGGGCCGGGGGACGCGCACCCCGGCGGCGAACTGATCCTGTACGCCCTGCCGCCCGAGGACGACCTGCGCCGCTGGACCGGGCAGGGCCACGTGTCGTTCGCGTTTGGACCCAGGACCCTCGCGGACCTGGAAGGCAGCCTGACCCGCCACCACCTGGGCACCCCGCCCGCCAATCCCCTGCTGGGCGCCGAGGACGGCCTGGAGGCCGCCGCCGACGCCTACCGCCGCTGGCAGTGGGCGCACCACTGGCGCACCCTGGACGACGAGGGCTGGAGCGCCAGCGTGCACGCCATGCTGGGCCTGCCAGCCGTGCCGGCACGCGAAGCGGTCAGCGCGGACTGAACGTCACAGGAAGGGGGACGCGCCTGCATGATGGCGCGTTCCACCCTGGCGGCTGTGGTTACAGCCCGAATTCGCTGGGCTGGAGTTTCAGGGCGTGGATGATGTCACGCGCCATCTTCTGCTCGCTCTCGTCGAAGTTGCCGTCGGCGGTGGCGATCAGCAGGGCCACCTGGGCGACCGTGCGGGCCTCCACGGCGTCCTTGGCGACCTTCCCGACCGCCTGAAGCAGGTTGATCTTCCCGAAGTCCGGGTCGCGGGTCATGGTGTCGCAGTGCGCGTCGTACTTGGCGGCCAGCACGCTCACGTCGAAGGCCTTGAGCTTGTCGGAACTCATGATGAACGCGGCCGTCTTGCGCCTCTCCTCGGGGTCGATGCGGCCGTCGGCGGCGCTGATCAGGGCGCTGGCGGCCATGGCGGCGTCCGCGAACTTGGCGTTGTTGTACTGCCCCCAGCCCTTCTGGGCGGCGTCGAGGCCCTGCTGGGCGCGGTCTTTCAGGTTCTTCATGAATCCCATGATGTGCTCCTTTCCCGGCGCGTGCCGGGAGGTCCTGCCTGCTGGCATCCTAGGGCGCGGGACACTGAGATGCGTGCGAGGTTGCGTGCCCGGCCCCGGTGAGTCGCAGGGAAGAGGCCAGCAGGTCGTGCCCCGGTGGCCCTGAGGGGCGTGGTCAGTCCGTGCCGGTCACGCGGCGCGCCAGCGCCCAGCCGCTGAGCAGCGCACTCTCCACGCGCGGGCCGTGCGGGTCGGGCGTGAACCAGTCGCCGCACCAGCCCAGGTCCAGCGCGGCGTCCCAGTGGCAGGGGCCAGGGGCGGTGACGGCCGGGATGGAGTACCGCCAGCGGTGCGCGAAGGCCTGCGCAACATCCAGCGGCCCGAGGATGTCCTGCGCGGCGGCCAGCAGGTCCGGCAGCACCTGTTCGGGCGTGCGTTCCAGGTTCGCGCGGCTCCATGCGGGCGTGGCGTGCAGTGTCAGCGAGGGGGGCGCGCCGTCCGGGCGTTTGGTATGCTCGCGCGCGATCCATTCCAGAACCGGATGCTCGGGCCGCAGGGCGCGCCAGTCGGCAGGCAGGTCTTGGCGCAGGATCACGCCGGCCGCCCAGCAGGGGTCGTACGTGACCAGTCCGGCCTGCCGCGCCGCTTCCCCGGAATCATGGCCGTGCAGGACGGCCGGAATGACGTCGGGGCTGCCGGGGTCCAGGGTGGCCAGCAGCGCCAGGAGTTGCGGGGCCGGGACGTTCAGGATCAGCTTCGCGGCGTCCCAGTGCTGACCCTCACGCGAGTGCACGCGCCAGCCGCCGCCCTGGGTGGCGTTCAGGCGTTCCAGGCTGGTGACGGTCACGCCCGTTTTCACGTCCAGGCCGCGTGCCAGGGTGCGGCCCAGCACGCTCATGCCCGCCGGGGGCGCGTAGCGGGGGTGACCGTCCTGGGGCAGGGTGATCTGCCCGGCCTGCCAGTGGGCCACCCCGCGCGTCCACACGGCGTTCCAGCCGTCCCGCACGCCACCCTCGGCCAGGGTGCGGGCGCGGTCGCTGCGGGCCGTGAAGAAGCGCGCCCCGTGATCCAGGCGCACCTCCTGCCCGTCCGGGAGGGTCACGCGGCGTGTCGCGGCCCGGCCGGACACGCCGCGCGCCTTGTCCAGCAGGGCCACGCGCAGGCCCGCGCGGGCGGCGTCCTGCGCGAATGCCAGCCCGCCCAGGCCCGCGCCGACCACCAGTACGTCCGCGCGTGTCACAGCAGCGCGCGGTGATCCGCGAGCAGGCAGCGGTCCTGCACCACGTCCATCCCGCACTTGCTCAGCTCGGCGGCCACGGCGTCGTCCCGGATGCCCAGTTGCATCCACACGACCTTCGGGGGCGGCGCCATCGCCAGGATGTCCGGCACGTGCAACCTCACCTTGTCGCTGCGGCGGAAGATGTCCACGATATCCACCGGCACCCCGATCTCGGCCAGCGTGGACACCGCGCGGTGCCCGAAGTAACTCTCGCCGCGCGCGGCCAGCGCCGGATTCACGGGAATGATGGTGTACCCCTGGCGGTGCATGTACTCCGGAACGTAATACGCGGGTTTCACACTGTCATGGTGAAAGCCGACCACCGCGATGACCTTGTGGGTGCTCAGGACGTTCACGATCTGCGCCGTCTGCGTCAGGAGGGTCATGCGCCGGCTCCCAGCTCATGCGTCCCCAGGTCACGGCCCCCAAGATCCCGGTACGCGGCCTGCGCGGCCTCCAGCGTGGCGTTCAGTTCCGTGTCGCCGTGCGCGCCGCTCACGAAGATGCTCTCGAACTGGCTGGGCGCCCAGTACACGCCGCGCGCCAGCATCCCCTGGAACCAGCGGGCGAAGGCGGCCGTGTCGCTGCGGGCCGCGTCGGTGTACGTGCGCACATGGCCGTCCGGGACGTCCTGATGGAACGCCGTGAGCATGCTGCCCACCCGGTTCACGCTGACCGGCACGCCCGCCGCCTGCGCCGCCTCCTTCAGGCCCGAGGCCAGCTGCGCCGTGTAGGCGTCCAGCCGCGCGTACAGGCCCGGGTCGTTCTCCAGGGCCGTCAGGGTCGCCAGGCCCGCCGCCATCGCCAGCGGGTTCCCGCTGAGCGTGCCCGCCTGGTACACCGGCCCCTGCGGCGACACGAAGTCCATCACGTCGGCCCGGCCGCCATAAGCGCCGACCGGCAGGCCCCCGCCGATGATCTTGCCCCAGCAGATCAGGTCCGGTTGCAGGCCCAGCAGCCCGGTCGCGCCGTTCAGGGACAGGCGGAACCCGGTCATGACCTCATCGGCGATCAGCAGCGCCCCGTGCTCCTTCACGCGGTGCAGCGCCGCCAGGAATTCCGGCGTGGGCACCAGCACCCCGGCGTTCCCCACGACCGGCTCGAAGATCACGGCCGCCAGCTCGTGCCCCCGCTCGGCCAGCAGGGCGTCCAGCGCCTGCGGGTCGTTGTACTCGCTGACCAGCGTCAGGCGCGCGTACTCCTCGGGCACGCCCGCGCTGCTGGGGGCCGCTGCGCCCAGGTGCCCCTCGTTCGTCATCAGGCCGCTCCCGGCCTCGACGAGCAGGCCGTCCGCGTGCCCGTGGTAGTTCCCGCGGAATTTCAGGATGAACTTGCGGCCCGTCGCGCCGCGCGCCAGCCGCAGCGCGCTCATGGTCGCCTCGGTGCCGCTGCTGACGAAACGCACGCGGTCCACGCCGGTCAGGCGCGTGACCTGCTCGGCCAGCAGCACCTCACGTTCGCCGGGCGCGCCGAAACTCGTGCCGAACTGCAGGGCGTCCGCGACCGCCTCACGCACCGCCGGGAGGTTGTGGCCCAGGATCATCGGCCCCCACGACCCGATGTAATCCAGGTAGCGAGTGCCGTCCGCGTCCGTCAGGTACGCGCCCTGCGCGCTGGCAATAAAGCGCGGCGTGCCGCCCACGCTGCGAAAGGCCCGCACCGGGCTGTTCACCCCGCCGGGCGTGACGGCGCGCGCCCGCGCGAACAGCGCCTCGGACTGCGCGGTCGGCGCGGGCAGGACGGCAGAACTAAGCTCAGTCTTCATGACGCTCACCTTATCGGAGCCCCATGAGGCAAGTGCGGCAGCGCGCACACACACTGCCCGCCCGCACCGCGCCGCGCCGCGAACTTCAACGAATCATGAAGACCGGCTGCGGGAGGGAGAAGGAGGCCAGGGAGCGCAACAACAGACGGCGGGAAGCGAACCCGTCGCCCCCCGCCGCCTGCCACTGGCCGCCTGAACTACAGGCCCAGCAGGCCCAGCGCGGCCGTGTCCGTCAGTTCCTTCTGGAAGGGCTGCACCAGCGCCCGCTCCTGCGCGGTGCCGGTCTGCACGTCACGGTTCAGGTCTGGTAGCTGCCCACTCTGAAGCGACTGCGCCGCCTGCGCGAAATCGATGTTCGGCACGCCCAGCGCGCGGTTCACTCCGGCCCGCACCTGCGCGTAGCGTTCCGGTGTCATCCCCTCGGCTGTCAGCGCCGCCGCCTGCGCTTGCCGGGCCGCGCCCACACTGCTGCCCGCGTCGCGCAGGACCGTCATCACCTGGAACAGATTCGGGTTCTGGCCATTCTGAATGTCGGTCCAGACCTGCTGCACCCCGGTAAAGGAACTGCCCATCGCGGCACTCACCGTCCGGCGCACCCGCACGAACTGCTGCACCTCCGCCCGCGTGAAAGGCGCGGCCTGCGTTCCTGCACTGGCGCTATCCGTCTGTGTCCCGCCGGTCTGACCCTGCGGCGACTGAGTCTGCGTGCTCGTCTGCTGGCCCTGCGAGGTCGCGCCGGGCGTCTGCCAGTTCGCCAGGAACGACCGGGCCGGCTGAATCACCAGGAACCACGCCAGCGCGCCCAGCAGCGCCAGCACCAGCAGGCCCCCGCCGCAGCCCAGGCAGCCGCACCCCGGCCCACGCCTGGCCCTCACGCGCGCCCCCACACGTTCCAGCGTTCCCTGCCTGCCCGCTCACCTGCGCCGCTCTGTCTCATGCGTTCAGGTACGCACCTGTCCCGCAGATAGTTCCGGAACCCGTTTCTCTCCTGCTCGCTCTGCTCGGGTTGAAAGTTTTTGCAAACCTTTCAACCGGAGTCCGTATCAGGCTGCCTGCGGCGTGATCTTCCGTACAGATGCCCTGGCCCCGGCAGGCGCTATCATCACGGCCGCACTCACACAACTCAGCTCACCTCGACCCGCCCCCGGAGGTTTCTCATGATGCGTTCCCTGACCGCCAGTCTGCTCGCTGCCCTCGCCCTCGCCGCGTGCTCCCGCACGCCCGTCCCCGCCGCCGAAACCCGCGCGCAGGATACCCGCACCTTCACGGCCATCACGCCCACCCTGACCGCCACGGCCGGCGCGGACCTGTACCAGGGCACCATGGACGGCATTCGCGGCAAGGCCGCCTACGCCATCGAGGTGCCCGCCAACTGGAACAAGCAGCTGATCATGTACACCCACGGGTACGCCGGAGACGGCCCGGAACTGCGCGTGCAGACCCCAAGCCTGCGCGCCTACTGGCTGAGCCTCGGGTACGCCTGGGCTGCCAGCTCGTACTCCTCTAACTACTACGACGTGCAGGCCGGCGTGGAAGACACCAACGCCCTGGCCAACAGCTTCAGCACCCTGACCGGCGGCAAGTACGCCCAGCCCAGCAAGAACATCATCATGGGCTTCAGCATGGGCGGCCACGTCGCCGCCGCCGCCGTCGAGAAGGAAACCGCGCAGACCGCGAAAAACAGAACCACCTACGCCGCCGCGATGCCCGCCTGCGGCGTCATGGACGAGGAATACGAATTCCAGTGGCTGGGCGACTACACCCTGGTCGCCGCGCACCTCGCGGGCCTGGGATCCAAGACCTTCCCGCAGGGCACCGACACGTACAAGGCCCTGCTGCCCGACATCCTGAACGCCAGCTTCAGCTCGTACAGCGGCGCACTCTGGCAGGAGAACGCCACCCAGGGCGCCAAACTCCGCGAGGTCGCCCGCAACCTCACGGGCGGCGACCGCCCCGTGTTCAACCTCGGCTTCCGCGTGGCGGCCCTCCAGGGCGCCGTGTTCAGCACCGGCGGCTCGGACGGCACCGTGACCGGCATCCTGCCCCGCAACATCTACGGCAACGCGAACACCACCTACCGCTGGACGAACGGCGCGACCCCCACCGCCGCCGAGGTCGCCTTCAACGCCAGCATCCTGCGCGTCACGCCCGCCCAGAACCCCAACCCGGCCGTCAATGGCCGCGTCCGCTACCTGCCCCGCGTGAACGGCGAGGTCAGCGTGCCCGTCCTGACCCTGCACACCACCGGGGACTTCTACGTGCCCTTCAAGCACCAGCAGCTGTACCGCGCCGCCATGACCGCCGCCGGGAACGGCGACCGCCTCGTGCAGCGCGCCGTCCGCGCCCCCGGCCACTGCGACTTCACGGCCGCCGAACTCGTCGAGGGCTTCAACGACCTCGTGAAATGGGAAGCTGGCGGCGCGAAACCCGCCGGGGACGACGTGACCACCCCCGCCGTCATCGCCGACCCTAACTACGGCTGCAAATTCACCCGTGGCACCCGCGCCGGCGTGGACGCCTGCCCCGCCAACTGAGGGGCGTAGGTTGTAGGAAGTAGAAACAGAGCAGCGGCGGGGGCATTCCAGCGTGGAGTGCCCCCGCCGCTGTGGGTTCAGGGTCTGTGGATTCAGTATCTGGGGGTCAGTCCGGCAGGGTGGGCAGGACCGTCACGAGCGCGCGGCCCTCCCGCAGTGAGGCGGTCACCGGCCCCCCCTGCACCTCGTTGCTGACGGTCCAGCCGCTCCCCAGCGGAATATCGGCGTTCACGAGCGGCCAGCGCACCCCGCCCAGGCTCAGGCCCCGCAGGTCCGAGACGGCCAGCACGCTCAGGGTCGCGCCCGGCGGCACCTCCAGCGACAGGGGAGAGGCGGGCGTCAGCGGCCAGCCCCACTCGTCCCCGCTGGTCAGGGTCACGCGCAGCCCGTCGCGCTCGGCCAGCCGGAGTGCGCCCAGCGCCAGCGTCAGCGCGTGATCGAAGCGGCCCCCGAACGCGCCCAGCAGCACCAGTTCAGTCGCGCCGCGCTCCCGCGCCACCCGGATCGCCAGTTCCGCGTCCGTCTCATCCTTCGCCGCCGGGTGCACCTCACGCGGCGCGTCCACGAACACCCCCGCCGACGAATCGAAATCACCCACCCACACGTCCACCCGCACGCCCTGCCCCGACTCACCCGCTCCCCGGTGGCCCACTCCCCACATGCCCAGCAGCGCCGCGTGCCGCGCCCCGCCATCCGCCGCGACTACCACGTCCGGGCGGGGCAGCGCCGCCAGCAGCGGCGAATCCACCAGCCGCCCCCCCACCAGCACCCACCCGATCACGCGCGGTCCTCCGGCAGGCGCCGCACACCCGACTCCTCCACGCTCAGGCGCAGGCAGTCACCGTCCAGCGCGGCCGCCTCCCGCGCACTCAGTGTCAGCGACAGCGGCCCCCAGGCGTGCGCGACCGTCACCTGCACGCCCCCGTCCACCGAATGGCGCGCCGTCACCGGCCACGCCTCACCCACACCGGGCCGCAGCGTCCCCTCCGGCACGAACCGCACCCAGCCCAGCCCGTCCGGCAACAGGTTCGACTCGCCCAGAAACGCCGCCACCCACGCCGACGCAGGCCGCGCGAACACCTCTTCGGTCGTTCCCACCTGCACCAGCGCCCCCGCCCGCATGACCGCCACCCGCCCCGCCAGGGACCGCGCCTCCCGCTGATCATGCGTGACCAGCAGCACCCCCGCCCCCACCCGTGCGAACAGCGCGCGCAGCCCCTCCCGCAACTCCGCGCGCAGCCGCTCATCCAGGTTCGACATCGGCTCATCCAGCAGCAACAGCGGCGAACCCGTCGCCAGCGCCCGCGCCAGCGCTACCCGCTGCGCCTGCCCCCCCGACAACTGCGCCGGACGACGCGCCTCCAACCCCGGCAGATCCACCAGCGCCAGCGCCTCCCGCGCCCGCGCCTCCGCCACCCCACGCCCCGCGCCCCGCACGCGCGGCCCGTACGCCACGTTCCCCAGCACACTCAGATGCGGAAACAACGCGTAATCCTGAAACACCAACCCCACGTGCCGCGCCTCCGGCGGCAGGGCCGTCACGTCCCGGCCCGCCACCGTAACCGTCCCACTGTCGGGCCGTTCCAGGCCCGCCACCACCCGCAGCACCGTGCTCTTGCCGCAGCCGCTCGGGCCCAGCAGCGCCACCGTCTCACCCGCCGCCACGTCCAGCGACACGCCCCGCACCGCCGCCACCCCACCAAACGATTTCTGGATGTCGCGGAGGGATAGGGCAGGGGGCAGCGGCTCACTCACGGGGCCCAGCATGGCACGGGATTCCTCGCCGCCCCGCACGACACCCCTCACCCCTCGCTCCGCGAGGCCCTCTCCCCACGGGAGAGGGAACACACCGGCCGTCCTTCACGTGACCTCGCCCTCGCCGCCGTCCAGCAGCGTGAAGGCCAGGGTGGACAGCAGCAGCAGCGCGGTTGCCAGCGCGCACGCTTCGCCCAGGTTGCGTTCGCCGGGGCGGCCCAGCCGCTCGTACAGGCCAGTGCTCAGGGTCGCCCACTCGGGCCGGGAGAGGACCAGGGTCGCGCCGAACTCGCCCAGCACGGTCGCCAGGGCCAGCGCCCCGCCGCCCCGCAGGGCCGGAAATGCCAGCGGGAACGTCACGGAACGGAATGCCGCGCCGCGAGAGGCTCCCAGGGACCGCGCCGCCTCGTGCAGGCGGGGCGGAATGGCCCGCAGCGCCGGGAGGACCGAGCGGACCACCAGCGGCAGCGCCAGCAGCGTGTACGCCGCGATCAGCATGGGCAGCGTGGCCGCCAGCGCCGGGAACGCCAGCAGGTACCCGACCGCCAGACTGACCGGCGAGACCATCAGCGGCAGCAGCGAGATCAGGTCCAGCACCCGCGACCGCGCCCGCCACGCGCCCAGCGCGTACAGGCCGCCCAGCACGCCCGCGCCCAGCAGCGCCAGCAGCCCGAAGCGTACGGTGTTCCACGCCAGCAGCGGCGTGTCCGGGTCGGCCAGGATCGCCTGCCAGTAGGCAAGGGTCGGGCCGCCGGACCCCAGCAGGCCCCGCACCACGACCGCCAGCAGCGGCGCGAAGCACACCAGCACCACCAGCGCCCCCAGGCCCAGCAGCGCCGCCCGCGCCCCACCCCGCGCTCCCGGCAGGCCGCCCGCCGCCACGCCCACCCCGCCCGCTGATAAGCGCACGTACGCGGCCGTCGCCACCAGCGTCAACAGCAGCTGCCCCACGATCAGCGCACTCGCCTCCGACAGGCGCAGTTGCAGAGCCGTCAGCGTGTAGATCTCCACCTCCAGCGTCCCGTACCGCTCGCCGCCCAGCGCCAGCGGAAGGCCGAAACTCAGCGCCGAGTACAGGAACACCAGCACCGCCCCCGCCAGCACGCCCGGCAACGCCAGCGGCAACGCCACGCCCAGCGCCGCCCGCCACGCCGAGGCGCCCAGCGACCGCGCCGCCCCCACCGCGTTCACCGGCACCCGCGCGAACCCCGCGTACCCCAGCCGCACCATCACCGGCAGGTTAAAAAACAGGTTCCCCAGCAGCAGCAGCGCCGGCGTGTCACTCAGATCCACGCCCGTCAGCTTCGTGATCCACCCCTGCGGGCCCAGCAGCGCACTCAAACCCAGCACCGCCACCAGCGTCGGCGTCACGAACGGCAACAGCAACAGCCGCAGGAACAACGCCTTCCCCCGCACCTCGAACCGCGACAGCAGAAACGCCAGCGGCACCCCTACCAGCAGCGCCGCCAGCGTCGTCACGCCCGCCTGCGCCAGCGTCCACCACAACCGACCCTGAAAGTACGGGTCCGCCCACACCGACAGGTTCACGCCGCCCTCCGATAACGTCCTGGCCAGAGGCAGCACCAGGAATACGGCCACGAAGATCAGGCCCGGCAGGGCGAGGAGCCAACCTGTCAGCCTGGGCGGGGTCATGGGTGGGCGCCTGTGGCAGGCTGCCCCACCCCCCAGCCCCCATCCCCAGGGGGGACGGGGGAGCCTGCGTTGGCACTGGGCAGGGATTTCTCTGATTCGGCCGGTAGCAATTGGCGGGGATGGTTCCTGCTCGGACGCCATCCTTCAGTCACGCTGCGTTCGCCCCGCGCGCTTCGCGCCCATGAGCGAGTGCGCCTAGGCCAGCGAATCAAGATGAGCGAGGGGCCGCCCCCGAGCGATGAGGGCCAGTGGCGACGGGCCCGGTGGCTGCTTCGGTTGGTTGGCAGGGTGTCTGGGTGCATGTGGGCAGGTTCTACTTTTTCAGCTCAGGTAGCCGCGTGTGTGTAGGCTCCCCTTGAGGGGAGCTGTCAGCGCAGCTGACTGAGGGGTCCTGCGAAGCAGATAGGTTTCTGTTCCGCTGCGAAGCAGCTTCCCTTCCCACTGCCTGCTTCCCGCGTCCCACTTCCCTCACCGTGCCCTGAGGACCTGCGTGACCCAGGCGTCCACGAGGCGTTGGGGGTTGGCGGCGATGTCGGCTTTGATGGGGGTGGGGGTGGGTTCCTGCGCGAATGTGTAGACGGGGTTCAGGGGCGTGCCTTTCACGGCGGGGTAGATCCACATGCGGGTGGGGATGTCGGTCTGGACGGGTGCGCTCAGCATGAAGTCCACGAATTTGCGGGCCAGGGCAGTCTGCTTGCTCCCTTTCAGGATGCCCACGCCCTCAAGTTGGGTGTAGGTGCTGCCGGGCAGGAAGAGGTTGGCGGTCGGGGCCTGCGCGGGGAGTTTGGCGGGGTTGAAGCCGTCGGCGTAGAACACTTCGGCGGCGGGGCTGCTGGCGTAACTGAGGACGATGGGGTACCGGCCGCCGTTGCGGGTGAAGTCCTTGTAGTAAGCGTCGCTCCAGCCGCGCGTGACTTTCATGCCTCCGGCGCGGGCGGCGCGCCACCAGTTCCAGGCGCCCGCCTCGCCGTAGTGGTTGACGGTGGCGAGCAGGAACGCGAGGCCAGGGCTGCTGGTGGCGGGGCTCTGCACGACGGTCAGCCGTGCGTAGGTGGGGGTTTTCAGGTCGTCGAGGCTTCTGGGCAGGGCGACCTTGTTCTTCTCGAACCACGCGCGGTCGTAGTTCAGGGCGACGAAGCCGTAGTCGACGGTGTTCAGCAGGCCGTCCTCGCCCAGGCGGTACGCGGCGGGCACGCGGGAGAGCGCGGGGCTCCTGTAGGGCTGGAGGAGGTCGGCCTGCCGGGCGCGGGGCAGCAGGCTGTTGTCCAGGCCGTACACCACGTCGGCAATGGGGGCGCGGCGGGTGAGGATCAGGCGGTTCAGGAGTTCCCCGGCGTCGCCGCCCTTGATGAAGCGCACCTTTGCCTTGTTCTGCGTCTCGAACGCGGCGATCAGCTTCTTGTCCACGTCGAAGGAGTCGTGCGTGATGACGGTCAGCGTGGCCTGGGCGCTGGCGGCGCTGGCAAGGGCAAGTGCGGCAAGTATGGTCAGTCTGGTTTGCATAAGAAAGTCCCCTCGCGTCACGAGGGGAAGCGGTGGGCAGTCGCCACACGTGGGGTGTGGGCTGCCGGTCACGCTCCCTCCGCCGGTATGACCCGGATCAGGTTCCTGGGGTAAGTCTCAGCCCGCCGCTCTTGGCAGGCACCCCCGGTGACGCATCCGGCAGGATAGCGCAGGCCGCCGCGCGGGGGGTGTCCTGCGTCACCTGTTGCGGTTGCAGGGCGCGGCGCGTGCCACGCTGGGCCATGCGGAATCTGCTGGTGTGGGTGGTCGTGCAGGATGAGCGGGGCCGGGTGCTGCTGGGCCGCCGGGACGGCTCGGCGTACGGGCACGGGCTGTGGGGCCTGCCGGGCGGTCAGGTGGAGCCCGGCGAGGGTCTGCCAGAAGCGGCGGCGCGCGAGGTGCGCGAGGAGGTGGGCCTGAGTCTGGACCCGCCCGGCCTGCGGGTGCTGGGCGTGCGGCGTTACGAGGTGGACGGCGCGCAGGGCACCGACTTCCTGTTCCGCGCGCCGGACTGGGCGGGTGTGCCGCAGGCGCTGCACAAGACCTCGGAGGTGGCGTGGTTCGCGCCGGGCGACCTGCCGGACGACGCGCTGCCCTGGCTGGCGCCGCTGCTGGACGCGCACCTGAACCGGGGTGTGTTCGTGACCGAGCAGCTGTCCGACGTGCGCGCGGCGCGGGAGCTGACGTGACCTTTCATCTGGTGGCGTGGGCGGTGCTGCTGGACGATCAGGGGCGGGTGCTGCTGGGGCGGCGCAGCGGCGCGTCGTACGCGGACGGTCTGTGGGGGCTGCCGGGCGGGCATGTGGAGACGGGGGAGACCCTGGCGGGCGCGGCGGCGCGCGAGGTGGCCGAGGAGGTGGGCGTGACGCTGGACCCGGTGGCACTGGCCTGCCTGGGCGTGGCCCGGTACGACCTGGACGGCACGCAGGGGCTGGACGTGTTCTTCGAGGCGCGTGCCTGGGTGGGAACGCCGCGCCCACTGGACAAGACCTCGGAGGTGGGGTGGTTCGCGCCCGGCGCCCTACCAGAAGACGCGCTGCCGTGGCTGGGCGCGGCGCTGGACCTGCACCTGCGGGGCGGCGTGCGGTTGGCCGAGCAGGTGGATGGCATGGCGCAGGTGCGGGCGTTGCCGATGGCGGTGGTGGGCCGGCCCGACTAAGGGTGTCCTGCGGGCGACCGGGTGCGCGGCTCTGTGACGGACACCGCAGTCAGGTGTCCTTCCATCTGGAATACTTCCACTTGAAATGAATACGGCGACTTCCCTCCAACCCCCACCCGCCGCCAGCGCCACGGACGACGACCTGTACCTGCTCGTCCGCACTACGCTGCGCTTCTCGCGGCGCTTCAAGCAGGCGCTCGACGAACCGCTGGAACGCGCGCTGGGCCTCAACACCAAGGAACTGCTGGTCCTGGCCAGCATCATGGACGGCCACGACACGCCCGGCGCGGTCGCTGCCCGCCAGAACCTGCCCGCCCCCACCGTGACCCGCATCGTCACCAAACTGGTCGGTGCGGGCCTCGTGCAGCGCGTCACGGACCCCGCCGACCTGCGCCTGCAACGCCTGCAACTCACCCCGCAGGGCCAGGCCACCCGCGCCCGCACCCGCGCCACCGGGCAGGACATCGTGCAGGCCCACTTCGGGCACCTGCCCCCGGAAAAAGTTCAGGCCGCCCTGGCCGCCCTGAACGCCCTGGACGACGCGCTGAACGCCGCCCCACCCGCCCCCACCGGAGAGACCGCATGACCACACCACTCACCCCTGCCGCCCCGGCCCCCACGCACAGCGGCCTGAACGAACGCGAGAAGATCCTGGCGTTCGTGGGCATCCTGACCGTGCTGTTCCTGTCGAGCCTCAACCTGACCGTGGTCGGCAGCGCCATGCCGCGCGTCATCAGCGACCTGGGCGGCTTCCACCTGTACGCCTGGGCGTTCACGGCGTACTCGCTGGCCACCACCATCACCATTCCCATCGTGGGCACCATCAGCGACCGCTACGGCCGCCGCCCTCTGATCCTGCTCGGCATCGCCGTGTTCACCCTGGGCAGCGTGGGCCTGGGCTTCGTGCAGAACATGGAAGGCCTGATCATCCTGCGCGCCGTGCAGGGCATCGGCGGCGGCACCCTGATGGCCATGAGCTTCACCGCCATTGCCGACCTGTTCACGCCCATCGAACGCGGCCGCTACCAGGGCTACACCGGGGCCGTCTGGGGCGTCAGCTCGGTGGTCGGGCCGCTCGTCGGGGGCTTCCTGACCGACCACCTGGGCTGGCGCAGCGTGTTCTTCGTGAACCTGCCCTTCGCGCTGCTCGCCGCGTACTTCATCTGGCGCTTCTTCCGCCTGCCTGCCCCCAGCGCGCACAGCCCCGCCGCGCACGCCCGCTTCGACACCCCCGGCGCGTTTCTGCTGGGCGCGTCCGTCACCACCCTCACGCTGGCCCTCTCGTGGGGCGGCGGCACGTACCCCTGGACCAGCCTCACCATCATCGGCCTCCTGCTCGGCACCCTCATGCTGTTCACCGGGTACGCGCTGCACAGTGCCCGCCAGGAACGCCCCATCCTGAACCTGCGCCTCCTGAAAGACCGCGGCATTGCTGTCGCGTCCTTCGCGGGCTTCCTGACCAGCGCCGGCATGTACGCCGCGATCCTGTACCTCCCGCTGTACATGCAGGGCGTGCGCGGCAGCAGCGCCAGCGGCAGCGGCCTGGCCCTGGCCCCTCTGATGTTCGGCATGATCCTCACCAGCACCCTGTCCGGCCAGGTCGTCAGCCGCACCGGCCGTTACAAGAACCTGATCCTGATGGGCGGCCTGATCGCCACCGCCGCGCTGCTGCTGGCCACCACCCTCGGCACCGACACCCCGCTGCTGCTGGCCGTCGGCATCATGGTCCTGCTGGGCCTGGGCCTGGGCCCCGTGAACAGCCAGTTGACCCTGGCCGTGCAGAATGCCGCGCCGCGCGAGCAACTCGGCAGCGCCACCGGCGGCAACCAGTTCTTCCGCCAGATCGGCGGCACGCTGGCCGTCAGCCTGTTCGGCGCACTTGTGAACACCCACCTGAACAGCCACCTCGCCGCCAGCCTCCCTGCCCAGGCCCGCGACCTGCCCACCCCCGTGCAGGACGCCATTGCCAACCCCAACCTGCTGACCAGCCCGCAGGCCACCGCGCAACTCGGCGCGGGCCTCAGCAAGCTCGGAGACGGCAACCTGCTCCAGCCCATCCTGGACGCCCTGCGCGGCGTGATGGCCGGTGCCATCGACCAGGTGTTCCTGGTGTCTGCCGTCCTGGTGGGCCTCGCGTTCCTCGCCACCCTGATCCTCCCGGAACGCCCCCTGACCGGCCGCGCCGGACTGGCCCCCAGAGCCGAGGACCTGAAAGCCAGCGCCACCGACTGAAGCGGGGTTGTGGGACGTGGGGTGTGGGATGTAGGGAGGAGGTTCCCACAGCCCACATCACTTATGGCAGCGGCCAGGTGATCGTGCCGTTCTGATCGGTGCGCCACGTCCGGGTGTTCGATGCGGCCAGCCTGCCCAGCACGTCCGGGTGGGGGTGGCCGTAGGTGTTGCGGCCCACGCTGATCACGGCGTCGGTGGGGCGCGCCTGCGCCAGTAGGGCCTCGCCGGTACTGTAACGGCTGCCGTGGTGCGCGGCTTTCAGCAGGTTCAGCGGGCCGGTGTTCAGCGCGGCCTCGGCGGGGGCGGGCAGGTCGCCCAGGAACGCGGCGTGCCAGCCACCCACGTCCAGTCGAACGGCGACGCTGTTGTCGTTGTCCTCGGTACTCCACACGTTGCCGGGGGGCCACAGGACCGTCAGGGCCGCGCGGCCCGCCTGCACGCGGTCGCCGCGCCGCACCTCGCGCACCGGGACGCCGCGCACCTGCGCCTCGTTCAACACGGCCGTCAGGACCGGATCGTCCGTCTTTCGTTGCCCGATCCACAGTTCCCCGACCGGTAGGGCCCGCAGCACGCCGCTGACTCCCTCGATGTGGTCCGTGTCGGCGTGCGTGGCGATCACCACGTCCAGTTTCCGCACGCCCAGCGCCCGCAGGGCCGGGACGACCGTGCGCCCGCCCACGTCGTAGTCACTGCCGACCGAGCCGCCCGCGTCGATCAGAACGGTCAGGCCCGGCAGCCGCAGCAGCGTGCAGTCGCCCTGGCCCACGTCCAGGAACACGATGTCCTGCGCGGGCCGCACCCAGCCGGGCAGCGCCGTGAGCAGCGTGCCGGCCAGCACCGCCCCCAGCACTGCCCGGCCCGGCACGCGCCCCATCAGCCACAGCCAGCCCGCCCCGGCTGCCGTGACGAAGGCCAGCGTCCCGCCCGGCCCGATCACGCCCCAGGTCAGGACCGGTGCCTGCCCGAAGGTCTGCGCGACCAGCAGCAGCGCCGACGCCAGCGGCCCGTTGATCAGGTTCAGCGGCGCGGCCACTGGTCCCAGCAGTCCCGCCAGGAACCCCAGCGGCACCAGCGCCGCCATGATCACGCCCGCCACGAGGTTGGCGGGCAGGCCCACCAGCGGCACCTGCCCGAACGTCCCCGCGATGACCGGCAGGGTGCCCAGTTCCGCCAGCACGGTCGCCGCGACCGCCAGCCGCAGGGTGTGTGGCCAGCGCGCGGGCAGCCGCCCGGCCAGCCGCGCCGAGCCGGTCAGGGCCAGCACCGCCAGGAACGACAGCCCGAAACCCAGGTCCAGCAGCCACAGTGGGAACAGCAGCAGGCACAGCAGCGCCGCCAGCGCGATCAGGCCCAGCGGGTCGGGCCGCCCGCGCCCCACTGCCAGCGCGACCAGCACCACGCCGCCCATGATCACCGCCCGCGTGATACTCGGCGAGGGCTGCACCAGCATCAGCAGGTAAGGCAGCAGCAGCGCGGCCGGGACCCCGAACCGCCAGGCGGGCGAGGCCCCGGCGCGGATCATTAGCCACACCAGCACGCCCGTGATCAGCGCGACGTTCTGCCCGGACAGCGCCATCAGGTGCGCCAGTCCGGCGCGGGTGAAGGCGTCCCGCACCGAGTACCCTGCGGCGAACTCTTCACGGGTGATGTCGCTGCGGTCCCCGAGTTCGATGGCCTGCATCAGCGCCGCGCGCCGTTCGTCCAGCCCGGCACTCAGGCCCCGCCGGAACCAGCCGCGCAGCCCACGCTCCGGCTCGTGCGCCCGGACCTGCGCCGCGACCAGCACCGCGCCGGGGGCCGGTACGAACAGCCCGCCCTGCGAGCGCAGCCACCCTGCCTGATCGAAGCCGCCGGGCGTGCGCCGTCCTTCCGGCGGGACCAGCCGGCCCGCCACCACCAGCGCCCCCGGTCCCTGCGTGGGTTTCGGCGCGACCACCACCCGCGCGCGCGGCTCGGCCAGCGTCAGGAACTGTCCGTCCCACTCGCCCCGCAGCGTCACCTGCGCGCCCAGCCACGGCGTCATGGGGTCCGGGCGGGCCAGGACCGTGCGGGCCGACAGGAACCCCGCCCCCACACCCGCCACGGCCAGCCCCAGCAGCAGCGCCCGCCGGGGTTCACGCCACGTCAGTGCCCCCAGCAGCGCGCCCAGCCCCGCCAGGGACAGCGCGCCGTTCCCGCCGAAGCCCAGCGTGACTCCCAGCGCCAGCAGGATGCCGGCGATCACCCCCAGCGCCCCCGGAACCGACCACGCCGTGCGCGCCGCCACTCCAACCGGCGCGGCCCCCATCACCGCGACTGGCATGGCAGCGGTCACGGCACCCGGCGCCGTGCGGGGCGGCGTTGATCCCACCCCCGGCGCGTGCCGTCCGCTCATACGGACTCCGATTGAATGGGCTGCAAAGACCATTCAATCCGAGCGGATGCGAGTGGGAGAGAAACGGGTTCCGGACGTGGAGCTGGCAATCCGGTGAAGTTCCGGATTGTCAGCGAAACAAACGGAATCCGTTTCAGAACGACACCAGCGGCGACAGGGTCTTCAGGGTCGACGGCCCCACGCCCTTCACGCGGTCCAGGTCGGCCAGCGAGCGGTACGGACGGCCCGCGATCAGCTTCGCCGCCAGCGACGGACCCACCTTCGGCAGGGCCTCCAGTTGCTCTGGCGTGGCGGTGTTCAGGTTCACGCGGCCCGAGATCAGCGGCTGCACGCTGGCTGTCGCCGGGTAGACCGGCGGCTCCTGCCCGCTCCCGGACGGGGCCGCCGTGGGCGAGGGAGGTGGGAGCGGCACGCGCGTCACCACCGGCACCTGCGGGCGCGGCAGCAGCGCCGGCCCCAGGCTCAGCGCGGCGCACAGCAGCGTGCCCGCCGCCAGCAGGGCCGTCCAGCCCCGGTCAGTGCTGATCATGCGGTCAGCTTAAGCGGCGGGTCGCCGGCTGTCATGCGAAGTTGACCTGCCCGCACCGACCGGCGACCGGCGCGGGCCTCTTGGATGGTGTCCGCCTTCCGTGATACACTCCCGGAGTTTGCCCTCCGTAGGGGGGCGCTATCGCGTCAGGCTGGCCCGGCCCCCAGGGTGCAGGGCCACGGCGCGAGCAAGGAGAGCACCATGAAGCGTACCTACCAACCCAACGTCCGCAAGCGCGCCAAGACCCACGGCTTCCGCGCCCGCATGAAGACCAAGTCCGGCCGTAACATCCTCGCGCGTCGCCGTGCGAAGGGCCGTCAGCAGCTCACCGTCGCCGACGAGTAAGCCCCTGCCTTCAGGAGCGACTCCTATCGCCCGTGCAGTTCAGTCCAGCGCCACGCAGGAACGGCCCCGCCGTCCGGTGGCGCTGGATTCGTTGCGTGGTGACCGGGAATTCCGTAAGGTCCGCAGTCACGGCGTGCCCGTGCGCGACCCGCTGTTCACGCTGCGCGTCACCGAGTACCGCCCCCGGCACGGCGAGACGTGGCGGCCCCGCGCGATCGTGGGCATCGTGGTCAGCAAGAAGACCCTCAAGCGCGCCGTGGACCGCAACCGCGCCCGCCGCCGCATGCGCGAGGCGCTGCGCACGCTGCCCGGCGGCCTGCCCCCCTGCCGCGCGATTCTGCTGCCCAACCCGGCGGTGCTGACCGTGCCGTTCCCGGAGTTGCAGGCCGCCCTGGTCCGCGCGCTCTCCCGCGCGCCGGGACGCGTGAAACGCGGCGGGCCGGGCGGCGGCCAGAACAAGGCCGGCCAGAACAATGGCACCCAGAACAGTGCGGGTCAGGACAGGGCCGGCCAGAGCAGCCAGGGGCCGGGCACCCCGGCGCAGGACCGGACCGGCGGGAACGTCCGTCCGGCGCGGGACGTATCTGCTTCCGTGCCTTCCTCCGTCTCTGTCCCCACCGTGGCCGACGTGACACCCACCCCGGACGGTGGGGCGTGACGGGTCCGGATCCGCGTCCCGCCGGGGGGCTCGCGGCCCGCGGTCTGCTGCGCGCCGTCCGGTACTATCAATCGGCGCTGTCCCCGCGCAAGCCCGTGCCCACCTGCCGCTTTACCCCCACCTGCTCGGAGTACGCGGCGCAGGCCATCGAACGGCACGGCGCGGCGCGTGGCGCGTGGCTGGCCTCCTGGCGCGTGTTGCGCTGCAATCCCCTGGTGCCGGGCGGGTTCGACCCGGTGCCCGAGCACTTCCCCAAAAGGCGACCCCACACCCCATGAAGACAAGACACCTGCTTCCCCTCGTGGCCATCGGCGGCGCGCTGCTCCTGAGCAGCTGCAGTCAGACCGGCCCCCTCCCCACCTTCGGTAAGGCCATCACGTCCGAATGGATCACCGCCGACTTCGACGGTCGGCCCGGCGACGAGTTCATCGCGACCAGCAACCTGCAGGACGTGGTGTTCAACGCGCGCGGCGAGATCATCGGCTGGTACATCAAGAGCTACGCCGGCACGCCGTACATCAAGCAGCGCGCCGACGGCACCCGTGACTTCAGCGCCCTGAAAGATCAGAAGGGCATCGTGAACATGGTCGGGGAGCGCAAGGCGCTGGCCGTTCAGGCCGCAGGCACGCTCGACCCGGCCGCCGACGCCCAGGTGACCGCCCCCACCGGCCTGACCACCGACGTGACCGCCAACCGCCAGGATGCCGTGTTCCGCTACGAGCAGGGCGGCGTGACCGTCACCAAGACCGTCACCCTGCACCCCCGCAACTTCAAGATCGACCTGAAGACCGAGGTCACGGGCGGCCCCGAGCGCGTGAACATCCTGTTCCCCGGCCTCGGCAAGGCCGACAACCCCCGCGTGCAGGGCCTCTCGCAGGGCGCGCCGCAACCGGCCGCCGTGCAGGGCAACGGCTCGCTGAACGTCAAGAACATCCGCTACGCCGCGCTGCAGGAAAACCCCAGTCAGGTCGCGCACGCCCTGATCATCCAGCCGCAGACGACCGCCAGCGCCAACGCGGCCGCGCCCGGCAATGAACCCGCCGCGCCCGTGAACGCCACCCTGACCGGCGGCGCGCAGGGCCTGATCAGCGCGTCCGTCCCTGCCAGCAGCAACCTGGAAATCTACGGCGGCAAGAACGAACTGATCCACCTGTACCAGAGCGGCTACACCACGCTGCCCGGCCTGTTCCAGCCGAACTTCTTCGGTCAGATCAGCCTGTACATCGTGAAACTGATGGAAGCCCTGTACAAGGTCATCGGGAACTGGGGACTGGTGCTGATGGTCCTGACCGTGCTGCTGCGCGCCGTCATGTGGCCCCTGATGCAGGCGCAGGGCCGCACCACCGCCCGCATGCAGGTCATGCAGCCCAAGATCAAGGAACTGCAGGACAAGTACAAGGACCGCAAGGACGCCGACTCGCAGAAGGCCATGCAGGCCGAGATGGCCCAGCTGTACCGCGATTACAACTTCAACCCGGCCGGGTGCTTCTCCACGTTCATTCCGTTCCCGGTGCTGATCGCGCTGTGGTCCACCATCCGGAACTTCGAGTTCGACAGCGGCTTCCTGTGGCTGCCGGACCTCGCCATTCCCGACCCGCTGTACCTGCTGGCCGTCGTGTACCTGATCGTGAACATCGGGCAGCTGTACGTCATGACCCGCAAGAACCCGGACATGTTCCGTCAGCAGGCGTTCATCTACCTGATCTTCCTGTACTTCGCGCTGACCTTCCCGGCAGGCGTGACCATCTACATCATCCTGTCCACCCTGATCGGCATCGGGCAGCAGATCCTGATCAACAAGCAGGTCGAGAAGGAAACCGCCACCATCGGCCAGAAGGTCGAGAAGGCCCCCACCCGACCTGCCGGCAAGAGCAAGCCCAGCAAGACCATCGACGCGCCCAAGAAGTAAGCGCGCGCCAGACGAGGCAGGCCCCGACGTTCAATCGTCGGGGCCTGCCTCGTCTGGCGCGGAGGGTTACAGCGCTGAGAGTCGCGTGCGGGCTTCCTCGAAGCCGGGGCGCAGCCGCAGCGCCTCGCGGTACGCGGCCTGCGCTTCGGCAGTGCGGCCCAGGCCAGTCAGGGCGCGGGCACGCCAGTAGTGCGCTTCCTCATGTGTGGGCACCGAGCGTAAGACCGCGCCGGTCAGCGTCAGCACCCGCGCGTACTGTCCGGTGCGGGTGTACGCTTCCAGCGGCCCGAACGAGTACCACAGGGCGCGCCACGGCAGGCCGCCCTGCACCCACGCGGGCCGGGTGGGGTCCAGGGTGCGGTCGGGGGCAGCGGCGAACGCCCGGTCGAAGGTGCGGGCGGCGGCGCGGGCGTCCCCGGCGTCCAGTTGCGCCTGCCCCAGCGTCAGGAATCCCACTGCGTCGTTCCTGCGCGCCGCCTCGCGCTCGGCAACCCGCAGCACCCCGGCCTGCTCCTGCGTGCGGTCGGCCCGCCAGTCCAGCACGGCCGCCAGGGCAGCGCGTTTGGAGGGCGGCGTGACGATCAGGAACGTCCGCCCGAACGACCGCCACAGTTCGTCGAACTTCGCGTACTCCATGCGCAGCGGCCCCAGGTACGAGTCCAGCGCGCTGAACTGCCCGGCGGCGTCGTCGTACCCGGTCAGCAGGCGGTAGTGGCCCATGCCGCCCGAGTCCGGCGTGACGAACCACGTTTCCACGATCACCGGGAAGCCCGAGGCCAGCAGCGAGCGCAGCAGCGTCCGGTCCCCGCCACGCGCGAGGTGCACGTCCATCCCCTGCGCCCGCGCGAACGCCGCGAGTTCGTCCGGCGAGACGTTCACGTCCCCCCCCGACGGCTTGAGCTTCGGGGCTATGTCGTACTGATTCAGGCTGCCGCCCCAGCGGCTCAGGGCCATGCCGATCGTGACCGGCCCGCAGTTGTTCAGCCGCTGGTACTCGTGCCGCACGCCGGGAACGCTGGCCCGCGCGGGCAGCACCCTGGTAGGCGCAGTCGGAGGAGGCGCAGGCGTGACCTCCGGTGTGGGCGGCACCGGCACTGGGGTGGGCGCCACCGGTTCAGGTTCGGGAGATGGCTCGGGGGCAGGCTCCGACTCGACTGGCCCTGGCGTGCTGGGCGCAGGCTCGGCGGCAGGCGGCAGCGCGGGCACCGCCACCTGCTGGACGGCGGCCGTCTGGGCGTTCGCGCCCGACTGGAGGCGAGTGACACCGAACGCAGCGGCCCCCACCAGCAGGGCAGCCGTCAGCAGCAGGGCAGGGGAGCGCATTCCCTCCATCGTCCCTGCCCTTCATGATCTGCCCCTGAGGCAAGAAGGTCGCTCAGGTCACGCTGTTGGTGCGATTGCTCCGCGACAGTTGAGAGAACCACGCTGCTGCTGAAGCGAGAAAAAGTAGGACCTTCCGGCACGCACCCAGTTGTCTGGCCGCACAGTCGTCGTGGCAACGCGGCCCGTCGTGCGCGGAGCGCGCGGGGCGCAAGCAGCGACACCGGAGGCAGGCAGCCCCATCAGTGGCCGAACCCGCCGACAACCACCAACAACGCCAGAGAAATACCTGCCCAGTGCAACGCTGCTCCCCCTGCCCCCCTGGGGTAGGGGGCTGGGGGGTGGGGAAGCCCGCCGCAGGCGCCCCCCAACCAGATTCAGTAGTTCATAACCTGCCGGATCGCTTTCGCGACACGCACGGGGTTGGGGCGGTACACGTCCTCGACGGCGGTGAATGGCGGGTAGGGCGCGTCGTAGCCGGTGACGCGCACGATGGGCGCGCGCAGGTGCTCGATGGCTTCCTCGGCGATCACGGCGGCAATTTCGCTGTGGAATCCGGCGGTGCGGGGCGCTTCCGTGACGATCACGGCGCGGCCGGTCTTTGCGACGCTGGCCAGCACGGTGTCGGTGTCCATGGGGACGAGGGTGCGCAGGTCGATGACTTCCACGCCGATTCCGGCGGCCTGCGCGGCGGCGGCGGCTTTCTGCGCGACTTCGACCATGCCGCCGTAGCAGATGACGGTCACGTCGTCGCCCTGGGTGACTAGGCGGGCTTTGCCGATGGGGATGCGGTAATCCCCGACTGGGACGTCTTCTTTGGTCGAGCGGTACAGTTTGATCGGTTCGAAGAAGAACACGGGGTCCGGGTCGTTGATGGCCGAGAGCAGCAGGCCCTTGGCGTCGGTGGGGGTGCTGGGAATCACGACTTTCACGCCGGGCGTGTGTGCCAGGATCGCCTCGGGGCTGTCGGCGTGCTGTTCGGGCGTGTGGACGCCCCCGCCGTACGGCGCGCGGATCACCATGGGCAGGTGGTAACGGCTGCGGGTGCGGTGCCGGAAGCGGCCCAGGTGCGAGAGGATCTGATCCAGGGCCGGGTACAGGAACCCCGCGAACTGAATTTCCGCGATGGGTTTCAGGCCGGCCAGTCCCATGCCGATGCCCATGCCCACGATGCCCGCCTCGGCCAGCGGCGTGTCGAACACGCGCGCCTCGCCGTACTTGGCCTGGAGGCCGTCGGTGGCGCGGAACACGCCGCCCATCACGCCCACGTCCTCCCCGAAGATATGCACGGTGTTGTCTGCGCCCAGCGCGACGTCCAGCGCGTCGTTGATGGCGGCGACCATCGTCATGGTGCGGTGGGTGGTGGGGTGCGGGGCGGGGGTGGTGGGGGCGCTCATGCCTGCTCCTTGTGGCCTTGTGCGGCTTGCGTCTGTGCGACGTGCTCGGCGAGGATCTCCTCGCGCTGCTTTTTCAGTTGCGGGGTGGGTTCCGCGAACACGTGATCCAGAATCTCGGCGGGGGTGGGCTCGGGGTAACTGTCGGCCTCGGCCAGCGCCGCCTCGAACTCGGCGGCAATGTCGGCCAGCAGGTCCGCCTCGCTCGCCTCGGTCATCAGCCCTTCGGCCAGCAGGTGGACGCGCAGGCGCGTGACGGGGTCCTTGGCGTCCCAGCCGGCGTTGTCGGCGTCCGTGCGGTAGCGGGTGGGGTCGTCCGCGACGGTGTGCGGCTTGATGCGGTACGTGACGGTCTCGATCAGGGTAGGGCCGCCGCCGCTGCGGGCGCGTTCCACGGCCTCGCGGGTCACGTGGTAGGTGGCCAGGGCGTCGTTGCCGTCCACGCGTACGCCAGGAATGCCGTACCCGTCGGCGCGGCGGCTCAGGTCCGTGGCCCTGGTCTGGTGGCGGGTGGGCACGCTGATCGCCCAGCCGTTGTTCTGGAGGATGAACACGCACGGGGCGTTCAGGGCCCCGGCGAAATTCAGGGCCTCGTGAAAGTCCCCCTCGCTGCTGCCGCCGTCCCCGATGAAGGCCATGGCGACGTTCCGTGTACCCCGGCGCTGCTCGGCCAGGGCCGCGCCCACCGCCTGCGGGTACTGCGTGGCAATCGGAATGTAGAACGGCAGGACCTTCAGGTCGGCCGGCATGTGCCACCCGTGCGGACTGGTCCGCCAGTACGCCAGGGTCCGCGCGATGGGCAGGCCCAGCGTGAGGGCCGCGCCGGTATCGCGGTACGTGGGGAACAGCCAGTCGTCCTTGGTCAGCGCGGCGGCCGTGCCGACCTGACTGGCCTCCATGCCCCCGAACGGCGGGAACACGCCCAGGCGGCCCTGGCGGTACAGGACCCAGCCGCGCTCGTCGAAGTGGCGGGCGCGGCGCATCTGGCGGTACAGGTGCAGGCGCGTGGCGGGGTCGGGCAGCAGGTCCGGGCGGATGACCGCGCCGTCCGGCGCGATGACCTGAAGCATGGTGCCGGACTGCTGGCCGGCGTCGTAGGCGGCCTCGGCAGCGGCGTAGGCGACCTCGCTGGACTCAGGACGGGGGCTGGATTCGGGGCGGTGGCTGGATTCGGGACGGGGGTCTTGCGGGGTGGTGTCGGGACTCATGGGGACTCCTGAGGGGCCGGGAGAGGGAACGGGCGCGAGGTGGCCGGGGGGCCGGGGCCGCCGGGCAGGTCTGCTGGTCAGGCCCGCTTCAGGGGGCGCGGCGCTGGTTCAGCAGCCGGGCGCTGCGCAGGGGCAGGCCGGAAGCGGGACAGGGAGGGGCATCGGACATCGGCAGGAGAGGGGAAGGGGCGCTTCCGGACATGTTGAAGTGCCTCCCAGCGTAGCAGCCGGGAGGCACCTGTTCCAAACGGGCGTTCGTTTTTAACTCACGGTCTGCGCGGCTGGGCCGGACAGCCGGCCGAGCCTTATGCAGATTCCGTTTGTTTCGTTGACGGATCGGAACGACACCGATCCGTCAAGTCCACGTCCGGGATCCGTATTACTGCCAGTTGCCGCCGTTGTAAGTGGCGCTGCCCGAGGCGGGCGCGGTGTAGGCGCGGTTGCTGCCGCCTTCCCAGGTCAGGCTGGTCCCGCTGTCGCCGGGTTTCTTGATGAACTTGAACTGCGCGGCCACGCTGGGTGGCAGGCTCACGGTGGTCTTCCAGGTGCAGGTGCTGCCCACGCAGCCGCCCGGCGTCATGGCCAGCGCCGAGGCCGTGTTCCACGCGCCCAGTTCCGGGCGGTCCCCGACGAGGTACACGTCCTGCCCGAAGAAGGTGCTGGCCGACACCTGGAACGTCACGCTGACGGCCGTGCCGCCCGTGCCGCCGGTACCGGTCGCGCCGGCCCGGTAGATGCCCATCCTGCCGGCCCCGATGGTCACCGGGAGTTTCCCGGCCGTGACGGTCGCGCTGGCGGGTGCGCCCTCGGCCAGCAGGTCGTTGAAGACCGTGCCGTTACTCAGGGCGCTCCTGTCGGCGGCGCTGATGCCGGTGTTCCCCTGAAGGTCCAGGTTCACGGTCGCGGCGCTGGCCGAGGTGTTCACGACCACCACGACGCGGTTGGTGCCGCTGCCACGGTAGAAGGCGTACACGTTCTGCCCGCCGTTGGGCCGCCACAGTTCGGCGTAGTTGCCTTTCCACAGGGCCGCGTTCGCCTTGCGGATGCCCGTGAGTTTGCGGGTCAGGTCGTAGGTGTTCTTGGGGGTGCCGCCGCCCGCCATGAAGTTCGCCTGCGCCGCGCCGCGTCCGGTGTCGGTCCAGGCCCAGGCGGGCATGTCGCGGCGGTTGTCGGGGTCGTTCGCGCCGTACATGCCCAGTTCGTTGCCGTAGTACAGCTGCGGGATGCCGGGCAGGGTCATCAGCAGGCCCAGGGCGTTGCCGTAGCGGGCGCGGATCTCGGTCTCGGCGACGCCGCTGCCGGGCTCATTCACGAAGCGCGGTACGTCGTGGTTGTCGAGCAGGTTCACCTGCAGCAGCGTGCGGTCCAGGCCCAGGGTGCCGACCGTGTCCTGCATGCTGCCGGCCACGCGGTCGAGGCTGCCGCCCTTCCCGACCGAGTCCACCAGCGCCTGCCGCAGCGGGAAGTTGAACGTCGAGTCGAAGCCGGCGTCTAGGAACGGCTTGAGTTGCGAGGCGCTGCCGCTCAGGAAGGCCTCGCCCAGCAGGAAGGTGCCCGGCCGCGCGGCGAGCACGCCGGGCACCCAGGAGTTCTGCCAGTAGGAGTTCGGGGCGTGTTTGACGGTGTCCATGCGGATGGCGTCGATGGCGTAGTTCGTGACCCAGGTCTTGCTGAGGTTGGTCAGGTACGTGGCGACGGCGCTGTCCTCCTGCCGGAAGTCGGGCAGGCCGGCCAGGGGGCAGACGATGTCGTCGCCGGTGCAGTTGCTGTGGAACCAGGAGGGGTTCTGGCTGACGATGCGCGCGCCGTACCCGGCGTGGTTGACGACCATGTCCATCATGTACTTCTGCCCGCCGGCCTTCAGGTCGCTGATCAGGCCGGTCAGGTCGGCGGAGGTGCCGAACCTGGGTTCGATGGCGGTGTCGTTGGGGTTGGTGTAGTCGGGCCAGTAGCCGTGGTAGCCGCACTGGGTGCCGTTCACGATCCCGACCTGTTTGTAGACGGGGGTGGTCCAGACGGCCGTGGCGCCCAGGTCGCGGATGTACCCGAGTTTGTTGCGCAGGCCCTGGAGGTCGCCGCCGTGGAACTTGGTGGGGTTGGCGGTGTCGAGGCAGTTCGGTTGCCCCAGCCCGTCGTTGGAAGTGTTTCCATTCGAGAAACGGTCTGGCATGACGAGGTAGATCACCTGCTGCCTCCAGGCGTCGATGTTCGTGCCGCTGATGGCCTGCGGCTGCACCGCACCCACTTTGGAAACGGTTCCAGGCTGGGCGGACGAAAACTGGGTCGGGCCGGGCGTCTGAGAGCAGGCGGACAGCAGCAGGGCCGCCGACAGCGCACCCCAGATTCCGGTACGGACAGCAGGCAGGGTAGAACGTTTCATGATGAAACCTCCAGAACAGCGCTCCACAACAGCGTGGAACCGATCAGATTGAATTTTGGCGCGCGCTCATCATAATCGGCTGACCCCGTCACCACGCAAGGGGAGGGGCCAGTCCAAACAGACTGACCCCTCTAGACAACTTGGTTAGATGATGCTCAGATTCGCTCGCCAGCGCCCGCCAATCCCCGTATCAGCGGCGTTCGACCGTGATCTCGGTGCGGTTCCCCTTGCGCTTGACCTTCAGTTCGGCCTTGCTGCCGTCCGCGCGGCGGAATTCACTCTGAATCTCGTTGTTCTTCACGCTGGTCCCCACCAGAACGTACCCCTCGCTGCGCAGTTTCGCGGCGTACGCGTCATGCTGGGCGCGCAGGTCCGAGCGGTTGTCGATGGTGATCCGCCACTCGCGCTGCGTGCCCCAGGGGTTCACCACGACCGGCGCGGGGGCCGGCGTCACGGGGCGCGGCATGCTGACCGCCCGGCCCGCCACGTTGTAGAACGCGGTGGCCGTCACCCAGGTGTTCTGCGGCAACGGCGTCACCACGATGCTCAGCGCCTGCGCCAGCCCCTGCTGCCCCGTGACCTTCACACTCGCGAAGCTGTTCTGCCCGGACTTGAACGTGGCGATCTGATCGAGGTTAAGGGGCGTGCGGCTGGCCACGGCCAGCACCTTGTTCACGCCGTACGGCGCGGCAATGTCGAAGCTGAAGGGGTCGCCGGCCGCCGGGAAGACCTTCACGGCGTTCGCCTTCAGGAAGTTCGCGCCGCCCTGGTAGCGGTTGGGCAGAATCAGGTCCACCTGCCCCTGCGGGTCCACGTTGAACAGGTACACGTAGGCGTCCTGCGTCACGCTGGTGTACAGGCGGATCTTCTCGCCCGGGGCGTAGGCCGGCGTGCCGGTGCCGCTGCTGTCACGGTCCGTCCAGACCTTCACGTCCAGGCTGGCCTGCACGGGATTCACGATGATGCTCTGCGCGCTGATGGTGGGCGCGGCGTGCGCGGCGCTCAGGGCCGTCACGGCGGCCAGGGCGGCGGTCAGGGTCATGGTGCTGAGGTTCACGAGGCTTTTCATGCCCCGAGTGTGCGCCCCGCGTGTGACGCCCGCCTGACCTGCGCCGTCATCAACTGCCTACCCCTGGCTCAGCGGACCCTCACGCAGGGGCCACAGGCTCGGGCATGCGGCGGCGGCCAGGGAAGTGCGCAACTACGGCCAGTTCTCTACACCCGGCAGTGTTCATTTTGTTCATAAGAACATTGAGATTGATTCATGTTACCGCTAAACTGCTCTGCGTGTCCCCCCGCAACCCACACCACGACCGCCGCAACAGCTGGCTGCGCCTGATCGTGGCTGCCCTGCTCGGCGCCGCACTGGTCGGCGCGCAGGCCACGCCCGCCCCACTGCAGTTCAAGCCGCGCTCCCCTGCGTTCCAGTACGTGCGCGCCGCGCAGCCCACCCCCCGCGCCCGCCCTGGCGAGAGAACCGCACTGACCATCAGCACCGGCCGGGCCGAACTGAACCTCACGCTCTCGCAGCTGCGCGCCATGCCCGCCGTGCGCTACACCACGGCACACATGCAACTCAAAAAAACCATCACGTACGAGGGCGTCACGCTCCGCGACCTCGCTGCGCGCGGCGGCTTCGCCGGCAAGGACCTGCGCCTCTCCGCCGCCAACGGGTTTGCCAGCACCATCCGTGCCGACGATTACATGAACTGGCCGGTCATGCTGGCGTACCAGGCCGACGGCGCCCCCATTCCCGTCCTGCAAAAAGGGCCGCTGACCGTCGTGCTCCCGCAGACCCCCGACCGTTTTCATACTGCGGATTACTCCAGCGCCTGGGTGTGGTTCGTGGAACGCATCGCCCCCGTGAAATGACCGCCCACGCGCCGCCCGTTCCCCCTGCCCTGCGCCGGAGCGTGCCGGAATGAGCCGGCCCTCGCCGCTGCCCGGCCCGGCAGCCGGTGACGGCCCCGTCCATGCCGGGCCTGACCTGCGGGAAGGCAGACGGAACTGGCCCGGGGCGCGCCTGCTGCTGCTGTTCCGGGAGATCGCGCTGGCCGCCCTGCCCGCCCTGCTGACGGCCCTGCTGCTGCTGCTGGGGACCCTGCCGGCCTACAACGCCCTGAAAAACACAGGGACCGGCTGGACCCCCTACGCCTACCAGGGGCTGGCTCAGGACGTGCTGCAGTACCAGGTGGCCCGCCTGCAACCCGGCCTCAGCGCCGACGAGCGGCGCGACTCGCGGGACAGGGCCCTGTCCAGTGCCCTCAACCGCGGGCAGTTCGGGCTGCTGGACGACGTGGAACGGATTGGCGAGCGGCGACTGTCCGTCGTGGAACGCAACCTGCGCCAGGATACCGACCTCTCGGTCGCCCGCGCCGCTCAGGAGGTGCTGGGCCTGAACTCCCAGGCCACCGAGTACGCCAAGAACCTGGGCATCCGCTACCAGACCGAACTGAAACGGCTACGGTTCACGCTGATCGGCAGCGCCCTGCTGCTCGGAACGCTCAGCGCCCTGCTGATCGTGCGCGCCCTGCTGATGTGGCGCGGCGAGACGCAGCGCGCCCTGCGCCGCGAGAAACGCCAGCTTGAAGCCCTGAACCTCGCCAGTCACGAGATGCGCCGTCCCCTCCAGACGCTGCTGCTGGCCAGTGACCTGCTGCGTCAGGCCGACGATCCCGACCAGCGCCACCGCCTGCTGTCCATGATCGAGGACAGCGCCGCGCAGATCTCCAGCCGCGCCGACCTGACCCGCCTGAACGACCTGTACCTGGACGTCACGCTGAACGTGCAGCGCACCGACCTCAGCGCCCTGCTGCGGCGCTTCTCGTCCGGGCGGGTGCACGTCATCACGCCGCCCGGCCCGCTGCTGTGGCCCGCCGATCCCGACCGCGCCCGGCAGATGATCGAGAACCTGACCGAGAACGCCCTGAAGTACACGGACGGACTGGTCGAGGTGACGCTGTCCTCCGTGCGGGGCCGCCCGCAGGTGCAGGTCCGTGACTTCGGTCCCGGCCTGAGCGCCGAATTGCAGGCCCGCGTGTTCCTGCCCTACGAGCGCGGCCCCGCCAGTCTGGTCGGAGGGCAGGGGCTGGGGCTGCCGCTGGTCCGCCGCTACGCCCGCGCGCACGGCGGTGACGTGAGCGTGAGCCACGCCCCGGACGGCGGCCTGATCATGACCATCACCTTCGGCGAGCCCGAAACGCACCTGTCCAGCCCCGCCCGGCCCGCCGCGCAGCCCACCAGCTGACGCGCGGTTCGGATTCGTACAGCGCCGCGCCCCGCCGCGCCCTACCCTGGGGAACGTGACCGCCCGCACCCGCCTGCCCCTGCGTTCCCACCTGCGCCGCCTGTGGGCCGCCTCCCTCCTGACCCTGACGGCCCTGACCCTGACGGCCCTGAGCGCCCCCGCCAGCGCGCAGGGGCCGGGCGGCTCCTTCCGCATCGGGTACAGCGGGGACTCGCAGCGCCGCGCGCCCTACGAGGTCACCTTCACGGCCACCTACCCCGCCGGGTACTCGGCGCAGTGGGCGTTCGGGGACGGCGGATCGGCGCGCGGCGCGCAGGTCACGCACACCTACTACCGTCCCGGCACGTACGCCCTGAGCGCCGCTTTCCTGGACGACCGGGGCCGCGAGGTCGGGCGGGCCGAGGCGCAGATCCAGGTGCTCAGCGGCGGCCCGGAACGCACGGAACTGACCGTCCTGCTCACGCCCGGCAGCGTGCGCATCAGCGCCGCCGACAGCGTGCTGTACACGCCCGCCACGCCCCGCGTGTTCCTGGACGGCCGCGAGATCGGCAGCGGCCCGGTGCCCGTCACGCCCGGCCTGCACACGGCCGTCACGCAGGCCAGCAGCAGCGGCGGGCAGACCGTGGACCGCCGCGTGACCTTCACGGTGCCCGCCCAGCCGTGGCAGACCAGCCTGCCGTTCGACAGCGAGGTACTGCGCCTGACCAATCAGGCCCGCGCGCAGGGCTGGAACTGCGCCACCCTGCGCGCGGGCGGCCCTGCCCTGCCGCCCCTGAAACAGCACCCCACCCTGGACCTCGCCGCGCAGGCCCAGTCGGTCGCCATGGCCGTGTACGGGTACTTCGATCACACCAGCGCCCTGGACGGGAGCATGCCCGCCCGCCGCCTGAAAGCCGCCGGCATGACCCCCACCAGTTCCGCCGAGAACATCGCCGCCGGACAGGAAACACCCGCCGAGGTCGTGAACGGCTGGCTGCGCAGCCCCGGCCACTGCCGCAGCATCATGGGGAACTTCACCCTGATCGGCCTGTCGTACGTGAACCGCCCCGGCAGTCCCTACGGCCGCTACTGGACCCAGGTGTTCGCGCGGCCCTGAACGGAGGGCTGTGGGGTGTAGGCCATTCCTGCAATCCGCGACCGATACCCCACGCTCAGTTCACGTCTGAAACGCCGGCCAGCAGTTCGGCCAGTTGCTCCTTGGCGCGGAACACGCGGCTCTTGGCGGTGCCGAGGGCCACGCCCTGAATCTGCGCGATCTCGTCGTAACTGAGGTCCTCTACAAAGCGCAGCACGACCGCCTCGCGGTACTCGGTCGGCAGGCGCAGCAGGGCGCGCTGCACGCGGTCCTGAGCGTCCGCACTCTCGGCCGCCTGCACTGGCGAGCGTTTCTCGCTGGTGACCTCGAATCCCACGTCCTCACGCGCCTGCTCCAGCGAGAACCGCTGCAACTGCTTGCGGCGGTGAGATTCGATCTGCGTGTTGCGCGCCACCTGATACAGCCACGGCAGCACCCGCTCGCCGGGCCGGAACGTGCGGATGCTGCGCCACGCGCGGTAGAACACCTCCTGCGTCAGGTCCAGGGCGTCCTCACTGTTCCCCTCCAGGCGGTACAGGTACCCGTACATGCGGCCCTCGTACTCCTGCACGAACTCGAACCAAGCGGCCTCCTCGCCCGCCACGAGGCGCGTCAGCAGTTCCGGCGAGACCAGATCAGCGGGAACGGGTTCAGGAGAGGCAGGCTCGGTCGGAAGGTCCACGGTGCTCCTACCATAGCGCCCCCCGGCCTACCCCGCCGCTCTCTTCCGCGTCAGGCGGCCCGCACGGCCCCCGCAACTGCGCTACCATGCGCGCACCCGACCACGCCCGCGCGCCCAGAGCGCCTGCGGGCCGCCCGTCCCCCGGACCTGATGATCACCCCCACCCCCGTTCCCGACCCCCCGCCCCTGGACCCCGCCGGCCATCCGCTGGGCGACGCCCTGTCCGCCCTGCTGCCGGACCTGAGCGTGGGCGCCCTGCTGGGATTCGCGACCGGCGTGGCGATCCGCTACGTGGGACGAGTGGCCCTGATCGGGCTGGGCGTGCTGTTCATCACGTTGCAACTGCTGGCGTACTTCGAGCTGATCAGCGTGAACTGGCTGCGCGTTCAGGCGATCACCGAACCGTGGCTACGGCAGGGCACCGAGCAGGGCGGCGCGTGGCTGACCCGCCTCCTGACCGCCAACCTGCCCTTCGCCGGGGCGTTCACCGCCGGACTGCTGCTGGGCCTGCGCATCCGGGTGTAGACAGTGAACAGTTGATGGTTGATAGAGGAGTACTTCCATCAGCCATCAACTTTCAACCATCACCGCTTCAGGCGCTGCCCCGGACGATCAGGCGCGGCTCGAAGCGGCGGGCGCGGGGCGGGCCCTTGTACCCGTTCAGGCGCGACAGCAGCAGTTGCGCGGCCTCGTAGCCCATGCTCTCGACCGGCTGGTGCAGGGTGGTCAGTTCGCGCTCGGCGGCCCAGGGTTGATCGTCGAAGCCGATCACGCGGACGTCCTGCCCGATCTTCAGGCTACGCAGGCGCACCTCGTCCAGCAGCGCGCCGGCCAGCATGTCGGCGGACGCGAAGACCGTGCAGGGCAGCCCGGCGGCCTGCGCGTCGTCCAGCAGGGTCGCGGCGGTATTGCGGGCGGCCAGGGAATCGAAACTGGACGTGAACTCGCGGTGCACGGTCCGGCCGGCGCTCTGCACGGCCGTCAGGAAGCCGCTGCGGCGGTCCTCGAACACACGGGTGGTGAACAGGTGATCCAGTTCCGTCTCGACCCACACGGCGTACAGCTGCCCCGGCAGGCTCACGGCGTACTCTCCGGCCAGGCGGCCGCCGCTGACGTTATCCATGAACGAGGAATCCACGGCGTCCGAGTACGCGTCGACCAGCACCGTGGGCTGCTGGGTGCGCAGGCGGCGCTCGTGGAACATCTGCGTGAGGTTGTACGTGGCCATGACCAGTCCGTCCGCCTGGTACGCCAGGGTGTGCGACCCCAGGTACCGTTCCAGCCGCGAGCGGTCCAGCAGCGGGAAGATCGCCACGTCGTACCGCGCTTCCTGGAACGCGCTTTCCAGGCCGTCAAGGAGGCGCACGTAGAATTCGGTGGTCAGGACGGGCAGCAGCACGCTGATGGTGTAGCTCTTGCCGCCGGCGATACGGCGCGCGTGCGGATTCGGCGTGTACTCGAGGTCGGCGATCGCCTTGAGGACGGTTTCGCGGGTGGCGCCCTTCACGGCCACGTGATTGTTCAGCACGCGGGATACGGTGCCGACGCCGACCCCGGCGTGCCGGGCAACATCCTGAATGGTGGGTTTACGCATGGTCTCTGCTCCACCATACCCTGTTTTTGGAACGGGTTCCACAGACGCGTTTCCTGGCGTCCGCTCCCGTGCGCCCGGCGGGGACAATGCGGCCCCCCGCGCGGCCTAGACTGCCGGTGAACACCGCCGGACCCACCGGTCCCGCCTCACGGCCCCCACCCGAGAGACCTGAAAGGAGCGTCATGACTTCAACCTCCAACCCGCGCCGGATGCGGACCGTCCTGATGGCCGTCCTGGGCGCGCTGATCCTGCTGGGTACCTACCTGTACCTGAGTCCCGCGCCGGACCCCCGGACCATGCCCGGGCCGCCCACGACCGGGCAACCTGCACCTGCCCAGCCTGACAGTCAGATCATGAGCAGCGACATGGACCACACCACCATGTCCGGCCACACCCCCGGCAGTACGGTAGGCAGCGCAGCCAGCGGCGCGGCGGGCGTGCAGGCCGCCTCACCGGCCGATGGTGGCGGCACGCTCCCCCTGACCGTCCGGGACGCGTACGTGGTCGCGGTACCGCCCGGCATCCGGGAAACCAGCGTGTTCGGGGTGCTGGACAACACCGGCACCGAGGACGTGATCCTGAACGGCGCGGGCAGCAGCGGCGCCCGGAGCGGCATGCTGATGGTCACGCACACCGACGCGCAGGGCCTGACCGGCATGAGCATGACCGGCACCCTGACCGTACCCGCCGGGGGCCGCCTGACCCTCAGTGACACCGGCGATCACGTGATGCTGACGGGCCTGACCGCGCCCATCCGGGACGGCGGGACACTGCCGGTCACCCTGACCGACACGCAGGGCCGCAGCCTGACCCTGACCGTGCCCGTCCGTAAACCCTGACGGCCCCCTCATACGGATTCCGTTTGTTTCGCCGACAATCCGGAATTTCACCGGATTGCCAGCTCCACGTCCGGAACCCATTTCTCTCCTGCTCGCATCCGCTCGGATTGAACGGTCTTTGCAGCCCATTCAATCGGAGTCCGTATCACCCACTGCCGGAGGTCACCGTGACCGCACCCACCCCACCTGAATCCACCCCAGCTGACTCCAGCCCGGCCGCGCGCCCCTGGTACGCCTCGGCGCTGCTGGCCGTGGCGGCCGTGACGCTGCTGCTGCTGGCCGCCTGGGGCTACGCCCGCCTGCGCAGCCCCTACCCGTACTACGGCACCAGTTACCCGGCCGGGACGGCCGCCCGGCCCTTCAGCGGCACCGATCAGCGCGGCCAGCCGTTCACGTTCACGCCCGGCGCGGGCGCCGACGCCGGGCAGGTCACGGCGGTGTTCTTCGGGTTCACGCACTGCCCGAACATCTGCCCGCTGAGCCTGACGTACCTGAACAGGGTGCGCGGCGCCCTGACCCCCGAACAGCAGGCCCGTTTCCAGATCGTGCTGGTCAGCGTGGACCCCGACCGCGACACCCCGGAGCGCCTGAACGAGTACGTGTCGTTCTTCGGGAAAGGCAGCACGGGCGTGCGCATTCCCGAACCGGCGCTGGCCGCCGTGGCCCGCGATTACGGCGTGGGCTACCAGAAAGCCGACGTGAAAGGCCCTGACGACTACCAGATCAACCACACGACCGCCACGTACCTGATCAGTGCGAGCGGCGACCTGGTCCTGGTCTGGGATTACACCCAGCTGACCGACGTGCGGCGCGTGCAGGCCGACCTGGAACACGTTCTGGAGGCCTCGTGAGCGCCCCGGCCCCCCTGACAGCCCCCGTCACCGCTGCCGTGAACACCGCCGGGAACCTGAACCCCACCCTGGCGGACCTGCTGGCCCCCGCCCCGGACCTGTGGCTGCTGATTCCCACCCTGCTGGCTGCCGGAGTGTACCTGTGGCGGTTCAGCGCCTCACGCGGCACGCACTCAGGCCGGGCGGGCTGGCCAGTCTGGCGGGCCGCACTGTTCGCGCTGGGCATCCTGCTGCTGCTGATCACCACCCAGAGCCGCGCCGCGACCCTGACGCAGAGCAGCATGGCGCTGTACATGGGCCGCCTGATGATCCTGGCGGAACTGGTGCCCCCACTGCTGGTGCTGGGCCTGCCACGCAGCCTGCATCTGAACGCCCGCCAGGGCCTGGGCCGCGCCCTGAACGTCATCCTGGACCCCTGGGTGGCACTGGCCGTCTGGACAGCCGTGATCGTGTTCTGGAACGTCCCCGCCGGGTTCAACGCCAGCGTCGTCTCGAACACCGCCGGGGCGCTGCTGCCCGCGCTGTACCTGCTGAGCAGCCTGATGGTCTGGAGCGTCATCCTGCGACCACTGCCCAGCGTGCAACCCGCCGGGATCGGCTCGCGCGGCTGGTTCGGGCTGATCAGCGCGCTGCCCATGATGGCCGTCGCCAGCGTCTGGCTGTACTCCCCGAACGTGCTGTACACGCCGTACGTGAGCGCCCTGTGCCTGTGGAACTACACGCCCATGCAGAACCAGCAGCTGAGCGGCTGGATCATGATGCTCGCCGGACTGCCCGCCCTGGCCCTGGCGTTCATCCAGCTGTTCGCGTGGCTGGTCAAACTCTCCGAGGGGCAGGGGATGCCGCCCCAACCTCCCACCCAGCCGCCAACACAGCCCCCGGCCCGTCCCTGATTCCATTCTCACGGCCTGCAACCCTCACGCCCTCTGCGCTAGCCTGCACGCATGCATGACGCAGTGGTGATCGGCAGTGGGCTGGCAGGACTCACGGCGGCGCGGGTTCTGGAGCGCGCCGGGCAGCGGGTGCGGGTGCTGGAGGCCGCGCCGTTCGTGGGGGGCCGCGTGCACTCGCGCGCCGTGGACGGCTTCACGCTGGACGCTGGGTATCAGGTGCTGTTCCCGGCGTACCCGGCTGTGCGGCGGCAGCTGGACCTGGGCGCGCTGGACCTCGTGCCCGTGCCGTCGGCGGCGGTCGTGCGGCGCGGCGCGCGGACCGACACGCTGGGCAGTCCCCTGAGCGATCCGGCGGCGCTGCCCTCAACCCTGCTGAGCGGCGTGCTGAGCGTGCCCGACAAGGCGCGCGTGGCGGCGCTGGCCCTGAAGCTGCGCGCCCCGGCGCCGCACACGCTGCTGCGTGGCGAGGACCAGTCCACCGAGGCGTTCCTGCGGGAGTTCGGGTTCAGTGAGGGCGCGCTGGACCGCTTCTTCCGGCCTTTTTTCGGCGGGATCTTCCTGCGGCGCGAACTGGACACCAGCGCCCGCCTGTTCCGCTACTACTTCCGCATGTTGATGGACGGCGGCGCGGCCCTGCCCCGCGCGGGCATGAGCGAGATCCCGGCGCAACTGGCACGTGGGCTGGACGTGGTGACTGGCGTGCGCGCCACGCACCTGAAATCCCACGCGGCGCACGTGACCGTGACCACCAGCGCCGGGGAACTGGACGCGCGGCAGGTGATCGTCGCGACCGACCCGGACGGCGCCGCTGCCCTGACCGGCCAGCCGACCGGGCGCGGCAGCCTGGGCAGCACGTACCTGCACTACGCCGCGCCGCACGGCCTGGACCGCGAAACGAGGCTGCTGCTGAATGCCGAGGCGGGCTTCATCAACAACGCGCACTGGCTGTCGAACGTGATCCCGCAGCGCGCCCCGCAGGGCCAGTCGCTGCTGACCGTGACCGTCCTGGGCCTCCCAGACCTCGACGACGACGCGCTGGACGCCCGCGTGCGCGGCGAACTGGACCGCTGGTACGGCCCGCAGGCCGCCGCGCTACGGACCCTGCTGGTCGAACGCATCCGGCACGCGCAGTACCCGCAGCCCGCCGGGTACGCCGCCACCCTGGCCGGTCACGCCACGCCCCTGCCCGGCGTGATCCTGGCGGGCGAGGCGACCTCCATGAGCGGCATTCAGGGCGCCATGGAAAGCGGCGAGAAGGCCGCCGCCATCGTCCTGAACGACCCGGCCGGCATGAGCCGCCCCAGGGGCGCATGACCGCCCGCCCCGCCCCGCCCCGACCGGGTGCCCGCCTGGATCATCTGGTCATCGCCGCCCGCACCCTGGAGGAAGGCCGCGCGTGGCTCGAAGGCCGCCTGCACTGCCCGCTGGAACCGGGCGGGGAGCACGAGCTGTTCGGCACGCACAACGCCCTGCTGTCCCTGGGCCCCGACGCCTACCTGGAAGTGATCGCCGTGAACCCGCAGGCACCCGCCCCAGGGCGCCCCCGCTGGTTCGGCCTGGACACCCCGGACATGCAGCGGCGGCTGTCGCACGGCCCGGCCCTGATCCACTGGGTGGCGGGCGTGCCGCACCTGCCGGCCGGTCCCGGCGTGCTGGCCCTGTCACGCGGCGCGAACCGCTGGACCCTGACCGTCCCCGCTGACGGCCACCTGCCCGGCGGCGGCCCCCACCCGTCCCTGATCTGCTGGGAAACCCCGCCGCCCCCCACCCGCCTGCCCGACCGGGGCGTGCGCCTGGGCACCCTGCACCTGGGTACGCCCGACCCTGACCCGCTGCGGGCCGCGCTGAACACCCTGAACTTTATGGGCGAGGTCGAGGTTCAAGAGGCCCCGCAGCCCGAACTGCGCGCGGTCCTGACCACCCCCGGCGGCCCGGTCGAATTGTGAGCCCTCAAGGGCCACTGCCGCCCCCGGACGCCAACCACTACACCCGCCCGGATGGCGTGCTACCGCGCCCCAGCGTGGGCGGGGTCATCCTGCGCCCCGTCGCGCTGGATACCGCCACGCTGGCAGGCACGTCCGACGGCTGGCAGGTCGCGGTCGTCGTGGAACCCGGCCCCTACCCGCAACTGCCCAAGGGTGGCCTGGAAGCCGGCGAAACCCACCGGGACGCCCTGCACCGCGAACTGCGCGAGGAAACCGGCCTGGAGGGCGTGCAGATCCTCCGCGAGCTGGCGACCCTGGAACGCCTGAACTACGCCCGCACGAAGTGGCAGGTCACCCGCTACTACCTGGGCACCACCACACAGCAGGAGGCTCTGCCCCCGCTGGAGCCGGGCTACCGGCTGGAATGGCACCCCCTGTCGGGCCGCAGCGGGCAGGTGCCGGACCTGTTCTGGCCCGAGCAGACGCGGTTACTGCGGCAGGTGGCCCGCCAGCTTCAACGGAACGGCACGCCGTTCTGACCTGCCGCCCGGCGGGGCCGCCGCCCGTGCAGCAGCGCCGCCGCCAGCAGGCCCGCCAGGAACCCGAACAGGTGCGCCTCCCACGACACGTAGGGGTTGCCGGGCAGCACGCCCCACAGGATGCCCCCGTACAGCGCGAACGCCGCGACCGCCACGCCGATGGCGACCGGCGTGCGCTCCCACCAGCCCACGCCCAGCAGGTACGCCAGGAACCCGAACACCAGTTCGCTGGCCCCCAGGTGCACGCTGCCGCCCCGCCCGAACAGCCACACCAGCGCGCCCCCCACCAGCACGATGATCAGCGTGGCCGCCACGAAGCGCCCCGCGCCGCGCACGGCTCCCATGAACGCCAGCACCGCCAGCGGTACCGTGTTCGCCATCAGGTGCCCGAAGCCCGCGTGCAGGAACGGTGCGCTCAGGATGTTCCAGAACGACCCCCCATCGCGCGGGAGGATGCCGTAGCGGTCCAGCGACCCGCCGAACAGCAGCTGATCGGCCACCTCCTGCCCCCAGATGCCCGCCACGAGCGCCGCCGTGAGGCCCGCCGCCGGTCCCAGCTGACCCACGCGGGAAGGAGGGCGCGCAGGGCGGAAACGGTCCGGTCGGCTCATGTGTTCAGTGTGCCGCATGTGGGCCGGGCGTGGCGTCCACCGGAGGGTGCAGGGACGTTCACGATCGGCGCAGGCGGGTGCGTTACCCTGCCCGCATGAACAACCCGGAAGCAGGCACCCACGCGGCAGGCAGCAGCACCCCCGCACACAGGACCCTCGGGCACAGCGGACTGAGCGTCTCGGCGGTCGGGCTGGGCTGCAACAACTTCGGCGGTCGCCTCGACCAGACCGCCACCACCGCCGTCGTGCGCCGCGCACTCGATGCGGGCATCACCCTGTTCGACACGGCCGACATCTACGGCAACCGGGGCGGCAGCGAGGAGATGCTGGGCCGCGCCCTCGGCCCGGAACGCCAGAACATCATCCTGGCCAGCAAGTTCGGTCTGGACATGGGAGACGGCCACCAGGGCGCACGCCCTGAGTACATTCGCCGGGCGCTGGAGGCCAGCCTGCGCCGCCTGGGCACCGACCACCTGGACCTGTACCAGTTGCACCGCCCGGACCCGCAGACGCCCATTGAGGACACCCTGGGGACCCTGAACGACCTCGTGCAGCAGGGGCTCGTGCGGGCCATCGGCGTGAGCAACATGCCCGCCGCCGACGTGCGCGCCGCCGACGCCCTGGCCCGCCAGCACGGCTGGTCGCGCTTCACGTCCTGCCAGGACGAGCACAGCCTGCTGGTCCGCGACATCGAAACCGACCTGATCCCCGCCGCCCACGATCTGAACCTGGGCCTGCTGCCGTACTTCCCGCTCGCCAGCGGCCTCCTGACCGGCAAGTACCACGCCGGGCAACCCCTCCCGGACGGCGCGCGCATCACGGGCAGCCAGGGCGCGCAGGACCGCTACCTGACCCCGCAGAACTGGACGGTCGTCGAGAACCTCCGGGCCTTCGCGCAGGCCCAGGGGCACACCCTGCTGGAACTGGCGTTCAGCTGGCTGCTGTCCTTCCCCGAAACCAGCAGCGTCATCGCCGGAGCGACCAGACCCGAACAGATCGACGCTAACGTCGCCGCTGCCACCTGGACCCTGAGCGCCGACGAACGGGCCGAGGTGGACCGCATCACGCGCGGCTAGGCAGTAGGGAGTAGGACATGGGTGGGGGAGAGCTGAGCCTGCGTTGACTGGACGCCAGCAGAAAAGCCGGGGCATGACGCTCCGGCTTTTCTGGGCCTGGGTCGAGGAGCAACCTGGCCCCAGTGCCCCCTTACGCCCGCTGCTTGGCTTTCAGCGCGCCTTTCTGCTGAAGGTACTCGGCGATCTGTACGGCGTTCAGGGCCGCGCCTTTCAGGAGCTGGTCGCCCGCCACGAACAGGTCGATGCCGCCGTCGAACACCAGCGATTCGCGGATGCGGCCCACCTCGACGTCGTACTTGCCGCTGGCGGTCAGGGGCATGGGGTACAGCTTGCCTTCCGGGTTGTCGCGCACCTCGACCCCGGCGGCCCCGGCCAGGAGTTCGCGCACGGCCTCAGGCGTGGCGGGGCGTTCGAGTTCCAGCGTGATGGCCTCGCTGTGGGTGCGCAGGGTGGGGATGCGCACGGCGGTGCAACTGATCTTCAGGCTGTCGTCCCCGATGATCTTGCGGGTCTCCCAGGCCACCTTCATCTCTTCCTTGGTGTACCCGTTGTCCTGGAAGGAATCGATGTGCGGAATCACGTTGAAGGGGATCGGGTGCGCGAACACGCTGGCCTGCGCAGAAACACCGTTCAGTTCGGCGCGAGTCTGCTCCAGCAGTTCCTCCATGCCCTTGGCCCCGGCGCCGCTGGTGGCCTGATACGTGCTGACGATCATGCGTTTCACACCGTACGCGCGGTGAATGGGCGCCACGGCGACCACGGCGATGGCAGTCGTGCAGTTCGGGTTGGCGATGATGCCCTTGTGGCCCAGGGCCGCGTCCCCGTTCACCTCGGGCACGACCAGCGGCACGTCAACGTCGTAGCGGAAGGCGCTGGAGTTGTCGATCACGACCGCGCCGCCCTCCACCCACCTGGGCGCCAGCGCCTTGCTGATGCTGCCGCCCGCCGACGCCAGGATCACGTCCGCGTCGATCGCTCCTTCCGGCGTGACCTGCACCGTCAGGGATTGGCCCTTGAAGGTCAGTTGCGTGCCCGCGCTGCGCGGACTGGCAAACAGCAGCAACTCGTCGAATTGCAGGCTGCTGCCCTCCAGCACCTTGAGAAGTTCGTGCCCCACCGCTCCGGTCGCCCCGACAATCGCTACGCGCATGCTCGTCTCCTTCCCACAAAAAAACCGCCCGGCGTGTCTCGCGGGGCGGCTGCCATCAAGACACCGCCCTCACGGGGTAATGGTGGTCATGACGGCGTTCATGCCTCCCAGCGTAGGCGCTGCCCCTCCGGGGGTCAAGGCTGCCTGCCTAGCGTGAAGGGACTGTGGGGAATAGACGTAAGGGGGATCAGACGCGCCCAGGGGCGTCGCCCACTCCCTGGTGGATGCAGGACCCGGCGGTGGGGACGGTCAGGGTGATGGTCGTCTGATAGGTGAACGAGTTCATGTCGAGCGCCCCGTTCCGCCGGACGGTCAGCGTGCCGAACGTCCGGGGTTCGAGGCTCTGGGTGGCGAGCCAGCCCGTCAGGTCGCGGACCTGGGGGCCGCTCAGGTTCAGGCAGGTGCGTCCGGCGCGGCCCAGGAACTCCTGCATCAGACTCAGTTGCGTCCCGCTGAGGGCGTGCCTGGGCACCATGATCTTCAGGTCGCGGATGGGCTGTTTCGGCGCGGCGCTCGTGGTGAACGCGAAGAGGAAGTCCGGTTCGGTCAGGCTGCGCAGGATGAAGCCGTCGTGTCCGGTCTTCCGGATCACCGTGCCGGTCACGGCAATCTGCGCCAGCGTGGTCGGCGCGGCACTACTCGGGGCGGGAACGGTCTGCGCCTCGGCGGCAGTGAGAGTTAGCAGGGCAGCCAGAAGCAGATGGCGGAGCATACCTCACGGTACGCGGCAGGACGGACCGGAGTTGCCCTACTTGCGGCGGCGCAGGAAACTCAGCCACCCGGCGCGTTCGGGTTGCCGGGCCGGGGCGAAGTCCTCCATCTTGATCTCCGCTTCCGGGTGCGGCGCGGCCTCCCAGCCGTACTCGGTGGCGATCAGGCCCCCGAACCGCCCGGCGGCGTACAGCGCGTGCGTCCGCTCCTGCTCGGCGGTCATGGCGCGTGGGTCGGCCAGCGCCTGCAGCATCGCCTGGAGGCTCTCATCGTCGCACTGCCACGCGCCCTGCGCGAACACCGCTTCCTTACCGTAAACGCGAATCCTGGCCGACATGCACACCCCGCTGAAAATGCCCTGTCCCAACATCCTGTTTCAATGCACGGCCCCGATGCTCGTTCTGCCGACCACGGGGCCGTGCGTCAATTGTCGTGACTGGCCCCCAGCATAGCGCAGCCGCCCCCCACCCAGGAATGGACCGGTAGTGGGTGAGGCGGGTGGGGGGCGGGCTTCATCCGGGCCGCCGTCCGGTTCGTTCACAACTCGCAGGGGGCCGTGTGGCCAACTCCACTCCCGGAACCTGCCTCTGCTTCTACTGGCAGCCGCCCGGATTGAACGGCGTTACAGGCCATTCAACCAGAGGCTGTCTCAGGTCTGCACCTTCTCGCCGAAGCGGCGTTCGTTCCCGGCGTGCAGTTTGCGGATGTTCTCGCGGTGCTGCCACACGATCAGGGCGACCAGGGCGGTCACGGTCAGCGACAGCCACAGCGGCGCGCCCAGCAGGTACGCCGTGAACGCGCCCGTCAGCGCGCCCAGGATGCTGCCCGCCGACACAAAGCGCGTGAGCCACACGGTCGTGATGCCCATCAGGAAGAAGCCCAGGCCCGCCACGGGCAGCAGCGCGCAGATCGTTCCGAAGGTGGTCGCCACGCCCTTGCCACCCTTGAAGTTCAGGAACGGACTGAAGTTATGCCCGATCACGGCCGCCACGCCGCACGCCGCCTGCATCGGGGCGTCCAGGCCCAGGGCGCGCGCCAGCCAGATTGCCAGCGCGCCCTTCAGGATGTCGAAGATCGCCACGACCGTCGCCGGTCCCTTGCCCAGGGTGCGCAGGACGTTCGTGGAACCGCTGTTGCCACTTCCGACCTTCAGGATGTCCACGCCCCGCGTGCGGGCCACCCAGGCCGCCGCCGGAATCGCTCCGACCACATAAGAAATCAGCACCGCCAGCACGGCAAGAAAGGTCACAGTTGCATTCTAGGGCATCCGCGCGCCGCGCATCCGTCCGGACCGGACAGCACACGGGTCGGCCCCCAGATTTGATTTTCCAGCCCTGACCCGCTAATCTGCTGTGCGCTGGAACGGTGCCCGAGTGGTTGAAGGGGCACGCCTGGAAAGCAGGTATAGGTGCAAGCTTATCGAGGGTTCGCGCCAGGACACAATTTTCTGATTACCCGTATGCACGCCTAACAGGGCGTGCATTTATTCTATTAGGCCATCGTGTTAATCAATTCTTAACATTGATATATCTTATTGAAAACGGCGTAAGCACGAGTCGGTGAAGTGACTATTGGCCGTGCGGCAGAGGACTACCGAATGACCAAGCGTGACCTTACGCTGATGCGGACTTATGCCGTTATCAATAGATTCTGACCGAGATTTGGAAAGCTTGTGGGTACACAATTGCAAAGATAGGGAATAAGATAGCTTATGATTCGTCTTTTTGTCTTGAATACCACACTATGACAAAACATCTCGGAATAATTGCATAACTTCCACTGGAATTAAGCCTGGATAGTCTCTTAAAAGTCGTAATATGCTAGCATGTAATCTTTGATTGTATCCTCCTATTTGCGGAACGGATTTTCGTATTTTCCCCTCTAAATCATGTCCCTGTTGGAGCATATATCTTGAATCAATATCTAAAACCGTCCCATCTCTATATTTGTATTCGGTGTTGCCTAGCGCGGGTGAGCCTAATATGCCTTTAGTCCATTGCGATGTGTATTTATGCTTTAATTCATCACTACTGATAAACTCTGATAGTGATACGTCCGATATTGCCGTATCGATAAAAGTAGGAGAAATGCCGTTTATTATACAGAATGCGACCATAATCAGCGGGTCGAACAGGATGTTCTCGATAGAGTATCGACTTCCTTCTGCTAGCACATGAAGTCTTCCGTTGGAGACATTTTCTGTGTCCCAATCAATTATTCCATGAAATATTTTTTCGTCTGGTAAATTATTTAATAAATGCTGTACTAAATGGCAGTTGCCTCCTTCTCCATGAGATGAGGGAATAAATATTGGCTTATAAAGATATGCAGTATCTTTTGATACTATGTTGTATAAATGGCTATAAATGTTAACATCGTTGTGGCTTTCTACAAACACATATGCATTATCTCTGCTCAGAACGTCAATATGCACAATCCCTGACATCAAATTGGATAGTGCGACGGATTTGCTAACAACTTCCGGCATTCCATTTTTTACTAGAATCGCCTCTTTTGAGTTTGAAAGTGAAATTGTGATTGGTGAATGGGTTGAAATTAGTATTTTGAATTTGTGCTTATTTATAAATTCATTGTTTAGCAGTTGAAGTAATACTTGTGAATACTCTGGATGTAGGTGTGCGTCAGGCTCATCAAACATCAATATTAACGGTTGTATGTCGGAGGGACTATATTGCGTATCATTGGCGATAATGGAGCCAATATTCAATAGAGTTTTCTCGCCAGAACTTAGAAACTCAGCTCCGACGATATTGTTATTGTTTGTATTGATGAATCTAATATTAAATGATTCTGGACTATACCTTTGTTCGTCTGGCGTGATGGGAATCGACGCCCCCAGCGACCTCATCTTATTGTTAAAAATATAATTTGTATAATCTTGGCCACCATAAACTCGATAATCTAATTTTAGAAGATAAAGTATTGAGTTTATGAGTTCCTCTACGTTAAATATTGATTCAGGTGGATTTGCCGAATGGCCTCTATCGCGTACCATGGCAGTAATTTCCGCATTTGCTTTTGCCTCGTAATAGTTTTTAAGAGCCTTGGATATCGAGTTATTGTATTTTTTTACTTTTATGTTGCTAATCAATTGATAGAACTGCGACAAGTCTCCTCTTTCTAGTGCTGTTGTAATATCATCGCTAAATTCTTCGGACCGCAGCCCCACTGTACTGAGCAATATTTCATCAACATTCTCTTTATTGAATCGATAATTCAAAATCATATCTTGAAAAGCGGGATTATTAATAGGGGTGTAATCTTTATATTCATGGTGATGTGATTGGTGAATCGAATAGGGCTGATATGCCATAAATGCTTGGGTTTCGAATTTCAATATCCGACTGGGTGGTATAATTTTGTTATCTAGAGTGCATCTTATTTTTCCGCTGGCAATACCATCAATAATTTGGCTTTTTCCTGAGCCGTTTAATCCTGTTAAGAAAATCAAGTCAGCATCAAGTTTAATAGTAAATTGTTTTAAATATCCTTCTGGTGAATCTAGATAAAATTCTATTGGCATGTTGTCAATATATCCTGGGTGATGCTGGACGTACGGCTATTTTCCATAACAGCTGAAATAGGAGCATTTCTAAGCTGTTACAGTGAGGCATGGAAAAAGCCGTGGCGTACTTCCGAGTCTCGACGCAGAAGCAGGGTTACTCCGGGCTTGGCCTGGAAGCTCAGGAGCACTCGGTTACCCAATACGCTCAGAGCCGTGGACTCGACATCGTGGCGAGATACACCGAGCTTGAGTCTGGAACTGGGAAGCGTCGCCGCACGGAGATTTACCGCGCCATCGCTCAGGCTAAAGCGGAGGGTGCCGTGCTCCTCATTGCCAAGCTCGACCGTCTGAGCCGCAACCTGCACTTCGTCACCGGGCTCCTGGAATCGCAGGTTGACTTCATCGCCGTAGATATTCCAGAAGCGAACAGGCTCACCATCCAACTGATGGCGGTTCTTGCGGAGCACGAAGCCAGAGCGACCAGCGCCCGGACGAAAGAGGCGTTGGCCGCTGCCAAGCGGAGAGGGGTGCGTCTGGGCAGCCCTCAGCCGATGACGGAAGAGGTTCGCGCCTTGGGACGAGCGACGCAGCAGGAAGCCGCTCGTGACGCGTACACCAATGTGTCGGATTACATCGCCCTGATGCGCGACAAAGAAATGAGCCTCCGGGCCATTGCCCGGAAGCTGACGGAGAGTGGGTTTAAGACCAGAACAGGCAAAGAATGGAATGCCGTTCAGGTGTCGCGTGTCTTAAGCCGCGCACACGCTACGTTGCCAGAAGTGAATGCCACTATTCACTATCACTAGTGTTCTTGTCTGCGAGCGAATCTTCCTCAAGTGACTGTTGATAATTCGGATATCCGGGGTAAAGGTGGGCTTCGGAGGGTGAAGCAATCACCGTGTAGGTTTTCCAGTCAACGACACTGCCTTTGCTTTCCTCTTCATGCAATCCAATAATTATATCCTTTAATCTTCCCATCTCTGCACCTCGATGGGATGATACTCCTATTTTTCTTTAAGCGCAACCCCCCTTTGATTTAAAATATGCTATAAGCATTATATTGAAAGATGAAATCAACACACTATAAAGCTGTTTCAGTTTATGTCGATGATGCTTGCGGTTCTGCTGTTGATTTTCATGCGAGGGCATATCCCAAAAGAGCAGATAAGTAATGCAAAAGCAGTGAATATTCAGTTGATTTTTCAATCTAGCGGCGAGGGATTTTGATACACTGTAAATATCAATAAACTTGACTGACTGCTCATGGCTCACTATAATATTCTTCCCTATACTCACCTATGGGATGAATACTCCTATGAACCTGAATGAATTATCTGAATATCCATATGTACTCCCCCTTGATGAAAGCAATTATCTTTATAGCTTCCAATCTAGCTTAAGAAGCTTTGATATAGGTGTTTCTCGTTCGTTTCGTAATATAATTTCTGTAAAATATCCAAATCTCTGTCAAAATCAACAGCATCTTCGTCTTTTTGCATACCTACTATTTACGTCTTTTCTTGATGCTGACACTCATTATCCCATCGTATCGCGTGAAGTTCTTGCCTCTCTAAGAGACGAGTTTAAGCTGGTTCAACAGGGAAAATTCAGAGTTGCAAAGATACTCGATGATTTTCAAGAATTTACGAGCATTAGGCTGAATGTAGTTCCCTATAAGCATTCCCATGGCAGAGCCACGCAGGCCCGACTTGAACTTGATGCCGAATTGCAGCAGCAATATCAACAAGAATTAGAGTGCGATAAACAAGAAATCTATCTCGTTTCGGGTAAACCATGTTCCATTAGACAAAAGCAGCATGACAAAAAGCTTGCTTTAGCAGCGGCAAGGGCTAAAAACCCTGACCGGAGTAGGGTAAATATTGGCGTACTGGATTACCTAAACTCTATTAAGTCAAATGTGTATCGCCAATTCCAGAGGAACATAAAAACTGCTCGGGTATACGTCATTAACGAGTACAGTGGACCTAAACAAGAACAGCAGTTGAGAATTCTTCGCCATCTGAATACGTTCTTCCACCCCCATTATCAACAGGTTGAGAACACCGAACGGCTCTACACCGTCGGAGCTTCTGTAAGCCAGCTCTCGTCCCCGGTTCGGAAGTTGATTTTTCAGGGGTGCCGAACCTACGACCTCAGCAACGCTCACCTTGCCATCACAGCTACGCTCTGGGGCTTGCACGACCTCCGTCGCCTGCTGAAAGAGCAGAAGACCATCTGGCCGTACCTCCTTAACCTGTTGGAGCTCAACGAGCAGCAGAAGCCAGCACTGAAACGAGTGATATACGCAACAGTGTATGGGATGCCTGAATCGTCATTGAAAGGGCTCATCACTCGGAGCTTAGGCCGGGATGTCACTGAAAGATTTATGGAAAGCGAGTTCGGTCAGACCTTGCTTACATCCCGCGACTATCGAATGAATCAAAAGCGAGAGCTGGGGTATGTGGAAGATGCCTATGGACGAAAATATTATGTAGACCCGAATCATGTTGAGAAGAGCATTCGCACTCTGCTCTCGCGTGAAATATCTTCCTATGAGTTTAAAATCATGTCATCGATTATTCGCGTGCTGGACGGCAATAAGAAGGCTCAGTGTGTATTGTGGCTTCATGATGGAGTCACTATTCGGTATTCCGATAGGAGTCAAATGGAGAGATGGGAACGAAAAATCATTGCCGAAGTCAACGCTGCGGCGGATGAATTGGGTGTCGAATCAAGATTGGAATGGGAGGATAAAGGTAGTAATCCGGCTTGTTATACATTAGATGCATAATGTTGATTTTGAAAGCCAAATCGCCAAGCGCAAAAAATGCTGTCTAGGATGGCGAAATTTGGCAAACTGGGAAAAAATTTTCCAAAAAAGAGGAAAAAATTTTCCAAAATCGGAGCGCACTAAACAGGCATTTTCTGTTGTCTCAGACGGCGCGGAGGGTTGATGTATAATCGGCCCATAGAAGATAATATATAGAAATGATGTTAATACTCCGCATGGCGGAGTGATTTGAATTACTATTTCCTGTAAGCCCCGTGAAACAGCCTGCGATAAGCAGGCTGGGGGAAGAGGCGTAATTGGGTTAGGAGGGGGGTCTACGGGGTTCTCAGAGGCGTAGAGGGCTATTGTTCGAGTCTCTTGACTACCGCAGTGCTTGCATGGGACTTGCGCGGCGGTGAACGTCCTGAATATCGTCAGTTCCCATAGCTGCGTAGCGGTTGGTCATGGTTAGCGTAGAATGTCCCATAATCCTCTGTAGAGTAAAAACATCCCCGCCATTACGCAGATAATTGACGGCAAAGCCTCTTCTAAAGGTATGTGGGCTATATCGCTTTGTGCCTGCTCTTCGGCAAAGTCTCTCAAGCAGTTTGTAAATACTGATGTTGGAATACTGACTTATTTCGTCAACTAGGAAAATTTCTGGAAGAGCGCTATCTGGACGCTCGTTTCGGATATAGTTATTCAAAAGTTTAAAAGTTGGTCTGGAAATTGGTACAACTCTATCTTTTCCGCCTTTAGCCTCTCTGATGAAAAGGCACTGGCTAGGGAGAAGGTCTTTAAGCTGAAGTTTGTGTAGTTCTGAAACTCGTATGCCCGTATCGTAAAGAACTGCCAAAAGTGCTTGATACTTAAGCGGAGTGTCGCTGGCATGGGCTGCATTCATCATCTTGCGCATGTCCTGCGGTGGAACGGCATCCAGAATTTTTTGTGATAGCCGGGGCATAGGCACACGGTCCATAGGAGACTGCGCGAAGTAACCCTCCTGCGTAGCCCAGCGAAGGAATGAACGCACAACACGCAGGCGAGCGTGAGCGCCCCCTGGCGAAAGTTCTCGCATACAGTGAGCCGCGAACGCCCTCACGATGGGGGTGCGAAGGTCATCCACGGTGTTGACATCGTGTTGATTCACAAACGCGATGAACTGACGCAGCGCTGTCCGGTAAGCCTTGAGCGTATTGATGGCATGACCCCTGGCGGTGCAGTCGAACTCATACTCCTGTGTGATGGTCTCAAGTGAGATGGACATGGAACTCCCGGCACGCCCCGTAAACACGACTACATCGATTATTTGAATTTGATGAGTCGGGGTGCATCAGGTGAGAAAATGCGACTCAGTCGGCTCTCCTGCGATTTTGCCGTCCATATCGCTGCTTTCCAGTTGCATTTCCTGTAATCCTCCGCTACTCTGCTGTGCGCTGGAACGGTGTCCGAGTGGTTGAAGGAGCACGCCTGGAAAGCGTGTGTACGGGCAACCGTACCGAGAGTTCGAATCTCTCCCGTTCCGCCAGCCAGAAACAGAGCGTCGCAGTCGGCCCCAGGCCTGCTCGGCGCTCTTTTCATTGAACTCTCCTTGCATTAGACCTCCTGCGAAAGTCCCCAGCTACGCTGCGTGAGTGAGCCACGACCGTCTGGAACGCCTCCGACAGCTAAACCGCACACGCTTCAAACGGCACACCGGGATCTACCCCGAAACCTTCGCCGAGATGGAAATCGTCCTGGACCAGCGAGAACGCTCCAAGAAAAAGTCCGGTCGACCTCCCGCCCTCAACGCGAGTGAACAGCTCCTCCTCACCCTTGAATTCTGGCGTGAATACCGCACTTTCGCTCACCTCGGCCATGACTGGAACATTCACGAAACCACCGTGCAGCGCACGGTGGAGCGCGTCGAAACCGCCCTGATCCAGAGCGGAGAGTTCCGACTTCCTGGCCGCAAGAGCCTCAAACAGGAAGAGAACGTCTTCCAGATCATCGCCGTAGATGCCGCTGAAACCCCGTGTGAACGACCGACCAGCCAACAACGCCGCTGGTACAGCGGCAAGAAGAAACGGCACACCCTCAAAACGCAGGTCGTGATCGACGTGTCCACACGCATGATCCTGTGCGTTGCCACCGCCTTCGGGTCCATGCATGACCTCACCCTGTTTCGGCAGTCAGGCGTCCAGATCCATCCAGAAACGGCGCTGATCGGGGATGCCGGCTACCAGGGCATTCGGCAGCATCACGGTCACTCGGTGACACCGCACAAAGCGACAAAGAAAGCGCCGCTGACCCCTGAACAGCGTCAACAGAACCGGGAACTGGCGTCGACCCGCCTGCGGGTCGAGCATGTCATCCGGTGTCTGAAGATTTTCCGCGTGCTGAAGGACATTTACCGTCACCGGAGGCGGCGCTTCTCTTTACGCGTCAATCTCATTGCAGCGGTGTGCAACCGCAGCGTTGCCGGTGTGGCGTGACTTTCGCAGGAGGTCTATTGCCTGCACTGCTGCCCCCCACGCTGGGGGGTTTTTCATTCGCCGGAATTGTTGAACTGCGAGGACTGTTTTCAGGCCAGCGGGGTGACGTATGGTGCCGCTTGCACCTACAACTTCAGTTTCCGGCCGGCGCGCCGTTGCCCGGCCCTGCCCGCCGCGTCCCGCTCTGCCCGGAGGAAGTCCCGTATGCCCAGATCGTTCCTGTCGTCCACCCGTCGTGTGGCCCTGTCCGCCGCCATCGTCCTGAGCGCTGTGCTGAGTGCCTGTTCGTCTGCCCCGCAGCCGCAGGGAGCGGCCACCGCTGGCCTCCCGGCGGGGTTCAGTGAGGCGCAGACGGCCCTGCTGGCCGAGGGAAGCGGCCGGGGCGGTGCCCTGAGCGCCCAGGCGGCCGCGTGCCCCACGGCGCTGGCCCTGCCGTTCGGTCAGAGCGGCCTGGATACCGGCGTGTACTGGTACGCCAGGGGCGAGAGCGGCAGCCCCGGCGGGGTGGGCTGCAAGGCCCGCGCGGACGGCGCGGCGATCAGCGGCTACTACGACCCGGCAAAGCCCGTGATGCTGTTCGTGCACGGCTGGCAGGACGGCAGCACGGTGGCGGGCGTGCGCGACAACTTCTACTTCAGTGACGGCAAACTGAACGTCGCGGACGCCTGGATTAACGCCGGGTGGAATGTGGCGCTGTTCCACTGGACGCAACTGGCGGACGACGAGGGCACCGTGAGCGTCCCGTACCACTCGCAGGCGAAGATCTGGACGGCCGGGTACTCGTACCGCGACACGCTGGGCCGCACGCAGAACATCGGCATGCGCTACCGCACCCCGACCGGCGCGTACTCGGTGACGGGCGCCCCCACCGTCAGTGCCGGGCAGCTGTTCTACAACGCCTACCGCAGTGCCCTGAGCCAGTGGACGTACAGCGGCGCCGAGGGCGTGCGCGTCATGGGGCACTCGCTGGGCGCGCAGATGGCCCTCGCTATGACTGAGAAAGCCTACGCCGACGCTGGCCTGAGCGCCGCGAAACGCCCCAGGCGCGTGATCCTGGCCGACCCGTTCTGGTCGCCCGCCACCGCCGACTATGGTCACTCGTACGCGTTCCTGAGCCCCGACACGAACCCCGCCGCCCGCAGCGCCCGTATCGCGCAGGCGCTGAAAAGCAGCGGCGTGGCCGTCGAGTGGATCAAATCCAGCCGCCTGCTCGATCTGGGCGGCGACAACAACCTGAACATGGCGAAGTCCGTCAGCCGCACCGAGGTCTTCCCGGACTACGTGTTCGACCTGAACCCCGCCAGCGGACTGGCCCGCAAGCACGGCGTCGCGCCCCGCTGGTACCTCTGGAGCCGCTCGTTCGCCGCGAACGGGGCCGTCAGCGCCGCGAACACCCAGTCGGTCGCCGTGACCCGCATGAACAGCGGTGTCCGCTACGATCAGAGCAGTGGCAAGAGCAGCGCCACACCCGGCGACGATACCTTCGTCAGCGCCCCCAACCCCTGACCACTCCAGAAACGTGACCAGTGGGGAAGAGGGAGTTGACCCTCGCCCCCTGCGGGAGAGGGTGCCCCGAAGGGGCGGGTGAGGGGGCCGGGCACGGGTCAGGCAGCCCGGACCCGCCACGCGCTGATCAGCGGCAGCAGCGCCAGGACGGCGCAGGCCCCGGCCAGCACGGGGAAGCCGGCGCGGGCGATGATCACGCCGCCCAGCGCGGTGCCCACGCCCGCCGCGACGTACCCCAGGCCGTCCGTGACGCCCTGTGCGGCCGGGAAGCGGGTCAGGGACTTGCTGCCCGCCACGAACGCGAGGTTCCAGCTGAGGCCCAGCAGGAACATGCTGACGGCCAGCCACGCCGCGCCGCTCAGGGGGGCGCTCAGGGCGGCGGCGGCCAGCAGCAGCGCGCCGCTGACGTACCCGAAACGCAGGCCCAGCCGGTCGATCAGGGGTCCGGTCAGCCAGCCGAAGCCGAACATGCCCAGGATGTGCCCGCTGATCAGCGCGGCGACTGCGCCGTGATCCATGCCCATGTGGTGCGCCCGCAGCGGCGTGAGGCTCATCAGGGTGACCATCAGGCCCTGCGCGGTTGCCAGGGCCAGCGCGGTGCTGCGCACGCCGGGAATGGCGAAGGCCTCCCGGACCGTCAGTTTCGCGGGTGCGGCCGTGGTCTGGGCGGGTAGCGCGGCCGGTGCGGCGGGGCGCCACAGGCGGATCAGCAGGGCCGCCGCGCCCAGCAGCACGCCGCCGACCAGCCATCCGGCGACTTCCGGGGTGCTGCCCAGCGCCGCGCCGAGGGTCTCGATGGGCCGGGACGCGCCGGTCATCAGGAACGACCCGAGCACGCTCATGAGCATCAGTGCGCCCAGCGCCGTGCCGCGCCGGTCGTCGGGGACGCTCTCGGCGGCGGCGTAGCGGGCCTGCTGGTAGCCGCCCTGCGCCGCGCCCATCAGGCACGCGCCCAGCAGGAATACCGGCAGCAGCGCAAAGCGGGCGCCCACGAAGCCCACGCCGGCCCCGAGTGCGCCCAGCGTGAACGCGGCGCTCAGGCCGGTGCGGCGGCCCCGGCGGAGCATCAGCGCCCCGAACGCCCCGGCGGACAGCGCCGCCGACGTGCTGATCAGGGTGCTGGGCAGGCCCACCAGCGTCTCGAAGTGCAGGCCGCTCATGATCAGGCTGGCCAGCACGGTGCTGACGGTGGTCGCGCCGGTCGCCAGTGCCTGCGCGGAGTACAGCGGGGCCAACTGCCCCACGTTCAGGGCGGGGCGGGGCAGCGCGGCGTCACTCATGCCGGCATGATGACAGCCCCGCGCCGCAGACGCCTCGCTCCGGTGGGATCACGCCTCGCCCTGCGCCTGCCAGCGGGCCTGCACCGCGCCGCGCAGGTACGTGGCGGCGTCCTCGGTACTGGCACCGGGCGTGAACACGCGCCCCACGCCCAGTTCCGCCAGGGTGGGCAGGTCCTGATCCGGGATGATGCCGCCCCCGAACACGATGATGTCCTGCGCGTCCTGTTCGCGCAGCAGGGTCATGACCTCCCGGAAGTAGTGCATGTGCGCGCCGGACAGGACGCTCAGGCCGATGGCGTCCACGTCCTCCTGCACGGCGGCGTTCACGATCATCTCGGCGGTCTGGCGCAGGCCGGTGTAGATGACCTCCATGCCCGCGTCACGCAGCGCGCGCGCCACGACCTTCGCGCCACGGTCGTGGCCGTCCATGCCGGGTTTGGCGATCAGTACTCTAATTCGGCGGTCCTGTGTCATGTCGTTCCTCCTGCCCGTCCCGGCTGACCGGGCGGCGCACACTTGAATTCAGAGGGGCCGGAGGGCGGTTCGCGCCGCACCTCCCGGACCCTAACGGGCGTTTGGTTGCTATTCTACGCACCGCCGCGCCCAACTGTCCCGCCCTGCCGTCCTGACCGCCCATCGTGAGTGGCCGTCACGCGCCCATCAGGAACGCGGTGTACAACCCTTCTCATGAGTGCCCTGCTGACCCTGACCCTGGCCGCGCTGACCTCCCTGCCCGCCCCCACCCCGGCCGCCCCTGCACTGGCCACCCCCACCCTGGGCGGCACCACCTGGACCCTCCAGACCGTGCAGCCTGCCGGGAGCGCGCCCATCACGCCCGGCGCGCGCCTGACGCGCCCCACCCTGACCCTGACCGGTAGCGGCGCGGACCTGACGCTGGGCGGCAGCACTGGCTGCAGCCCCCTAAGCGGCGCGGCCCGCCTGGGCACCACCGGCCCGCTGAAGACGGCCACGCTGCTGCTGCGCGGCGTGCAGGGCGGCAGCAGCCAGAACTGCCCGGACGCGGCCCTGAGCCTGCGCGAGGATTACCTGACGCTGCTGCGCGCCACCACCCGCTACGACCTGAGCGGCGACACCCTGACCCTGATCGCCGGCAAGGGCCGCCTGACCTTCCGCGCACCGGGAGCCAGCGCCCCGGCACCCATGAACACCGGAGCGAGCATGAACACCAGCCTGAACGGCGCCTGGACCGCCCTGCGCCTGAGTGCCGCGGGCCGCGACGTGCCCACCAGCGGCCTGATGAGCGTGACCTTCGACGGCCCGAAGGTCACGCTGGGTGGATCGGTCGGCTGCAACGCCCTGCGCGGTACCGGCGCGCTGCTGGGCAGCCCGGCCCGCGTGACCTTCGGGCCGGTCAGTTCGACCCGCATGGCCTGCCCGCCCGCCCAGGCGAAGGCGGAAACGGCCCTGCTCAGCCTGCTGCGCGCACCCCTGACCGTCACGCAGGCGGGCAGCACCCTGACCCTGAGCGGCGCGGCCGGCACCCTGACCCTGACGCGCGGCCCCCAGCCCGCCGCGACCCCGACTCCCACGCCCACCGCTCCGGACCTGGCCGCCACGTACACCCTGACCCGCGTGAACGGCGCGCCGGCCCCGGCCACCACCCGGCCCGTCAGCCTGACCTTCCAGGACGGCCGGGTGGGCGGCGTGGACGGCTGCAACAACGTCGGCGCGCCCTACGCCCTGCGCGGCACTGTGTCGGACGGTGCCGTGCTGAGCCTGACCGGCCCGGCCTTCACGACCCGCATGGCCTGCCCGGAAGCCGGCGTGAACCTGATCGGCCTGCTGGACCGCGCGCCCACCATGATCGTGCAGGGCGCCGCAGGGCGGGGACAGACCCTGACCCTGACGGTGCCCGCCACGGCCGACGCTCCCGCCGAACGCTGGGAATTCCAGGCCCGCTGAAGGCAAGCCTGACGCAGACGGAAGGGCGGCACTCCACATCTGGAAGCGCCGCCCTTCAGGTTGTGCGGCGTTCAGCGGGCCAGCAGGACCGACAGCGCCGCCAGCACGGCTGGGACCGTCTGAATGAACAGGATGCGGCGGTTCGCGGTGGCCGCGCCGTACAGGCCGGCCACGCCCACGCACGCCAGGAAGAACAGCTGAATGGCCGCCGAACCCGTGATCAGGCCCCAGATCAGCCCGGCCGCCAGGAAGCCGTTGTACAGGCCCTGGTTGGCTGCCAGCGCCCGCGTCTGCGCCGCGAATTCCGGGGTGGTGCCGAAGGCCTTCATGGCGCGCGGGGTGGTCCACAGGAACATCTCCAGCACCAGAATGTACACGTGCAGCAGGGCGATCAGGCCCACCAGAATCGCGGCGATCAGGTTCATGAACTCATCTTAACAATGCGGGACACCACACGGTCACGGCCCAGGGTGGCCAGCAGGTCCGGCAGGTCCGGGCTCTCCATGGTGCCTGCTACCGCTGCGCGCACGGGCGGCATGACCTTCCCGAGCTTCAGCCCCCTCTCCTCGGCAAACGCCGCGAAGGCCGCCTTGATGCCTGCCGCGTCGAAGGTCGGCACGTTCTTCAGGGTGGCGGCCAGTTCCGGCAGCAGCTCGCGCGCGCCGTCAATCGCGGCCTGCGCCTTCTCGGTCACCGGGTACTCCTCGGACCAGAAGTACGGGGTTTTCTCCAGGAACTCGCTGAACACCTCGATGCGGGGCGTCATCAGGCGTACCACCGCCCGGAAGTAATCGTCGTGCGGCAACTCGGTCTTCTGCCCGGCCAGGAAGGCGTGCAGGCGGCGGGCCACCTCGTCTGCGCCCAGTACCTCGCGCAGGTACTTGCCGTTGTACCAGCGCAGCTTCGCCTGATCAAACACCGGGCCGCCCAGCGTCACGTCCTGAAGGCGGAACACCCGCCCGAATTCCTCCAGGTCGAACACCTCCAGGCCGTCCGGGTGCGTCCAGCCCATCGTCGCCAGGAAGTTCAGCATCGCCTCGGGCAGGAAGCCCTGCTGCTGGTACCACTCGACGCTCGTGGGGTTCTTGCGCTTGCTGATCTTCGATTTATCCGCGTTGCGCAGCAGAGGCATGTGCGCGAACACCGGCTCATTCCAGCCGAAGGCGCGGTACAGCAGCACGTGAATGGGCGTGCTGGTGATCCACTCCTCGGCCCGGACGACGTGCGTGACGCCCATCAGGTGATCGTCCACGACGTTCGCCAGGTGGTACGTGGGGAACCCGTCGGCCTTCAGGAGCACCTTGTCGTCGATCTCGCGGTTCTGGAAGTGAATCGGGTCGCGCAGCAGGTCGTTCACGACCGTCTCGCCCTCCGCCGGCACGCGCAGGCGGATCACGGCCGCCTCGCCCGCGTCCACCCGCGCCTGCGCCGCCGCCAGGTCCAGGTCACGGCTGGGCACGGCAATCACGTGCCCGGCCGCCTGCGCCGCCTCGCGCAGCGCCGTGAGTTCATCGGACGTCTCGAAGGCGTAATAAGCGTGCCCGCTGGCAACCAGCCCACGCGCGTAATCGCCGTACAGGTCGAAGCGCTCACTCTGACGGTAAGGGCCGTTCGGGCCGCCCTGAAGCGGCGACTCGTCGGGCGTCAGGCCCAGCCACGCCATCATCTGGAAGATGCGCTTCTCGCTGTCCGGCACGTAGCGGTTGCGGTCCGTATCCTCGACGCGCAGGATGAACTTCCCGCCCCCCTGACGGGCCAGGGTGTGGTTGAACAGGCCAATGTACGCGGTGCCCACATGGGGATCACCCGTGGGACTCGGAGCAATGCGGGTCACGACAGACATGCCGCACAGCATACGAGCCTCCGGGGCCTTCCTGCCTTCCCGCCCGTCCCGCGATACCCGCGCGGCACGCCCTGCCCTATGCTGCCAGGGCATGTCCCTGCACCCCGACCAGTCCCCTCACCCCACGGCCCCCGCCACGCGGCTGACGCAGACCACCACCCGCCTCTTCGGGTACTACCCCGGCACGGTCGCGCTGGTCACGGCCGCGCACGCCGGCACGCGCAACGTCATGGCCGCCGGCTGGCACACCGCCCTGAGCGAGACGCCGCCCCTGTACGGCGTCTCGCTGGGCCGCGAGCGCGCCACGTACCCGCTGATCCGGGCGTCCGGCACGTTCGGCGTGAACTTCCTGCCGCTGGACCGCGCGGGCGCCATTCACGGCAGCGGCCTGCACAGCGCCCACGACGGCACCGACAAGCACGCCCTGCTGAACCTGCCCACCCTGAGCGAGCAGCCGCTGGCCCTGAGCGGCGCGTACCTGCACTACACCTGCCGCGTCACGCAGGTCATCCCGGTCGGGGACCACGACCTGATCGTCGGGCACGTGCAGCAGATCCACTTCGACCCGGACGCCTTCGACGCGCGTGGCCTGCTCGCGGCCCCGCCCGCCCTGTACCTGGGCCGCAGCGTGTATGCCACCCTGGGCGCTGACCGGCTGGACGCCCGCCCAGACGGGCTGTAACGAACCTCACACCCGCCGACACCGCCCTGACGCGCCTCCCCGATGGTCGGGGGCGTGAACCGCTCTGCTGTCCCACGTACCACCACCCTACGCCGCGCCCTGCTGACACTGCTGCTGACCGGCGCCGCGCACGCCACCTCGTTCAGCGTGGGCGGCGAGATCCGCAACCCCACCGCGACCCGCCCCCTGGGCAGTGGCGACCTGCGGGTCCTGATGACCAACCTGAGCGGCGGCTGGCTGCTGGGCATGGGCCCCCTGACCGGCACGCGCTTCAACGTCGTGGTGCCCGGCACCTTCCGGCCGCCCGTGCAGCCCCTGGACGTCTGCCCCGGCGTGCGCGTCACGCCCGCCGGAGCGCGTACGTACACCGCCGAGACCCTGCTGGTCTTCAACGCCGCCACGAACACGGTCGCCACGCTCGTGCAGGCCGACGCGCCCACCGACCCCGCCGAGCGCGGCCAGTGGATCTACAGCGACCGCACCGTCACCCTGCGCGGCCGCTGCGCGGCCGCTGCGCGGGCCTGAACACCCACTACGACCTGACGCTCCGCAGCGGCTGGACCGGCGTGACCACCGAGAGCGCCGACGGCCGCTTCGAGATCCGCAACGCCCGCCGCAACCTGCCGTACTGGGTGCAGCCGGTCCTGAGCACCGCCGCCCGCCAGACCTTCCCGGCCCTGTTCAGCGGACAGCGCAACGCCTTCAACCGCTGACAGCAGCGTTCGGGGATGCTGCCGTGATGCGCCCGAGGTCAGCCTGAACCGAGACGACCTCGACTGAACTGAGACGGATTCCGTCTGTCTCGTTAACAACCCGCCAATGCACCCGGTTGCCAACTCCACGCCCGAAATCCGTTTTGCTCCCACTCGCTCCGATTGAATGGTTTTCGAAAACCACTCAATCGGAGTCCGTATGAGACGCCGCCGGACCGCCACGAAACAGAGCGGGTGATCCGTGAACGTTCAGAAGTGGGGCGACGGGGCGTACAATCATTTTATTCATGAAGTTTAAAATCAACGCTCATTTCGGCGATTGTTCCTGTGCGGTACAGGGCAATACCGGGAACAGAAAATGGGATGGCCCGGTGCAGGGCCATCAACCACAGCCGCCCCTCGAGAACGCGTACTGGCGTGGCTAGCCTGTTGCGCGCGAGCGCCGTGATCCAGGCCTACCCTGCCGGCTTCTGGGTGCTGTGGTGGAGCACCCTGGTCAACCGCCTGGGAGAATTCGTCATTCCACTGCTGGGCTTCTACCTCACGTCCAGCGCGCAACTGAACGTGACGCAGATCAGCGTCGTGTTCGCCATGCTCGGCCTGGGGCGCTTCCTGTCCGAAGGTTTCAGTGGCGTGCTGATTGACCGGCGCGGCGCCGTCTTTACCATGACGCTCGCCCTGGCAGGCGGCGCCATGATGACCGTCTTGCTGTCCTACGCCCGGGGATTCACGTGGACGGCTGCGGCCGCCCTGGGCTTTGCTCTGTGCGTCTCTCTGTACCGGCCCGCAGTGGTCACGGCCGTGGCCGAACTGATGCAGGGCCCACGCCGCACCCGCGCGTACAACCTGCTGTACTGGGTGATCAGCGTCGGGGCGGCCGTCGCGCCCGTCCTGGGCGGCTGGCTGGCCGGCTGGTCCTTCCGCCTGCTGTTCTGGCTGGACGCGGCGACCATGTTCACGGCCGCAGCCATTCTGTTCCTGCGTTTCCCCCAGGTGCGCCGTCACGCGGCACCCCCACGCCGCACCTTTCTGCCGCGCGACGCGCTGCTGTGGCAGTTCTGCCTCGCGTCGCTGCTGTTCGGCATGACGTACCAGAGCTACAAGCTGCTGTCCGTGGTGTTCGCCCAGCAGGGTTTCACCGCCCTGCAGTACGGGCAGGTGCTCGCCGTGAACGGCGTCCTGGTCGTGCTGCTGGGCCTGCCGCTGGGTCACCTGATCGCCCGCAGCAACCACCCGCGCTGGCAGGCGCTGGGCGCCCTGCTCCAGGGCCTGGGCTTCTTCGGACACGCCCTAGCGAACACGCTCGGCGAGCACATGCTGGCCGTGGCCGTCTGGTCCCTGGGCGAGATCGTCGCGTACAGCATCACCAAGGCCATCGTCAGCGAACTGGGCCCCGCCGCGCAGCGCGGCACCTACGTCGGACTGGTGGGCAGCATGGCGGGTCTCGCGGCCCTGATCGCCCCACTGCTGGGCGGCGCCCTCCTACAGACGCTGGGGGCAGGCGGCATGTGGGTCGTGATCGCCGGTCTGGCGGCCGGGGCCGGGCTGCTGCTGCTGACCCTGGAAGGCCGCGTGCGGGGCCGCCTGCTACAGCGTCAGCAGGAAGCCCTGGGGTCACCCGCCCTGGCCAGCCGCTAGGACGGGACCCGGCACCCGCAGCATGTCAGGCCTAGCGGGGCGCGGCGTCCCGGCCGCGCGGCACGTCCCGCACGCCGCGCCGCCCGAACGAGTGCGCTAGCTCCCGTTCGCTCAGGCGCAGCACGGTGGGACGCCCGTGCGGGCAGGCCCAGGGGTGCTCGCAGGCCGCCAGGGCGCGCAGGACCGCCTCGCCGCGCGCGTGGTCCAGCATGCCGGCCTTCAGGGCGGGCGCGCAGGCCAGCCGCGCCAGCACGTCCCGGCGCGGGTCCGGGTGGTCTCCCAGCGCCGCTTCCACGATCTGCTCGTGCAGGCGCGGCACGTTCAGCGCCGCCAGCGTGGCTGGCACGGTCCGCAGCCGCGCCAGTCCCGCCCCGAAATCCTCCAGGGTCAGGCCCCAGCCCTGGAGCGTGGCGGCGCGCTCGTGCAGGCGGGCGGTCTGTTCGGGCGTCAGGTGCAGCAGTTCCGGCTCGGGCAGCTCGGCGGGCGGCTCGGCCTCCAGGGTGCGGGTCAGGTGCTCGAACAGTGAGCGCTCGTGTGCGGCGTGTGCGTCCACGATCCACAGGTCACCCTCGCCCTGCGCCAGCAGGTACAGTTCCTGGTACACGCCCAGCAACGTCAGCGCCGGGAAGGACCCGTTCGCGGCCGCCGCGCTCCCGGCCTCCGCTGGCGGGATCAGCGCCGGGGCCGCCCGCGCCAGGGGGTGCGAGGCCAGCGCCGCCGCCACCGCCGCCTGCACGCGCGCCGCCACGCCTGGCAGGTCCGCCAGCGCTACCACCTGCTTGGCCGGATGCACGTTCGGATTGTGATCCTCCGGCGCGACCGTCAGGTCCAGCACGCACAGCGGCGCCGCGCCCGCCGGAAGCAGCTCCGCGAAGCCGTCGATCACGGCCCGCTCCAGTTCCGGCGGGGCCAGCACGGGCCGCCCGTTCACGCTGAAATGCATCCGGTCCCGCCGCGCGCGCGTCAACTCCGGGCGGGACACCACACCCCGCACGCCGTCGGCCACGACGGTCAGCACGCGGTTCGCGCTGAGCGGCCCGTACACGCTCGCCACCGCGCCCCGGTGATCGCTGGGCGCGTGCGAGAGCCGCACCTCACCGTCCACGCTCAGCCGCCAGTGCAGCCCCGGATGATGCAGCATGTACCGGCCCAGCAGCGCCGTCACCTCCCGCACCTCCGCCGCCGCCGGAGCCTGCGTGCGTAGCCGCGCCGGCAGCCCCGCGAACAGACCACGCACCGACACGGTCGTCCCCGCCGGAGCCGACGTGCGCGACACCAGCACCTCATCCCCGCAGGCCCGCACCTCGCATGCCCCCACCTGCGCCGCCGGGCGCGTCACCAGATGCACCTCGCCCGCCTGCGCCGCCGCCCAGAGCGCCTCACCCCGGAACCCCAGCGTCGTCACCGCGTCCACCGACGACGCGTCCGGCGCGAGCTTACTCGTCGCGTGCCGCCGCGCCGCCAGCCCCGCCGAGCCCGCCGGAATGCCCGACCCGTTATCCCGCACCCGCACCAGCCGCAACCCCCCGCCCTCCACGTCCACCTCAAGGCGGGTCGCTCCGGCGTCCAGCGCGTTCTCCACCAGTTCCCGCACCACGTCCAGCGGCCGCGACACCACCTCACCCGCCGCGATCAGACGCGCAACGTGAGCCGGGAGAACGTGAATGTCGGGCAGGGTCACGCGGTCAGGGTAGCGGGTCCGGTGCGCGGCGTTGCTGCCTCAACTCTCGATTGCGACTGCCTGGCCGTTCAGTTCGCGTTGCCAGCGGTGCAGGGTTTCCAGGGCCTGCATGGGGGTCAGGCGGCCGAGGTCCAGCGTGGCGAGTTCGCGGCTCAGGCGGGTGTCGTCGCCCTGCACGCTCAGGGCGCCCAGCAGCCTCGCGGCGCGGGTGGTGACCTGGCCGGGCAGTCCGGCGAGGCGGGCGACTTCCACGCCGTAGCTCTGGCGGGCCGCGCCGGGCACGACCTGATGGTAGAAGGTCAGGCCGCCGCTGCCGGCCGCGCCGTTCTCCAGGTGCACTTCTTCTGCGGCCACGTGCAGGTTGATCAGGCCGGGCAGGTCGGCTTCCAGGCGGGTGAGTTCGAAGTAGTGCGTGGCGAACAGCGTGTGCGCGCCCGCCGCGTGCAGGTGTTCCAGCGCGGCCTGCGCGATGGCGAGGCCGTCGAGGGTGCTGGTGCCGCGCCCGATCTCGTCGAGAATGACGAGGCTGCGGGCGGTGACGCCGTGCAGGATGGCGGCCAGTTCGCTCATCTCGACCATGAACGTCGAGCGGCCCCCGGCGAGGTCGTCGCTGGCGCCGATGCGGGTGTGGATGGCGTCGTAGATGGGCAGTTCGGCGCGGTCGGCGGGCACGAACGATCCGATCTGGTGCAGCAGGGCGCACAGGGCGACGGTGCGCAGGTACGTGCTTTTCCCGGCCATGTTCGGGCCGGTCAGCAGCAGGGTGCGGCGGTCCTCGCCCAGCCGCGCGTCGTTCGGGACGAAGCGGCCGCCCAGGCTGCCTTCCACGACCGGGTGCCGGGCCTGGGTCAGGTGCGTGTGGCCGGTTGTGGTGGCCGGGCGCACCCAGCTGCTCGCGGCGGCCATCTCGGCCAGGGCGGCCAGTACGTCCAGTTCACTCAGGGCCCCGGCGGCCTCGGACAGCGCCTCGGCGTGCGCGGCCAGCGAGTCGCGCAGTTCCGTGAACACCTCCAGTTCCAGGCGTTCGCTGGCGGCGTCCAGGCGGGCGATCTCGCGTTCGCGTTCACGCAGGTCCGGGCGGGTGAAGCGGGCGCGGTCCTTCAGCGTGGCGATCTGGCGGTAGTCAGCCGGGACCTTGCCCAGGTGCGCGCCCGTGACTTCCAGGTAGTAGCCGAACACGCTGTTGAAGCCGACCTTGAGGCTGGGAATGCCGGTGCGGGCGCGTTCGCTGACTTCCAGTTCCGCCAGCCACGCGCGGTGCCCGATGGCCGCGCCGCGCAGTTCGTCCAGTTCGGCGTGGAAGCCGTCGCGGATCAGGCCGCCGTCGCCCGCGCGGATGGGCGGCTCGTCGACCAGTGCGGCGCGGATGCGGGTCACGACGTCCGGCAGGCCCGTCAGGCGCGTGCGGACGCTGCCCAGCAGGCCGCCCTGGGTGTCCAGCAGGGCCGCCGCTTCGGGCAGCAGGTCCAGTGTGCGGGCCAGGGACGCCACCTCGCGCGGCGTGGCCCGGCGGGTCGCCACGCGCGCCGCGAGGCGTTCCAGGTCGTGCGCGCGGTACAGCAGGGACCGGGCCGCGCCGCGCAGGTCCGGCGCGCGGGTCAGGGCTTCCACGCTGTCCAGTCGCGCGCGGATGCTCAGTTCGTCCAGCAGCGGGGCGCGCAGCCACGCCCGCAACCTCCGCCGCCCGCCGGCCGTGCGGGTGTGCCCCAGCGTGTCGGTCAGGGTGCGGCCCTGCGGGGACTGCGCGGTGAACAGTTCCAGCGCCCGCACGGCCGCGTCCGGCAGGCGCATGTGCGCGCCCGGCTCGAAGCGCACCACGCGCCGCACCATGTCCAGCCGCCCCTGCTGCGTCACGCGCGCGTAGCCCAGCACCGCCCCGCAGGCCCGGCGCAGCGCCGCCGACGCCAGTTCCGGCGACACCTCGCCCAGCACGGTCAGCAGTTCGGCGTGCGCGGCGTCCTCGTCGAAGGTGGCGGGCGAGAGCATCACGGGAAAGCGCGCCTGGAAGTCCGCGAGCAGCGCCGCGTTCCCTGACAGTTCCGGGGCCAGCAGCACCTCCCGCGCCCGCCAGCGCGACAGCTCGTCGTACAGCGCCAGGCGCGTGTGGAACGCCGCGCAGCGGAACTCGCCGGTTGACACGTCCAGCAGCGCCAGCGCGTACCCGTCCCCGGTGGCGACCGCCGCGAGGTAATTCTCGTCCGCGCCCAGGTGCCGCTCCTCGGTCACGGTGCCCGGCGTGAGCAGTTGCGTGACCTTGCGGTCCACCAGCCCACTGCCCGGCTCCTCGACCTGATCGGCCACGGCCACGCACACCCCGGCCGCCAGCAGCCGCTCCACGTGACCGTCCAGGGCGCGCAGCGGAATGCCCGCCATGGGCGTACTGAAATCCCGGCTGCTCTTGTGCGTCAGGGCCAGCCCCAGCAGCCGCGCGGCGCGCTCGGCGTCCTCACCGAAAGTCTCGTAGAAATCGCCGACCTGAAACAGCAGCAGGGCGTGCGGTAACTGCGCGGCCACCTCGTCGCGCATCCGCACGTACTGTTCCAGCATGGGCGGGAGTGCTCCCGACCCGGTTCCCTTCAGGACGTTCTGAGCCCGCATCCCGCGCAGCATAGCGGGGGCACGCCGCACCCGACAGCGGCGGCGGCACAAAGGGAGACACAGCAGGGGAGAGGCGGGCGCGGTGCAGCGAAAACGCCCGGAATGACCGGGCGGAAGGGGTGTGTTCGGAGGGCTGTCCGCCGTTACTCGTCGCAGCCGAGGGCGCGCAGCAGATCGAGTTCCGTGAGGGGGCGGCGCGTCATGGCCGGTGCGGCGGGCTGAACGGGACGACGGAGGAAGAGACGGCGCAGCAATGCAGTCATGAGGGCTCCTGAATTCCGGTGAATCTGATGTAAGCCTGACTGTACATGAAGACCTTTTTACTTTGATGTGAAAAAACTCACCGTACGCTGACTTCTGCGATGTTGCGCGGCTACCGGCACCTGCCTACGGCGTTCACTGAAAGGCGCGTACTGAACTGTGTCCCGGTTCGCCTGCCCTGCGGGACGGCGCGGCCTACCATGCAGGGCATGGCTTACGATCCCCGCATGAACTACGACCCCGCCCGCAAACTGACGGACGGGGACGTGCAGGACCTCAAACCCGACGGCTGGTACGGCGACGACGGCAAACTGTTCCGCGAATTCGAGTTCGGTACGTACCAGCAGGGCGTGGACTTCGCCGTGCGGGTCGCCGCGCAGGCCGAGGAACGCGGCCACCACCCGGACCTGCACATCTACTTCCGCAAGGTGCGCGTCAACTTCTTCACGCACGACGCGGGCGGCGTCACCCAGGCCGATATTGACGGCGCGCGGGCTGTGGACACCCTACTGCCCGCCCCGGACACCCAGGCGCAGGCGGACCAGGATTGAAACTCCGCATTCCGGACGCCGACGTCCTGTGGGACACGCTGCCTGACGCGCGCCGTCACGAACTGACACTGCACGTCCACGAGCATGACCTCGACGACCTGAGCCACGTGAACAACACCGTGTACCTCGCGTGGTGCGAGCAGGTGGCCCGAGAGCACGCCCTGCGTCTGGGCATGGGCACGGACGCCCTGAGCGCCCTGGGCGCCGTCCCGGTCGCGCGCCAGCACGTCATCACGTACCACCGGCCCGCCGTGCTGGGCGACGCGGTGCGGGTCCGCACGGCCCTGACCCTGCACGCCGGGGTGCGCAGCGTCCGTGCCTACGCCCTGGACCGCGTGAACCCCGGCGACCCGGGGGGCGGCGTGCGCCTCGCCGAGTGCCAGACCGAGTGGGTGTGGGTGGACCCCGTGACCGGGCGTCCCAAACGTGCGCCGGAAACCGTGAGCGCCCGCTTCGGCTTCAGCGACGCCGTCCTCAGCCGCTGAGCGGGCAGGGGTGTGGGTGGCCGTTCCCCGGTCCGGGAGACGGCCACCCGCACCCCAGTTACCCGTTCAGGCCGTCCAGCGTTCCGGCGGGCAGCAGCACGGCCCGCGCCGGCGCTCCGTCCATCTCGGCCAGCGGCAGCGGCAGGCACATCAGGTCGTACTCGCCGTCCGGCACGCCGCTCAGGTTCAGGCCCTCCAGGATCAGCAGGCCCGTCTCGCGGCAGGCGTGATGCCCGTCCAGGGTCTTGCTGGTCAGCGGGTCCACGCTGGGGCAGTCCGTGCCGATCAGTTGCACGCCGCGCCGTGCAAGTTCCTGCACGAAGGCAGGGGAGAGCGCCGCGAAACGCGTCGGGAACTCCTCCCAGTGGGCGGGCTGCCCGGTGTTCAGCAGCACCCGGGACGGCAGCGCGTCCGGCAGGCCCGCCAGGACGCCCGGTTCCAGCATCAGCGGCTCACCGCTGCCCTGCACGCTGACCACGCGGCAGCGGCCGATGTACGTGCCCAGCGGCACCTCGTGCAGTCGGCGGCCCGCGTCGTCGTAATGCCAGGGGGCGTCCACGTGCGTGCCCGTGTGCGTGCTCGTGCGGATCTCGCCGGTATTCACGCTGTCGCCCCGCGAGATGCGTGCCTGCGGTTCCACGCGGAAATCCGGATCGCCGGGCCAGGTGGGATGGCCGGGTGTGAGTTGACGGGAGATGTCCACGGGGAATGACGGCATGCCCCACCATAACAAGCCGCCTGACCGGGCCGCGCCGGGATGCGTGAACTGGGGTCCGCCCCGTTGCGTCCAGTGCCCCCATCCGGGACAATGGGTGACATGAACCTGCGGACGCTGGGGGATCTGTCCGTGGAGGGCGTCACCTTCCGGCGCGAGAAGGTGCTGCTGCTGCTGGCGTTCCTGTGCGTGGAGGGACCGCAACCCCGCCGCCGCCTCGCGGACCTGTTCTGGCCGGACGCGGCCAACCCCATGAACTCGCTCGCGCAGCACCTCGTGCACCTGCGCGGCCTGGGCGGCGCCCTCACCGAGGACGGCCCCCGCGTGGCCGCCGGAACCGCCGGCGCCGCGCAGGAAGGCGGGGCGCTGCGCTGCGACGCCTGCGACCTGCGCGAGGCCGTGCGGCGCGGCCGCCCGCAGGACGCCGCCGACCTGTACCGCGGCCCGTTCCTGGACAGCCTGACCATCCCGCTCGGCGCGGACCTGGAAGAATGGGTGTTCGACACCCGCGAAACCGTCGCCCGCGACGCCCGCACCGCCCTGACCACCCTGGCCGCGCAGGCCGCCGCGCACGGGAACGCCGCGCACGCCGGGGACCTCGCCGCGCGCGCCCTGACCCTGCCCGGCGCGCCCCCCGCCGACGAACTGGAACTCCCGCGCCTGCACCACCTGCTGACCCTGGCCGGACACCCGCTGGCCGCGCAGGTGGAACGCGAGGCCCGCACGCTGGGCCTGCACCTGGACGCCGTGCAGGTCGCGCCGCCCGCCCCGTTCGCCGGGCGGGAAACCGAACTGGCCGCGCTGGGCGCCCTGATGCCCGGACAGGTCGCCTGGATCACCGGGCACGCCGGCATGGGCAAGACCGCGCTGCTCGACGCCCTGGCCCGCGCCGGCGGCTGGACGGTCCTGCCGGGCCGCGCCGACCTGCCCTTCGGCACGCTGGCTCCCCTGAGCGCCGCCCCGCCCACCAGCACCCACGCCGCCCTGAATGCCCTGCGCGACCCCCAGGTGCGCGTGGCCGTGGACGGCTGGGAGGGCACCGACCCCGGCACGCAGGCCACCCTGACCCTCGCCGCGCAGGGCCGGGACGCGCAGGTGCGGCCCGGCGCGGCCCTGCTGATCACGGGCCGCACCCACCCGCCCTTCGACGTGGACCTGCACCTGCACCTGGGACCGCTGGAGCCGGGCGACCTGACCCCCTGGCCGGGCCTGCACGCCCACACCGACGGGCACCCCACCCTGGTCGGCGCAGCCCTGCGCGGCCAGCCCCTGGACCTGCAATTCGGGGCGCGCGTCCGCTCTTACCCGGACCCGGTCCGCGACACGTTCCTGACACTCGCCATTCAGGACCAGCCGAACCTGCGCGCCACCCGCGCCGCCATGAACCTGGGCGCGCAGGACTTCGCGCGGATCCTGTCCTTCCTGACCACCGAGGGCCTGACCACCGAAACGGGCCGCGCCTACGCCGCCTCCGCCACCCGCGACGCCCTGGCGCAGATTCACGTGCACGCCGCCCTGATTCACCTGCAACTCGCCCGCGCCCTGCCCGACGAGGACGCCTGGCCCTTCTACGACCGCAGCCGCGACCTGTGGGAAGACACCGACGAACGCCGCGCCGCCCGCGCCGCCCGCATCCACGCGCACGCCCACCTGAAACGCGGGTACCCCGGGCAGGCCGCCGAACTGCTCGACACGCTGCCCGGCCTGCCCGAACTGGCCGTCCCGCACGCCTGGGCACTGATCGGCGTGGGCCGTTACCAGGACGCCCTGAACCGCCTGAACACCCTGAGCCCCCACGACCAGCAGGTCAGCGACGCCCTGGCCGCCCGCGCCGTCACCCTGATCCGCCTGGGCCGCGCCGACGAGGCCACCACCCTCGCCGACCGGATCGGCGGGAACAGCCCGGACGCCGCGCACGCCGAGAGTGTCCGCGCCCACGCCGCCCGCATGCGCGAACACTGGGAAGCCGCCCGGCGCCACAGCCAGATCGCCGCCGACCTCTGGAACCTTCACGGCGACGACGAGGCGCACCTGACCGAACTGGGCATGGTCGCCCGCGCCCAGGTCGGGCTGGGTTCGGAGCCGCACGTGGTGTTCGGGCCGCTGCTGCAACGTGCCCGTAATATTCCCAGCGCACGCAGCCGCCTGCTCCTGAACTATGTGATGCTGCTGGGCACCCTTGGTCAGCGGGCCCAGGCGGAGGCGCTGTACCCGGCCCTGATGCAGGCCTTGCGGGAGGCAGGTGACACTTTCGGGCTGGCGAACGTCCACATCAACTGCGGAGTAGATGCCCATGAGAGCGGCGATTTCACGGCTGCCGCCGAGCATTACCGCGCTGCCATCACGCATCTGCGCGGCACCGGTAATACGCGACTGCTGGGTGTCGCCCTGAGTAATCTCAGCGAGATTGACGGCAACCTCAGCGCGTTTGAGGACGCCCTGACCCTCTTGACTGGAGCTGGTCAGTACGAACTGGTCACGCAGATCCGCAGGAACGCCCAACTGCAGACTCCCCCCTGACCGCCGATCACGCTCCGATCACGCCGCACCTGAGATGCTACTCACCGGAGGGACATCCATGACTCGATCCGCACTGCTTTCCCGTTTGACCAGCGTGCTTTCCCTGATCCTGGTAGGGGCCGCCCACGCCCAGCAGACGCCCGCCGCGCTGCCGGCCGCCACGGCGGCGCGCCCTGCTGGCCTGTTTCCCGCTGCCGCCGCGCCCGGCGAGACCGCCTGGATCTTCGGCCTGAACGGCGTCGCGCCGGAAGGTAAACTGAGCGTCGGCGGGCAGGCAGCCGAGTACCGCCTGGACCGCGCCAGCGGCTGGCTGGCCTTTCAGGTACCACAGGCGGCGGCCGGGGGCCCGCAGACCCTCACGCTGCGCGGCGCCCCGCAGAACCTGCGGCTGAACGTCCTGAAAGTGCCATCCGGAACGGAGGCCCTGATCTACGTCCGTGCGGACGCCGCCAGGACCGTGCAGACCGAGTACACCCGCCGCCTTCAGGCCCTGGCCGACACCTGCGCGAAAAGCTGTCCGCCGGAGGTCCAGGCCGTGCTGAAAAGCCTGAGCACCCAGCAACCGCCCGCACTGACTCCCCTGAGTGCGCCGATAAGGGGGCAGGGCGTCACGCCCGGACTGGTCGCGCCCCGCACCACCCTGTCCCCCACGGTGGCTGTCCGCGCGCCCCTGGTCACCCTGAACACCCTGAAAGCATCGAACCTGGCGCAACTGCTTAACCCGGCCGCCCGCCCCCCCGCCGCGCCCACCGACTCGATCTGCTCGGCGCTGGCGGGCACCGTGCCCACCGCCGGGCTTCCGCTGGGGCAGGTGCTCACGCTGCTGGACTTGATCTTCGCCGGTGACTTGCAGACCGACCCAACCCGTGTCGGCTGGCCCGATCAGGTCGGAGAACCGCCTTACGCCAGAACGCCGCCGGCCTCAGTGCTGGCCCGCCTGCTGAATCTCAAATCCAGAAATGGCAAGGGCGTGACTATCCACGTCCTCGACACGGCCAGCGCTGCCGAGGATCCGTTCACCTACAGCGGGCAGTACTACAACGTGACGTTCACGGATCGCCCCCGCCACGGTCAGGCCATCGGGCAGATCGCACAGGCGGTCGCACCCGGCGCGGCCGTGCAGTACCAGCAGGTGTGCGACAAGGACGGCACCTGTTCTACCCTGAAGACCGTGCAGGCCCTGTGCGCTGTTGCGGCAGAGGCCCGGCGCGGCGGGCGGCACGTCGTGAACCTCAGCGTGGGCGGCCCGAACCCCACGCGCGGCCTGGAACTCGCGCTGCGCGAGGTGGCCGCGCTGGGCGTGCCGACCGTCGCCAGTTACGGGAACCGCGACGACTGCGCCGGTCTGGTCGCCGGGGACCGCTGCAACCATTACCCTGCCGACTGGACCCGCGCGTTCGATTTCGGCCCGGCGGTCAACCTCGCGTCCCGCAGCCTGCGGCCCACCATGCTGCTCAGCGTGGCCGGGTGGGACATCGCGGGGCAGCAACTGGCCACGTACAACCGGGGCGTGGGGAACCCCGGCGTGCTGACCGAGCCGCCCAGCGTGCAGGCCCCCGGCGAGTTCTGGCTGGGCGCTTACCCGTACTTCGGAACCAGTTTCGCCGCGCCGGTCGTGAGCGGCGTGCTGGCAAACTGGCTGAGCTGCCAGCCCGGCGTGCCCCTGCTGCCCCTGGTCACCACGTCCGGACAGGCCCCCATCGCGGCCAGCCTCGTGAACGCCTGCCCCTGATCCCCAACCCCGCAGGACCCCGACGTGACCACCCGCTCTCAGGCCGGGTGGTCACATCCACTTGACCCCCCCACCGGGTGTGTCGCTACAATGCTCTATGAAACTTCTCACATTCGGCGGGGTGTCAGTCGAGGGCGTCACCTTCCGCCGCGAGAAGCCCTTGCTGCTGCTGGCCTACCTGTGCCTGGAAGGCCCGCAACCCCGCCGCCGCCTCGCCAGCCTGTTCTGGCCGGACGCGGCCAACCCCATGAACTCCCTGGCGCAGAACCTCATCCGCCTGCGCCCCCTGAGCGGCGCGGTCCTCGAACAGGCCGGCCGCGTCGAGGCCCTGATCCCCAGCGACGCCCAGGCCTTCCGCGACCACTGCCGCGCCGCCCGCCCCGCCGACGCCCTGACCCTGTACCACGGCGCGTTTCTCGATGGCCTGAACGCCGCCCTGAACCCCGACCTTGAGGAATGGCTGCTCGACACCCGCGAAACCCTGGCCCGCGAAGCCCGCGCCGCGCACCTGAGCCTCGCCGAACACCGCCACGCCCGCAGCGAACACCCCCAGGCTCACGCGCACGCTACCCACGCCTACCACACGCCCGGCGCGCCCCCCTGCGATCCCGAAGACCTGCTCCGCCTCTGGCAGATCCTGGGCCTCAGCGACCACCCCCTGACCCTCACGCTCCGCCGCGACGCCAGCGAACTCGGCCTCACCCTGCACGCCCCCGCCCCCACCCCACCCACCCACACCCTGATCGGCCGCGCCACCGAACTCGACATCCTGAACCACCTGCCCGCCGGACAGATCGCCTGGATCAGCGGCCCCCCAGGCATCGGCAAAACCGCCCTGATCGACAGCCTCGCCCACACCGGCTGGCGCGTCCTGCCCGCCCGCGGCGGCCTGCCCCTCGCCACCCTCGAACCCCTCAGCGCCCACCCGCTGGGCAGCGCCGCCGACGCCCTGAACCTCCTGCGCGACACCCGCCTCAAACTCGCCCTCGACGACTGGGAGGACATGGATGAAACCACGCGCGCCACCCTCACCCTCGCTGCCCGCCAGCACCCCGGCGCGACCATCGCCATCACCGCCCGCCAACCCCCCGCCCTGCCCACCCACCACCACATCCCCCTGCACTCCCTGACCGAACAAGACCTGCAAGGCCACCCCGGCGCGCACGCCGCCACCGGCGGCCACCCCACCCTGCTCGCCTCGTACCTGAACGGCACCCCCCCCGACCGCACCCTGGACGCCCACCTGACCCTCCTTGGCCCCGACCACCGCCGCCTGTTCCTCGCCCTGGCCGCGCAGGACACCCCCAACCTCGGCGCCACCCGCGCCGCCCTTAACCTCACCCCCGCCACACTGGCCGCCACCCTCGACACCCTCACCCGCGAAGGCCTCACAACCTCAGGTGGCCGAGTGCGCGCCAGCACCCCCGCCCAACACCTCCTCGATACCCACCCCCTCGACACCGCCCTGACCCACCTGCACCTCGCCCGACACCACCCCACGGAAACCGCATGGCCCCACTGGCTACGCGCCCGCGACCTCTGGGAACCATCTGACCAGGAGAGTATTGAGAACGCTGCGCTCTTCACAGCGGCGAAATATTACGATAATGGAAATGTCAATAAAGCAGTAAAAGTTTTAGAGAATTGCCTCTTTTCAGATGAATTAAGACTTGTCGTCTCGGAATATAATCTGTCGATCGGAGCGATTGAAAAAATAGAGGCAAGAGTCTCATGTTGTGCTGATTCTGTGAGAAAGTTTATTGTACTTGCCGACTTAAAATATAGAATTGGATTATACGATGAGGCAAAATTGTATATTAGTAGGCTGCCAAATGACAAAGGTATGGTGAGTGGTTGGAAGAATATGTTAGTGGCGCATATTTCAATGCGTGAATATAAGCTGGATATAGCCAAAAATTACTATTCTTATGCAATCTCTTATTTTAATGCCAGCAAAAACACTGGAATGTCGCTATTATGTGAATCAATCCTTCTAAGAATCGAAGATAACGGTGACGTGAGGCGTAAATATAGTGGGATAGTTGAAAAATCGATTCATTTTCCTATACAACATCCAACTATTGTCTTGAATAATGCTGAATGGCTTGCGTCTAAGTATGAAGAGCAAACGGTTGAAAAAGAATATATAGTTAATTTGTATGATTGTGCAATATCAAAATTTGATGATATAGGTCATATGACGGGAGTGGCAAGTGCATTAAATTCAAAAGGGGCATTTTTCCATATGCGGAGGATGTTCAGTTTAGCCGGGAAATGCTATGAAGATAGTCTAGAATTTGCAAGCCGAGCGTCAAATTTGAGACTACAGACTATTATTCGAGCAAACATCGCTGAGCTATCTAATGATGAGCGTGAGTTTAAAAAGACCATTGACTTTTTGAAACATGATTCGGATAATATTTTAAGTAGTGTGATAGTTTCAAATAAGCTTCCATCCCAGTAAACTGAGGAGTCTTATGTGTAGAAATCTTCTTCTTGCGATCTCTTTTATGGCGACATGTACCGCTACGGCCCAATATGTAGTAAGGGTCGATGGAATAGAGCCTAAGTGGATTTATCCGGGATCTACAATGGAAATCCTTTTGAATCAAAAGAATACAAAGAAACTGGAATTGTCAATAAAAACCGGATTGAGAAAAATAGAATGCCGTGCTGATGCTGATATAATTGGAAGATGGTTATGTAAATTGCCAGAGACGCTCGTTCCTGGGTCATATTCGATATCTCTTGTCGAAGACGAGTTAGTAGTTTCCGCTCCATATGAAATAAAAATTATTGATCGAGAGCACAGTTCTATTTTTACCCAATATGACCGTACTATATTCGAAGTGGAAAAAACAAATATGTTACCTATCATATATATCGATGAGAGCAATAATATATTTTTGCCTGTTAACTCAGATAGCAAATATAGACAACCTTTCTTGATTTTAGCTGATCGATTCAAAAGTTTGGATTTAAAGGACAAAGAAAAATATATGGAGATAATGCGCCAATACTCTCTGAAATTGAATAAGATTAAAAACAATTTTTATAAAAGATATACTGGTCCAGAAATAGTGACAGAAGTACAAGAGGTCGAGCAGATTAGGCAAGATTTTAGCGGACTTATGGAGGAAGGATACCTTTTTTATCCCATCCTAATCAGAAACGGTAGGTTTGATTTGGACATATCAAGTGAAATCGCTCAAATAAAGATCGGAATTGATCGACTTAATCTCGACGGTCCGCTAGAAAAAGAGCTAAAGTCGAAAGTCGAAAATAATTATAGAAGGCCATCTTTACTAAATGCAATATACCCCATGAATTATTCTCCAAATACCATCAATGTAGATTTTGATGATATAGACGAAACTTGCCAAAAGCCTTTTGCTGATTTCAGTGTTGATATTTCGTACGGCTCATTTTATAGTAATTTCCCTGAGATAATAGGCGCTGGTTCCCCGGCTCCCACGACTGAACCATTCACTGGTACTGCGGATTATAGTGAGCTATTGGGAAAAAATAAACTGATTCACCTTTTAGAAAAAAGTGACTTAGTGATGGAAAGTGCCGAATATTATATGGGTATTTCCGGATCGCCTAATAAGGGCAGCAAAGAGGTTGATGTATTTGTGATAGACACGAGCCGTATTGATAATAATGGAATAGTAACCGACTCTTTTGTTAATCAAGTAAAAGATAGTAGTAAAATTTATACTATAAGTGGCCATGGCTCTATCATAGCAAGAAACATCTCCAAGCTGGTAAACCAAAATGTTGCAGTGCGTCAACTTAGTGCATGTCAGTTAAGCGATTGCTCACTCGCGAGAACTGCACAGGTTATTTGCGATGCCATTCTCCATCGGATATCGACAGGGCGGCATGTTGTTGTTAACCTTAGTATGACGTATACCATTAGATCATCTCTAATGGATAGAGTGCTAAAAAGTGCAATGAAAAATGGTGTCTGGATTGTTGTTGCTAATGGAAATGCTGATCGGTATAAGATTCAACCAGTCAGCCCTGAAGCTTCGGGGTTTATTGACCAACGTCAGTACCCTGCCTACGATGCAATTTCTTACAGTCGAATGATCAATGTTGGCGGTCTATTTATTAATGAAAAGATGCAATTGGTAGACTTTTTTGACAATGGTGCAACTGCCCTTCCTAAAAAATATGAAGCTCAGACATATGCTCCCGCTTTGGACATTTATGGAGATCCCGCATCTATGCCTCATCTGGGAACATCATTTTCCGTTCCTTACGTGACTGCGGCCCTGGCAAATACCCTTACTCAGCTACCTGAAGACTGCCGTGCCAGTAGAGATAAAATAGCTACATTCATATCCCGAAAAACAGATATTGGTTCTGGGAATAAAGAAAATATCAATATAGTAGATTTTTCAAAAGGACGCTTGAATTCATCTCAAATATCAGAATTGTGTAAATAGCATAACGCCGGACTGTTAACAGTCCGGCGTGAAGGTGCTAAATTTAAGGTCAATCTACTTCAATCACACGCTGATTTCTGCGAATCTTGCGTTTTCCTGGATGAAGGTTTTGCGGGGGGCGACTTCGGTGCCCATGAGGTTCTCGAAGACTTCGTTGGCGACGATGAGGTCTTCGATGCCGACGCGTTTGAGGACGCGGGTTTCGGGGTTCATGGTGGTGTCCCAGAGTTGGTCGGCGTTCATCTCGCCGAGGCCTTTGAAGCGTTGGATGTCGTACTTTTTGCCTTCGCGGTTGGCCTGGGCGACGGCGACTTTCAGGGAGTCGTTGTCGTAGAGGTACGTGCCTTTCTTCTCGCGGCCGACCATGACGCGGTACAGGGGCGGCTGGGCGATGTACAGGTATCCGGCTTCGACGATGGGGCGCATGTAGCGGTAGAAGAAAGTCAGGAGCAGGGTGGCGATGTGGCCGCCGTCCATGTCGGCGTCGGTCATGATGATGATCTTGTGGTATCGGAGGTTTGACAGGTCGAAGTGCATGCGGTCGCCGGTGCCTTCGACGCCGGCGCCGATGGTGCCGATCAGGGCGCGGATCTCGGCGTTTTTGAGGATCTTGTTCAGTTCGGATTTTTCGACGTTCAGGATCTTGCCGCGCAGGGGCAGGATGGCCTGGAAGCGGCGTTCGCGGCCGCCTTTGGCGCTGCCGCCGGCGCTGATGCCTTCGACGATGAACAGTTCGCTCTCGGCGGGGTCCTGGCTGCTGCAGTCGGCGAGTTTGCCGGGCAGGTCGTCGTTTTCCAGGGGGTTGCTGCGGCGGACGATGTCGCGGGCTTTGCGGGCGGCCTCGCGGGCGCGGGCGGCTTCGGCGGCTTTCTCGACGATGGTCTTGCCGACTTTGGGGTTCTCTTCGAGGAACTCGCCGAATTTCTCGCCGACGATGGCGTTCACGGCGGTCTGCGCTTCGCTGTTCAGCAGTTTGACTTTGGCCTGCGATTCGAATTGCGGTTCGGGCAGTTTGACGCTGACGACGCAGTAGATGCCTTCGAGGAGGTCGTCGCCGGTGGGGACGGGGTTCCCAGCTTTGATCATGTTCTTGTCTTTGGCGTACTTGTTGAGAATGCGGGTGTACGCGGTCTTGAAGCCGGTGAGCGGGGTGCCGCCGTCGCGGGTGCGGATCATGTTGGCGTAGGTGAGGATGTTGTCGCTGGCGTAGGTGTTGGCGTGGATGAACGCCACTTCGACTTCGACGTCGCTGTGCGTGCCGCGCATGACGATGGGCTGGTCGTACAGGAGTTTGGTGTCGTCGGTGACGAGCGCACGGGCGAAGTTGGCGATGCCGCCTTTCTCGTGGAAGGTTTCTTCCTTGATCTCACCGGCGTGCAGTTCGGTGCGTTCGTCACGGATCACGATTTTCAGGCCGGTCAGGTATGCCAGTTCGCGCAGGCGGTTGCGGATGCGGTCGTAGTTGAATTTGTTGTCGAATTCGCTGAACACGGCCGAGTCAGGCAGGAAGGAGACGCGGGTGGCCCAGGTGACGTCGGCGGGCGTGTCGCCGAGAATTTCGAGGGGGGTAGTCACGTCGCCTTTCTCGAAGCGGATGTGGTGCAGCTGGCCGTGCTTGTTGACGGTCACGTCGAGGTAGGTGCTCAGGGCGTTCACGACGCTGCTGCCGACGCCGTGCAGGCCGCCGCTGACCTTGTACGCGCCCTGGCCGAATTTGCCGCCGGCGTGCAGTTCGGTGAAGATCACTTCGATGGCGGAGCGGCCTTCGCTCTGCATGATGTCGACGGGGATGCCGCGGCCGTTGTCGGTGACGGTGGCGGCGCCGTCGGCGTGCATGATGATGTGGACTTCGTTGGCGAATCCGGCAAGGCCCTCGTCGATGGCGTTGTCGATGATCTCGGTGAGCAGCTGGTGGTAGCCGTCGATGCCGGTGCCGCCCTGCACGTACATGCCGGGGCGTTTGCGGACGGCTTCGAGCCCCTTGAGGATGCTGATGTCGGCGGCGGTGTAGTTGCCGCTGGGGCCGCCCTGGACGGTGGAGGTGTTCTGGTCGTCGATCTGGGTCATGTGGCTCCTGAAATTCGCGGCCTGTTGGGGCGGCGGACTGAGTGGGGTGGTTGGTGGTGGTTGGGCGCTGCGTGCGCCTGCCGTGTCTGCCCAGTATACTACCAGGGTTGAAAAGGGTCAAATATATTACGTATATAGCGTAATATTCCTGGGAACTCGTGCCCCTGCCCAGCCCGGCGGAAACACCGTCTGGGCCGCCCCCGCACGGCGCGCGGCCACCCACGCCCCCGGGGCCACGCACGCCCCGTGCACACAGCCTGCGCCGCAGGCCTCAAAATAGAAGGCCGATGCGCCGCGCCCACCTGTTGACCAGCCTCCTGCTGCTGAGCCCCGCCGCAGCCGCGCAGGACACGGCCCCCAGCGCGGCCGCGCCCGGCGCCACGACCAGCACCCCCAGTAGCGCCGGCACCTGCGCCCTGCCCGGCGGGACCCTCCCTACCCGCACCCGCAGCGTGTTCATCCTGGACACCAGCGGCAGCATGCGCGGCATCGGGGACGGACGCGCCGACATCTTCCGGCAGGTCCGCGACAGCATCGCCGCCTACGTGCAGGCCCACCAGCCGGACGAGGCCGACCTGCTCACCTTCGACGCCGGCCTGCGCAGCCGCGCGCATTTCGAACAGCCTGCCCGTAACCCCGCGTGGACAGCCGCGCTGGGCGCCCTGAAAGCCGACGGCAGCAACACCTACCTGTACCGCAGCCTCCGGGACGCCCTGACCCCCCTGAACGCCAGCCCAGCCCAGTCGACAGCAGCCCAGCCGGCCCCGGCCGGGTCCACCCTGACCACCGTGTTCGTCCTGACCGACGGCATCGACAACGACGAGACCCGCCCCGCCGTGACCGCCCGCGCCGCGCTGGACGCCTTCCGGGCGCGTGGCCCGCTGGACCGCCTGCACTACGTGGCGCTGGGCACCGACATTCCCGCCGACGCCCGCGCCGCCCTGCAGGCCAGCGATTACGCCAGCGGCCTGACCCTCCCGGTCGGCACGCCCCCCACCCTGGACGCCCCCGGCCTGGAAGGCGGCCTGCTGACCATCACCGACCCGGCCGCCGCGCCCAGCCCCTTCCCGGACACGGCGCCCCTGACCCTCACCCCGGACGCCAGCGCTCCACGCCTGCGCCTGAACGACCCGCCCGTGACCGGCGGCCAGCTGAAGCTGCTGAACCTGCCCGACCAGAGCGGCGCGGCCCTGCTGTGCGCCCCGCCCGTGACCGGCGCGAATCACGTGGCCCCCCGGCCCCGGCAGGTGCTGTTGCGCCTGAACACCCAGGCCCCCCTGCTGTGGCTGAACCCCGGCGCGGACCGCACCCTGAAAGCCGGTGAGGACGTGATCCTGCGTTACCGCACGCCCCCCGGCCTGCCTCTGGAACAGGCGACCCTGAGCGGCGCGCCCGGCCTGCGCGCCCAGCTGCACACCCAGCCCGGAGGCCGCAAACTGGCCGTCCAGCTGACCGGCGACGGCCTGAGCGCCAGCCAGAGCGTCACCCCGGTCCTGTCCATCCCGGGCCTGCCGCCGCAACCGCTGGCCGCTGTCACCGGCGCGCCCGGCGGCCGCCTGCCCCCCCCGCCGGCACCCGCCACACCCGACCCCAGGCCACCCACCACGGGGCCGTCCGCTCCCGCCGGACCGTCACGGTCCACGCTGGTCTGGCTGACCGGTCTGGCCCTGGCCGCCGCGCTGATCCTGGGCTGGCGCGCCCGCCCGCCGGCACCCGCCCCGCGCGCCCGCACGCCCCGCCCGGCCGACCCCACGCCCGTCGAGGGCCTCGAGTACCGCGACGACCGCACCATCTCCCTGGTCGGCGCGGACGGCGAGGTCAGCAGCATCCCCACCCCCCTGGGCGGCCCCTTCGACCTGGGGCAGATGGCCCGCGTGCCGCACCTGAGCGGCCTGCGCGCCGAACAGCACCGCGACGGCCTGCGCATCCTGCGCATCCCCACCGACCTGGAAGTCAGCCAGGGTGCCCGCCTCCTGCAACCCGGCGACGTGGTGCGCCCCGGCACGCTGCTGGGCGTGGCCGTCGCCCGCCGCGCCCGCGCCCCCCACCCCACCCTCGGCAGCCTCGCCGGACTGGGCCTCCCGCTGGCCCTGCACAGTCGCGGTCCCGTCCTGCACGTCCGCGGCCCGTACGGCGAGCACGCCCTGCGTGTTCACGCGCCCACCACCGACCTCGGCGTGACCCTGCGCGCCCCGGCCCTGGAAGGCCTGAGCGTCAGCCTCAGCGGCCGCGACCTGCTGCTGCTGCACGCCCCGGACACCCTGCAACTGCGTGTCGCCGGCGAGAACACCGTCCTCACGCCCGGCACGCCCCTGCCCCCGCACGCCGTCGTGGACTTCCTGAGCTGACGGGCAAGCAGACTGGGTGGGGTTGCCGGGGACAGTCACGCCGCGTGACTGACCCGCCGCGCGAACGTGACTGGCCATTACCCATCAGCCCCTGAGCGGCGCGCTACGCTGCGGGTATGGAGTTCCTTCGCCTGATTCACGGGTATCAGTTCAATAGCGGCCTCGCTCAGCTGTTTCCCACGCCGTATGCACTGGCGACCCTGGTGCTGTTCGTGTGGAGTATCGCGCCCGCCGTGAAAATGCGGATCGGTGGGGGATTCATGCTCTGGTTACGGGTCACGTGGGTGCTGACGCTCCTGCCGGCCGTGACGGGCGTGATTCTGGCGTTGGGCGGCGCGAAGGTCCCGAGCGCCACCGATGCCGGAGAGGGGGTCAGCAAGTACGGCTTCCCGGTAGATCCCAGCCGTGACTGGGAGCACTGGATGTACGCGGGCCTGTGTGTCATCAGCCTGTATGTGATCGAAGTACTGGTCCGGGGCCGCCTGATCGAGCACCGCGTGGGCCTGCGCCTGCTGCCGGTTGCCACCCTGTTCCTGTACGGCTGCGCGTACATGATCGGGCGGGTCGCGGTGTTCCCCGGCAGTACGCCCGGCAGCTGACGCGCGCCCGGGTTGTCTGCTGCGGTCAGAGGCGTGGCAGAGCCCCCGTGCCAGGGTGAGGGCATGACGGACTTCCGCCAGAACAGTCGCGGCGCTCCGTGCCGCGCCTCCCATCCGCCCCGTGGCCCCCGTGATCTGGGGGGCCCGCATGAACTTCGCGTCAGGGACCGTTCACACGCGGCGGCCTTCACTGTGTTCAGGTGTGACGCCATGCGCCGACTTCTCCTGACCTTCCTGACCCTCGGCAGCGTGACTGGCCCGATCGTGACTGGCCTGACCCTGACCGGCGTGGCCGGCGCTGCTCCGTCTACTGCCCCCGCCACTGTCACCGTGAAATCCGGCGACACCCTCTTTCTCATCTCGCGGCGTAGCGGCGTCAGCGTGAACCGGCTGCGCGCCCTGAACGGCCTGAAGGGCGACATCATCCGCGCCGGGCAGGTGCTTCGCGTCACCGGAAGCGCTTCCGTTTCCGCCGCGCCCGCCGGGCGGCACACCGTGAGCAGGGGCGACACCCTGAGCCTGATCGCGCGCCGCTACGGTGTGAGCGTCGCCGCCCTGAAAGCCGGGAACAGCCTGCGCAGCAGCGTCATCCGGCCCGGTCAGGTTCTGAAACTCCCCCCGCAGACCGCCGCGCCGTCCAGACCCGCGACCTCCGAGGTCCGCACCGTGTACCGCTACGTGCGCATGGCCGTCGGCGACACCCCCACCCGGCTGGCCGCCCGCTACCGCCTGAGCGTGGATCACCTGCGCCGCCTGAACGGCCTGAACACCGCCCGGCTGATCGTCCCCGGCCAGAAACTGCTGGTCCCCGCGCGCGTCCCGGTACCCATCCCGCCCCGCCCCGTGAACAGCGCCGTGACCTTCAAACGCCTGACGCCCCTGAACATCCCCGTTCAGGTCGCAAATGTGGACCTGCGGCACCGGAACACCCTGATCGCCCCGGTGCTCGCCAGTCCCAGCATGGCGTTCGGCAGCGGCGCGCGCGTCAGCCAGCTGGCCCGCAGCAGCGGCGCGCGCGTCGTCATCAACGGCAGTTACTTTCACCCGCAGACGTACGCGCCCGCCGGGGACATCGTCATGCAGGGCCGCATGCTCACCTGGGGCCGCATTCCCATGGCGCTGGCCATCACGCCCGACAACCGCGCCACCATCCGCGCCAGCACCACCCCGCTTCTGGGCCGCCCGCTGGATACCACCTGGGTCGGCATGGAAACCGTGATCGCCACCGGCCCCCGCATTCTCAGCCGTGGGCAACTCCTGACCCGCTACAGCGCCGCCTTCCGCGACCCGGCCCTGTTCGGCCGCGCGGCCCGCAGCGCCGTCGGCCTGATCGGCAACCGCGACCTCGTGCTGGTCAGCACCCAGGTGAAACTCACGACCACCGAGATGGGCCGCGTCATGGCCCGCCTGGGCGTGCAGGACGCCCTGCTGCTCGACGGAGGCAGCTCGACCGGCATCGCCTGGAACGGACGGGCCGTGATTGAAAGCGTCCGCAAGGTCAGTTACGGCATCGGCGTGTTCACGGACTACACCGGCCGCCGCTACGCCCGCTGACCCAGCTGCTGACCCAGCCGCGTCATCCGGCCGGGCAGGGGCAGAGAGCAGGGGAGACGGGATTTTCAGTGGGCCGTGACGCTGCCGTGAGGCATGGACGGCTGACTCGTCGATACGTTCAGCTGCACAGGCGACGTACCGCTGACCAGGGCGTACTGCACGTGACCGTCCGGCGTGCTCAGCATGAACAGGTGCCGTTCGTGCCCGTGACTGTACGCCACGGCGATCAGGGACCACCCGGCCGCCTCCAGCGACGCGCACACCTGTTCATGCGTGCCCGGCATGGTCTGCAAGCCCGCTGCGAGCGGCCCGGCCAGCGTGGGGGCCGCCAGCACCGGGGCCGTCAGGGGAGGGGCCGCCAGATTCGGGGCGGCGTCCTGCGCGGCCGCGCTGCACGCCCCCAGCAGGGCCGCCCCGGTCAGCAGTGGCCGGCAGCGGGCACGGATGGTTGGCGCGGACTTCATCGGGGCAGAGGCCATCGGTGCAGACTTCATGGGTGCAGAGGTCAGCGAGAGGGTCGGGGTTCGGCGCATGGGTGTTCCTCCTGCCCGCCCGGTGGGAGTATCCGGCCTGCTTGCCTGCGCGGCCCGGTTGCCTGCGCGGCGGCCGGATGAGGCGGGTGCCCCTACCCTGCGCCGCGCCCCGTGACCGGACCGTGCCACGTCCGTGACCGCCGCCCCTGGCCACTGCCGGGCCGCCTTCCGTGACGGCGCTCCGGCAGGCACGCCGGGGCATGCTTTACCATGCGCGGATGTTGACCGCACTCTGCCTGCCTGCCACCCCGGTGCGCGCATGAAACCCGAACAGCTTCAGTCGCAACTGACGCGCGTCCTCAGCGAGGCCATCTCGGGCCTGCGGGACCCGCGCGTGCCCATGATCGTGACCGTCGAGCGGATCAGCGTGACCAGCGATTACGGCATCGCGCGGGTGTACGTGAGCGCCATGACCGGCGACATGGACGACCTGCTCGACGCGCTGCGCGGCGCACGCGGGCACCTTCAGCGGCAGGTGGCGGATCAGGTGAAACTGCGCCGCACGCCCACCCTGGAATTCCACGCCGTGTCGGACACCATTCTGTGACCGCGCCCGCCAGCCCTCCGGTCGGTCCTTCACTGAACGCGCCGACCGTGATCCGCGTGCGGTACGCCGAGACGGACGCCATGGGCGTCGTGCATCACGCCACGTACCCGGTGTGGTTCGAGGTGGCCCGCACGGACCTGATGAACGCCCTGGGCCTGCCGTACCGTGAGGTCGAGGCGCGCGGCTACTACCTGATGCTCTCGGGTCTGAACGTCGAGTACCGCCGCGCCGCCCGGTACGACGACACGCTGCACGTCCTGACGCGCGTCACGTCCGTGCGCTCACGGACCCTGACCTTCACGTACGAGGTCCGGCGCGGCGACGAACTGCTCGCCAAGGGCGAGACGCGCCACATCGCCACCGATCACGCCTACCGTCCCGCCCGGTTGCCGGACGACGTGCTGGCCTCGCTGTCCGGCACGCCCGGCGCGTGACCAGTACAGCCCGTGACTGGCGCAGGCGCGCTAGACTGCCACTCACATGAGTAACCTGTCGCGCACCCTGCCCATCAAGCGCGCCGCGCACGTGTACCTGATCCGCGACGGGCACCTGCTGCTGGTCGAGGAACGCATGGACGACGGCAGCATCTTCTACGGCCTGCCCGGCGGCAAGGCCAACGCCGGCGAGACCCTCGGGGACGCCGCCGTGCGTCAGGTGCTGTACGAGACGGGCCTGACCGTCACGGACCTGATGTTCGTCAGCCTGCTTGAGGGCGAACTGCTGCCCGGCACCCGCAACGAGTGCTACGCCATCTTCGGGCGGTTCACCGCGACCTTCCACGGCGAACTGGACCCCACCGACCCCGAGGTCGTGGGCGTCAAGTGGGTGCCGTTCGAGCAGGTCGAGTCCCTGGTCCGCTACGGCCCGCCGCCCGAGGTCGAGGAACGCAACCCGCTGATCTGGGTGCCCACCCGCGACTTCGTGCGCGGTCAGCCCCGCGCGTACTACCCCATCTAGGCCCGGTTCCCGGTGCGCCCAGCCGACCCCCCGTCCAGTCTGCGCGCCTACAGTCTGCGCCGGTCACGCCGCTCCCGCTGGGTCCGGTGGCTACTGGCCGGCCAACTGCTGACTGGTCCGCTGCTGCTGCCGGTCGCCGCGCAGACCGCTCCGCAGCTGTCCCCCGCTGCCCAGGTCCGGTCGGTGGGGGACACCCTGTACCCCACGCTGGGGCAGGCGGGCCTGGACGCCGTGCACTACGACGTGCACCTGACCGTCACGCAGCCCGGCACCCGCGCCCTGAGCGGCGACGTGAACGTCACCCTGCGCGCGCGGCGGTCCCTGCCACTGGTCAGCCTGGATTTCCTGGGGCCGGCCGTCACGGTGGCCCTGTGGAACGGCCAGCCCGTTCCGTTCCGGCAGGACCACGCGGCCGGGAAGCTGCTGATCCTGCGCGCCCTGCCTGCCGGTCAGGAGGCCCGCGTGACCCTGCGGTACGCCGGCGTGGCGGGCGTCCTGCCGGACCCGGTCTTTCCGTTCACGCTGGGCTGGCAGGCCGTTCCGGACCCCGTGAACGTGGGGGGCGGCGCGAACTTCGCGTTCAGCGAACCGGACGGCGCGCGCACCTTCCTGCCGGTCAACGATCATCCCTCGGACCCCGCCACGTTCACCGTCACCCTGACCGTCCCGCCCGGCACGACCGCCGTCGCCAGCGGTGAGCGCGTGCTCGTGACCGACACGCCCGACACCCCTGACACGCCCGGCGCGCACACCGTCACCTTCGACCAGAAGCAGCCCATTCCCACCTACGCCCTGGCCGTGCACCTGGGGCCCCTGGACGCCGTGGACAGCCCGGGCGTGCCCGTCGGGGCCGGCGGAACCCTGGTAGCCCGCCGCGACTACTTTCCGCCCGGCACGACCGACGCGGTGCGCGCCCCCTACCGCCGCACCGGCGAGATCCTGAAAGCCCTGAGTGACTGGTTCGGTCCGTACCCGTTCGCCACGTACGGCTCGGCGGTCGTCACGGCTCGCCTGCCGGCTCTGGAAACCGCAACGCTCTCGACCATGCCCGTCACGTCCAGCAGCGAGCGCGTGATCGTGCACGAAACGGCGCACCAGTGGTTCGGGAACAGGGTCACGCTGCGCGACTGGTCCGACGTGTGGCTGAACGAGGGATTCGCCACGTACGCGGAACTCCTGTGGACCGAACACCAGGGCCAGGACGGGCAGGTGCTCGCAGACGCCTGGTACGCCACCCTGCAGCGGCGCGGCACCCGGCCCCTGACCGCCACGACCCAGGGCGAGATGTTCGACAGCAGCGCCTACCAGCGCGGCGCCCTGGCCCTGCACGCCCTGCGGCGACAGGCCGGGGACGACGCCTTCCGCACCTTCCTGCGCGGCTACGCCCAGGGCGGCGCAGCAGCCCCGTCAGCCGCTCCGGAAAGGGCCGCTCAGGTGGTCGGCACCGACGACCTGCTGGACTACACCCGCCGCACCCTGGGAGAGCAGGCTGCGCGGGTCCTGAGGGACTGGGTGCAGAGTTCTGTGCTGCCGCCGGCCCCCTGACCGAAAGGTGGCCTTGAAGGACCCCTCAGGGAATCCTGATCAGCCCTTAAGGAACGTGGGGTATCTCACGTTAGCGGCTGCTGGCGGTGTACGCTCGGCTCATGTGGCCATTTGGAAAGAGCACCGCTGACCGAGTCAACGACGCCATCAACGAGCAGCCCCGCCTGAAGGACCTGGGACTCCAGGTGCAGGAGCGCGGCGGCACCGTCACCGTGACGGGCATGGTCCCCAACGAGCGGTACGTGGGCCTGATCAACGCTGTCGCCGGCGGCATCAACGGCGTGAAGAACGTCGACACCAGCGGCGTGACCTTCGAGCAGCAGGTGGCCGCGCCCGCCCAGCCCGCCCCGGACGCGCCCGCCGCGACCGTCACCACGCCCGACCTGAGCGCCGCTGACGAGAAGCTGGACGCCGAAGTCAAGGAGATGGAAGACAACAGCCGCGTCGCCAAGGCCGTCCTGAAAGCCCTGCGCGGCAACGTGGAACTGGCCGACGATCCCATCGACGTTCTTCAGAGCGGCAAGAGCGTCATCCTGCGCGGCGTGGTGGACAACGAGCACGAGCAGCGCCTCGCCGAGAAGCTGGCCCGTGAAGTGCAGGGCGTCGCCTCCGTGGACGCCAGCGGCCTGCGCGTGGCTGCGGGCGCCAAGGAACTCGTCAAGGAGAAGGACACCAGCACTGGTGACACCGTGTACACCGTGAAGTCTGGTGACACCCTGGGCGCCATTGCGCAGAAGTACTACGGCAACGCCGCCGAGTACAAGAAAATCGCGCACTACAACAACATCAGCAACCCGGACCTGATCCAGGTCGGGCAGAAGATCCGCATTCCCGGCTGAGCCGGAGCAGTCTTCAGGGCGGGCCGGTCTCTTATGGGACCGGCCCGCCTTCTGCACCCAGGGAACCCGTGGGAAATCCTGCAGCCTGGGCGTCTCCGCCTTTGGTGGGACGAGCGGATGGGGTGCGCGGCGCTACGCTGCGCGGCATGATGAAGGTCATGGGAGCGGTGCGGGAACCGGGCGGGTCACGCGGGGTGCGTGGCGGCCCCCTGCGTGACATGACCGATCCCGGCACGTACCGCGCGGCGGCGTACGTGCTGCTGACCCTGCCGGTCGGCGCGCTGGTGGCCGTGCTGCTGACGGTGGTCGTGGCGGGCGGCCTGCTGACCCTGCCGGTCCTGATCGGCGCTCCGGCGCTGGTGGGCGCGGTGTGGCTGGTGGGGGCACTGGGGGACGTGCAGAGGTGGATGGCGGGCGTGCTGGGCGTCTCGTTCGCCCGCCGGCTTCCCGCGTCCTACGCTGGCGTGCTGGCGTGGCTGGGCGCGCAACTGGCGTCTCCCGTGACGTACCGGACGCTGCTGTTTCACGTGGTGCAGTTGCCGCTGGGGCTGCTGTGCTGGCTGGTGCTGGTCACGCTGATGATCGTGGCCCTGATGGGACTGGCCGCTCCGGCGTGGGCGCTGGGGTCGGCCGTGCCGATCGTGTGGAACGAGTGGACCGTGCAGCCCGGTCCGGTCGCCGTGGCGGGCCTGATGCTGGTCGGCCTGGGCACGCTGATCGTCACGGCGGGCGTCCTGAACCTGATGGGCCGCATGTGGACGAGGCTGGCCGCGGCCCTGCTGCCGCTGGACGCCGGGGACGAGGCAGCGAGACGTGAGGTGATCGCGCTGCGCCGCGCCGCCGGGCGGGTCGCGCTGGGCGACGACCTGAACGCCACACTGGGCGACCTGACCACCCAGGCCTGCGCGGCCAGCACCGCCGCCCGGGTCACCCTGCACGCCCGGGACGGCACGCTGTGGGCGTCGAGTTCCTCGGATGCCTGGGCGGACGCGGAAGCAGGGCCGGTGGGGGACGTGCCGGACACGGCCCTGCCGCAGCCGGGTGAGGCGAACGTGCTGCCCTGGCCCGACGGGGGCCTGATGGCGGTACTGCCGGTCTCGCTGCCCGCCTCGGCGGGGACGCTGGAGGGCGTCACGCTGCGCGCCCGCTACCGTCCGGGCGTGCGGCCCGGCGCGGACGAACTGGCGTTCCTGCTGAGCATCGCGGACCACGCGGGCACCGCCCTGCACGCCGCGCAACTGATCGAGCGGGCCGGAGCGCGCGCCGGAGAGCAGGAACGCGCCCGGCTGGCCCGCGAACTGCACGACAGTGTCGCGCAGGCGCTGTACGGCATCACGCTGGGGGCCAAGACGGCGCGTGCCACGCTGGAACGCGACCCGGCCCGCACGTTGCAGAGCCTGGATTACACCATCCGGCTCGCGGAGGGCGGCGTGTCCGAGATGAAGGCGCTGCTGTTCAGCCTGCGCCCCGACGCGCTGGAGGAAGGCGGCCTGATCGCGGCTCTCACGCAGCACGCGCACGCCCTGGAAGCCCGGCACGGCCTTCAGGTGCACGCCGATCTGCGCCGCGAACCGGACCTCGCGCCGGACGTGCAGGCCGCCGCATACCGCGTGGCGCAGGAAGCGCTGCACAACGTGGTCAAGCATGCCCGCGCCGCGCAGGTGTGGGTGTCGCTGGTGCAGGACGGACCGCACGTGACCCTGACCGTCCGGGATGACGGGCGCGGCTTCGACCCGCAGGCGCAGGGGCGCGGCACGCTGGGGCAGCGCAGCATGCGGGAGCGCGCCGCCGGGGCGGGCGGCACGCTGACCGTGCAGTCCGGGGCGGACGGCATGGCCGGCACCACCGTCACCTTGACCCTGCCGGCCCTGGCCCCCCTGACCCTGCCCGCTCGGGGAAGCGCGTGACCACCGTTCCGCCCTCGCGGTCCCTGATGCCGGTGCTGACGCGCATGGCGGCCGGGCTGCTGCTGGCCGGCGGGGGCGCGCTGCTGGCGTGGCAGAACGTCACGCTGCAGCCCACGCCCGGCATGAGCGTGCTGGACACGCCCGTCAGCGTGCCCCTGGACGGCCCGCTGCCCCTGGACCTGGCCCGCACGGCCGGCCTGAGCTTCAGCGGCGACCGGGTGGACCTCACGCTGGGGGCTCTGCCGGCGGGCAGTCCCCTGGCTGTGCAGGGCCTCGTTCACCACCGCGCCCGCAACCCCGTGCAGGCCGACGTGACCCGCCAGGGCCGCGCCCTGAACGCCGCGCTGTCCCTGCGCGTTCAGTCGCTGGACCGGGGGGGCGTGATCGTGGCCGGCCCGGAACAGGTGCAGCACACGGCCGACCTGCGCCTCACGCGGGACCTGCCGCTGACCCTGGCGGGCGACACCACCAGCGGGAACGTCACCGCCGACCTGGGTCCGCTGCGCCTGCGCACCCTGACGTTCCGCAGCGACAGCGGCGACCAGACGCTCGACCTGCCCGCCCGGCCTGCCGGGGCGCTCAGCGTCGTGACCCGCAGCGGCGAGGTCACCGTCCGCGCCGCGACCGGCTCGGCCCCCGACGCCCTGCGCGTGAACACCGCCAGCGGCGACCAGACGCTCGACCTGAGCGCCATGCGCACCCAGACGCTGGGCGTGGGTACCGAGAGCGGCGACGTGCGCCTCACGCTGCCCACCGTCACGGGCCGCGCCACCCTGACCACCGACAGCGGCAACCTCACCGTGACCGCCACGCCCCTCACGCGCGGGAACCTCGACATCCGCACGCAGAGCGGCGACGTGACCCTGCGCCTGCCGCCCGCCCTGAAGGTCCGCGTGCGCTTCACGGACCGTGACACCCTCTCCTGGCCGCGCGGCGCGCCCGCTCCCCTCGCCCCGGACCTCGACGTGTTCGTGGACGCCCCCCGCGCCAACTTCACCCTGACCCCCCTGGAGGACACCCCATGACCCACCCCACTCCCACTGAACCTTCCGTGCGCGTCCTGCTGGTCGACGACCACGCTGTCGTCCGCCAGGGCCTGCGCCTGTTCCTGGGTCTCGATCCCCTGATCGACGTGATCGGCGAGGCCGCCAACGGCGAGGAAGCCCTTGCTCAGGTCGCCGCGCTGCACCCGGACGTGGTCATCATGGATCTGATGATGCCCGTCATGGACGGCATTACTGCCACCCGAGCCCTGAAACGCGCGCACCCGGATACCGAGATCATCGCCCTGACCAGCACCCTGGAGGAACACAAGGTGAACGGCGCCATCGAGGCCGGCGCGATCAGTTACATGCTCAAGGACGCCAGTAGTGACACCCTGGCCGACGCCATTCACGCCGCCGCGCGCGGCGAGGTGCGCCTGCACCCGGAAGCGGCCCGCCGCCTCGTGCGGGACTTCCGGGGCGGCGAGATGCGCGAGAGCCTCACGCCCAAGGAAACCATCGTCCTGCAACTGATCGCGCACGGCTACAGCAACAAGGACATCGCCGCCGACCAGAACGTCAGCGAGGCCACCGTGAAAACCCACGTCTCGCGCCTGCTGGGCAAACTGGGCCTGGACAGTCGCACCCAGGCGGCGCTGTACGCCCTGAAGAACGGTGTCGCCAGCCTGGACGGCGTGGACCTGTAACCGCCTTCTTCCTCCCTGTTGTCGCGTATAGTAGATGAGTGTCTACTACGCGCGACGAAACGACGGACGCCATCGCCCATCGACTGCGCCTAGAACGCGAGGCGCGCGGCTGGTCCCTGGCCGACCTCGCCGCGCGCTCCGGCGTGGCCAGGGCCAGCATCAGCCGCATCGAACGCGGCGAGATGAGCCCCACGGCAGCGCTGCTCGTGCGCCTCGCCGGGGCCTTCGACCTCACGCTCGCCGGTCTGCTCGTCCGCGCCGAGGCCGCCGCCAGCCGCCTGACCCGCGCCGCCGACCAGCCCGTGTGGCGCGACCCGGCCACCGGCTACACCCGCACGCAGGTGTTCATGCGCCCCGACCACCCGGTCGAACTCGTGCAGGTCACCATGCCTCCCGGTGGGCAGGCCGCGCTGCCTGCCTCCTCGTACGCCCTGATCCGGCAGGTGATCCAGGTGCGTTCAGGCCAGCTCACGGTTACCGAGGGCAGTGAAACCCACCACCTGCATGCCGGGGACAGCCTGGGCTTCGGCCCGCCCGCCGACGTGGTCATCGCCAACGAGACTGCCCACCCCTGCACGTACCTCGTCGCCCTCGCCCGGAGCTGACCCTATGACCGACCTCCAGATCACGCCGCTGACCCACGCCGCCCTGCCCCAGCTGGGTGAACTCCTGATCGAGACCGTCGCCGCCGGAGGGTCCGTCAGCTTCATGCACCCCCTGCCGGAGGAACAGGCCCACGCGTTCTGGCAGGCCTCCCTGACCGCCGCCGACGCTGGCGGGCGCGTGCTGTACGGCGCGTGGCACGGCCCCGAGCTGATCGGCACCGTCACGCTGCTGCTGGACTTCCCGCCCAACCAGCCGCACCGCGCCGAGATCGCCAAGATGATGACCCGCACGGCGTGGCGCGGCCAGGGCGTCGCCACCCGCCTCCTGAGGACCGCCGAGGCCGAGGCCGCCCGCCGGGGGCGCACCCTGCTGACGCTCGACACCTCCGTGGACGGCGGCGCCAGGAAACTCTACGAGACTGCTGGCTACACCCTGGTCGGTGAGATCCCGGACTTCGCGCTGACACCGGACGGCCGCCTGAACGGCACGCTCATCTACTACAAGCGCCTGTAAACAGCGGAGGAGGCGACGGCCCACGCGGACCGCCGCCTCCCACCTGGGTCCGCTCAGCCCAGGTCGTCCAGCACGCCCGCGAGGTCCTTCTTCACGCAGGTGAACATCGGGGTGTCCTGCAACGTGAACATGCTCGCCTCGGTGTAGCGCAGGCGGTGCACGAGATCCACGAACTCCTGCGGGTAATCGCTGTCGAAGCTCACCACGAACTCCTGATCGTCGATGCCGTACGAGTAACTGGTGTTGATGCGCACGCCCTTGAACGGCACGCTGGCGTTGATGTGCTCGTCCATCATGCCCTGGCGGGAGTGCGGTGTCAGGTCGTACCACGCGCGCGTTTTCACGAACGGGTAGATGAACAGATACTGACCCTGGCCGGGCAGGATTTCCAGGCCGTGCCCGCTGCCCTCCACGCGGTTCACGTACTGGCTGCGTTTGTTCATGCTGATGAAGTTGAACGGCTGCGTCAGGTACCCCATCAGGCGCGTGCGGTTCAGGCGGGCCTGGGATTCCTGGAAGTCGCGCACGTCGAACGCGATGCGCCACAGCATGAAGTCCACGTCGCCGCGCACGCCCACCAGCGAGTACGGGCGCAGGATCAGGCCCTTCTCGGCCGGAGCGTCGGCGGCCCAACCGTTCGCGGCAGCGAGGAACTCGGCCTTCAGTTCGTCGCGTTCCGCCTGCGGCAGTCGCCGGAAGGCGGGGTCCAGCTTGAAGAACGCGTAGTTCAGGAACTGCCGGTTGGCGCGGTCGGCCTCGCGGCCCGTCACCTGACCGCTCGGGTCGAGGTCCACCATCATCTTCGGGCGACCCGGACGCGCGGCGGGTGCGGGCGCTCCCGTCTCGGCGGGCATCGCACCCTCGGGGCGGGTGCTGTCAGGACGGCCGCTCACTTGGCGCCTCCCGCGACAACCTCGCCGCGCAGGTCGTGCGTCAGGCCGAAGTTCTCCCGGTACAGCGCCTGAATCGCGCCGAATTCCTCGTCGGTCAGGGGCGCGGCGTCGAAGGTCGCGGCGTATTCCTCGAGGTTCTGCGCCGAGTAGATGTTCGGCAGGACGCTCGCCATGACCGGGGAACGCAACGCGAACTGAATCGCCAGCTGCCCGACCGTGCGGCCCTGACCCTCCACGAACTGCGCCTGAAGCTGCTCGACCTTCTTCAGGCCGTCCTCCATCCAGGCCTTGCGCCGGGCGTTGGTGGTCATACGCCAGTTGCGGTGGTCACCGGGCTCGAACTCGGTGTCCAGCGTCATGTACCCCTCCAGCAGCCCGGAGGCGTGCGGTACGCGGGCCATCACGCCCACACCCGCCGCCTCGCCCGCCGGGAGGATCGCCTCACCCAGCATCTGCTCGAGGAGGTTGTAGATGATCTGCGTGGGCGCGCGGCGGTCCCGGACGCTGGCAATCCCTTCCTCGATCTGCCGTTCGTTCAGCGCCGGCCCCAGCGCCGTGCCGTACGCGCGGATCAGACCCTCGGACTTCGCGCGGTCCAGTTCGGCCCACAGGTCGTCGTTCAGCACGGCGTCCATGCGCGGGTTGTGCAACTGGTAGTAGTCGATGTAATCGGTGCCCAGGCGTTTCAGGCTGCCTTCCAGCGCCTTTCGCAGGTACGCGGGCGTCCAGTCGTGCGGACGCTCCTGCTGTCCCGGACGGTCCGGGTGGTTGTAGATGTCGTACCCGAACTTCGTGCCGATCACGATCTGATCGCGCACGCCGCCCAGCGCCTCACGCTGAAGCTCCTCGGCGCGGCCCGACGCGTACGTGTCCGCGTTATCGAAGAACGTGACGCCCAGATCAAACGCCCGGCGCAGCAGGCCCTTGCCCATCTCCTCGTCCTTGACGCCCCACCAGGTCGTGCCGACCGTCCACACGCCAAACCCGACCGCGCTGACGGTCAGGTCGGTGCCCTGCAACTTGCGGTATTCCATGACCGGCACTATGTCACCACCGGCCGGGGAGGGATGACCCCGAACGACCGGTCAGGCAGGCCGCCCGTCCGCCCGGACCACGCGCGGCACCGGAAACACCATCCGGAATTCCGGCGCCGCCAGCGTCAGCAACGGCTGCGAATCCATCAGGGCCGGATGAAACGCGCCCTGCACCACGCTCAGGCGGGCCGCCTGCACCTGCCCGCGCGCCTGCACGGTGGTCAGCACGGTGGGCAGCAACGTCCCGCGCGGGCCTGCGGCGTCCGCGTCCGGCGTCAGGTCCGGCTGCGCCAGCGTCCGCCACGCCCCCGGCACCACCCCCGTCCACACCGGCACGCGCGGCCCGCCCGCCCGGAATCCCAGGTGCGCCAGCACCTCGCCCCCGGCCCCCATGACCCGCACCTGCCCACCCTCGCCACCCCAACCGTCCGGCCCGCCAACCAGCCCGGCACCCGACCACTGGAACGCCGCGAGTTCCTTCGGAATGCCCCAGTTCCGGCGGCCCCACACCACGCTGGCCTCCGTACTCACCACGATCCGCGTCACCTGCGGGCGCAGCCCCACCGGACTGCCACGCACCTCGGCCCACAACAGCTCGTCATATGGCCCCACCGGAGAGGACGCGTACCGCACCAGCATCAGCACGCCCCGGGCGCCGAACACTGCGACCAGCCCGGCCCCCCGCAGCGTCCACGGCGGCCCGGCCCCCACCAGCGCAGCTTCATCCGTCACGGCCCTCAGCGTATACCCTGACCCCATGCTGAAACACGTCTCGTTCCTCACCCGCGACCTGAACGCCACGGTCGCCTTCTACGAAACACTGGGCGGCGTCACCGAGAAGAACCTCACCACCCCCGAAGGCTACCGCCGCGCCGTCCTGCGCCTCGGGGAGGGCCGCCTGCAGTTCTTCCAGATCCCGGAGGAGACCCCCGCCCCGCACCCCCACTGGGCCGAACACATCGCCCTGCACGTCACCGGCCTGCGCGCCCTGCTGCCCACCCTGCGCGCCAGCGGCGTCACCGTCACCCGCGACCTGCAACCCAGCCCCGGCGGACGCGACATGGCCTTCGTGCAGGACCCCGACGGCAGGCAGGTCGAACTGCTCGAAGGGTGAGATGCACAAAATCACCTTTTTGTTTCTCTGTAGATAAGGAGTAAGATGGCGCCAAGCCCAGTGAATTAAATTGCTATGGAGGGATGATATGAGCCAATGGCGTGGATTTCTGTGTGTGCTTTGTCTAGCAGGCAGCTCGTCTGCCATCGCTGGAAATCTTAGGGGCGCCATGATTGTGGCCGCCGATGGTAATTTCCTTGGAACCTGCGACGGCGCGTATGGTGCGAATAGCATCTCAAATGACTACAGCCGATATGGTAGCCCTTACGGCACCCACAGTATGTTTAATAAATACGGACAGTATGGTAGTGAATATGGGCAATATAGCCCGTTCAATAAATATTCCACGGCAGCGCCTTATATTATTTCTGCTGATTCTGCTTTATTAGGAATGTTTACGAGTACTTCATATAGGCCAACGGCTGCCATTTCCCAAGCTCTTCGTAATTCTGGAGGTGCTCGAGTTACGTCAAATCGCTCAGTGGCGGGAGGAATAGATCCCAACGTCCTACGGGTTGCCTGTGAGATGCCCTAAGTGAACATGTAAGCGAAGTATTGGATGCCGATCAACCTGTAGCCACTCATCCACCCAGGCGTTAGCCTGAGCCCATGACACCGACCATCGTGATCGTGCCGGGCCTGGGAGACAGCGGCCCGGAGCACTGGCAGTCCCTGTGGACCGAGAAGTTCGGCGCGGCGCGCGTGCAGCAGGACGACCCGGACAGCCCGACCCCGGCGGCGTGGTCGCAGCGACTTCAGGAAGTGATCGAGGCGACGCCGGGCGATCTGGTGCTGGTGGGGCACTCGTGCGGGGTGCTGAACGTCGTGCACTGGGCGGCCCTGACGGGCGGGCACGAGCGGGTGAAGGGCGCGCTGCTGGTCGGCCCGACCGACGCGGATCAGGCGTTCGCCGAGTACCCGGCAGTGGCGCAGATGGCCCCGGTGCCCATGCAGGAGTTGCCGTTCCCGGCGCTGGTGGTCGCCAGCGAGAACGACCCGTTCGCCCGCTTCGAACGGGCCGAGGCGTTCGCGGACGCCTGGGGCGCGGCGTTCATCTCGGCCGGTGAGGCGGGGCACATCAACGTCGCCAGCGGGCACGGCGACTGGCCGGACGGCGAGGTGCTGCTGGGCGAGGCGCTGCACGCCTGGACACCGCCGGACATCGTGCGCTTCTGAGGGCTTGATCCAACAGCGCCGACAGAACAGAAAGGGCCGCCTGCCGGGTTGACCGGGGCGGCCCTTCTTACTGAATGTTGCACTGAGGGTTCAGTGTGGGCGGGTGGTGTTCAGGCGCTGGGCTGGGCAGCGTCGATCTTGTCGGCCGGGGCGCTGTGCTTGTCCAGCAGCGTCTCGAAGGCGCGTTTGGGCTGGGCGCCCACGACGCCCTCGAGGGGCTGGCCGTCCTTGAACAGGATCAGGGTGGGGATGCTCATCACGCGGTACTGGCCCTGCGTGACGGGGTTCTCGTCGACGTTGACCTTACCGATCTTCACGCGGCCCTCGTACTGCCCGGCGAGTTCCTCGATGACCGGCGCGATGATCCGGCAGGGTCCGCACCAGGGGGCCCAGAAGTCCACCAGGGTCAGGCCGCTGGCGATTTCGTCGTTAAAATTGCTGTCCGTGAGTTCCACAGGCTTCATGTCCGTCACTATACGCCGGGGGGGCATGCCTGGGATGGGCGGCGGATGGGGGAGACGCTCACCGCTTGTTTAACCGTCGTGACGGGCATCTCAATCCGGCAGGTCCTCTGGCCCGGTCCACCGCGTGGGGCGGTAGCGTGGGGGCGTGACTCCTGACGCTGACCTGCCTTCCCTGCCGGGCACCCCGGCCTTCCCGGACGCCCTGAGCGGCGGGGACTGGACTCCAGGGGACGCGGCGGCGTTCGCGCGGGGCGCGGCCCTGTTCGCGCAGGGCGAGTGGTGGGAGGCGCACGAGGCCTGGGAGGACCCGTGGCTCCGGGCGGCGGGGCCGGACCGGGCCTTCTTGCAGGGCGTGATCCTGCTGGCGGCGGCGCTGCATAAGCGCTGGCATCACGGGAGCCTCACGCACCGCAATTACCACAAGGCCAGCCGGTACCTGGAAACCCTGCCGCCCGGTTACGGGGGCGTGGACCTGCCGCGTCTGCGGGCCGAAGTCTGGGAGGCCCTGCATGACCCGGCGCGGCGGCCCCGCCTGCACCCCCCTGCCGGGTCGTGAATGGCTGCCGGGCCGTGAATGAAGTCTGGGGGTAGGTGGGGGTGGGTGGCGCGCCGGGGGTCGGGTATTCTGCGGGGCGGGCGTTCCCCCATCCGGGGCGGCGCTCCGCGGCCCGGGCCCCGCAGCGGGCAGGGCGCACAGGAGAGACATCAGATGGAACGTATTGCACTTTTTATTGACGGCGCGAACGTGTACGCAGCGGCCAAACGACTCGGCTGGAACTTCGATCATCGTAAGATCCTGGAGCACTTCTCGGCGGGCGGCGCACTGTACAACGCCTTTTACTACACGGCGGTCCCCACGCCCATTGACGACAAGCAGAAGCGCTTCACGGACGCCCTGACGTACATGGGGTACACGGTCCGCACCCGCCCGCTGCGCGAGGCGACCGACGAGGGCGGCGAGACGCACCGCCGCGCCAGCCTGGATATCGAGATCGTCACGGACCTGCTGTCCACCAGCGACCGTTTCGACACGGCCGTCCTGCTGACCGGTGACGGCGACTTCGAGCGTCCGGTCGAGGTGCTGCGCGCCCGGGGCAAGCGCGTGGTCGTGGCCTGCATCGCCGAGATGACCAGTTACGAACTGCGTAACGCCGCCGACGAGTACGTGGATTTCAAGGATATCCGCGAGCACGTCGAGCGCCCCGGTTACCGCCTGCCCAGCGAGTCGCGCGGCAACGGCGGTAGCGAGCACCGCCCGTTCTACACCTCGGCGGCGTTGCAGGAATCCGATGACCGCTGAAGCCCCGAAAATCCTGCCGGTCGCGCTTGACGCGATGGGCGGCGATCACGGCGCCCCGCCGAACGTCGAGGGAGCCGTCCTGGCCGCCCGCGCGGGCGTCAGTGTGCTGCTGGTCGGAGACCGCGTGAAACTGCACGCGGAACTCGGGAAGCACGCCGGGAGCGCCGCGCTGCCCATCGAGGTGGTCGAGGCGACCGACGTGATCGGCATGGACGAGCACGCCAGCGACGTGCGCCGCCGCACGCAGGCCAGCATCAACGTCGCCACCCGCCTCGTCAAGGAAGGCCGCGCGTCGGCGGCCGTCAGCATGGGCCACAGCGGCGCGACCATGGCGTCCGCGCTGCTGACCCTGGGCCGCATTACCGGCGTGGAACGCCCCGCCATCCTGGCGCACCTGCCCGCGCGCGGCGGGTTCACGACCATGCTGGACGTGGGGGCCAACGCCGACGTGAAAGCCAGTTACCTCGCGCAGTGGGCGCGGCTGGCCAGCGTGTACCTGCGGGTCGTCGAGGACCGCGAGAACCCCACCGTGGGCCTGCTGTCCATCGGCGAGGAGGACCATAAGGGCAATGCCCTGGTCCTTGAAGCGCACGGGCTGCTGCGGGAACTGCACGGGCGCGGCGTGAACTTCCACGGGAACATTGAGGGCCGCGACGTGTTCATGGGCACCACCGATATCGTCCTGACCGACGGGTTCACCGGGAACGTCGTCCTGAAACTCGCCGAGGGTGAGGCAAAAGTGCTGTTCGGCTGGGTCAAGGAAGCCCTGGGCAGCACCCTGAAAAGCAAGATCGGGGGCCTGCTGGTACGCGGCTCGCTGCGCGGACTGGCCGACCGTATGGACCCCAGCACGTACGGCGCCAGCCTGCTGATCGGCGTGAGGGGTCTGGCGTTCATCGGGCACGGCAGCGCCGACGCCCGCGCCGTCAAGAACGCCCTGCTACGCGCCGCCCGCGCCCACGACGCCAACTTGGTGCCCCGCCTGGAAGCCGCCTTTCAGGAACAGTCAAGTCTGAGCTGACCGTTTTCCTTCACATCCCTCATCTTCTCATGAGAAGGTGGGGGGCATGTTGGCCGAATTGAGTGTTCAGATCGTCAAACCGCAGGTGTGGATCGGGCTGGCCCTGACGGCCATGTTCGCCTACGCCATCTACCGTTTCGGACGGCTGCTGATCAGGACCCTGAGCCCCCACATTCACCGCGGCCTTCCCGGCGTCCTCAAGTGGGTGTGGTTGCTGGTCGTCAGCGTGTCGTGGCTGGCGGTCGCCACCTTCGTCACGTACCTGCCCAGCGTGCCCGTGCTGTTCGAGCTGGGCCGCGACATCACGCAGGGATTCCGGCACAGCGCCGGACAACTGGTCGTGGTGATCGCCATGGCTCTGATCGCCTGGAACCTGATCAGCACCCTGGCGGCCCGCATTGTCGCGGAACAGGAATTCAACCGCCGCAGCGTGCGCGTGCAGACCCTCAAGGGCGTAGTGGAAAGTACGCTGCGGGTCGTGGTGGTCATCATCAGCGCCATTGCCGCGCTGCAGGCCATCGGCCTGAACGCCACCAGCCTCCTGGCCGGGGTGTCCGTGCTGGGCCTCGCCGTGGGTTTCGGCGCGCAGAGCCTGATCAAGGACGTCTTCAACGGCTTTTTCATCCTGCTGGAGGACCAGTACGGAGTGGGCGACGTGATCACCATCAATACCGGGCAACTCTCGGGCGGTGTGGAACGGCTGAACCTGCGCGTGACCGCCCTGCGCGCACTGGACGGCACCATGCACATCGTCCCGAACGGCCAGATTCAGACGGTCAGCGTCAGCAGCAAGGACTGGTCCCGCGTGGTCGCCGCCGTGGACGTCACGTACAACGCCAACGTGGACGAGGCCCTGAAGGTCCTGCAGGCCGTCAGCACCGAACTGTACGAGTCGCCCGACTGGCGGCACTTCTTCCTGGAAGAACCCGAGATGCAGGGCGTGGTGCAGCTCGCCCCGGACGGCGTGACGCTGCGCGCCCTGTACAAGGTGCAGCCCAAGAGCCAGTGGGCGCTGGGCCGCGAGTTCAACCGCCGCATCAAGATCGCCATGGACGAGGCCGGCATCGAGATTCCCTTCCCTCAGCGCAGCGTGAATTTCGGCTCCAACCCCATCGAGATCCGCCTGACCCGCGACGACGTGCCCGCCCCGTCCCCCGCGCAGGACACCAGCACCCAGAACCGCCGCACACCCCCCGTGGAACCCAGCCTGAGCCGCGACCCCGAGGAAGAAGAGATCTGATACGGACTCCGGGCGTGGCGTTGGCAACCCGGACAGGTGGGCGCCCGCGTCACAGGCCCGGTGCCTGTCGTTCAGGGCAGACGCCCCGCCCCGAAGGGCGGGGCCGCCGCCCTGTGCCTGCCGTCTGTCTGTGCGGCTTCAGCCGGGCAGGCTGGCCGGGCTGGGCGGCGCGACGGGCGGCAGGGGCTCGAGTTCCTGACCGCCGAGCAGGGCGCTGAATTCCTCGCCGCTGAGGGTTTCGCGGATCATCAGGACGGTCACGATCTCGTGTACGCGCCCCAGGTGCTCGCCGACTAGGGCGACCGCGCGGGCGTACGCGGCGTCCATCAGGGTGCGGACCTCGGCGTCCACCTGCGCAGCCGTGGCCTCGCTGATGGGCGTCATCTGTGCGCCGCCGCCCAGGAACCCGCCCTCACTGCTGGCCAGGGCGACCTTGCCGATGGTTTCGCCCATGCCCCACTCGGTCACCATGCGCCGCGCGATGCCGGTCGCCTGCTGGAAGTCGTTCTGCGCGCCAGTCGTGACCTCACCGAAGATGACTTCCTCGGCGGCGCGGCCGGCCAGGGCCACGGCGATCATGTCTTCCAGCGCGGGGCGGGTGACGTGCAGGCGGTCATCGGCGTCCGGCATCATGAACCCGGCGGCGCGGCCCCTGGGCACGACCGTCAGTTTCGCCACGCGGTTCGCGTGCGGCAGCAGCTGGGCGGCGAGGGCGTGGCCGACCTCGTGGTACGCCGTGACCTTCCGGTCCGCCTCCCGCACCACCAGACTGCGCCGCTCCGGGCCCATCAGCACCCGGTCCCGCGCCTCATCCACGTCCCGCCCCACGATTCGCGTCCGACCCGACCGCGCCGCCTGCAACGCCGCCTCGTTCAGCAGGTTCTCCAGGTCCGCCCCCACCATCCCCGCCGTCCGACGTGCCACCACGCCCAGGTCCACGCTGGCGTCCAGGGGCTTCTTACGCGCATGAATGCGCAGGATCTGCTCGCGGCCCCGCACGTCCGGCGCGTCCACCACCACCTGCCGGTCGAAGCGTCCCGGACGCAGCAGCGCTGCGTCCAGCACGTCCGGGCGGTTCGTGGCGGCCAGGATGATGACCTCCTGCCCGCTGGAAAAGCCGTCCATCTCGACGAGCAGCTGGTTGAGGGTCTGTTCGCGTTCGTCGTTGCCGCCCTGCATGTTCATGCCGCGTTTACGGCCCACGGCGTCGATCTCGTCGATGAAGACGATGCAGGGGGCGGCCTTGCGGGCCTGCTCGAACAGGTCGCGGACGCGGGCGGCGCCGACACCGACGAACATCTCGACGAAGTCGCTGCCGCTGATGCTGAAGTACGGGACGCGGGCCTCACCGGCGACAGCCTTGGCCAGCAACGTCTTGCCGCTGCCTGGAGGGCCAACCAGCAACACGCCGTGGGGGATGCGGGCGCCGAGCTGGTGGTACTTCTCAGGGTGGCGGAGGAAATCGACGACTTCCTGAAGGTCCTGTTTGGCCTCGTCGCAGCCGGCGACGTCGGTGAAGTTGAGTTTGATCTGACCCTCGCTGATCACGGCCGCCTTCGACTTCCCGAAATTCCCCGCCGCGCCCGCGCCGCCGTTACCGCGCATGCTGCGCCACAGAACCACCAGGATCAGGGCCGTCAGGATCAGCGGCAGCACCTGCCCCACCCACGCGAACGACGACCCAGCCTGCGTCACCTGCAATGGTACGTTCGCCGCGCGGATACGGGCCAGGGTCGCACCGTCCGCCGGCACGACCAGCGAGCGCGGGCGGCTGCCGTCCACGAACGTCACGTTGGCCTGACCGGCGCTGGACAGCACCACCCGCGACACCCGCCTCGCCTGCAGATCACTGAAAAAGCGATTACTGGAGTACGGTCCCTCGGACAGACTGGGCGTGGGCTTCGGCGCCGTCTGAATGGGCGCGCTGGCCGCTGCCGCCGACGCCTGCATGCCCAGGCCAGGGGTGTTCATGCCGCCGCACAGCGCCCACACCAGCAGGCCCGTCACGGCCACGCGCGGCCGGAGGGTCCGCCGCACAGCGGCAGCAGCTTTGACGGGGGCGGCGGCGGCAGAATTCATGCCTCATGCTACGCCCGTCCGCCCGGCCTGACCGCGCGCCCGCTGACCATCCCTGCCGCCCGCCAGCACCCCCACCGGAGGGACGCTCAGGTTTCCGTCAGGCTCGCCCGGTATGCTGACCGTATGCGCACTGCACTTCTGCTCGGCACGCTGGCCCTTGGCCTCAGCGCCTGCACCGTCACCGTCCGCCCCAACCTGGGCCTTCAGGGATCGGGCAGCAACCTGATCGCCAGCCTGCGCCCTGACCGGGGCGAGGGCAGCACCTACGCTCTGGGCGAGCCGCTGCGGATCAGCGTCACCACCCGCGCGGCCGGGTACGTCACCCTGATTGCGCTGCAAAGCAACGGGTACACCAGCACCCTGGTCCGGAACATCTACGTGCCCGCCGGCACCACGACCTTCCCGCGCGCGCAGGACGGCGTGACGTTCAACGTGGCCGAACCGCGCGGCTTGCAACGCGTGCGCGCCATCTTCACCCGCGTGCGCCCCACCACGGACCTCGTGCTGCGCGGCACGTACGACGAGGGCCGCTGGAACGCCAGCAGCAGCGCCTACCTGCAACCCTACGCCGCCGCTGACCGCGACGTGCAGGAAACCTACCTGTACATCCGCTGAAGCCCGGCTGGGAGGCAGAGCTGGCAGGTAGAGGGGGGGAATCCAGACAGGGTTCCCCCCCTCTCGTGTCCCCCGGTGCGCGGCTACCCCAGCGTGCGGCGGGCTGTGGGCAGGCGTCCTGTCGCTGCCCGCCCGGCAGGCTGGGCCGCGCCGCGCCACGCGCCGCACAGGGCGCGTACGGCCGCCACCCGCTGACCTCCGGCGGCATTCAGGGCGGCCGTCATGGCCTCCCGCTCGCCGCGCCGCTGCCCCAGCAGGAACAGCGTGCGGGCCTGCGCCAGCGCCGCCAGTCGCTCCGGCTCGCGGGTGGGCAGACCGGCGGGGGGCGCGGCCCAGGCGTCGGCCGGAAAGCGCGGCGCGACCTTCTCACCCTCCTCGGCCAGCCAGGACCACAGGGCCGCGCCGGTCAGGACGCTGCGGGCCTGCACGCCCCGCAACTCCGGCAGCGCGTTCCAGCGGTGTGCGGCGGGCCGCGCGTACCCGCCGCGCAGCAGCCCCACCAGCCGCACCCGCCGGGTCACGCAGCGCCCACCCAGACCGTCCTGCTCTGCCCACCCGCGCAGTGCCCGGTGCAGCTCGGCAAACGTCCCGCCCGACGCGACCACGTCCACCAGCGCGGCCCGGCGGCCCGAGCTCACCAGTTCACGCGGGTGCAGGCCCGCCCCAGCTAGCAGGGGCCGCAGCGTCCGCGCCTGCCCGGCGTTCAGGGTGGCGTTCAGCAGCGACACGTTCAGGCCCGACACCCGCCACGGCACGCCCACGCCCCACAGCAGGCCGCCCAGATACGCGCGCAGTGGCTCGGGCGAACGGCCCACGAATACCAGATCCGCGCCCCCGGCCGCGACCAGCACGCCCGCCAGCGCCGAGCGCAGGTCCGGCAGGAACGCCTCCAGCGCGCCCGGATCGGCCGGGAGCACCCCCAACCCCCCGGCGCGGGTCACGTCCCACACGGGCGGCCCGGCACTGTGGAGCGGGTGGTGCAGAGGATGCGGCGCGTTCATACCCGCATGGTGCGCCCTGCGGGGTGGCCCGCGCGTCGGCCAGTTCATGCAGGGCCCGCTGAGCCATTCCCGCTATGCTGACCCGCATGAGCCTGACCTTCGAGGACGCCAGCGCCCGCGTGGACGCCTACATCAGCCAGTTCCGGGAGGGGTACTTTCCGCCGCTGCTGATGCTGGCCCGACTGACCGAGGAGACCGGCGAGATCGCCCGCGTCATCGCGCACGCCAACGGCAAGACGCCCAAACCCGGCGAGGATGCCGGCGACCTCGAGATGGAACTCGCGGACCTGCTGTTCGTGACCATCTGCATGGCGAACGAACGCGGCCTGAACCTGGAACGCGGCTTCGAACGCATGATGGCCAAGATCGAGAAGCGCGACGCGACCCGCTGGACCCTCAAGGACGCCAGCGAGCCCGAGGCCACCCCGTGACCGGCGACCTGCGCTACCCGCTCGGGCTGATGCCCAAACCGCAGACCCTCACGCCCGTGGAGCGCGTGGAGGCCCTCGGGCACCTGTTCGCCCTGCCCGCCGACCTGTTCGAGGCCGTGCAGGGCCTGAGCGACGGGCAACTGGGCACCCCGTACCGTGAGGGTGGCTGGACCGTCCGGCAGGTCGTGCATCACGTCGCCGAGAGCCACATGAACGCCTTCATCCGCCTGAAACTCGCGCTGACCGAGGACAACCCCACCATCAAACCCTACGAGGAGGACCGCTGGGCGACCCTGCCGGACCACGAACTGGTCCCCGACGTCAGCCTGAACCTGATCGACGCGCTGCACTCGCGCCTGGGCATGCTGTTCGCCTCCCTGGACCCCGCCGGCCCCGACTGGGCCAGGCCCTGGACGCACCCTGCGCAGGGCCGCACGTACACCGTGGACACCCTGCTCGCCATGTACGCCTGGCACGGACGGCACCACACCGCCCAGATCACGGCCCTGCGCGAACGGAACGGCTGGTAAGTGCAGTTCGGCCCCGAACTCCATACCCCCATCTCCCACCGCGCGGCGGGCGTGGTCATCCTGAACGCCGCCGGTGACCTCCTGATGGTCCGGGAGAACGGGGTCCCAGCGCAGCGGCAGAAGGCAGGCCTGTGGCACATCCCCAGCGGCACCGTCGAGGACGGCGAGAACCCCCAGGACACCGCCGTGCGCGAAGCGTGGGAGGAAGCGGGCGTGCGGGTCCGCCTGCTGAAATTCCTGGCCGCGTACCTGGGTCACTTCCCGGACGGCGTGCCCGTCCTGCGGCACGCGTGGCTGGCCGAGGCCCTACCAGACTCCACCTTCCACCCCGCCCTGCCGGACGAGGTGACCGAGGTGCGCTTCGTGCCGAAAACCGAATTCGACGCCCTGTACGACGCCCGCCTGATCCGTATGCACCACACGAAACTGTTCTACGAGGACGCGCTGCGGGAACGAGGGCGCTGACCGCCAGGGTAGCCAGAGACGGGGCGAAACGCGTCAATCTGCGTTCCGCCCCGGCTGGTGGTTGTGCCGATATAAACCCTTACTCGTACCCGAGTTCGCGCAGGGCTTCCTCGTCCTCGCGCCAGTTGTTGATCACGATGACTTCCAGGCCCAGGTACACCTTGCGGCTCAGGAACACTTCCAGTTGCTTGCGGGCGGCCTGACCGATCTCACGCAGTTGCTTGCCGCCCGCGCCGATGACCATGCCCTTGTGGGCGTTCTTCTCGACGACGATCTCACCCTCAATGCGTTGCAGGCCGTCCTGGCGCTCGGTCCAGGAGTTCACGCGGGTCGCGACGGCGTACGGCAGTTCGTCGCGCAGCTTCTTCATGGCTTCCTCGCGGATGATCTCGGCCGCCCACTGCTCGCGCGTCTGGTCGCTGGCGGCGCCCTGCGGGAAGAAGAACGGGTTTTCCGGCAGAACCTCAAGCAGCTGCTCGCGCAGGGTGGCCACGGCGGCCGGGTTGTTCTGCGCGCTCAGCATGGTCTCGCTGGTGTCGTGCTCGCGGCCCTCGAGGAGTGCGCGGTACAGTTTCATGGCTTCGTCCGGGTACTTGGCGGCGTCGGTCTTGTTGCCGACCATGAACAGGGGTTTGGGCAGTTCGCGGATCTGGCGGGCGACCAGCTGGTCCTCGTCGGTGGGCGGGTGGCGCAGGTCCACGACCCACACGACGGCGTCCACGTCGGCCAGGGCGCTGTGCACTTCGTGGTTCATGTACTTGCCCAGGGCGTCCTTGGCCTTGTGGAGGCCGGGCGTGTCCACGAACACGATCTGGCGGTCACCGTTGGTGTGGATGCCGCGCACGCCGCGTCGGGTGGTCTGCGGGCGGGGGCTGGTGGGGGCGACCTTGGTGCCCAGGAAGCTGTTCAGCAGGGTGCTTTTGCCCACGTTGGGTTTGCCGATAATGGCAATGAAGCCCGAGTGGGTCTGCTGGTCTCCGGTGGAGGAAAAATCCGTCATCGTTTTCATTCTCTCATGCCGCGCGCCTCTCAAAGGTGCCGGGGCGGGTTCAGGGGGCGCGGCGGCCCTGCACGCGCGCGATCAGCCGCGTCACGACCGCGCGGGGCAGCAGGCGGGGCAGCAGCGTCTGCACGCGGTTCAACTGGCCTGCCACGACGACCCGCTGGCCGCGCAGCATGCCCTGCACGCCCAGGCGGGCGACCTCGTCGGCGCTCAGGATGGTCAGGCGGGCCGGGCCGCTCAGCAGGTCGCTCTCGTGCAGCTGACTGACCGCCTGGAACCCGGTCTGCACCGGGCCCGGGCACAGCGCCGTGACGAACACGCCGCTGCCCGCGACCTCCTCGGCGACGGCCTCGCTGAAGCTCAGGACGTACGCCTTGGTGGCGTAGTACACGGCCATCAGCGGCCCCGGCTGGAAGGCGGCGGTACTGGCGACGTTCAGCACGCGGCCGCGACCGCGTGTCAGCATGTCCGGCAGGAACGCGCGGGTCAGGCCGGTCAGGGCGCTGATGTTCACGGCGATCATGTGGTCGATCTCGGCGGTCTGCTGCGTGCTGAACTCGCCGTAACTGCCCAGCCCGGCGTTGTTCACCAGGATGTCCACGGTCAGGCCGCGCGCCCGGACCTCACGGCTCAGGTCGGCGGCCGCGCCGGGGCGGTTCAGGTCAGCGGGCAGCACGTGCACCTGCACGTGGCAGCGCGCGCGGAGTTCGGCCGCCAGCGCTTCCAGGCGGGTTTCGTTGCGGGCGACCAGGATCAGGTTCGCGCCGCGCGCCGCGAGTTGCCGCGCGAGGCTCTCGCCGATGCCGCTGCTGGCTCCCGTGATCAGGGCGGTCGAGGTTCGCGTGCTCAGGGGCAGTGGGGCAGAGGCCTGGGTCATGCCTTCCAGCATGACGCAGCGCCGCCGCGCCCGTCGCGTGCCCGGACCAGTTTCCATGAAGACTCGGTGAAGTGAACGGACGGTCAGCGGGGCGCAACTTCCCTGACCTGACGCCCGTACTCTGGGGCATGAGAAACCCCGTCACCGGACCGGAAGCCAGCGTGCAGAACATGTTCGCCCAGAGCACCGCCGTCCTCACGCAGCCCAGCCCCGCCACCTTCGAACGCTACGAGCGAGGCGGCGGCCTGCGCAGCGCCCTGACGTACGTGATGGTGGCCGCCGTCGTCTCGGCCGTCATTGCCGCCGTGTTCTCCTTCCTGCACAGCGACGTGACCTTCTTCGGGCAGCTGTTCAGCCGTCTGATCGGCGTGCCCGTGGGGTTCCTGATGTTCACGGGCGCGGTGTACCTGATCGGCCGCACGCTGTTCAAGGGCACCGGCACGTACCCGGAAGTGGCGTACACCTTCGCGCTGTTCTACGTGCCGATCAGCATCGTCATGACTCTGATCGGCATCATCCCGATTCTCGGCTGGCTGGTCAGCCTCGCCCTGAGCCTCGCGCTGATCTACTTCGGGTTCCTGGCCGTGCAGAGCAGCATGAACCTGCGCGACCAGACGCAGGCGGCCGTCACCCTGGTCCTCGCGTGGATCGCTCAGGCCGTCGTGGGACTGATCGTGACAGGCATGGTGGGCGGCATCTTCGCGGTGGGCCGCGCCGTCACCGGCAACTGATACGGATTCCGGTTGAAAGGTTTGCAAAAGCTTTCAACCCGAGCGGAGCGAGCAGGAGAGAAACGGGTTCCGTCAGTGCCGGTTCAGGTAAGAAGGGCAGAGGCGTGAATGTAGCGCCTCTGCCCTTCCCTTTGTGCCGGTTCTGTCCCTATCGGTTCTGGGTTTACTGTCCCTGTCCGTACACGTGAACGGCCACGTCCATGCGGCCCTGCCCGCCGCCGTAGTACGTGCCGCGCACGGGTGACACGTCGCTGTACTCGCGGCCGTGCCCGATCTTGATGTGCTTCTCGTGTGCCAGGCAGTTGTTGGTGGGGTCCAGGCCCAGCCACCCGTACCCCGGTACGAAGCACTCGACCCAGGCGTGCGTGGCCTCGGCCCCGACCATCTCGCCGCCGCTGTACAGGTACCCGCTGACGTAGCGGGCCGGAATGCCCAGCTGCCGCGTGATGCCCAGCATGGCGTGCGTGAAGTCCTGGCATACGCCCCGCTGGTGCGTGGCGAACTCCGCCAGGGGCGTGTTGACGGTCGTGGCTTTCGTGTCGTACGTGAACTGCCGGTACAGTGACGAGTTCAGGTTCACCAGGAAGGACGGCAGGTCGTCCGTCCCGATGGGCCGCGTCACGCCGAACAGTTCCGGCCAGCTGCCTGCGGGGACGCGCGGACTGGCCACCAGGAACTCGGTGTGCCGCCCACGCTCGGGCCACAGCGCCCCGAAGGGCGTGGCGACCGGGTCGGGCACGGCGTGCGTGTCTACCAGCGCCTGCGCCTCAATCAGCAGGTGCCGGTGCTGTTCATGCACGTGCACGTGATGCACGATCGCCCCGAAGTAATCCTTGTGCGAGGTGACCTCGGCGTCCGGCGTGACGTGCAGGTGAAAGGACCGCACGGTCTGCCGGGCCTCCTGACTGGGGTGCAGCCGCACCTGATTGAACGAATCCCAGGCGGGTTTGGGGTAGTGGTACTCGGTGGTGTGACGGATCTCGCAGCGCATCAGCCCTCTCCCCGGTCCTGGTGAGCCGGTGTTCCTGCGCTCAGGCAGTCCATCATTCCTGCTGGAAGTACGCCGTGTCGATCGCGGCGCCCACCCGGTTGATCTCGATCAGCAGTTCCGGCAGCGAAGGGGAACGCCGCTCCAGAATATCGTCGATCCGGGCGTACTGAAGGCGCGCGACCAGCCAGCGGGACAGGCGCAGGATTTCCGGGTGCGCGCCGGGGTGGTGACGGTCGATCTGCGCCAGCGCGTCGTGCAGGTTCTCGGCACTGTAACGCAGGCTGCGCGGGAAATACTCGTCGAACAGCAGGAAGCCCGCCACGCCGCGCGGGTCGATGCCGCTGTGCGCCGACTTGCGGTACGCCTCGAACGCGCTCGCGCCCTTGAGGACACTGACCCACTGCTGTTCCTGAAGGGCGCGGGCTGTCGGGTCGGCCGGGCCGCCCAGGGCCGCTGGGTCCTGCGGGCTGTCCACGCGCGCCTGCAACACCCGCACGGTGTTATCCGCGCGTTCCAGCAGTTGCCCGCTGCGCAGGAACGACCAGCCCTCGTCGCGCGGCAGGGTCGCAAAGGCAATCCCGAAGAAGAACTGCGCCGCCTCGCGGGCCGCCACGCAGTACTCGTACAGACCGTCGCGGTCCATCACGTCGCCCGTCTCGAAGCACAGGTTCAGGTACGAGCGGTTCACGGCTTCCCACATTTCACTGGGAATCCGGTCTCGCAGGCCCCGCGCGTTCTGCCGGGCGCGCGCCAAGCTGCTGGCGATACTGGAAGGGTTCTCCAGATCGAACGCCAGCCACGCGGTGGCGCTGCGGGTGTCCAGCTGCCCGTAACGTTCCAGCAGGGGACCTTCGCCGCCCGTGAGTTCCAGCAGGGGCCGCCAGTGTTCACTGACCCGCCCGGCGGATTCCAGCGAGGCGTAGTAGTTGACGTTCAGCAGGCGCGCCGTGTTCTCGGCGCGTTCCATGTACCGGCCGATCCAGTACAGGTTCTCGGCCAGTCGTGACAGCAGCAGCATCAGCGGTTCTCCCCGGGCTGTTCAGCCCCCCAGGCGCCGGTTCCGTCCGGTGCCTGTTCCAGCTGATCGTGCGCCAGCTGATCCTTCTCCAGTTGCTGCTGGTAGGACCGCGCCGGGCCGTCCCCGGAAGCCGACACCATGCCCTGCATCTGCGACTGACTCTGCCAGCCGCCCCCCTGGGACTGACTCTGACTCTGGGACTGCCGGGCGGCCCGCAGCGCTTCCTCGGCGTCGGCCGCGTCGGCATCCTCCAGCACCCAGGTGTCCTTGCTGCCCCCACCCTGCGAACTGTTCACGACCAGACTGCCGCGCGTCAGGGCCACGCGGGTCAGGCCGCCCGGCACGATGGTCACGTCCTGCCCGAACAGCACGTACGGACGCAGGTCAATGTGCGACCCCTCGAACGTCCCGGAATCCGGGTACAGCGTCGGGTGCCGCGACAGGCCCACCACCGGCTGCGCGATGAACTCGCGCGGTTCCAGCCGCACCTTCTCCAGGTAGGCGTCGATTTCCTGCCGGGTGGCTGCCGGGCCGATCAGCATGCCGTACCCGCCGGCCTCGCCGACGCCCTTGAACACCAGATCTGCGGCGTTCGCCAGCATGAATTCCAGCTGATCCGGATTCCAGCCCAGGTAGGTGGGCACGTTGTTCAGCAGCGGTTCCTCGTTCAGGTAGTAGCGGATCATATCGGGCACGTACGCGTACACGGCCTTGTCGTCGGCCACGCCGGTCCCGACCGCGTTGGCGATCGCCACGCGTCCCTGCCGGTACACTTCCATCAGGCCCGCCACGCCCAGCGAACTGTCCCGCCGGAACGCCAGCGGGTCCAGGAAGTCATCGTCGATGCGGCGGTAGATCACGTCTACCTGCCGGCGGCCGCCGGTCGTGCGCATCCACACGCGCCCGGCGTCCACGAACAGGTCGCGGCCCTCCACGAGTTCCACGCCCATCTGCTGAGCCAGGAACGCGTGCTCGAAGTACGCGCTGTTGTACATGCCCGGCGTGAGCACCACCACCGTTCCGTTCGGTTTGGGGCTCACAGCCTGAAGGTTCGCCAGCAGCGCCGTCGCGTACTGCTGCACGGGACGCACGCGCTGACCCTCGAACATGCCGGGGTAGATGCGGGTCATGGCCTGCCGGTTGGCCAGCAGGTACGACACGCCGCTCGGTGAGCGCAGGTTGTCTTCCAGCACCAGGTACTCGCCCTGCTCGTTGCGGATCAGGTCCGTGCCGACCACGTGAATGAACACCCCGCCCGGCGGAATGACCCCGTGAACCTCGCGCCGGAAGTGCGCGGACGTGAACACCAGTTCCGACGGAATCACGCCGTCCGCCAGGATCTGCGCGCCGCTGTAGATATCGGTCAGGAAGGCGTTCAGGGCCTTCACGCGCTGCTTGAGGCCCGCCTCGACGTGCGACCACTCGGACGCCGGAATGATGCGCGGCACCGGATCGAACGGGAAGGTCCGCTCGGTACCCATGGCGTCGCCATACACCGTGAACGTGATGCCCTGATTCCGGAACGCCGCGTCCAGCTGGTGCCGGCGCCGCTCGAACTCTGCCGTGCCCAGCCGCTGGATGTACGCCTCCACACCCTCGTAGTGCGGACGGACCTGCCCGTCTGCCCTGAACATCTCATCGAAAAACCTGATGCCTGGATCGTACTTCATGCCATCCGCCCTCCCCCCGCGTCCCGTGAGATGCAACAAGATACGGGTTTCGCCCGCCCGGCGCGGGCAGCGGCGCAGACAGCAAAGGCATGCTAAAGGCGGCCGGCAGTCGCGGGAAGCCGGGGCTGCGCGCAGCGGAGGGCCAGGGGCCAGCGCCACGGTGACCCCCATCCCGTCCGCACTACACTGCCACGCATGAGCAGCCCCGCCGGAACCCCCATCAGCGCCGACGACCGCGCCCGCCTGGACCCCGTGTTCATGCAGGTCATCCTGGACACCCAGGCGCAGGTGCAGCAGACCCAGCCCGCCCAGACCAGCCCGCTGGCCGCCATGTTTCACCGGGAAACCGTGACCGAGGCCCTCCAGGGCTGCGCCATGCTGATCGCCGGCTGGAACCAGGGCCGTGTGGACGACGCCGGCCTGACCCGCGCCGCCAAGGCCCTGCGCGCCCTGCAACTGAGCGAACTGGCCGACCGCCTGGGCAACCTGCGCAACATCGCCGGCACCGAACACTGACCCACCCCCGCCGCGCCCCCCACCGCGCCGCGCAGGACTGGACAGGTTTCTGACACTGCCCTAGACCGCCGCGCCGCCCCCCCGCGTGCAGGGGACCTACACTGCCCTCATGACCAGTCGCGGCGCCTTCTTTTATTGGTTCGGTTCACACCGGGCCTAGGTGCGCTGTACCCCCGCCGCCCGGTGAGCCCCCAGAGGCCACCGGGTCTTTTCATTCCCCACCTTCATTCCCTGCCTGCCCCCGAGGAACCCCCATGACGCACCCGGACCCCATCATCGAAGCAGGCCGCACCGAGAACCTCAACGTGAGCGGCTTCACGCCCCTGATCACCCCCCGCGCCCTGAAAGCCTTGCACCCCCTGACCCCGCAGGCCGAGGCGACCGTGCTGGCCGGACGGCAGGCCGCGCAGGACATCCTGCACGGCCGCGACGACCGCCTGCTGGTCGTGGTCGGGCCGTGCAGCGTTCATGACCACGATCAGGCCGTCGAGTACGCCCACCGCCTCGCGGCGCTGCGTGAGCGCGTGGGGGACCGCCTGGAAGTCCACATGCGCGTGTACGTGGATAAACCCCGCACCACCGTCGGCTGGCGCGGCTACCTCCTCGACCCCGACATGGACGGCAGCAACAACATCAACCGGGGCCTCGAACTGACCCGCAAACTCATGATCGCCGTCAGTGAACTCGGCCTGCCGGTCGCTACCGAACTGCTGGACCCCTTCGCGCCGCAGTACCTGTTCGACGCGGTCGCCTGGGCCTGCCTGGGCGCCCGCACCACCGAATCGCAGACGCACCGCGTCATGAGCAGCGCCGTGTCCGCCCCCATGGGCTTCAAGAACGGCACGGGCGGCGGCATCAAACTCGCCGTGGACGCCATCGTGGCCGCCAGCGCCCCGCACGCCTTCTTCACCGTCGACGACGACGGGCAGGCCTGCATCGTCCACACGCGCGGCAACCCCGACGGGCACGTGATCCTGCGCGGCGGACGCGGCGGCCCCAACTACGCCCCGCAGTTCGTGAAGGAAGCGGGTGACCTGATGCGCGCCGCCGGGCTGACCCCGGCCGTCATGGTGGACTGCTCGCACGCCAACAGCGGCAGCGACCACACCCGCCAGGGCCTCGTGTGGCGCGACGTGCTGCACCAGCGCGCCGCCGGCCAGAGCGCCGTGCGGGGCCTGATGATCGAGAGTAACCTCCGCGCCGGCAAGCAGGGCATCCCCGCCGACCGCCGCGCCCTGATTCCCGGCCTGAGCGTCACGGACGCCTGCGTCGGCTGGGACGAGACCGAGGCGCTGCTACTCGAAGCACACGCCGCGCTGGGCCGCGAAGTCGTCGCGGGCTGACCCCACACGCAAACCCCCACCCTGGACGCCTGCCAGGGTGGGGGAGAGGTCCCGTTCAGGTCAGGGGTTCTGCACGAGTCGGAAGTCCCGGAAGCTCAGGCCGTAGCTGCTGCCGGGCGTGCCGACCGCGCCGAGAATCTGGAGTTGCGCGGCGGGGTTCGTGGCGGCCGCTGTGAAGGTGTACGTGAAGGTCTGCTCGGTGGCGCTCAGGGCGGCCGTCTTGTCGAGGTAGCGGGCGTAGCTGCCGCCGTTCTCACCGACCACCACGGCGACCTCGCGGGCGTCGGTGGCCCTGCCCTTGAAGGTCAGGGTGTAGGACTTCCCGGCGGTCAGGGGCACGTCGGTCTGGTTGAGTTGCACGTGCCAGTTGTTGGCGGGGTCCACGTCCTTGACGTTCAGGGTCACAGCGCCGCCGCTGACGCTGGTGTTCAGGCGTTCAGGGACGTTACTCCAGGTGCTCCAGTACGCGGTGCCGGGCACGCCCGTGATGCCGGGGTGGTTGGGGCTGTCCTGCGTGAACGCGGCGTTGTACAGCAGGTTCCCGTCGGCGGCGGGTGGACGCGCCCCGGCGGCGTTCCCGACGCGTTTGACCACCACGTTGTCGATCCAGACCGGGCCGGTGCCGGCGTTCCCGAGGTTGAATTCCAGGCGGGTGGCGGCGTCCGTGGTGGCTTTCATGTCGAAGGTGACGGTCTTGCGTTCCTTCGCGGTGCCCAGTGGCAGGGTCTGCTCGCCGGAGTACGCGGCGTACCCACGGTCCTGCCCGCCGCCGACTTTCAGCATCATGGGCCGCGCGGTCTGCGCCCAGGCGTCGAAGGACACCTCGTACTTGCCGCCGCTTTCCAGGTTCAGGCCGTCCTGCCGGACCTGCACGGCGTAGTTCACGCTGCCGGGGTTGGTGATATCCACCTTCAGGGCCTTCCCGGCGGCCACGTCGTTACTCAGGGTGGCCTGCCCGTCACTGCGGAATAGCGTCCAGTACGCGCTCTGGGTCACGCCGTCCAGGCGGGTGGCGTCGGCGGTGACGCGCGGGTCGTTGTCGGCCCAGTCGAAGGACTCGTTGAACACGAGGTTCCCGTCCGGCTGGGAGGGCCGGGCCACGGCGGGCGTCCAGGGGTACTTCATGGCGGGGCGGGTGCCGGGGCTGGCGGTCTCGCCGGTCAGGCCGTACACCCGCACGTAATCCACGCGCATCTCGGCGGTGTCCGGGGTGCTGGCGTTCGGGTTGCCGTCGAAGTTGCCGCCCACCGCGAGGTTCAGCAGCAGATGGAAGGGCTTGTCGAACGGGGCGGGCCAGGCGTGCAGGTCGGCGTCGCTGGTGGGCGGCGTGCCCCTGGCGCTCCACCAGGCGGTCTTCTCGCTGGTCAGTTTGCCGTCGATGAACCACTGGATCTTGCCGGGCGTCCATTCCACGGCGTAGGTGTGCCACTGGTCCATGGTGCCGCCGTTCGGGAAGTTCACGGTGTTGCCGGAGTACACGTTGTTCGGCCACTGCCCGCCGTAGTGCAGGGTCTGCGCGAGTTCCGTGGGTTTGCTGCCCCAGCCCTCGGCGATGTCGATCTCGCCGCTGGCGGCCCACACGCCGTAGGGGTTGGGTTCTTCCGGCAGCAGCCAGATGGCGGGCCACAGGCCCTTGCCGGTGGGAAATTTCGCGCGGATCTCGAATTTGCCGTAGGCGCGGCTGAACTTCCCGGCGGTGCGCACGCGCGCGGACGTCCAGTCGAAGGAGGCGGGCTGCCCGTTCGCGGTTCCCTGGTACGCGCCCCGGCGGGCCGTGATGACCAGTTCGCCGTTCTCGACGCGCAGGTTCTCGGGGCGGTCGGTGTAGTACTCCAGTTCGTTGTTGCCCCACCCGCTGACGTACTCGCTGCCGGACATGAACCCGTTTCCGATCTGCGGGGTCCAGTTGGCGCTGCTGAGGCTGGTGCCATTGAATTCGTCCTGCCAGACGGCCTGCGGTTCGGTGGCGCCGGACCGCGTGCAGCCGGACAGCAGCGAGGCGGTCAGTGCCAGCATGAACAGGCGGGCGGCGTGGGTGGCCGGGCGGGTGGGGCCTTTCAGTGAGCTGTTCATGCTGACTCCTGGGGTGCAAGAGGACCTGCTGCCACCGGACCCGCGCAGACGGGGCCGTGTGGGACGGCAGAACGGGGCGGCCCGGAAACGGGAGAGGCCGGTGGGCGTGGGTAGGAGCGCGGCTCCTGCTGGGCTGTCTGTACGGCCTGAGCCTAAGCAATTCTGAAAACGCTGTCAAGGCTTCCGGGGTAAGCGTGAAGGTCGGCGTACGCCGGGGCTGTTCGGGCATCAGACCTCCGCTCTGGGCCCAGAAAGGATGATCTGCCCCTTCCAGACGGCCGGAATGCAGATCAGTCTGATGGCCCGGGTGTGCCGGGGTACTGGGCTCTTGCCTGCCGTTCGCCGGACCCTCATGTCGTGCAGCCGGCCAGGATGCCTATAGTTCTGAAAGCGCTTTCAAAACTGGAGGACACCCCTCTTCACTCACCATGAAGGCCACCCCGGAGGGATCGCACACTCTGCCCCCACCCCAGCAGGCACACTCGGAAGCATGAGCCCCACCACTGCCAAGCGCCCCGGCGGAGGCCGCAAGCCCAGCGAACGCCCCAGCAAACCCTGCGCCCACTGCGGCCTGCCCTTCACGTGGCGCAAGAAATGGGAACGCGACTGGGACAACGTCCTGTACTGCTCGGACCGCTGTCGCGCCGCCGCCAAACGGGACCGCCCGTGACAGCCACCCCGAACGCGGGCGGCCCTGCCTACGGTCTCGTATGCCTGACCAGCGGCCCTGAGGTGCGCTTCCGGACCATCACCCTCACCCGCTACCGTGCCCTGACCCCCGCCGCGCGCGAGGGCACGCTGCTGGACCTGTACGCCGACAACATCGCCTGCCTGCGCGCCGCCGCCACCTTCTGTCAGGCGCGCGGCATCCGGCTGTACCGCCTGAGTTCCAGTCTGTTCCCCATGCTGGACCTCGCCGGAGACGACACGGGCGCGGCCGTCCTGACCCACCTCGCCCCGCAACTGACCCGCGCCGGACAGGCCTTCACGGACGCCGGTATCCGCGTGCTGATGCACCCCGAGCAGTTCATCGTCCTGAACAGCGACCGCCCCGAAGTCCGCGAGAACAGCCTGCGGGCCATCACCACCCACGCCCACGTCATGGACAGCCTGGGCCTGAGCCGCACCCCCTGGAACCTGCTGCTGCTGCACGGCGGCAAGGGCGGCCGCGCCGCCGAACTGCGCGACCTGATCCCCGACCTCCCAGACGCGGTTCGCCTGCGCCTGGGCCTGGAGAACGACGAACGCGCCTACAGCCCCCGCGACCTGCTGCCCGTCTGCGAGGCCACCGGCATCCCTCTGGTGTTCGACGCGCACCACCACGTCATCCACGACCGTCTGCCCGACCAGGAACACCCCAGCGTCCGCGAGTGGGTCCTGAGTGCCCGCCGCACCTGGACCCCCCCTGACTGGCAGGTCGTGCACCTCAGCAACGGCATCGACGGCCCCCAGGACCGCCGCCACAGTCACCTGATCACCCACCTGCCCAGTGCCTACCACGACGTTCCCTGGATCGAGGTCGAGGCCAAGGGCAAGGAGGAAGCCCTGGCGGCCCTGACTGCCCCCACCTGAACGCCACGCACACCTCACACCCCACAGAAGCTCCGCCCCGCACGCGCTACGCTGCGGGGCGTGAATGTTGTCGTGTTCGACCTTGAAACCACGGGCCTCTCACCGGAACGGGACGGCATCGTGGAAATCGGCGCGGTGCGGATCGTGGACGGTCAGGTGCAGGAACACCTGAAGTACGAGACGCTGGTGCGCCCCACCACCCCGGACGGCCAGACCCTGCTGATCCCCTGGCGGGCCGAGCAGGTGCACGGCATCAGCAACGCCATGGTCCGCGCCGCCCCGACCATCGCGGAAGTCCTGCCGGAATTCATCGAGTACGTGAATGGCTGGCCGGTCGTGGCGCACAACATCGGCTTCGACGGCGGCTTCATGCGCGCCAACGCCCAGCGGCAAGGCCTGACGTGGGCGCCGGCCAGCGAGCACTGCACCGTGCAACTCTCGCGCCGCGCCTTCCCGAAAGAGCGCGCGCACAACCTGACGGTCCTGGCCGACCGCCTGGGTCTGAACTTCGCGCCCGGCGGCCGCCACCGCTCGTTCGGGGACGTGCAGGTGACCGCGCAGGCCTACCTGCGCCTGATGGAACTGATCAACGTGCGGGTATGAAGGGGGAGTAGGCAGTCGGGAGTGGGAAGCGGGCAGTGCACCGAAGTCCATTCCCACTCCTCACTTACTTCTTCGCGGCGGCGGCCGTGCCGGGGCGCGGTACCAGCACCAGCGCGTTGGGCACGGTGCGGCTCCAGACGGTGTTCAGGTACCCGCCCAGGTCGGCGTACCCGCCCGTGACGTAGGCGGTGGCGCTGCTGCCGCTGTCGAGCCGCACGGCGTCCCGCACGCCCGCCCCAGCCAGCGCGGCCGCGAAGGTCTCGGGACTGCCGTACTCCAGGAACGCGATGGTGGGTCGGCCGCCCAGCGTGCCGAACGCCACCTGCCGGGTGGGCCGCCAGATGCTGGCGTTCGTGTTGAACCCCTCGCGGGCCGGGTCCAGCACGACCTTCCCGCCCTGCACCAGCAGCGGCCCGGCACTCAGGGCGTCGACCGCGCCGGCCCAGGGGGCGTCGGTGGCGCGCCAGTCGAGGGCTACGTTCAGGGCCGCCCCGGCCGCGCGGGGCAGCTGCGGGAAGCGGGCGTGGTCGAACGTCAGGGCCAGCGTGCCGGCGGGCGGAACGACAGTCCCCGTGAAGGCCCGCAGGACGCTACCCGCGCCGGGCGTGACGTACAGGGTGGTCAGGTTGTCCGCGCCGACACCGCTGCGGCCGTCCCCGACGAACGCGGTCAGCAGGTCCGGGGCGGGCCGGGCGCGCACGCTGTTCACGGTGACGCTGTACGGCGCGCCGAGGGCGTCCGCGCCGCTCAGAACGTAGCGGGGGCGGGGGTAACCGAACAGCGTGTCGCCCTGGGCGGTGATGCCCAGCGTGGCGCGTTTCTCCAGGCTGCCGGCCGTCATCAGGCCGTTCGTGGCGACGAGGTCCACCGGCAACTGCGAGGCCGGGTCGAAGTACCCGCCGTTCACGCCCGCCACTCCCCCCGCGCTGCGCACGAGGTCGGCCACGCCGCTGGCCCGCCCGGCCGGGGCACTCACCACCCGCGTCTGGTACAGCGCCGGGTCGAAGCTCAGCAGGTGCAGTTTGCCCTGCTGGCGGTACGTGACCCCGGCGGGCAGCGTGTCCGGGTTCACGGGCGGCGGCACGCTGGTATCGGTGTACGTGGTCGTGTCGATCACCACGCGCGCCGGGCTGTCCAGCGTGAAGATCTCGCTGCGGCCGCCGCCGGTGCCCAGGAACAGGGCGCTGCCGGTGCCCGTGAGTTCCAGTTGCAGGGCGTCCCCGGATTCCAGGGTCTGCTGCACGGGCGAGCCGCTCACGCCGGGCAGCGTGACGCGCAGGCCGTTCGCTTCACGAGTCACGCTGTACGCGATCACGCGCGGGTCCGGCACGTTGAATTCCAGCACCACGCGCTGCACCTCCACGCTGCGGTGCATGCTGCGGCTCACCCGGACGGTATTCAGGTTCGCGGTCAGCAGGAAAGGCGGTGTGGGCAGGGCAGACAGAGCTGGAGCCGACTGGGCCGGAGCGGATTGGGCCGGGGCACGCGGGCTGACCGGAACGGGCGTCCCGGGAGCCGTGACCGGCGCGGCGCTGGACGGGGCCGGGCTGGGAGGCAGGGTCCCACTGGGCACGCGGGCCGGAGCCGCGAAGTCCAGCAGGTCCGGCGTGTCGGCCAGCACCGGCACACCCAGCGCCGACAGGGCCGCCAGCGGCACGAACAGACTGCCGCCGGCCAGTTCCGGCGCGGGCAGCCGCGCGCCCAGCGTGAACCCGGTGGCGCGCCACCCGCTGCGCGGCGAGAACTGCAGTTCCCGCCCTCCCAGTTGCAGCCGCAGGTCCTGCGGGTCGTTCCGGACCGCAACCCCCAGGCGCGGCAGGGTCCACACGGCCAGCGCCTCGCCGCTCACGAACTGACGCGAATCCAGGCCTGCGCTCTGCCGCAGCCCACCGATGGCCACGGGCCGCGCGGCCGCCACGCCCGACGCCAGCAGCGCCGACAGCAGCGCCGCTCTGCCCAGCCATCCCAGCCGCCGCCTGCCCGCCTGAACTTCCGTGCCTTCCTGCCGGTCCCTGCCCTGAACGCCCCTGATCCTCACGCGGGCGAGTGTAACGCCGCCGCCCCCGCCTGCGGGTGAGCAGCCCGTCAGGTTCACGGCCCGCCCACGCGGATTAATTCACGCCTGCCACCCGAACCGTCAGGCTCTTGTGTGAATAGCTTCATATACTGGCAGCTATATGATCGAACCTTCACTGGCGCTGTACGGAGACGCCTTCGAGCGTGTGGACCAGGTGATTCAGGACCTGCTGGAAACCACGGGCGTGCGCTACGGCCTGCTCGTCGACCGCAAGGGCTTCGTGCTCTCCCACAAAGAGGCGCTGTGGGCTCCGCGCCCGCCCGCGCTGGACAGCGTCGCCACGCTGGTCGCCAGTAACGCCGCCGCCACCGCCGCCCTGGCGAACATGCTGGGCGAACGGACGTTCAGCGAGCAGATTCACCAGGGTGAGAACGGCACCCTGTACGTCGAATCGGTCGGCGCGGACTCCCTGCTGACCCTGATCTTCGACGCCAGCGTCCCACTGGGCAAGGTCAAGGTGTACGCCAAGAAGAGCATCACGCAGATCGCCTCGATTCTCGAGGAACTCAAGGACATCCCCCCGGTGCAACTCGGCGAGGACTTCAGCCAGGGCGCCAGCGCGCTCCTCGACGATCTGCTCGGCTGAACCTGCTCCTGCCCCCGGCTGACCTGCCCGCTCCCCTCACCCTGACCCGGCGTCACAGGAGAACCCGTCCATGAGCACCATCAACTTCGCCGCGCGCGAAATCAACTGCAAGATCGTGTATTACGGCCCCGGCATGAGCGGCAAGACCACCAACCTCAAGCACGTGTTCAGTAAGGTGCCCGGCCACCTGCGCGGCGAGATGGTCTCCCTGGCCACCGAGGACGAACGCACCCTGTTCTTCGACTTCCTGCCGCTTGACCTGGGCACCGTGCAGGGCTTCAAGACCCGCTTTCACCTGTACACCGTACCCGGGCAGGTGTTCTACAACGCCAGTCGCAAACTGATCCTGCGCGGCGTGGACGGCATCGTGTTCGTCGCGGACAGCGCCCCCAACCGCCTGCGCGCCAACGCCGAGAGCATGCGCAACCTGCGCGAGAACCTCGCCGAGCACGGCATCGACGTGAAAGAAGTGCCGATCGTGCTGCAGATCAACAAACGCGACCTGCCCGACGCGCTCCCCACCACCATGATCCGCTCGGTGATCGACCCGCACGGCGAACTGCTGCTGTTCGAGGCGATGTCCGACAAGGGCGTGGGCGTGTTCGAAACCCTGAAAACCGTCAGCCGCCTCGTCCTGGAACGTCTCTCCCAGAACAAGTAATACGGACTCCGATGGAATGGTTTGCAAAAACCGTTCCATCCGAGCGGACGCGAGCAGGAGCAGAGAGGATTCCGGGCGTGGAGTTGGCAACCCGGTGCCCTGCCGGGTTGTGAACGAAACAGACGGAATCCGTATAACCCGATTCTGGCTGAGCAGGCCAGGGCCGGGCGGTAGCTGAGGATCGTGGGCAGCGAGGAGTTCCCTTCGCTGCCCACGACTCTTTTCTCTTCTCCCCGTCAGTCGGCGCTGAGGGGCAGGGCGTCCGGGCTTTCTTCCGGAAGGTGGCGGCGCACCTCGCGCATGGCGGAGTGGATGATGGCCATGGCGAGGCTCATGGTCAGCATGCTGGAAAAGCCGTAACTGACGAGCGGTAGCGGCACGCCCGTGACGGGGAAGACGCCGGCGGCGACGCAGAGGTTCACGAAGGCCTGCCCGACGATCATGAACATCGCGCCGATGGCGAGGATGCTGGCGCCGTGAATCTCGGGCGTCATGGGGCGCACGCGGCTGGCGAGGTGAGCGACTTCCAGGGCGGTGGCGACGATGAGCCAGTAAGCGAACAGCAGCATGGCCACGCCCAGCAGCCCGGAGGTGAAGCCGATGGACGCGACGATCATGTCGGTGTGCTCGCCGAAGTAGTTGAAGCGCAGGCCGTCGGGGCCCTGGCCCCACAGGCCGCCGAAGTTCAGGTCTCGGTGCGCCATGCCGATCTGGTCGAGGCCGATCTCGCGGATCTGCTCGGCGTCCTTGTGCGAGGTGAGGCGGGACATGATGTACGGGTGGCGTTCGAGGTACGTGCCGAGCAGTGGCAGGATCATCATGGTGATCGCCAGCAGCAGCCCGCTGATGTTGCTGATGCGCACGCCGGCGGCGTACATCAGGATGATGCCCAGCCCGAACATCAGGACGCTGGTGCCCAGGTCCGGCTGGACGAGCACCAGGATGGTGGTGAGCAGGATCATGCCGGTGGCGCTGATGAGCTTTTTCTGCACGCCGCGCCGCGCGAAGAACGACGCGAGCATCAGCACCAGTCCCAGTTTGCCCAGCTCGGACGGCTGGAAGCGGACCGGGCCGAACTCCAGCCAGCGGCGCGTGCCTTCACTCTCGGCCGTGCCGACCCCGATGAACGGCACGAGCAGCAGCAGAAACAGCGTGAACCCCCAGAACCACGGGCCGACCCGCAGGAACGCCCGGGGACGCAGCCGGGCCAGCATGAGCGTCAGCACGATGGCGATGAGGGCCTTGCCGCCGTGATCGAGGATCTTGTCCGGTTCAGCCGTCGCGATGCCCAGCAGGCCCAGGCTCATCAGGATGATCTGCGCGATGATCAGCTGAACGCTCACGCGCGGCCTCCGGCGCTGGCGTCGGCCAGGGCCCGCGCGGCGCGGCTGAAGCTCTCGCCGCGCGCCCGGTAATCCCGGAACTGATCGAAGCTCGTCCCGATCGGGGCCAGCAGCACCGTTCCCTGGCCGTTCAGGGCGTCCAGGCCGGCCTGCACGGCGCGGTCCATGCTCTCGTCGCCGGTGTCGCCCGGCACGACCCGGTAGGGGAGGCCCAATTCGCGGGCCAGGGCCTCGCCGTCCTCTCCGAACGCGATGACCTGCGCGACCCGCCCGGCGGCCGCCTCCCGCAGCGGCGCGAGGTCCGCGCCCTTGTCACGCCCGCCCACCAGCCACGCGACCGGAGGCGTGGCCCGTTCCAGCGCCGCCTGCACGGCCAGCGTGCGCGTGGCGATGGAGTCCTCGATGAACCGCACGCCGCCCACGCGGGCAACCGTCTCGAAGCGGCCCTTCACGGGCGCGGCCGTGCCGAGTGCCGCGCCCAGCGCCGCCGCGTCCACCGGGCGTCCCAGGTGGCGCAGCAGTGCCTCGGCCGCTAGGACGGCCGCCGCCGCGTTCGCCGGGTGAATGCCGTCCGGCAGTGCGTCGGCGTCCAGCACGGGCGTCCCGTCGGCCAGGGCCAGCTTTGCGGGCGTGAAGGGCTGAAGGTGGGCGCGCGTGGGCACGGTCAGGTCTGCCGGGACGATCAGCACGTCCCCGGCCTCCTGCGCCGCCGTGATGTTCAACTTGGCCGCGTGGTACGCCCCGACCGTGCCGTGCCGGTCGATGTGATCCACGCCCAGGTTCGTGATGACCGCCACCGGCAGCCGCACGCCCGGCACCCGCTCCAGCTGAAAGGAACTGAGTTCCACGACCGCCACCCCGGCGTCGTCCACCACGTCCAGCAGCGGCGGGTCGATGTTCCCGCCCTCGCGGGCGTTCAGGCCGCACGCGCGCAGCAGGTGCGCGATCAGGACCGTCGTGCTGCCCTTCCCGGCCGTGCCGGTCACGCCCACCATCGGCAACGCGGGCCGCAGCCGCGCCGCGAGCGCCACCTCACCGATCACCTCGGCTCCCGCCGCCCGCAGGGCCGTCAGGTCCGGGTGGTCGATGGGCACGCCCGGCGCGGCCACCACCGTCCGGTAAGGCCGCGTCACGTCCCCCTGCGCCCAGCCGAGTTCGTCCATCAGGGCGAGGTCCTCTGCCGCCGGGCGCGCGTCCAGCCACTCGCCGCGCACGCCCTCCCGCGCCAGGAACCGCGCCGCGCCGCGCCCACTTCGCCCCAACCCGTACACCAGCACCCCGTCAAGCTTCACGCCACCCACCATAGAACAGCGCCGCGCCCTTGTGTTCTGCGATTCCCGGAGAGGACAATCACAGGGACCCGACCCGCCCGGAGGTACTTCCCGATGCTGATCCGCCCCGCCCTGCTGTCTGCCCTGCTCCTGCCCGGCGCCGCGCTGGCCGGAGGGAATGCCCCACCGACCGGCACGCCCTGGACGCCCCCGCCCCTGAGCGCCCCGGTGCGGGAGGTCGCGGTGGCCGCCGCGCCGGACGGCACCGTGTTCCTCGCGGCCCTCAGCGACAGCGGGCAGTTCAGCAGTGGCCGGGGCACCTTCACGGCCCGCACGCTGCGCGCCTGGAAGGCCGCGCCCGGCCACCCCTGGACGCCGCTGCCCCGCCAGGACGGAGGCCAGCAGGGAGGCCCCGGCAGCCTGAACGACCGCCACCCCCGCCCCGCCGCGAACCTGAACCTCAGCGCCGACCGTCACGGCAGCGCCGTCCTGGCCTGGAACGAGAACTACGGCGACAACGACATCGTGCACCTGCGCGCCCTGCGGCCCGGCGGCTGGACGGACTGGCCCGAGCGCTACCTGGGCGACGACCTGCCCTACGCCGCCCGCACCCGCGCCGTCGCTGCCTGGAAGGGCGAGGCGGTCCTCGCCTGGGGTGAATTCCTGCGCAGCCCCGACGGCAGCCAGCTCACCGTGCGCCGCTGGAACGACGCGGCCCGCAGCTGGGTGCGCGGCCCCGTCTTCAACGACCGCCGCGCCTACTCCCGCGCGCCTGCCCTGACCCTCACGCGCGCCGGGCAACCCGTCGTGGCGTGGCTTCAGGGCGACGTGACCTCCAGCCGCGTCCTCGCCGCCCGCTGGGACGGGCAGGCGTGGCAGCCCATCGGCGGCCCCCTGAACCGCTACCAGCCCGGCTACGTCGCCTCCCCCCGCCTCGTGCTGGACGGGCAGGACCAGCCCACCGCCGCGTGGCTTGAAGACAACGGCGGCCAGGACACCCTGTACGCTGCCCGCTGGGACGGACACCGCTGGCAACCGCTGGGCGGCCCGGTCAGTGCCGCCTTCGCCTCGGCCCACACCCTGAGTACCGACCCCGCCGGGCACGCCGTCCTCGCCTGGGTGCAGGAACGCGGCGGCCTGGGGCAGGTGCATGCCGCCCGCTGGACCGGCAGGCACTGGCAGGCGCTGGGCGTGCAGAACCGCGACCCGCGCCGCGACGCCCGCAGCCCCAGCGTCACCACCGACAACGCCGGACGCACCACCCTCGCCTGGAGGGAAGACGTGTCCGGCGTCTATCAGATTCAGATACGGCAGATTCAGCTACGGCAGTTCTGAATCCTGTTCAGGCTGCCCAGCGCCTTACGCTCCGGCGGGCTCTGCTACTTCAGGCTCACGGACGGGGGGCGGCGTGACCGTCAGGCCCGCCTCGGTCTGCGCCCACTCCATGAAGGCATTCAGGCCCCGGCGGAACATCACCGGGCGTTTCTCGCGCTTGCCCAGCTTGCGGGGCTTGCCGGTCTTCTCGTTGATCTGCACGGGCAGTTCCGGCACCAGCGCCCAGTTCACGTTCATGGGCTGGAACCCCTTGGGGTTCGCGCTCGCCAGGTAACGGGTCAGGCCGCCCAGCATGCTCTCGGCGGGCGGCGTGAGGGGTTCGAGGCCCAGCGCGAGGCGCGCGGCGTTCGTCCCGGCCAGCCAGCCGGTCGCCGCCGACTCCAGATACCCTTCCGTGCCGGCCAGGACGCCCGCCACCAGCTTGGTCGGATCGGCCTTCAGTTGCAGCGTGGACTCCAGCACCTGCGGCGCGTTCAGGTACGTGTTGCGGTGCATCACGCCGTACCGGACGATCTCGGCGTTCCCCAGGCCCGGAATCAGGTTCACGACCGCCTTCTGATCCCCCCACTTCAGGCCCGTCTGGAAGCCCACCAGCGACCACATGCGGCCCTCGCGGTCCTCCTGACGCAGCTGAGCCACCGCGTACGGCCAGCGCCCGGTCTTCGGATCATCCAGCCCCTTGGGCGACATCGGCCCGAAGCGCGGCGTGTCGATCCCGCGCCGGGCGATCTCCTCGATGGGCATGCAGCCCTCGAAGAACTCCAGTTTCTCCCAGTCGTGCGGCGTGTGCGCGCGCGCCTGCTCCAGCGCCCCGAAGAACGCCAGGTACTCGTCCTTCGTGAACGGGCAGTTGATGTAATCCGCGCTCTGCTCGTACCGCCCCGCCCGCCACGCCACGTCCATATCGATGGAGTCGAACTCGATCACGGGCGCCGCCGCGTCATAGAAACTCAGGCGCTCACTGCCCGTCAAGCGCGCCATGTCCGCCGCCAGCGCATCCGACGTCAGCGGCCCCGACGCGATCACCGCGATGCCCTCCGGCACCTGCGTGACCTCCTCCCCGCGCACCTCGATCAGCGGATGCTCCCGCACCGCGCGCGTCACCCGCTCACTGAACTCGTCGCGCTCGACCGCCAGCGCGTTCCCAGCCGGCAGTTTGGAGGCGTCCGCCGCGCCCACAATCGCGCCCCCCACACTCCGCAGCTCGGCCTGAAGCAGGCCCTTACTCTGCAACTCACCCTCGCCGCCCAGCGAGTTGCTGCACACCAGCTCCGCAAAATTCCCGCTGCGGTGCGCCGGGGTCATCTTCACCGGCCGCATCTCGAACAGCCGCACCCGCACGCCCAGCCGCGCCGCCGCCAGGGCCGCCTCGGACCCCGCCAGTCCCGCACCAATCACCGTGATCATTCGCTCGCTCATCAAGACGGCAGTGTAGGGCAGACCTGTCTGCACGTTTGTGGGACGTCACGGTGCCGGATGGTTCGCGGCCAGCCTGTCAATCCTCGGCCTTCAGGCGGCGGCCCGACCTGACCAGATGCAGTTCCCACAGGGCACTCCCGAGCAACCCGAGCGCCGCGCCACCCAGCGGTACCGCGTACAGAAAGATCATGAATGAGGTCGATGCCGCCTCCTCTCCGTACAAATACATCCCCCAGAGCATCGCCACGCCTGCCAGTGGACTGAATGGCAGGACCACGGCACTCAGCACGCACAGCAGGACCGTGCGGAACCAGGACCGGAGCAGGACACCCCAGCCGAATTCCCTGCCCCCTGGCGACGCCACGTACAGGCCCCGGTAGCGGTACGACACCATCCGCGCCATCCTGGCATCACCTGGATCGGGGGCAGGACCGGTGGCCGGACGCGCGCGGTTGACTGGCAGGCCGAGGGCCAGGATCAGCGCCGCCAGCGTGAGCAGGCGAATCAGCGTCTCTACCATGCCAGCAGCACCATGCCGGCAGCCTACCCGCGCCGACCCGTTCCCGTGAACGCACCTGACGCAACGCGACCGACCGCTGCCCCTCCGGCAGCCTCAGCGTTCCGGCGTGCCGCCCAGCGCGGCCTTCACGCGCGACAGGCTCTCGTAGGCCAGAATCCGCACGGCCCACAGGCGGTCCAGGGGGAGGGGCAGGGTGGTGTCGAAGCGGGTTTCGGGTGCGGGCACGCTGATCACGCGCAGGTCGGGTGTGCGCATCAGGGCGGCGGCGCGGCGGCTGTGGCTGGGGCTGGTCACCAGCAGGACGGTCGTCCAGTCGCGCGTGCGGGCCAGTGCGTGCACGCGGGCAGCCTCGTCGCGGGTGGTGGTGACGTTGCTCAGGGTCAGGACTTCCGGGCCGTCCGTTCCGAGTTGCCGCGTGATGATCTGACGTTCCAGCGTGCTGATTTTCGGGCAGTCGCGCGGCCCGATCAGCCCGGACTGCTCGGAGACGGTCAGGGTGGGTGCGTAGTCCTGTCCCCACAGTTCCAGGCCGCGCGTCAGGCGGGCCAGACTGGCGGATTCCAGCGTCCGGGACTGGCATTGCAGGCCGCCGCCCAGCACCACGATCGCGTCGGCCCGGCCGGGCGGCTGGTCCAGGGTCAGGGCGGCCAGCGGTGCGCGCAGCGCGGGCGTCAGCAGGCACGCGGCCAGCGCCAGTGCCACGCTAGCGGCGGCGGCGTGCAGGGAGCGGCGGGATGGGCGGAAGGCTCCGGCCAGTGCGCCCAGGATCAGCAGGCCCCACAGCAGAGGCGTGGTCGTGCGCACCTCTCCCAGAAAGGCGGCCAGCACGCCCAGGGCCGCGCCCACGGCAGCGCCCCCCAGCGCGCCCCTGATCTGCTCGTTGCGGTCCGGTGCGGTCATCGGTGGGCAGTGTAGCGGCAACGGCCCGCAGGTGAGGGACAGGGACCCAGAGATGGGGGACACTTCCCCCTGACGCTCCGGGCGCGGGGGTGCCTATACTCGCGGGCATGTTGCGCCGTCTCGCCCTGCCCCTGCTGGTCGTTCTCGCTGCCGTGCTGGGCGGCCTGCTGCTGCTGCCGCGCCTGGGCGGCCCGGCCGAGAGCAGTACCGAGGTGCGGTTCGTGCGCGAGATGATCCAGCATCACGCGCAGGCCGTGGACATGGCCACCCGCGTCCGTGAGGCAAGCGGTGATCCGGAGGTGCGGGTGCTGGCGCTGGACATCATGCTCTCGCAGCAGGAGCAGATCGGGCAGATGCGCGGCTGGCTGACCCTCTGGAAGCGCCCCTGGGCGGGGGCCGGCATGAGCGCCGGGCACGCCCGCGCGATGGGCATGGCCACGCAGGCGCAGGTCGAGAACCTCAGCACCCTGAAGGGCCGCGCCGCCGACGTGAGTTTCCTGCAACTCATGACCCGCCACCACCAGGGCGCGCTGGGCATGGTCGGCCCGGCCCTGAACCCCGGCGTGCGCCCGGAAGTGCAGGCCCTGGCCCGCCAGATTCAGGCGACCCAGTCGGCCGAGGTGACCCTGATGACCCGCCTGCTGCGGGAGCGGGGCGCGCAGCCGCTCCCCACGCCTGCCAGCAGCCACGGCGACATGGACGGCATGCAGCACTGACACGGACTCGGATTGAATGGTTTACGGAGCCGTTCTATCTGCTGCGTTTCAATCTGGGCTTACCAGGTGTCCTCGTCCCAGGCGTCGGTCTTGGCGTCGCGGCGGGCCTTGCGGCGGGCGTCCTTGCCGCCCTTCTTTTTTGGTTGGGGTGGCAGGGCCAGTTCGTAGGTGCGGTCCGGCTGGCAGGGGGCCGGGTGTTCACCCAGTGACTCGCCGGGGTCGCTGCGGATGTTCCCGGCGACGTGCAGGTGCCGTTCGCCGCAGTACGGGCAGGTGTCCACGACCCAGAACATCACGCGGGTGCCGGGCATGTCGCGCAGGGTCACGAAGGCCTGCTGGGGGGTGCGTCGGTCCTTCTTCGCCATGCGGCGCAGAGTAGCGCCCGCCCAGGCCGGAGTCTGTGGCGGGCATGGCGTTCCGGTCAGGGCTGCCCGGCCTACACGTCCTCGTCGCCGTCTTTCATGTACGTGACGACGCTGCGGCTGTGCTTCAGGCCGGCGCGGGTGTACAGGGCGCGGGCGGGTTTCATGTGGTCGTGCGCGCGGACGCGCAGGGTGCGGATTTCCGGGTGGGTGTCGGCCTCGGCGGCAGCCAGGGCCAGCAGTTTCAGGCCCAGTCCCTGCCCGCGTTCGGCGGGATGCACGGCCACGTAGGTCACGTCGGCGCGGGCGTCTTCGGGGCAGAATTCCAGTTCCGCGAATCCCAGGGCCTGATCGCCGCGCAGCAGGGCCACGAGGCGCACGTCGTCCTGCGCGAAGTGCTCGTCGTACTGCTCGGGCGTCCAGTTCAGGCGTCCGGCCCAGGCGTCCTCGCTGCTGCGGTACAGCGCCCGGTACTCCGCGAACGGCAGGCGGCGTGAGATGCGCGTGCCCGCCGGAGCGCAGGCCTGCGCGGTCAGCAACGCCAGTGGCCCGCTGTAGAAGTCGGTGGTGTGCATGGCCGCGAATCCTGCCGTTTCCAGCGCGTCGCGCACGGGCGCGTTGTCGCGGGCGCTGAAGGCGTACACGGGCAGCCCGTCGGCGTGCTCCAGCGCGCGGCGCAGCAGGGCCGGGAGGTGCCCCCCGTCACTGACCGGCCCTTCCAGCACCAGTCCGTCCCGGAAGGGCGACAGGGCGCAGTAGGCGCGCACGCCCTCGTCGTCGGTGTCCACGAGGCAGGTGCTGTCCTCGCATTCCAGTTGCAGTTCGCGGGGGTCGCGGGCGTCCGGGGAGAACACCTCGCGTTCCGGGGCGTCGTCCATCCAGTTCAGGAGCGCGAGAACGTCCGGGACATCAGTGGGCAGCATGGGTCGGATCATGGGAACCTCCGGAAGTGGCGGCTGCGCTCTCATCCCGGCGGGCGGGACGGGGCGTGGGCAGCGGGGAAACGGCAGGACCAGGGCGACAGGGTTGACGGTACGCTGACCTTCAGCCTAGTCAGCGGCGAGCCTGTCTGTCTGCCGTGCGCTTCACCCCGCCCGCCGCCCCGCGCGTGCTATGCTCAGGGCATGCCCTGAACAGGGTACGCCGCCTGCCTCCCCACAGACACGAAGCCGTGTTTGAGGGGCGTTTTCCTTTTTGAAGGAGGCTCGGACGGCCTCTGGTCGGCAGGGAAGGCGGGGCGGCGCAGTTCACCGGAGGTGTTTCGCCGTGACCAGACAGTCCAGCAAACCGGGCGTCAACGTCCCCCCACGCGCCGCCCACAGCGTCCCGGCCAGTGACGTGCAGACCGGCACGGACCTGCTGGCCCTCCGCGCCCAGCTGGCCCGCGCCGAGAAGGCCGCCCGCCGCGCCCAGGCCGCCCCTCCCCCCAGGCCCGCCGCGCAGGCCCCCGTGAAACCCCAGCGGGAAGCGGACCTGGCCGGCATCAGCACCGACGACTTCAGCCTGGGCCGCGCGCACGCCCGCCTGCGCGACGCCGTGTACGACGGCCGTTACCACCTGTGCGACCACGCCATCGGGCACGCCCGCGCCGAGGGATTCCTGGAACATGACGTGATGAACGTCCTCCTGACCGGCCGGGTCCGGGCCGTGTACACCGAGGACCGCCGCTGGCTGGTCTGCGGGTACTTCGAGGCGTGCGGCGTGAAACTCCCGCTGCATGTGGTCGCCGAGCACGCCCGCGACGGGTTCGTGGACATCGTGACGGCGTTCGTGCCCAAGCAGCCGCATCACATCATCAGCCGCGCCCGGCTGGCCGTGATGCTCCGCTACGACGATCAGACCATCCGCGCCCGCACCGCGCACGCCGGGAACCGCGTCGGGCACCGCAGCAAGGGCCGCTGGAAGAAGAGCGCCTGACGGCACGCGAAGCGGGCACGCACGACCGGTAGGGGAGACAGCAGGGGGGGCCGGGACACACGTTATCCCGGCCCCCCTGCCTGTCAGCGGTCAGTGGCGGAAGTGGCGGCTGCCCGTGAACACCATGCTCAGGCCCAGTTCGTTGCACGCGGCAATCACTTCGGGATCGCGTTTGGCGCCGCCGGGTTGCAGGATGGCCGTCACGCCCACGCTCGCGGCCAGCCGCACCACGTCGTCGAAGGGGAAGAACGCCTCGCTGGTCAGCACGGCTCCCTGCGCGCGCTCGCCGGCGTTCGCCACAGCCCGCTCGGCCGCCCAGATGCGGCTGACCGCCCCGGCGCCCAGGCCGACCGTCACGCCGCCGCGCGCCAGGACCACGGCGTTGCTGCGGGCGTTCTTCACGACCGCCCACGCGAAGCGCAGGTCATGCCACTCCTGATCGGTGGGCTGCCGGGCCGTGACGACCTCCGGGCACAGGTCGTCCCAGGGGCGGGCGTCGCGTTCCTGCACGGCGAACCCGCCGGTCAGGGGGCGCACGTCCAGCACGCTGATTCCCTGCGGCGCGGCGGCCACCAGCACCCGCAGGTCCGGCTTCTTCTCCGCGAACCACGCGGCGGCCTCGGGCGTCACCTCGGGTGCGATCAGCACTTCCAGGAAGGTGCCGCGCGTCGCCTGCGCCGCCTCCAGCGTCACGGGCGCGCTGACGGCGACCACGCCGCCGAACACGCTGAGGGTGTCGGCGTCACGGGCGCGTTCCCAGGCGGTCTTCACGTCGTCCGCGACGGCCACGCCGCAGGGGTTGGCGTGCTTGACGGCCACGCACACGGCTACCGGGTCGCCCGCCTGCGCCTGCGTTTCCTGCGCCGCGAGTTCCTGGCACAGCGCCCACGCGGCGTCCGCGTCGGCGTAATTGTTGAAGCTCATGGGTTTGCCCGCCACGACCTGCGCGTCGATGACCGGCCCGACCGCGCCGCCCAGACGGTAGATCGCGCCCGGCTGGTGCGGGTTCTCGCCGTACCGCACCTCGGCGGCCCGGCTGAGGTTCAGGGTCAGCGTGCCGGGCAGCGCGGTGGGCAGTTCGTCGCTGCCGCCTTCCAGGTACGCGGTGATGGCCGCGTCGTACTCGCTGGTGTGCCGGTACGCCTTGGCGGCCAGCCGCTGCCGGTCGGCGGGGCTCACGTCGTCCTGAAGCGCCACCGCGTAGTCTGCGGGGTCCACGAGGACCAGCACGCCCGCGTGGTTCTTCGCCGCCGAGCGGATCATGGCCGGCCCGCCGATGTCGATGTTCTCGATGGCCTCGTCGAACGCCGCGCCGCGCGCCACCGTCTCCCGGAACGGGTACAGGTTCACGCACACCAGATCGATGGTGCCGATCCCGTGCGCGTCCAGCTGCCCCAGGTGACCGGGTTCACGCCGCGCCAGAATCCCGCCGTGCACCGCCGGGTGCAGCGTCTTCACGCGGCCGTCCAGCATTTCCGGGAAGCCCGTCACGTCACTCACCTGCCGCGCCGCGACGCCCGCCGCGACGATGCTGGCGTACGTGCCGCCGGTACTCAGGATCTCCCAGCCGCGCGCCTCGAGTTGCCGCGCGAACTCCACCACGCCCGTCTTGTCACTGACCGAGATCAGCGCCCGTTTCCTGGACTGCGCCCCGCCCTGCTGACTGCCCTGCCCTTTGCCCTGCTGCGTCATGTGCCTTCCTCCCAGAACCAGAAACGCGAACGGTTCCCACCGACAGGGAGCCGTTCGACCCAGGCGCGCGATCATCCACTTTCCCGGAGGCTCCCCCGTGGTCAGCCCACGTTCAGCGCCAGTCGCCCCCGCACTCGCCGCAGCATACCGGGTTCACCCGCTGCGGGGTTCGGCAGTCTCAGACAGGGCGCGGCGCAGCCGGTGAGAGAAGGCGCTACAGCAAGGCCGTGTGGGAGAGAGGCGGCGGCCCGGAGGGGAGGCCAGCCGCGCACCAGTCGAAAGTGCGTCCCGCGTCCGGCGCGGCCCGGATACACTGACACCTGAGCGGCGGTCCCCGGCCGCCCCGCCGTGAAGGGCGTTCCGGACCTCTGTTCCCTCCCGGCCGCTCGTCGGCTGCCTGACCGGAGATTCCCTTGCCGCCCACTTCTCCTGCCCAAGCTGACACGCCCTTACCAGTCGCGCCGCCCGCCGGGCTGCCGCAGTTGCTGACGCTATTCCGGCCTCTGGCCCGCACCGGGTTCCTGCCGCCCACCGCGCCCCTGCTGAGACTGCCCGGTCCGTTCCAGCCACTGCTGGACGCCATTCCGGCGCTGGCCCCGGCGTACCAGGGGAACGGCGTGCGCGCGGCCCTGCTGGACCTCGACGCGGCCCTGGGGGACCGGCGGGACGACGCCCGGCAGCTGGGCACCGCGCAGCAGGAGGCGCTGCTCTCGGCCACGGCGATCCTGATGCACCTGTACCGCTGGAACGCCGTGCCGGTCGCGCCCGTCCGGTTCTCCGAGCGGCCGGACTTCCCGCCGCACCTGCACGCTCTGTTCCGGGACCTGAGTGCCGCGCATCACCTGCCGGCCTGTGGCACGATGCACACCCTGAAGTACCTGAACTGGCGCTCTGACGCCCTCACGCCCGGCGAGCCGTACCACGCCGGTCAGGTGCAGGCCGGTCAGGTGCGGATTGCTCACAACTGGCACGCCTCGCCCGCCGGAGACGAGCGGGACCTCGCGGGGCAGCTGGACCTGTGGATTCAGACGTTTGTGCTGGCCGAGGCGCGCGGACAGGCCGTCCTGACCGCCTCGGCGCAGGCCCTGACGGCCGTCCAGCACCACGACCGGCCCGCGCTGGAGGCTGCCCTGGCCGACCTGCACGCGGCGATCAGCGCCATGACCCGGCAGATCAACGCCCTGATGCGTTTCCGGGTGGTGCGCAGCGACCTGTGGCGGGTGTTCATCCAGCCGACCTTCGGGTGGGGCCTGCCGCCAGAGGACGGGGGCGCGCCCCTGGACGGGGCCAGCGGCCTGCAACTGGGCGGCACGCAGGTCGCGGACCTGGCGCTGGGCGTGCCGTTCGACTCGAACCTGGGTCAGGCCCTCCGGCACTCCCGCCGCTCCCTGACGCCCCCTCAGCGTGCGCTGCTGCACGCCTGGGAACCGCACCGGCAGGTGATCCGCAACGCCGCCCGTGACTGGGGAGGCAGCGCCGCGCAGGACGCCTTCGAGGCCTCCCTGAACGACCTGACCCGCTGGCGAGTCAGTCACCGCGAGCGCGGAGCCGTGTACCTGCGGGGGGACGGGCAGGCGCACGTCATGGCGTCCACGGGTACCCAGCTGAACGCCGGGAACCCCCACGAACAGGCCTTCCGCGACCTGATGAACGAACGCATCGGGGAGACGCAGGCGCAGACCCTCGCCGGCCAGCCAGCTGGAACCCACAGGCCTGACAGCAAGCCCCTCCAGGCCCGGACGCGTGAAGAGACGTGACCGGACCAGGAGGGGCAAGCCGGGTGCGGCTACTCAGCCGCTGTTGCCGCTGCCGTCCGGGGATGGTGCGTCGGCGGGGGTGGAGGCGGGTGCAGTGCTGTCCAGGCTCAGCAGGCGGCGCAGGTCATCTAGCACGGCGCGTTCCTTGTCGTTCACGAGTTCGCCGCCGAAGCCCAGGAAACCGCCTTCCTTGGCGGCGTTCGCGGTGCGTTCAGCCACGCTCATCAGCATCTGGCGGTACGCGGCGCTGTCTTCGGGGCTGGTCTTGGCGCTCACCAGCCACGCAGCCTGCCGGACGTTCTTTAGGCTCTGCTCCAGCGCGTCCTGCATGGTGCGGGCGCGCTCCTGGTGGGGCATCACGGCGGGGTCCGGCGCGGTGCGCAGCAGGTCGGCAGCGATGGCTTCCAGCAGCGGCGTGCGCGTGTCGGCGCTGACGCCGTCGCGGATGGCGTCACTCAGGGCTTTCGCCTCGGCGACCAGGCCGGTCAGGCCGCTGGGGCTGGACGCCACGACGGCGGCTCCGGCGCGGCCGGGACCGGTCATGACCTTGAACCACTCGTCGGGCGTGAAGTTATCCTTGATGCTCATGCCCCCAGCGTACGGGCCGCGCCGGGCGCGCAGGTTAGGGGTTCATTCACGTTCCGGCAGGCCGCTCAGGTCAAAGCGCACGGGGTCCGTGTCCTCGGGCACGCTGCGCGGGTCGGCGGGCAGACCGTGACCGCCGAAGAGGCCCCCGGCGGCCAGACTGCCACCGAGCGCGTCGTGCGGCGACTCGTCAGCCGGTACGAGCGGTTTGATGCGGAACGACAGCACGATCAGAGCAGTGGGCAGCGCGATGAACAGCAGGAACATCAGCATGGTCGTCTCCGGCCGTGGGGGAAGGGCGGTCGTGTGGCGTCCGGTGCCGGAGCGCCAGACGGGTTCAGCTGGCGCAGTCCCTGGCGAGCGCGTCTGCGCCCGGGGCGGAGGCTTCGCTGCCCGTGATGGCGGGTGCGGGGGCGGGCATGTTCAGGTGCGCCACGGCCCAGGTGTCGATGGCGTTGATGACGCTCTGGAGTTCCAGCCCGGCGGGCGAGAGGGTGTAGACGCTGCGGGCCAGTTTGCCCTGGCTGTCTTCCGTGCGTTTGCTGATCAGGGCGAGGGTTTCGAGGTGTTCGAGGCGCTGCGTGAGGGTGGCGCTGTTGCATCCGCCGACGGCGCGGGCGAGCTCGTTGAACCCTTTTTCACCGTTTAGCAGGGCGCGCACGATGTGCAGCACCCATTTTTCCTGCAACACGCCGATGGCCCGGTAGACCGGGCAGAATCCAGTGTGTTCGCTCATGACCAGAGTTTACACTGCGGGGCTGATCAGATCATGACGAATCTCACACCGCTTGACTTTTCAAAGTGATGGAGATAACCTCTCGACATGACCGCTACGACCCCCAAAGTGCTTGACGTCAAAGAAGCCATCGAAACCCGCCGCAGCATCCGCAAGTACGTCCAGGAACCCATGAACCAGGACGACCTGCACGAAATCCTGCGCCTCGCCAGCCTTGCCCCCAGCGCCTGGAACGCCCAGACCTGGCGCTTCGCCGTCGTGCAGGACGCCGCCATCAAGCAGCAGCTTCAGGACGCCGCCTACGGCCAGGGTCAGGTCACCAACGCCCCCGCCGTCATCGTCGTGTACAGCGACATGGAAGACACCCTGCAGACCGTCGAGGAAACCGCGCACCCCGGCATGGGTGAGCAGGGCCGCGAAGGCCAGCGCAAGACCTTCGACGGCGCCTTCGGCGGCCAGGACGTCGCCCAGCGCGGCCAGTGGGGCCTGAGCCAGGCGAACATCGCCTTCGGCTTCGTCATGCTCGCCGCCCGCGGCCTCGGCTACGACACCGTGCCCATGCTGGGCTTCCAGCCCGACAAGGTCAAGGAAATCCTCGGCCTGCCCGAGCACGTCCAGTTCGCCGGCCTGCTGCCCGTCGGCAAGCGCGCCGAAGACGGCTTCCCCCACCACCGCCACAGCGTCGAGCGCATCACCAAGTTCTACTGAACCCCGCCAGAGAGTGAATCATAGGGGTGCTGGGCCCGCGCTCGCGGGCGCACCCACACTGCCCGGTCGTTCCTTCCCAGGACGGCCGGGCCTTGCTGTACCTGCCCGTTCAGGTGCAGGGCCGGTGCAGGGCCGGGCCGTAGCTGACCGCGCCCAGACGCCCCGCCCGTTAGAATGAACGGCGCATGAAAAACAATTTCCTCCTGATCGGCGCCGCCCTCAGCCTCAGCAGCTGCTCCATGATCCTCGGGCCGTCCACCGTGGACGTCACCGTGATCGGCGTGAACGACTTCCACGGCAACCTGCTGCCCACCAGCTTCCGCGTGCCCGACCCCGCCGACCGCACCAAGACCCTGACCGTCCAGGCTGGCGGTGTCGAGGCCATCGGCGGCATCCTGGCCGAGGCCCGCAAGGCCAACCCCAACACCGTGTTCGTGGGCGTGGGCGACATGACCGGCGCCAGCCCCCTGATCAGCGGCCTGCTGCGCGACGAACCCACCATCGACGCCCTGAACGGCCTGGGCATGGCCGTGAACGTCGTCGGCAACCACGAATTCGACTACGGCTTCGCGGAACTCCAGCGCTACCAGAAGGGCGGCTGCAACAGCAACGACGCCACCAAGGCCTGCAAGTTCAACAACACCTTCACGGGCGCCAGGTTCCCCTACATCGCCGCGAACGTCCTCGACGAGAAGACCGGCCAGCCCGCCCTGCCCGCCTACAAGATCGTGCAGGTCGGCAAGGCCAAGGTCGCCTTCGTCGGCGCGGTCCTGAAGGACACCCCCACCGTCATCACGCCCGCCGGCGTCGCCGGACTGAAATTCGAGGATGAGGTCAAGAGCATCAACGCCGCCATCCCCGCCATCAAGCGCCTGGGCGCCGACGCCATCGTCGCGCTCGTCCACCAGGGCGGCACCAGCGGCGACGCCTTCGACATCGTGAACTGCAAGACCCTCACCGGCCCCATCGTGGACATCGCCAAGAACCTCGACCCGGCTGTCAGTGCCATCATGACCGGCCACACCCACCGCGGCTACAACTGCCTGGTGCCCGGCCCGGACGGCAAGGACCGCACCGTGATCCAGGGTGACGCCCTGGGCCACCTGCTGCAGCGCCTCGACATGACCATCGACACCCGCGCCAACCGCGTGACCGCCATCCGCGCCAGCAACGTCGTCGTGGACGCCGCCAAGGCCCCCAAGGACGCCGCCATGACCGCCCTGGTGCAGAAAGCCAGGGGCCTGACCGACCCGATCTCCAAGACCGTGATCGCCACGCTGGGCGTCGAGCAGATCACCCGCGCCGCCGCCCCCAACGGCGAGAGCCTGCTGGGCCGCGTCATCGCCGACAGCCAGCTCGCCGCCGCCGCGCCCGCCGACAAGGGCGGCGCCGTGATCGCCTTCATGAACCCGGGCGGCATCCGCGCCGACCTGCCCGTGAACGTCCCCAACGCCAGCAAGCAGGTCACGTACGGCGACGCGTTCACCGTGCAGCCCTTCGGGAACATCCTGACCGTCATCACCCTGACCGGCGCGCAGATCAAGGAAGCGCTCGAGCAGCAGTTCGACAACCCCTCCGCCGGCAGCAACCGCATCCTGCAGGTCAGCCGGGGCTTCACGTACACCTGGGACAACGCCAAACCCAAGGGCGAGAAGGTCAGCGACATCAAACTTGGCGGGCAGGCCCTCGACCCCGCCGCCAGCTACCGCGTCGTCGTGAACAACTTCCTCGCCGACGGCGGCGACGGCTTCACCGCGCTCGCCAAGGGCACGAACCGCCTGGGCGGCGACCTGGACATCGACGCCTTCCGCGCGTTCCTGACGAGCAGCACCGTCACCCCCGACCCGACCGAACGCGTCAAGCGCCTGAACTGAACCCAGACGCAGGACGAGAAGGGGAGGCCGCGTGCGGGCGGCCTCTTTTTCATGTCTGCGAATTCAGTCTTCCCGCACCCCACCGCCCCCCACACGCCACTCGCGCGTGGCGACCCGCCCCACCAGCCGCCGGTCGTGACTGGCGAGCAGCACTGTGCCCGGAAAGTCCAGCAGCAGCGCTTCGAGCGCCTCGATGGCCCGCACGTCCAGGTGGTTGGTGGGTTCGTCCAGCAGCAGCACCTGCGCGCGCGTCACGCTCAATCGCGCGAGGCTCAGGCGGGTGCGCTGCCCACCCGACAGCCCAGACAAGGGCAAGACCGGGCCGCCTGGGACCTCCAGCGCCGCCGCGACCTCATGCAACTGATGCGGCGTCAGCAGGGGGTTCGCATCCAGCAGTGCGTCCCCCACCGTGCCCAGCCCGAGCAGTTCCTCGCCGTGCTGCCCGATCAGACTGACTGTCAGGCCCGCGCCCCACGTCACCGACCCTGCGTGCGGCAATTCGCCCAGCAGGGCGCGCAGCAGCGTGCTCTTGCCCCCACCGTTCGGGCCGGTCAGGGCCACCCGGTCCCCCCGGCGCACATGCAGGGTCACGCCCGACAGCACCGCCTCTGCCCCCCGCGCCACGCTCAGGTCGCGGACGGTCAGCACCTCCAGCGGCCCCGGCACGACCGGCGGCAATGTCAGCCGCACGTGGCGGTGATCCTCGTGGGGTTTCGGCGTGGCGGACGCGGCCGCCCGTTCGATCTGCCGTTCCAGCCGCCGGGCCACCGAGGCATTCACTCCCTGCGCGTTCTGCGCCTTGCCCTTCGCCAGTAGCTTGTCCCCGTCACTGGACCGCCGGTGGTTGTACCGCCCGGCACTCCGGGCCTTGCTGGCCCGCCGCGCCCGCTCCTCATCCAGCGCCGTCCGCTTGCGGCGGTACGCCTCGAAGTCGCGCGCCTGCGCTTCCCGCAACGTGGCCTTCAGCGCCATTGCCTCTGAGTAGTTCCCGGGGTACACGCTCAGCGTGCCGCGCTCCAGTTCGGCCACCCCGGTCGCCACCTCATCCAGGAACGCCCGGTCGTGACTGGCCAGCACGAACGCCGCGCCCGACGCCAGAATCCAGTCCCGCAGCCACGCCGCGCCGTCCGCATCCAGGTGATTCGTGGGTTCGTCCAGCAGGTACACGTCCGCCGGGGACAGCAGCAGCGCCGCCAGCAGCACCCGCCGCGCCTGCCCACCCGACAGCCGGTCCGCCCGCGCCGGGGCGTCCAGGCCCAGCCCGGCCAGCACCGCCGCCGCACGCCCCGCGAAGTCGTACCCGCCCGCCAGCCGGAACGCTTCCTCGGCGTCCGCGAAGGCCAGCAGCGCCGCCTCCGAGCCGTCCGAAAGCGCCGCCGACGCCGCATCGAACGCCACCTGTGCCCCGGCCAGCGCCGGGGGCGTCACCGCCTCCAGCACTGACCCGCCCAGTGACTGCGCCTGCGCCAGCAATGCCACCCGGCCTGCGCGTGTCACCACGCCCACATCCGGCACGTCCAGTCCTGCCAGCACGCGCAGCAGCGTGCTCTTGCCACTGCCGTTCTCGCCGACCAGCGCCAGCCGCTCCCCGGCCCCCACGGTCAGCTCCACACCCGAAAACACCACCCGGTCCGCGAATGAACGCGCGACCCCACTCAACATCAGCATCAGTTGATCCCCCCGACGGGACAGGCCAGCCCACACGCGGCAGGCGGCAACTCGGAACACGGCAGTCAGGGGTTACAGACGCAAGGCAGGGGGGTCCTTTGAATGAGCGGAGGGCAGAGCAGCCGGGCAACCCCGGCGGTCAGAGCAGACCGTACCACGCGTGGCGCGGCCGGAGCATGCGCCGGATGGCGGAGGAACCCCTCACCCTTCCGGCGCTGTGCTTCACTGCTTCGCAGGTCTGCGACTCCCTCTCCCTTGGGGAGAGGGCTGGGGTGAGGGGTGTTCTGCTCCGCTCATGTGGGATTCAACTGATTCCACACCAGTCAGAGCTGCCCAGTGGCTCCCTCACCCTTCGGCGGGTACGTCCGGGAAGTTGCTGAGAGGGAAGGTGTCCACGTTCGCGCTGCGCTGCTGTACCAGCACGCCCCCGTCGATCACCACGAACTGCCCCGTGATGTACGCCGCGTCGTCCGAGGTCAGGAACGCCGCCGCGCCCGTCATGTCCTCTGGCGTGCCGTACCTGCCCAGCGGCACGGTTTTCTCGCGCTGCGCGAGGTCCTCGCCTTCCAGGCCGTAGGTGTTCACGAAGCCCGGCGTGATGCCGTTCACCCGCACCCCGTAAGGCGCGAGATCCAGCGCCAGCGCCCGCGTGAACGCCTCCACGCCCCCCTTGGCTGCGTCGTACGACGTGAACCCCCGGTGCGAGCGGGTCGCGCCGCCACTCGACACGTTCAGGATCACGCCCCGGCGGCGGCGCGTCATGCCGGTCGCCGCGCGGTGAGAGCACAGGAACACACTCTTCAGATTCACGCGCAGGAACAGATCCCACCAGTCCTCATCGGCCTTCAGGAAGTGCCGCTGGTCACTCGTCAGGGCCGCGTTGTTCACCAGCACGTCCACCGGCCCCAGCGCCACCTCGGCCGCCGTGAAGATCGCCTCCACCCTGTCGCGCACCGACACGTCCCCCGGCACGCTCACCGCCTGCCCGCCCGCCGCCGTGATGGCCGACACGACCGCCTGCGCTGCCTCGGCGTTCAGGTCATTCACGGCCACGCGCGCTCCCTCGGCCGCGTACCGCCCCGCCAGGGCCGCGCCGATGCCGCCCCCCGCCCCCGTGATGAGTACCGTCCGGCCCGTGAAACGCTGCAAGTTCGTCATGACGCACAGGGTACGGCAGGAACCGGGAGGTCATGAATACCGCGCGGGCATGAACACGGCCCCCTGCCAGTTCGGAAGGGGGCCGCGCCGCGCCGGGGGTGGGGGACTACTCCCGCCGCCGGAACGCCACTGTGGTCAGGAAGATGGCGGTGTTCACGAGGACGATGGTCGCGCCGGGGGCGGTGTTGGCGTAGTAGCTGATGTACAGCCCCGTCACGCCGCCGACGGTGCCGAGCGCGGCGGCGAGCATCATCATTTTCTTGAGGCTGCGGGCCAGCAGGCGCGCGGCGGCGCTGGACGTGATGAGCAGGCTGACGCTGAGGGTCGTGCCGACGAGCTGCACAGTCAGGACGACGACGAGGCCGATCAGGATCAGCAGCAGGCTTTCCAGGCGGCGCACCGGGAGGCCCACGGCGCGGGCTTCGGTGGGGTCGAAGGAGGCCAGCAGCAGTTCCTTCTGCACGGCGGTCAGGATGCCGCCCACGACGAGCGTGACGGCCAGCGCGCCCCACAGGTCGGCGGGCGTGACGCCCAGCGGGTTGCCGATCAGGAAATTGCTGAGGTCGGTGGTAAAGGTAGGCGCGCGGGACAGCATCACGACGCCCAGGGCGAACATGCCGACGAACACGATGCCGATGGCGCTGTCCTGTTTCAGGCCGCTCTGCCGCCCGACCGCGCCGATGCCCAGGGCCGTGAGGACGGCGGCGATCAGCGCGCCGAGCAGCAGGTTCCCGCCGGTCAGGAACGCGCCGACGATGCCGGGGAACACGGCGTGGCTCATGGCGTCCCCGATGTAACTCAGGCCGCGCAGGACCACCCACGCGCCGACCAGGGCGCACAGGACGCTGACGAGGACCACGGCGATCAGCGCGCGGTTGAAGAAGGCAAACTGGAGGGGGTCGGTCAGCAGGTGCAAGGGAAGCCTCGGAGGTGCAGGAAGGTGGTCGGCGCGGGTATGTGTTCCATCAACTATCAACCATCACCTATCCGCCTCACGCCTCGGCGTGAGTATGGCCCAGGAAGCTGGTGCTGAAGGTCGCCTCGATGTTCTGCGTGGTGTACACCTGCTCGGGCGTGCCGTCTGCGATCACGCGGCGGTTCACGAGGACCAGGTGGTCGCACCAGCGCCGCGCCTGTTCCAGGTCGTGCGTGACCATCACGACGGCTCGGCCTCGGTCGGCCTGCGCGCGCAGCAGGGCCATCAGGGTTTCCTGCGTGGCGGCGTCCACGCCGGTCAGGGGTTCGTCCAGCAGCAGCAGGTGCCCCTGGCGGGCCAGCATGCGGGCCAGCAGCACCCGCTGGCGTTGCCCGCCGGACAGTGCCCCGATGTGCCGCGAGCGCAGGTCGTACACCCCGGTTTCTTTCAGGGCGCCTTCCACGATCTGTTTATCCTTGCGTCCTGGCCAGTGCAGCCAGCCCAGGCGGCCGGTGCGGCCCATCATGGCGACGTCCCACACGGTCACGGGAAAGCCCCAGTCGAGCGTCTGCTGCTGCGGCACGTAACTGATGCACGAGCGGGCGCTGTGGCCGGGGTCGAATTTCACGGCGTCCGCGTGGTCGGGCAGCAGGCCGACCAGCGTCTTGAGCAGCGTGCTCTTGCCCGCGCCGTTCGGGCCGATGATGGCGCTGAACGTTCCCGCCTCGAAACGCACGCTGGCGTTTTCCAGGGCCGTCTGCGGGCCATATTTTACGGTGAGGTTCTCGACGCCCAGCATCAGAACAGCATACCTCCGGTGGCCTTGATGTTGCGAGCGCAGAATCAAAAGGGGAGTGTGGGTGGCGGGATGAGGAACGCGGGACGCAGCAGAGATCTCTCTCCTGCGTCCCGCTTCCCGCGCACCGCTTACCCTTTCAGGGCCTTGACGAGGATGTTCACGTTGGCCGTCAGTGCTTTCAGGTACGTGTCGCCGCTGCTGCCCCTGGGGCCCAGGGCGTCGGTGTACAGGGGCGGGGCGACGCGCGCGCCGGTTTCGCGGGCGAGGGTCTGGGCAAGGCGGGCGTTGACGGTGTTCTCGGTGAAGATGGTGGTCGCCCCGGCCTTCTTCATGGCCTGCGCCAGGGCCGCGAGTTCACGGGCGCTGGGTTCGCGTTCGGTGCCGACGCCGGGGATGACAGCCCCGACGACGCGCAGGCCGTAGCGTTCCGCGAGGTACCCGAGACTGTCGTGGTTGGTGACGATCACGCGCCGCGCGGCGGGAATGCTGGCGAACTGTTTTCTGGCGGCGGCGTCGGCGGCCGTGAGTTTCTTCAGGTACGCGGCGGCGTTGTTCGCGTACGTGGTTTTCCCGGCGGGGTCCAGTTGCGTCAGGGCGGCCTGGGCGTTCTTCACGTACCCGGCGGCCAGGGTGGGGTCCCACCAGGCGTGCGGGTCGAGGGGACCGTGGTCGTCTCCGGCGTGCTCGTCCCCATGATCGTCCCCGTGGGCATCGTGCCCGGCTTCATGAAGTTTCAGGCCGGCGGTCAGTTCGCGGACCGGGACCCTCGGGGCACTGGCTTTCAGTTTGGGGAGCCAGGGTTCCAGGCCCGCGCCGTTGGCGAACAGTGTGCGGCTCTGCGCGAGGCTGCGGATAGCGCCAGTGGTCGGCTGGAAGGAGTGCGTGTCGGCCCCGGCGGGAACGATGACGTTCACCTGCACGCGGCTCCCGCCGACGGCCTGCACGAAATCCGCGATGATCGTGGTGGTGGCGCTGACCTGTAGGGGCGCGGCGCCGGCAGTGGGCGCGGCGCAGGCGGCGAGCAGCAGCGCAGGGATCAGGAGTGCGGGACGCTTCACAGCAGCTCAATGCCGTGGTAGGGGCCACGGCTGAGGGTGCGCAGGGCGTTCGCGCTGAGCCACACGGTTTTCACGGTGCTCCTGCCGTTCACGGTTTCACGGATGGCTTTTTTTAGCAGATTGGCGCGCTGCACGCGTTTGGTCACGCCGGTGACCTTGCGGCCCACGCCGCCCTGCGCGCGGGCCTTGCCGCGCCGGGTCACGCTGTTCACCACGAGGTTCTTCTTGCCGGTCAGGTAGCATTCACGACTCATATTGATATCTCCTTATCACGTTGGGGGGCGGGGCAAAGGTTCGGTGGCGCACGTTCCGGGCGGAATGTCATACGGACTCCGGCGCAGTGGTGTGCAATACCAGCTCAATCCGGGTCAGGTTCGCAGGGCGCCGTTCAGCAGGTGATCCAGCGCGGCCCCGTCGAGGTCGCGGCCGATGAACACCAGTTCGCTGAACGCCTCGTCCGGGCTGAGCCACTCGCCCGCCGTTTCCAGCGCCAGTTGCCGCCCGGTGTGATTCCACAGGGTCGCCACGCCGCCTCCCAGGTTCACCCAGCCCTTCGAGCGGATCACGTTGCGCGGCAGGCCCAGCGTCAGGGCCTCGTTCAGGCGGTCCGGGTCGAAGGGACGCTCCGAGCGGTAGATGTGGGTGCCCAGGCCGTACGTCTCGGATTCCGGGGTGTGCTCCTTCTCCAGTTCGGTCATCCAGGCGTCCAGCTGGCTGGAGTGGTCGAAGTCGAACAGGCCGGTGTTCAGCAGCTCTGCGGCGGGCAGGCGGCCCTGGGTGGCGTCCAGCACGCGGGCGCGCGGGTTGGTGATGCCGACCAGTTCACGCAGCGCCGTCACGTCGTCCGGCAGGGCCAGGTCGAGTTTGTTCAGCACGACGATGTCCGCAAATTCCAGTTGCTCGGCCAGCAGTTCCCCGAAGCCGCGCTCGAAATCGTCGCCGGGGATGGCGTCCTGACGGTTCCAGAGCGTGAAGAACTGCGCGGTGTCCACGACCGTGATCATGGCATCCACGTGTACGCGGCCCAGCAGGTTGGGAATGGGGGCCTGACCGTCTTCCGGTTCGATCTCCAGTTCCTCGGGGGTCAGGCAGAAACTCTGCGCGATGGGGAGCGGCTCGCCGATGCCGGTGGATTCGATCAGGATGGCGTCCAGCTCGCGTGTTTCCAGCAGGTCGTTCACGGCGTGCAGCAGGTCGCCGCGCAGGGTGCAGCAGATGCAGCCGTTGCTGAGTTCGACTGTCTGTTCGTCTGTCTTGACGACCAGGCTGGCGTCGATGTTCACGGCGCCGAATTCGTTGACGATCACGGCGACGCGCTGGCCGTCCGTCTGGGTGAGCAGGCGGTTCAGGAGGGTGGTTTTCCCGGCACCCAGGAAACCGCACAGGACGGTGATGGGCACGGAGGGGCGGACGGGGGGGACAGTCACCATAGATTGATAATGATATTCTATTATCAATTTTATGGCAAGGTTCTATACCCTCAGACGCTGCCCCCTGACCGCCCAGTTCTGGTTCCTGGGTCTCGACGCCCGCCAGGGCGACCTAACCCTGCGCGGTTTTCGCAAGAGCCCCAGCCCGCAGGGCAGCAGCCTGTACACCCTGGGTGACCTGACCCTGCACTCCGCTGGGCTGACACTCGACCTGCCGGGCGGCGCGCTGCACTTCAACCGCCGCACCCAGACCTTCACCCGGTGCGGGCGCACCGTGCCGCCCCCGCAGGGACGCCTGCACCTGCGCGCCGCCCTGGCCGATCACGAGGCCTGGATCGCCGCGCGCCACGGCGAGCGCTACCGCACAGACCTCGTGCAGGTGCACCGCCCGCCGCGCCCGGTCGTGGGCGCGCTGGAGCCCTGGCGGGCCTACCTGCGGGCCGGGGGGGAGTCCCTGGGCGGTGGGTGCCCGGCCCTGGTCCCGGTGGTCGCCGGGGGGCGCGTGGCCGACGCCTCCCTGGCGGGCGTGTTCCGGACCCGGCTGGCGTTCTCGGGCGCAGGCATGCTTTAAAAAGTAAAGTGTGCGTGGCTGACCATCCACAAAGGTGCCCGGTGGTACGCTTCACACATGACGGGCAACACTCCCAGCACCCAGCACTACGACGTAGTGATCGTCGGCGGCGGCCCCGCCGGACTGACCGCCGCCATCTACACCGGCCGCGCCAGCCTCAGCACCCTGATCCTCGAAAAGGGCCTGCCCGGCGGCCAGATCGCCCAGACGGAAGAAGTCGAGAACTACCCCGGCTTCCCCGAACCCATCAGCGGCATGGAACTCGCCAGCCGCATGCAGCAGCAGGCCGAGAAGTTCGGCGGTAAGATCGAGATGGACGAGGTCCAGAGCATCGTCCGCACCGACGACGACCGCGAACACGCCTACCCCTTCACCGTCACCGGCTACAGCGGCACCTACCACGCCAAGGCCGTGATCCTCGCCACCGGCGCCAACCCCAAACGCCTGGGCATCCCCGGCGAGCAGGACTTCTGGGGCCGCGGCGTCAGCACCTGCGCCACCTGCGACGGATTCTTCTACCGTGGCAAGAAAGTCGTCGTGATCGGCGGAGGAGACGCCGCCGTCGAGGAAGGCCTGTTCCTGACCAAATTCGCCGACGAGGTCACCCTGATCCACCGCCGCGACACCCTGCGCGCCAACAAGGTCGCGCAGGCCCGAGCCTTCGCGAACCCCAAGATGAAATTCGTCTGGGACACCGCCCCCGTCGAAATCCAGGGTGACGAGGCCGTCAGCGGCGTGCGCCTGAAGAACCTCAAAACCAACGAAGAATACGACATGCCCACCGACGGCGTGTTCATCTTCATCGGTCACACCCCCAACACCGAATTCGTGCAGGACACCGTCAAACTTCGCCCCGACGGGTACGTGGACGTGACCGACGAGATCTACACCAGCGTCCCCATGCTGTTCGCCGCCGGTGACGTCAGCGACTACATCTACCGCCAGCTGGGCACCAGCGTCGGCGCCGGCACGCGCGCCGCCATGAGCGCCGAACGCGCCCTGGCCGCCCTGGAACTCGAAACCGCCGAGACCGCTGCCGACTGAACCCGGCCCGCCCTCACGGCGCGCAGCATGAAGAACACCTCTGCCTCCAGCGGAACGCATGACCACCCGGTCGGCGTTCCGCTCCCTTATGCTCGGGTCATGCCTCACCGCACCTTCATGAGCCGCCTTCGCCGCAAGGCGACCGGGTACGCGGCCAAGGTGCGCCGCCTTCAGCGCAGCCTGCGCGCCAGCGACGCCCACCCCGACGACCCCTGGGCCCGGACCCACCTGACCCCCGAAGAAGCCCGCGTGTACACCGCCATGGACCCCCGCGACCGCGAACACGCCTGCCGCGTCACCCTCCACCTGCTGCGCGACCACCCGCAAGCCCCGCCCGAACTGATTGCCGCCGCGCTCCTGCACGACTGCGGCAAGAGCCTGCGCCCCTACCACGCCTGGGAACGCGTGCTGGTCGGCCTGATTCCCAACCGCGTGGCCCGCGTCCTGCCGCCCGTGGGGGCGGTCGGCATCCGCGCGCACCACCCGGAACTCGGCGCGCGGCTCCTCGCGCACGCCGGGGCGCGCCCCCGCGTGGCCCGCCTCGTCGCCCGCCACCACCACCCGGGCGGCGACCCCGAAGCCGAACTGCTGCACCACTACGACGACCAGGAATAGGCCGCTCAAGGCACACGGACAGCGCCGCCTCTCCCAGCCGGGAAAGGCGGCGCCGGTTCAGGGAGTCAGGCTCCCCGGTACGGGTTACTCGTGGTCGTGGTCGTCGCCGGAGTGCGCGTGACCGTGCTCGAGTTCCTCGCTGGTGGCGTCACGGACGGCCAGGACGGTCACGTCGAAATCCAGGACCATGCCGGCCAGGGGCGGGTTGAAATCCACCTTGACGGTGTCGCCTTCCACGGCCATTACCGTGAACGGAATGACGCTGCCGTCCTCGGCCTGCGCGTAGTATGTCTGGCCCACTTCGATGTCGTCCTCGAAGTCCTCACGGGACAGGTCGTCGATGTTGTCCTCGTCGCGCGGGCCGTAACCTTCCTCGGGCTGCACGGTGACGCTCATGCTCTCGCCGGCGGCCTTACCTTCCAGCTGCTTTTCCAGTCCGGGGATGATGTTGCTGTGCCCGTGCAGGTATACCAGCGGCTCGCCGGGTTCGCTCTGGTCGACGATTTCGCCGTTCACGGTGAGTTTGTAGTCGAGTTCAACAACCTTGTCCTGGGTAATATTCATGCGGTCTCCATTTCCCCGCCCGTCCCTGGAGGTCAGGGAACGCCGGGCAGGTTCTGCTGCCCAAGGAGTGTACCCTCTCGGCGTGGCGGTCAACCGTTACCGCACGCCGAAAGACCACCCGACCCGCCCGGCCGTCGTGCCGAAACTCACCTGCACGCGGTCCCCGGCCCGCAGTGGCGCGTGCGGCAGCAGCACCCCGGCCCCCTGCGCGCCCAGCACGCCCCGCCCCACCTGCGTGTCGCCCGTCGAGTCCCCCCGGAACGAAGCAGCGCTCAGCAGACACGCCGGGACAGGCTGCCCGTTCACCTTCAGGGACGCGCCGCGCACCGTGACGCCCGGCCCCATCAGCAGCGCAACCGGCGCGCCTGCCTCATTCAGACCGCAGTGGACCAGCGGGTCCGGCCACTCGGACGCGGACGCGCCCGCCGGGGCCACCGCCAGATCCAGGCCCGCCTCCGGGCCGGGGTAGCGCACGGGGTACGTCTGACCGTCCGGCGCGCTCAGGCCACGCCTCACGTCCAGCACGGCCGCCGACTGGAACGCCCCGCCCGCGTCGTGCGCCTCCCCGAACGCCACGCGGGTCAGGCGCGGGTCCAGCAGTTGCGGCAGGTGAAACGCGCCGCCCACCCAGTACGACAGCGCCCGCCGCAGGTCGCTGCCCGGCTGCGACGACACGAAGTAATGTCCGGGCGCGCAGGCCTCGCCCGCCGCCGACCGGGAGGGACTGGCGGGGTCCTCGCGGTGCTCGGCGCGGTCGGCGCGCACCAGGTGCCGCGCGTGCGCCGCGCAGCCCGCCTGCCAGTCCGGCTCGGCCTGCACCGCCCCCACGCCCGCCCCGGCCCGCAGACTGTTCAGGGCGGCCAGCGCCCCTGAGGCCGGCGCCACGGCAGCCGCTGGTTCCGGCGCACGCTGGGGCGTGGCCGAGTCGGGTGGGACAGAACCGGGTGGAACCGGGTCGGGCAGGCGGGCCGGGGCAGGTGACGGTTCAGCCGGCGAGGTCGGCAGGGGTGCCGCCAGCGGGGCAGATGAGGCCGCGCCGGACGGTGGGGCTGCGCTGGTCTGCTGTTCGGGCATCTGCTGTCCGGGCAGCCACCCGGCCACCCGCAGGCCCGCCCACGCCAGAACCAGCAGCACGAGTAGCCAGATCAGCGCCCACGCGGCCCGCCGCGCTGCCCACCGCCAGGAAAAACCGTCCATGAATACCTCATGGTACGGACGCCCGCACGCCCGCAGGCCCATCCGACCCCTATCCTGCCTTCATGACTGCGCCGCTCCCCCCGTTCCCCATGCACGTCAGCGTGCAGGAGGCCCGCACCCTGCTGGCCGCGCTGCTTCCCGAACGCCGCACCGAGACCGTGCCGCTCGCGCAGGCCGCCGGGCGGACCCTGGCGGGCGACCTGCGCGCCCTGGTCAGCCACCCCAGCGCCACCGAGAGTGCCCTGGACGGCATTGCCGCCCGCGAGGCCGACACGCTGGGCGCTGCGCCGCCTACCCCGGTACGCCTGCGTGTGATCGGCGAGAGCCGCGCCGGGGCGGCCTTCACCGGCACGGTCGGCGCGGGCGAGTGCGTGCGCATCTACACGGGCGCGCCCCTGCCGCCCGGCGCGGACGCCATCTGCCCGGTCGAACAGCTGCTCGACGACGGGCCGGACGGGGTGCACCTGCGCCGCCCCGCCAGTCCCGGCGACGTGCGCCACGAGGGTGGCGACTTCCGCACCGGGGAGGTCGTCATGACTGCTGGGCTGCTCCTGACCGCGCCCCGGCTGGCCCTGGCCGCCGCGCTCGGGCACCCGCAGGTGCCGGTGCTCGCGCCGCTGCGCGTGGCGCTGCTGTCCACCGGCGATGAGGTCGTCCCGCCCGGTCAGCCCCTCACGGCCGGGCAGGTGTACGACAGTAACAGCGTGGGCCTGCGCGCCATGCTGATCGAGGCCGGGTGCGAGGTCATCCCCCTCGGGCACGCCCCGGACAGCCCCGAGGCCCTCCAGGCCGCCATCGACCGTGCGGGCGGCGCGGACGCGCTGCTGACCAGCGGCGGCGTCAGCATGGGCAAATACGACTTCATGCGCGACCTGCTGATCGAGCAGGGCCGCGTGAGCTTCTGGAAAGTCCGCATGCGCCCCGGCGGTCCCGCCATCCTGGGCGGCTGGAACGGCCTGCCTGTCTTCGGCCTGCCGGGCAACCCGGTCAGCAGTCTCGTGGTGTTCCACGTGATCGTCCGGCCCGCCCTGACCGGCCAGCCCCCGCAGACGCTGCGCCTGCGCGCCGCCACGCCCTTCCGCGCCCTGCCCGACAAGACCGCCTTCTGGCGCGCGTCCATTCAGGACGGCCGGGTCAGCGATTACGGCCAGCAGGGCAGCGGCATCCTCCGGTCGCTCAGCGAGGCCGGGGCGCTCGTCATCGTGCCTGAAGGCCAGCCCGTCCAGCCTGGGGACGATGTGGACGTGATCCTGCTGTAAAGGATGCGGGGCGCGGGCGGCCGGTTGCAGTGAACCGCCGCCCGCGCCCCGCGTCCCTTACCCCAGCGGAACGAGGACCAGCGCCCCACGGGCCGGGACGCTCAGGGGCGTGTCGGCGGTCAGGGTCAGGGTGCGGCCTGTCAGGACGTCGCGGTACTGGCCGGGCGTGACCCCCGTGACCGGCAGGTGCGCCTCGTTCGGCGCGGTGTTCAGGGCAATGTGCGCGTTGCCCGCCTCATGACGGCGCATGAAGACCACGCCCTCGCCCTGGGCGTGCGTGACCTCGAAGGTACCGCGCGTCAGGGCGGGCGTGGCGTGCCGGGCGGCCGTCAGGGCGCGGGTCAGGGCCAGGGTGTCCCCATCCCACTCCTGTTCGTTCCACGGGAACGCGCGGCGGCAGTCGGGGTCGGGCCCGCCGGGCAGGCCGATCTCGTCACCGTAGTAGATGCAGGGCGCGCCCACGTACGTCATCTGGAACACGGTTGCCAGCCGGTACGCGGTCGCGTCGCCGCTCACGGCTGTCAGGAAGCGGGCGGTGTCGTGCGAGTCCAGCAGGTTCAGCTGCGCGCGCACGATGTCCGGGTGGTACATGCGCGTCACGTCGGTCATGCGGGCCGCGAACGCCTCGGCCGTCATGGGGTCCACGCGGCCGGTGCCGCTGCGTTCGTTCATGGGGTGGTCCAGGGTGCGCGCCCCGAAGAACGCCAGGCAGGGGCGCGTGAAGTGGTAGTTCATGACCGCGTCGAACTGGTCGCCCTGCAACCAGCGGTGCGCGTCGCCCCAGATCTCCCCGACGATGTACGCCTCGGGATTCACGGCCTTCACGCGGCGGCGGAACTCCTGCCAGAAGGAGTCGTCGTCGATCTCGTTCGGCACGTCCAGCCGCCAGCCGTCAATCCCGAACTGCATCCAGTACTCGGCCACGTCCCACAGGAAGTCCCGCACGGCCGGGTTGCCCGTGTTGAACTTCGGCAGGGCGCGGTTGCCCCACCACGCGGCGTAATTGGCGGGGCGGGTGTCGTCGTACGCCTGGAGCGGCCAGCCGTCCACGTGGAACCAGTCGCGGTACGCGCTCGCCTCGCCCTGCTCCAGCAGGTCGTTGAACTGGAAGAACCCCCGGCTGGCGTGGTTGAACACGCCGTCGAGGACCACGCGCAGACCGCGCGCGTGCGCCGCGTCGATCAGGGCGCGCAGGGCCTCGTTCCCGCCCAGCATGGGGTCCACGCGGTAGTAGTCGTGCGTGTGGTAGCGGTGGTTACTGGCCGACTGGAACACCGGGCAGAAGTAGATGGCGTTCACACCCAGACTCTGAATGTGATCCAGCCGCTCGATCACTCCCCACAGGTCACCGCCCATGTACTTATGGAAGTGCGGCGTGTCGCCCCAGGCCTGCAGGTTCAGGCCCGTCACGCGGCCTGAGCGGGCGAAACGGTCGGGGAAGATCTGGTAGAACACCGCGTCCGCCACCCAGTCGGGCGTGATGGGATGCGTGTCGCGGGAATGGTCGGGGCGCAGCGGATTCATCTCTGCGGCAGCATAGCGGGGATTCCCTGGCAATCCCCTGACAGCGGACCGCGCTCACATCAGGTTGTGGGATCCCCGCCGGCCCAGGCCTGCACGAACGCCCGCGCCCCGTCCGGCGTGGTCACCTCGCCCAGCGCGGCCGCCTCGGCCAGGGCGCGCGCCGCCATGCCCACGCGCGGGCCGGGCGGCACCCCCAGCAGCGCCATGATCGCCTGCCCATCCAGCAGCGGCGGCGGCGGCGTGGACTGCTCCTCCAGCGCCGCCAGAACCCGCTCGAAGCCCCGCGCGTACGCCTGCCGGGACGCCTCACTGCTCGACGGGCCGCGCGCCGCCTCCCGGTCCGCCAGCATCAAAGTCAGCAGGTCCGGCAGCAGGTCCCGCCGCCGGTGCACGAAGCGCCGCGCCTCCCGCTCGTTTGCCGGGAGCGGCAGCATGTGCGCCCCCACCAGCGCCGACACGCGCCGCACATCGTCCCCCGGCAGTTTCAGGCGGGTCAGGATCCCGGCACTCAGCTCGGCCCCCACCCGCTCGTGCCCGTGAAACGACACGCGGCCCGTCACGGGGTCTACCGCGCGCGTGCGGGCCTTGCCCACATCGTGCAGCAGCGCCGCCCAGCGCAGCGTCAGCGGCGCGTCCGGCCGGCGAGCCAGCAACTGATGCAGCGCCTCCAGGCTATGCCCGAACACGTCCAGGTGATGAAAGCCCCCCTGCGCCACCCCCAGCCCCTCCCGCACCTCCGGGACGGTCAGGGCCAGCAGGCCCAGATCCTCCAGGCGTGCCACGCCCCGCGCCGCCTCTGGCGACCCCAGCAGCGCGTGCAGCTCATCCCGCACCCGCTCCCGGGCAGGCCTGGGCAGGCGGCCCGCGCCCAGGTCCAGGGCCACCTCCCGCACCGCCGCCTCCGTCCCCGCCTCCAGCCGGAAGCCCAGCGTGCCCTCGAAGCGCGCCGCGCGCCACGCCCGCAGCGGGTCGGCCCGCAGGTTCTCCCGCGACACCATCCGCAGCCGCCGCGCGCGCAGGTCCGCGCGGCCACCCGCCGGGTCCAGCACCCGCCCGTCCGCCCACACGCCCAGCGCATTCACCGTGAAATCCCGCCGCAGCAGGTCCGCCGTCACATCAATCGGGAGCGGCACCAGATCATGCTGCACGCCCCCCGGCGCACTCACCCGCCAGTACCCACGCGCCGCATCCAGCGGGAATGCCGCCCCACCCGACCCCCGCGCCAGCCCCTGCGCCGCGCCCGCCGGGTCCGGCACCGCCCAGTCGAAATCCTTCGCCGGCACACCCCGCAACCAGTCACGCGCCGCGCCACCCACCAGCAGCGCCCCAGGCGGAAAGACAGGCAGTTTCACGCGGCGACCAAACATCCCCCCATGCTACCCACCCGCCGCCGCCCACGCCTGAGCCATCTGGCCCACACTTGCCAAACCCCCCGCAAGCTGCTAAAGTTCACGGCGCTGAGGGGGCTTAGCTCAGCGGGAGAGCATCCGCTTTGCAAGCGGAGGGTCTGGGGTTCGAATCCCCAAGCCTCCACCAAGAAAAACCGCGTCTAGTGCGCGGTTTTCTTTTGTCGATTTTCGCCCAGCCGGGACGCGTGACCAGCTGTCAGAAAATCCATCTGTAAAGCATGATTGCGGCCGTAAGCCATATGAACACAGCTGACAGCGTGTCTGCCAGTACTATCCAAGTCGGAGGGTTGCCGCCGGTTTTCTGTGCGTACACCGCGGCATTCGTGCCCATTGACCTAATCACTTGGGCAGCTAGAATTGCCCACCACCATACCGATGAAAACGGAAGCCGCCATAAATCAAACAGGGCTACAAGACCTGTCGGCGACAGGAACGACGTTAGGAATTCGAATATCAGCAACATGATCGATTGTTGCAGAGTTCCTTTCGATCAGCTCACCACTTTGGGTTGCGTCTTGACTAGCTCAGAAAGGTTCGCAGCCCCTTCTACATGCTCGCTCTGGTACGCCGTACGGTAGAGGTCAGCCGTGAGACTGAGCCGCGAGGTATCACCTCAAGTCTGCTGGGGGCAGTGCGCAGCCCGTCCCCGGTCTCTTCCCAGTCTCTTCCCAGTCTCTCTTTCGCTCATAGGTCTTGGGATGCTCCGGCACGCGCTGCCCAGATGCGAGCGCGGCCCGCTCGAAGTCCTGCACGGCTTCGGCAGTCAGGTTGGCGCGTTCCCCTTGTCTTCAGCGGCCGGGACCTTACTGCCGCACTCTTGTTGTAAATACGCTACTTTCCTGGGTGTGATTCCCTCGTGATCAGCGCGATGATGGTGGCCGTGATTGGCGTGGGCCTGCTGGCCGGGGTGCTGGGCGCGATTCTGGGTCTTGGGGGTGGCGTGATTGTGGTGCCGGCGCTGGAGTTCGTGCTGCCGCATTTTGGGCGGGAGATCACGATCGGGCAGGCGGTGGCGGTCAGTCAGATCGGGGTGCTGGCGGTCGGGCTGAGCGGCGCGGCCAGTTACCTACGGCAGGGGCTGGTGCGCGCCCGGACCGGGTATCTGCTCTCGCCGTACACGATTGTGGGTGGGGCCGCTGGGAGTTTCCTGGGCCTGATCCTGCCGGCGCGGGCGGTGGCGACGGTGTTCGCGTTGCTGCTGCTGTACTCCGCGTACAACCTGCTACGGGGTCTGAAAAGGGTGGAGGTCGAGCGTCCGCCTTCGCGTCTCGTGCCACCTGCCATGACGTTCGCGGGTGTCATGAGCGGCCTGCTGGGCATCGGCGGGGGCACCGTGCAGGTGCCGGTCCTGAATCTGCTGGCGGGTGTGCCGATCCGGCAGGCGATCGCCACGAGTACCTTCATCATGGGCCTGACGGCCGTGGGGAACGCGCTGGTGTATCAGGCGGGCGGCCTGCTGGACATTCCGCTGGCGGCCGGGATCGCGCTGGGCGTGCTGATCGGCGCGCGGGCCGGTGCGACCCTTCAGAGCCGCATTCCGGCCGCGCAGTTAAAGCTGTTCTTCAGTCTGCTGCTGATCTTCACGGCCGGGCAGTTGCTCTGGAAGTACTGGGGGCAGGCGTGAGCGCCTCCCAGCCGCCCCCACAGAAGCCGGATACCGAGCTGGCCGGTCTGCCCGCGTGGCTGTACCCGCTGGGTTTCTGGGTGGGCGTGGCCCTGCTGGCGGGCGGGGTGCTGCTGCCTGCCTACGCGTGGGTGGGCGTGGTGTGGATCGCGTTGGTGCCGGTCCTGGCAGCCGTGTGGGTGGCGCTGGCCGGGTGGCGCGTGGACCGCCGCCTGAGCGTGGCCGCGCTTCTGGCGCTGGCGGGGCTGGCGCTGGTGTTCGGAGTCAAGCAGTTCATCGGGTAGCCCGCGTGGCTCTGCTTGAGGTCCGTATGGTGCAATGAGCGGGTGAACAGACTGGAACTCCCGGCCCTGAGCGCGGCGCAGGTGGCGGCGCTGCTGCCGGACGCACCAGACGGTGTGGAGTGGCGGAGTGGCTGGGCCTGGGCAGTGATCACCACGCCTTCGCGCTGGACCGTGCGCGCGTGCTGCGTCTGCCCCGCTGGCCGGGTGGGGGAGAGGCGCTGCGCCGCGAGGCCCGGCTGCTGGCGTGGCTGACTTCCTGGCTGGGCTGCGCGGCGCTGCCGGAGGTGCTGCACCTGGGGACTGCCTCGCCGCTGGTCCCGGAGGGCTTCAGCGTGGCGCGGCGTGTGCCGGGTCGGTCGGGTCTGGGGGTCGCGGTGACCGATCCGGTCGCGCTGGGCGGGGAGCTGGGGCGCTGGCTGGCCGACCTGCACGCTCTGAACCCGCATGAGTCGGGGCTGACCGTGGACCTCGACCCGTCCGGACACGACTGGCGGGATGCCGCGCTGGACGATCTGGAGGCAGCGGCAGAGGTGGGCGTCCTTCCTGGGGCCGACGCCTGGGCGGCCCGCGTGCGCGACATTCCCGATCTCCGGAAGGTCATGCCAGTGCCCATCCACGGGGATTTCGCGGCCGAGCACGTCTCCCTGGACGGGCAGGGTCGGCTCTCGGGCGTGCTGGACTGGTCGGACGCGGCGCTGGGCGATCCGGCGCGGGATCTGGCGGGCCTGATTCACTGGGGGGACGCGGCGCTGCTGGCGGCGGCCCGCGTGGCGTATCCGGCGGCCGGCCAGTCCTGTGGGGCGGTGTGGGAGCGTGCGGCGTGGTACGCGCTGTGCCGCGCGCTGGGGGATCTGGCGTTCGGTCTGACCGGTGGGGTCGCAGGCGGTCAGGAGGCGTACCTGCGGGCGGGACGGCGCGCGCTGGACGGGCTGCGGGCGTGGTGGACAAACGCCCCGATGGCGCCGTAAACTTGAACCGAGTCTAATTTTAAGTGAGCCCCTCAGGAGGTCGCATGAAGATACAGAAAGCTGCCGTTATCGGCGCGGGCGTGATGGGTGCCGCCATCGCCGCGCAACTCGCCAACGCCGGGATTCCCGTGATGCTGCTGGACATCGTCCTGCCGGACAACCCCGACCGGAACTTCCTGGCCAAGGCCGGCATCCAGCGCGCCCTCAAGGCCCGCCCCGCCGCCTTCATGGACCCCGCCCGCGCCGCCCTGATCACGCCCGGCAACCTCGAAGACAACCTCAAGAACCTCAAGGACGCTGACTGGATCCTTGAGGCGATCATCGAGAAACTCGACGCCAAACGCAGCCTGTGGGAACGCGTGGAGAAGGTCGCCAAGAAAACCGCGATCATCAGCAGCAACTCCAGCGGCATCCCCATGCACCTCCAGATCGAGGGCCGCAGCGAGGACTTCCAGCGCCGCTTCGTGGGCGCGCACTTCTTCAACCCGCCCCGCTACCTGCACCTGCTGGAAGTCATCCCCACCCCCAAGACCGACCCGAAGGTCACCGAGACCTTCAGCGCCTTTGCACAGACCACCCTCGGCAAGGGCGTCGTCGTCGCGAACGACGTGCCGGGCTTCGTCGCCAACCGCATCGGCGTGTACGGCATCGTCCGCGCCATGGACCACATGGTCAAGGCCGGCCTGACCCCCGCGCAGGTCGACCAGCTGACCGGCCCCGCGCTGGGCCGCGCCAGCAGCGCCACCTTCCGCACCGCCGACCTCTCGGGCCTGGACATCATCTACCACGTCGCCAGCGACCTCGGTAAGGCCACCCCCGACGACGAGGACTTCACCCTCACGCCCGCCTTCCGCACCCTGGTCGAAGAGAAGAAGATGCTGGGCGACAAGACCGGCAGCGGCTTCTACAAGAAAACAAAGGGCGCAGACGGCAAGACGAAAATCCTGAACCTGAACCTCGATACCTTCGAGTACGAGGACCAGGGCCGCGTCAAGGTCGCCGCCGTGGACGCCGTCAAGGGCCAGCCCCTCGCCGCCCGCGTGAAAGCCCTGTACGCCGCCGAAGGCCAGGAAGGCGACTTCCTGCGCGGCGTCATGAACGACGGCTTCTGGTACGCCGCCAAGATGGCCGGCAACGTCAGCAACCGCCTCCAGGACATCGACAACGCCCTCAAATGGGGCTTCGGCTGGGAACAGGGTCCCTTCGAGACCATGGACACCCTGGGCGTGCAGACCGTCATCGCCAACCTGGAAGCCGAGGGCCGCACCCTGCCCCCCCTGCTGGCCGCCATGAAAGAGTCTGGCCGGGACGCCTTCTACGCGGGCGACGAGACCGTCACCCCCGAAGGCCAGCCCACCAAATACGAGGCGCCGTACTTCATCCTCACCGACCTGAAAAAAGACGCCACGAAGGTCATCAAGAAACGCGCCGGAGCCAGCGTCATCGACCTCGGCGACGGCGTGCTGCTGGCCGAATGGCACGCCAAGATGAACGCCCTCGGTGAAGACCAGCTGCGCACCGTGCAGGACGCCCACAAGCTCGTGCAGGACATGGGCTACGCCGGCCTCGTGATCGGCAACCAGGGCGAGAACTTCAGCGCCGGAGCGAACCTTCCGCTGATCCTCGCGCAGGCCCAGGCTGAAGAATGGGACGAACTGGACGACATGATCAAACAGTTCCAGCAGGTCACCACCTCGCTGCGCTTCAGCCCCCACCCCACCGTCGCCGCGCCCTTCGGCCTGACCCTCGGCGGCGGCGCGGAATTCACGCTGCACGCCGACCACGTCGTCGCCAGCGCCGAACTGTACATGGGCCTCGTCGAAGTCGGCGTGGGCCTCATCCCCGGCGGCGGCGGCACCAAGGAAATGCTGCTGCGCTTCACCGACATGCAGCAGCCCGGCCAGCAACTCGGCGCTACCCTGCTGCCCGCCGTGCAACGCGCCTTCGAACTCATCGGCACCGCCAAGGTCTCCACCAGCGCCCTCGAAGCCCGCAAGCTCGGGTTCCTGCGCGACACCGACACCGTCGCCATGAACAAGAACCACATCCTGGGTGACGCCAAACGCCAGGTGCTCGCCCTGGCCCCCGGCTACGTGCAACCCACCCCCCGCCAGGACATCCCCACCATGGGCGACGCCGCCATCGGCGCCATCAAGAGCGCCCTGTACGGCATGCACGAAGGCGGCTACGTCACCGACTACGACCTCGTCGTCAGCGGCGAACTCGCCCGCGTCCTCGGCGGCGGCACCGGCAACAACCGCACCGCCAAAGTCAGCGAAGGGCACCTCCTCGACCTCGAACGCGAAGCCTTCCTCACCCTCCTCGGCAAGAAAGGCACCCAGCAACGCATCGAGCACATGCTCAAAACCGGCAAACCGCTCAGGAACTGAGCGAAGGCGGATAGCAGATGGCAGAAGGCAGAAGGCAAAACTCAGCTCTCAGCGCGGCGGGATTCTTCCCGTTCGAGGACCTTGAGGTCTACCACCTCTCGGTGGAGTTCGCTGCGAGCATCTACGTCCTGACCCGCCATCTGCCTGCCGAGGAACGGTTCGGGCTGACCAACCAGATCCGGCGTGCCGCCACGTCCATCACGCTCAACATCGCTGAAGGACGCGGCCGGGGAACGGACCGGGATTTCGCCCGGTTCCTGACCCAGGCACGCGGCTCGCTCTACGAGGCCATCAGCGGCCTCCACCTGTCCACCCGACTGGAATTCATCGCTGCGACGGACACCACCCAGCTCAACGAGCAGGGACGCGTGCTTGCCGCCAAACTCACGGCCCTGATCAATAAGCTGGGAACCACATGAGCCATCTGCCATCTGCCATCCGCCATCCGCGCCGCACACTCCGCCCACGGCATCTCGGCTGGGCCGCCCTGGCTTACGCCGGGGTGGTGCTGGCGGGTGCGTTCCTGGGTGCGGAGATCACGTTGCGCAGCAAGACGCGCCGCGTGAAGGGCGTGATCGTGCCGGTGGGTCGGCGGGGGAACAGCGTGTTCCTGCCGGCCAGTGCCGAGACGCTCTCGCGCGGGCCGATCGGGATCGTGCCACTCCTGCCGAACAAGGGGCACGCGGTGCTGGGCGAGCGGAAGGTCGTGGGGACGCTGGTGCGCCGCGAGGTGACGGGCGAGCGTGGCGTGCTGCCGAACGGGGCGCTCGCGTGGGCCAGTACATTCGTGTACAACGGCACGCCCGCGCAACTGGGCGTGGCGTTCGAGCACACGGCCGTTCACACGCCGCTGGGCGACATGCCCGCGTGGCACATTCCGCCCAGTGGGGACGTGCCGGGCCGCGTGGACACGCTGGTGATCGTCATTCACGGGCACGGCGGGCAGCGCGCCCAGGCGTTGCGGATGCTCCCGGCGCTTCAGCGCACCGGGTCCGCCAGCCTGTTCGTCACGTTCCGCAACGCCCACGGCGCTCCGGCCTCCCCGCAGGGATACCTGACGCTGGGCGACCAGGAAGCCGAGGACGTGCTGGCCGCGCTGCACTGGGCGCAGGACGCCGGGTACAAACGCGCCGTGCTGTACGGGTTCTCGATGGGCGGCAACATCGCCCTGAGCGTCCTGCGCCGCAGGCACCGTCCGTACCCGCTGCCGATCCTGGGCGTCATGCTGGACTGCCCCGCGCTGGACTGGCGGGACACCATCCACTCGCAGGGCGTCCGCGTGGGCATCCCGGCGTTCATGGCGCGGCACGTGGCGCGCTTCGTCGAACGGATCGTCACGCGCCGCAGCGGTCAGGACTTCGACACTGTCGACCAGATCGCCGCCGCGCCCACCTTCGACGTGCCCATGATCCTGTGGCACGGCACCCGCGACCGCACCATCCCCATCGGGCAGGCCGACCGTCTGGCCGCCGCCCGCCCCGACCTCATCGAATACCACCGCGTGGAAGGCGGCAAGCACATCCGCGTGTGGAACATCGACCCCGAACAGTACGACGCCCAGCTCGAAACCTTCATCGCCCGCGTGGTGCCGGAGGTGGAAGCGTGAGTATGTTCGTAGCCGTTCAGGTCATTTCCATTGAGTGGGGCAAGGCGGCCAGAGGAGGAGAGATGGCCACTCGGCGCGTTCAGGCGATAGGTCGCTTTGAGCGTTCGTTGCCTTTCCCCAAGCCGAAGACTGTTGCCATGATTCAACGTGTGGGGCTCTCAGATTGGGATGGATTTGAGAAGGCAGCTGAGCGCGTTTCTGAATACGAATCGTTAAATTCAGCCAATCCGCCGGAGCTGTACTTCGATCTTGACCATCGGGGACTTCAGGTCCAGGCTCACTCACCCCACCCGTCTGGAATGGAAAAGCCTACTCTTCTGACTCTCAATGAAACAGTCAGGTTTGAATGGAATGGGCGGATTGTATACGAGGAAACCTGGAGATACAGCCAGACCAGAGTCAATGTCGCGCTAACGGAGCGGCCTGTGCAAGCCAACTTGTTTCAAAAGCCACCCACTTACGAAATTTCAAACCTCTCTCAGCTCTACTAAGGAGTAACCCTAATGCGTGACGCTGTTATTGTTTCTGCTGTTCGGACGCCCGTTGGGCGTGGTATCAAAGGCACCCTGGCGAACACCCGCCCCGACGATCTGGCGGCGCTGGTGCTGAACGAGGCCGTGAAGCGTGCCGGAATCGACGCGGCGCTGGTCGAGGACGTGTACTTCGGGTGCGCGATTCCGGAGGCCGAGCAGGGCCTGAACATCGCGCGTCTGGCGGCGCTGCGTGCGGGCCTGCCGGACAGCGTGGGTGGTGTGACCATCAACCGCTTCTGCTCCAGCGGCCTTCAGACGATTGCCATGGCGGCGGCCGCCATTCAGACCGGTCAGGCGGACGTGATGCTGGCGGGCGGCGTGGAGAGCATGAGTATGCTGCCCATGAGCGGCCATAACCCCAGCCCGAACCTGGACCTCGTGGACAGCCGTCCCGGCGCGTACATCGGCATGGGCATGACGGCCGAGAATGTCGCCGCGAAGTACGGCATCAGTCGTGAGGATCAGGATGCGTTCGCGTTCCGCAGCCACCAGCGGGCGGCGGCGGCGCAGGACGCCGGGAAGTTCGACGCCGAGATCGTGCCTGTGCCGGTGCGCGTGGACAAGGTCAAGGGCACGAAGGTGAAGTCCGAGACCATTAACTTCGACAAGGATGAACTGATCCGCCGGGACGCGAACCTCGCAGACATGGCGAAGGTCCGCCCAGCGTTCAAGGCAACCGGTTCGGTCAGTGCGGCGAACAGCAGCCCGTTCAGTGACGGCGCGGCCGCCGTGCTGATCATGAGTGCCGAGAAGGCGCAGGAGCTGGGTCTGAAACCCCTGGCGAAGTTCGTGGGCTTCGCGGTGGCGGGCGTGGACCCGGAACTGATGGGCATCGGGCCCGTGAAGGCCATTCCCAAGGTGCTGGCGCAGACGGGCCTGACCCTGGCCGACATTGACCTGATCGAACTGAACGAGGCGTTCGCGGCGCAGTCCCTGGCGGTCGCGCGTGAACTGGGCCTGAACCAGGAGATCATGAACGTGAACGGCGGCGCCATCGCGCTGGGGCATCCGCTGGGCTGTAGCGGCGCGAAACTCGCCACGACCGCCATCTATGAACTGGGTCGCCGGGGCGGCGGGAAGGCCCTGATCACCATGTGCATCGGCGGCGGCATGGGCGCGGCCGGCGTGCTGGAAGTGTACGGGCAGGAGCAGGCCGCCGACTGATCGGCCTACCAGAGCGGGTGGGGGAGGAGCCTGTGTGGCCTCTGTCCCACCCGCTCTGTTGCGTGGGGCCTTGCCGGGACCTTTAGGGTTGCCGCGTTCCGGGGGCGGGCACGCTATGCTGTGAGACAACGAAGTCGCGTCCGTGCGGCTGGGAACGGCCCCCATAGGTCGCCCTGGTGGAGACAGTTCAATTCGAACTGTCTCCATTGCTATTTGTTCGTTGCTGTTCACCCGCCTGACGCCCGGCGTTCAGCGTGCTGGCACAGCCGTGTGCCCCGAATGAAAGTCCCTGTTTCCGTGGAGGTAATCGATGTTGAATGTGACCCGTGTAGTTCCGCTGCTGGCCCTGGTGTCCGGGAGTGCCCTGGCGGCCAGTTCGTCCGGTACGGCCAATCTTCTGTTCAGTCTGTTCTGGGTGGTGCTGGCCGCGTCCGTGTTCGGTATGATCGCCTCGAAACTGGGCGTGCCGGCCGTGGTGGGGCAGGTGCTGGCCGGCATCCTGATCGGCCCGAGTCTGCTGAATCTGGCCCGCCCGGACGAGTTCCTGCTGAGCCTCGCGGAACTGGGCGCGGTGTTCCTGCTGTTCATGGTGGGTCTCGAAACCCGTTTCCGGGACCTGCTGGCCGTGGGGAAGGAGGCGCTGCTGGTGGCGGTGCTGGGCATCGTGATTCCGCTGGCGCTGGGCTTCGGCTTCGGGTTGTTCCAGGGGCAGGGGAACGTGAGCGCCCTGTTCGTGGGGACGGCGCTGGTGGCCACGTCGGTAGGCATCACCGCCAAGGTCTTGCAGGAGATGGGCGTGCTGGACGCCCGTTTCGCGCAGGTGATCCTGGGCGCGGCCGTCATCGACGACATTCTGGGCCTGACTCTGCTGGCCGTCGTGAGCGGCCTGGGTGCGGGTGAGAGCATGGGCGCGGCGCAGGTCGCGTTGATCCTGGGCCTCAGCGTGGGCTTCGTGGCGCTGGTCCTCGCGGTCGGCATTCCCCTGATTCACCGCTTCCAGCCCCGGTTGCAGAACCTCAGTCTGGCGCGCATGTTCAACGTGGCCATCGTGGTGGGCCTGGGCGTGGCCGCCCTGAGTACCGTGGCGGGCCTCGCGCCGATTATCGGGGCGTTCCTGGCGGGCATGGTGCTGGCCGAGGTGAAGGACGAAGTGGAATTCGAGTCGAAAGTGCACGCGCTGGAGGCGTTCCTGGCCCCGATCTTCTTCGTGGTCGTCGGATTGCAACTGGACCTGAGCGTGCTGGGCACGCCGACCGTGATCGTCGCGGGTCTGATCCTGACCGTGCTGGCCGTGATCGGCAAGGTCGTGGGTGGCCTGCTGGGCGCGCGCAGCATGGGCGGGCAGCAGGCGCTGCTGGTCGGCGTGGGCATGGTCCCGCGCGGCGAGGTCGGCCTGATCGTCGCCAGCCTGGGCCTGGGTGCCGGGATCATCAATGGGAACGTGTACGCCGAGGTGCTGCTGATGGTGCTGCTCACGACCGTCCTGGCCCCGCTGGCCCTGCGTGTCCTGGCCCGCCGGGCTGGACCGGAAGCCATCGCCGCGAAAGCCTGAGCGCAGCCTGGCCGGGACGCGCGGGGTGCGGCCTGTGCGGTACGCTGGGGGGATGCAGGACGCCGCTCCCCCCCCCCGTTCCCGCCTGAGACTGCGGGTCTCTCCGGCCGCCGAAACGCACATCCGCGCCGGGCACCCCTGGGTGTACGAATCGAGCCTGCGGGACCAGAACCGCGAGGGCGACGCCGGGGAACTCGCCGTGATCTACGACCGCCGCGACCGTTTCCTGGCGATCGGTCTGTTCGACCCGGACAGTCCCCTCCGTGTGCGGGTGCTGCACCACGGCCCGCCCGCCACGCTGGATGACGGGTGGTGGGCGGCCCGCCTGGACGCCGCCCTGCTGCGCCGCGCCCCGCTGTTCGGCCCGGACACCGACGGGTACCGCGCCGTGAACGGCGAGTCGGACGGCTGGCCCGGACTGGTCGTGGACCGCTACGCGGACACGCTGGTGCTCAAGCTGTACACCGCCGCGTGGTTCCCGCACCTGGAACGCGTGCTGGACCTGCTCGAAGCCCGCTTTCCCGGCAGTGGGGTCGTGCTGCGCCTGAGCCGCAACATTCAGGTGCGCGCCGCCGCCGCCGGCCTGCACGACGGTCAGGTGCTGGCGGGCGCCGTCCCGGACGGCCCGGTCGTGTTCCATGAGACCGGACTGGCCTTCGAGGCGGACGTGCTGCGCGGCCAGAAGACCGGGTTCTTCCTGGATCAGCGGGAGAATCGCCGCCGGGTCGAGCGGTACGCCCGTGACCGCCGCGTCCTGAATGCCTTCTCGTTCAGCGGGGGTTTCAGCCTGTACGCCGCGCGGGGCGGCGCGGCCGACGTGGTCAGCCTGGACCTCAGCGCCCACGCCCTGCGCAGCGCGCAGCGCAACTACGCCCTGAACCCGAAACTCACCGCGCCGCACGAGACGGTGCAGGCCGACGTGTTCGAGTGGCTGACCGAAACGCGCCGCGAGTTCGATCTGGTGATCCTTGACCCGCCGTCACTGGCGCGGCGTGAAGCGGAACGTACGGGCGCGATCCGTGCGTACGGCAAACTGGCCTCCGACGGCATCCGCCGCCTCGCGCAGGGCGGGATTCTGGTCAGCGCGTCGTGCTCCGCGCACGTCAGCGCCGACGAGTTCTGGGCGGCCGTGCGCGAGGCCGCCGACCGCAGCGGCCGCACCTGGAAGGAACTGCACACCAGCCAGCACGCCCCGGACCACCACGCGACCTTCGCGGAGGCGCAGTACCTCAAGGCGATCTTCATTCAGCTCGACTGAGACGGACTCCGGTGGAAAGGTTTGCAAAACCTTTCCACCCGAGCGGAGCGAGCAGGAGAGAAACGGGTTCCGGGCGTGGAGTTGGCAATCCGGCGTTCTTCCGGGTTGTCAACGAAACAGACGGAATCCGTATGAGACGGACTCCAATTGAATGGTTTGCCAGAACCGTTCAATCCGGGCGGGTGCGGGCGGCAGCAGAGGGCGGGCCGTGATGAATTTCCCACGGCCCGCCCTCTTTCTGAACGTGCCTTACAGCAGTTTCTGCACGGCGCCGAATGCCCAGGTGCCGACCAGGGCGGCGGCCAGCACGATCAGCATCGGGAGCAGGCTGCTGCCCAGCAGCGCGAAGATCGGCCCGGGGCACACGCCTGCCAGTCCCCAGCCCAGTCCGAAGATCAGGCCGCCCAGCACGTACCTGCTGGTGGGTCCGGTCTTGGCGGGCACGTGGATGGCGTCGCCGTTCAGGGCGCGCCGTCCGGTGCGGCGCAGCAGCGTGGTGGTGATCACTCCGGTCAGGACGGCGCTGCCCATCAGGCCGTACATGTGAATGGACTGAAAGCGGAACATCTCCTGAATGCGGTACCAGCTGGCCGCCTCGGATTTGATCAGCAGCACGCCGAACAGCAGCCCGGTGATCAGGAACGGCCACTGCCGCAGCAGCAGGTGCGCGGTGGAGGCGGGGGCGGAACTGCTGGTGGCAGAGGGCGTGGTGCTGATCATCATTTCACCTCAGGAACAGGGGCAGCAGCAGGTTGGCGCTGAGAATGCCACCCGCGAAGAAGGACGCCGTGGCGATCAGGCTGGGCAGCTGAAGGGTGCTGAGGCCCGTGATGGCGTGCCCGCTGGTGCAGCCCCCGGCGTAGCGGGTGCCGAACCCCACCAGCAGGCCGGACAGGATCAGCAGTCCCCACGTGCCGGGGCGGCTCAGGTCGGTCAGTTCGGCGGGCAGCAGGCCGGGTTGCACGGTCACGCCCAGCGCGCCGAGGCTCTGCACGGCCGCGCCGGACAGCTGCGCGGCCTGCGGGTCACGCATCAGCGTGGCGGCCACTAGGCCCCCCAGGATCAGGCCGGCGGCGAACATCAGGTTCCAGCTCTGCGCGCGCCAGTCGTGACGGAACAGCGAGGGCTTGAGGGAGTCGGGCAGCAGGATGGCGCAGGCGTGGCGCAGGTTCGAGGAGATCCCGAAGGCGCGGTTGCCCAGCAGCAGCAGCAGCGGCACGGTCAGGCCGATCAGGGGGCCGCTCACGTACCACGGCCAGGGTTCCTGAAGCAGGCGCAGCAGCTCAGGCACGCGCGGTCTCCTGCGCCGCGTGCGCGGCCATGCACTGCGCGAAGGCGTCTTTCAGGGCGTTGCCGGCCTGCTCGTGAATGGTCAGTTTGATCTTCACGACCATCTTCGGGACCAGCGCGCCCAGTTCGGTCAGGTCGCGGCAGGCCGAGAGTTTCGCGGCGTGCGGCGCGGCCCGGCCGCCCAGGTGCTCGGTCAGGACGCCCTGAAGGTACGTGGTGATGTCCGGCAGGGTGTGCGGAAGCGCGGGTTCCGGGGCGGTCGGCGCCGGGGCCGTCACCGGGGTGGGCAGGGCGTCGTCTGGCAGGGCATTCAGGGCCGCCTGAGCTTCCCGCATCAGCTGTTCCTGCAGCTGCGCGGGCAGGGGGGCGGCAGCCTCGGCGGGCGCGGCCGCGGGGGCCAGCAGGTTCAGCTGCTGCAGGTCTTTCAGGGCGCTCTGCAACTCGTTGAGCGGCAGGCGGGTCAGCGCGGCGACCTCCTCCAGGGCGCGGCGGCCGTTGCACATCATGTAGACCCGCAGCTGTTCCCGCGTCAACTGAAGGCCGTCCGGGCGGGGAAGTCGCTCGTAAATCATCATCAGTCCAGGGTTCCCAGCACGTCACGCACGAGGTTCAGCACCAGAATCACGAACACCGCGCCCAGCAGCAGGATCACGGACAGGATCGTCAGCGAGCTGTCGGCGGGACGGCCGAACACCAGGGCGCCCACTACCAGGTAACTCAGGGCAAATACAGCGATCATGGCAAGCAGCTGCGTGAGGCGCGTGCCGATCAGCCCGCCGGACGCTCTTGATTTCAGCTGGTACCCGAAGAAAGTGCTGTAGGCCATGATGAGAAAACCGGCGGCGATGAGTGCGATGGTCATGTGAGGTGCTCCTTGAACGAACGGAAGAGGGCGGAAAAAGACAGTGGGCGACCGTGACCGCCCGGCAGGGGAGGCTGATGAGCACGGCACCCGAAGTGGTGCCTACCTGAGTGCTTCGATCTCAAAGTATGAAAAATCTCTCTTACGGCGTTATGACACGCCACCCCCACTGAGGACGCACCCAGCGGGGGTTTTTAAGACTCCGGGGGGGAATCTCCCCCCGAACCGGCCGCCCAGTAAGCCGCCCCATACCCGGCCCAGCTTCTGACTCCGCGTGCCGTGACCTGGGCGTACCATGCGGGCGTGCCGGACCTGCCTGTGCCCCCGCGCAAGATCATTCACGTGGACATGGACGCCTTCTACGCCTCGGTCGAGCAGCGCGACCACCCGGCCCTGCGCGGCGTTCCCCTGGCCGTCGCGTGGGGCGGGCGGCGTTCGGTGGTCCTGACCGCCAGTTACGAGGCCCGCCCGTTCGGCGTGCGCAGCGCCATGCCGCTGTACCGCGCGCTGGAACGCTGCCCGGACCTCAGGGTGGTCGAACCGCGCTTCGAGGCGTACCGGGAGGTCAGCGCGCAGATCCGCGCGGTCTTCCACGCGTTCACGCCGCTCGTCGAGCCGCTCTCGCTGGACGAGGCGTACCTGGATGTCACCGCGCCCCTTCAGGGCGGCCCCAGTGCCACCCGCATCGCGCAGGCCATCCGCGCCGGGATCCGCGCGCAGACCGGCCTGAGCGCCACGGCCGGAGTCAGCGTGAACAAGTTCCTGGCGAAACTCGCCAGCGGCCTGAACAAACCCGACGGCCTGACTGTCATCCTCCCGGGCGCGGTGGATGACCTGCTCGCGCCGCTCCCGGTGGCGGACTTTCACGGGATCGGCCCGGCCACCGCCGCGAAACTCGCGGGCATGGGGATTCATACCGGCGCGGACCTGCGCGCCGCTGCGCCCGAGTCCCTCATCGCCCGTTTCGGCGCGCACGGCGCGTACTTCTCACGCATCGCGCGCGGCCTCGACGACCGCCCGGTGCAGCCGGACCGACCGCACAAGAGCGTCGGGACCGAGGAGACCTACGGGCACGACCTGCGTGGCCTGGAAGCCGTCACGGCCCGCCTGCCAGTTCTCGCGCAGGGGGTCGAGCGCCGCCTCGAACGGGCGGGTCTCGCGGCGCGCACCGTTATCCTGAAACTGAAATTCGAGGACCGCAGCGTCTTGACCCGGCGCATCACGCTGCCGGAACCGGTCAGCGCCGCCCCGGACCTGACCCGCGCCGCCACCCGCCTCCTGACCCCGGACCTGCTGATGGGCCGCAGCGTCAGACTGGCCGGAATCACGGCTGCCAGCCTCGTTCCCGCCGGGCAGCGGCCCGCGCAACCGCTGCTGCTGGGAGGCTAGCGCGCAGCGGCGAGGGGGTAGAGTCGGGCGGTGAACGCACCGATCCGCGCCGTGATTCTGGACCTGGACGACACCCTCTTCGACGACTCGGCCTGCACGCACGCGGGCCTGCGCGCCGTGGCGCACGCGCACAGCCTGAGCGTGGACCCGGCCGACCTGTTCGCGCGGCACGCGGCGCACATCCGCGCCATCGACCCGCTGCTGTTCAGCGGTCAGCTGAGTGCCCACGGCGCGCGGGTGCGGCGCTTCGCGGGCCTGCTGACCGAACTGGGCGCTGCCCACCCGGACGGCGAGGCCGCCACCCTCACGTACCGCGCCGCGTACCGCAAGCACTGGCAACTGCTGCCCGGCGCGCCGGAAGTGCTACGCGACCTGCGGGCCGCCGGACTGCGGCTGGCCGTCCTGACCAACTATGTGCGTGAGGTGCAGGGCCAGAAACTCGCGCACTTCGGGCTGGACGCACTGGTGGACGCCGTGCTGTGCGTGGAGGACGTGCCCGCCGCCAAGCCTGACTCCCGCGCGTACCACGCCGCCTGCGCCGCGCTGAACGTCACGCCCGCGCAGGCCGTGATGGTCGGGGACTCCTGGCAGAAGGACGTGCAGGGCGCCCTGGCTGCCGGACTGCGGGCCGTGTGGGTCAGCCGGGCCGGGCTGCCTGCCCAGGACGCCGGTGTGCCGGTCGTGTCCCGTCTGGTGGACCTGCCCGCCGCGCTGGGCCTCGTACCTGCCTGACAGCAGGCGGGGCGGGGGACGGAACACGATGCCCGTTCCGCCCCTCGCCCCGCCCGGCTTCAGCCCTGAACGGTGGCGCGCGCCTCGGCGCCCTCACCGGCCAGGTGCAGCCAGGTGCCCAGCACGCTGTCGGGGTTCAGGCTGACCGAGTCGATGCCCTGCTCCATCAGCCAGCGGGCGAGGTCCGGGTGGTCGCTGGGGCCCTGCCCGCAGATGCCCACGTACTTGCCCGCGCGTTTGGCGGCGGCGATGGCCTGCGCCATCAGGGTCAGGACCGCCTCGTTCTGCTCGTCGAACAGGTCGGCGACCAGACCCGAGTCGCGGTCCAGGGCCAGGGTCAGCTGCGTCAGGTCGTTGCTGCCGATGGAGAAGCCGTCGAAGTGCTCCAGGAACTGGTCGGCCAGGATGGCGTTGCTGGGAATCTCGCACATCATGATGATCTTCAGGCCCCCATCTCCATCAACAGCACTGTCGCCGCGTTTCAGGCCGTTTCGGCCCAGGATCTCGATGATCTGCGCGGCCTCGCCGACGGTGCGCACGAAGGGAATCATGACCTGCACGTTCGTCAGGCCCATGTCGTCACGGACCTCGCGGATGGCCTCGCACTCCAGCGCGAATGAGGCCGCAAAGTCCGGCGAGCGGTAGCGGCTGGCACCCCGGAAGCCGATCATGGGGTTCTCCTCGTGCGGTTCGTAGGCGGCCCCGCCGATCAGGTGCGCGTACTCGTTGCTCTTGAAGTCGCTCAGGCGCACGATCACGGGTTTCGGCGCGAACGCGGCGGCGATGGAGGAGACCCCCTCGGCCAGTTTCTCGCGGAAGAAGTCGCGCGGCGTGGCGTACCCGGCGGTCTTCTCGTCAATCTGGGCGCGCACGTCCTCCGGCACGTTGGGGTAGTCCAGCAGGGCGCGTGGGTGAATGCCGATCACGTTCGAGCAGATGAACTCCACGCGGGCCAGTCCCACGCCCTCGTTCGGCAGGGCCGCGAAACTGAAGGCCCGGTCGGGACTGGCGACGTTCATCATGATCTTCATGCCGACCTCGGGCATGTTCCCCAGTTCCACGCGGTTCACGCGGAACGGCACCTGCCCGGCGTACACGAAGCCCGTGTCGCCCTCGGCGCAGGACACCGTGACTGTCTGCCCGCTGCGCAGTTCGCGGGTGGCGTTCCCGCTGCCCACCACGGCCGGAATGCCCAGTTCGCGCGCGATGATCGCGGCGTGGCAGGTGCGTCCGCCCCGGTTGGTCACGATGGCACTGGCGCGTTTCATGACGGGTTCCCAGTCGGGGTCGGTCATGTCAGCCACGAGCACGTCGCCGTCCTGCACCTGACTCATCTGCGCGAGGTCCGTCACGACCCGCACCACGCCGGTCCCGATGCGGTTTCCGACGGCGCGGCCCTCGACGAGCACGTCGCCCCGGCCGGTTAGTTCGAAGCGTTCCATGATCTGCCCGGCGCGGCTCTGCACGGTCTCCGGGCGCGCCTGAAGGATGTAGATCAGGCCGTCACGGCCGTCTTTGCCCCACTCGATGTCCATGGGACGGCCGTAGTGCTCCTCGATGGTCACGCACTGCCGCGCCAGTTCGGTCAGGTCGGCGTCCGACAGCGAGAAGGCACGCTGCTCGGCGGGGGGCACGTCCACGGTCTGCACGCCGCCTTCCGGGGCGTACTCCATGCGTTTCGCCTTGCTGCCCAGCGTGCGGCGCAGGATGGCCTTCTTCCCGCCTTGCAGGGCGGGTTTGTACACGAAGAACTCGTCCGGGTTGATGGCGCCCTGCACGACCAGTTCACCCAGCCCGTACGCGCTGGTGACCAGCACGGCGTCGCGGTAGCCGCTCTCGGTGTCCAGCGTGAACGCCACGCCCGACGCGCCCAGGTCGGTGCGGACCATGCGCTGCACGCCGGCCGACAGGGCCACGTCCGCGTGCGAGAAGCCCTGGTGCACGCGGTAACTGATGGCGCGGTCGTTGTACAGGCTGGCGAACACCAGCCGCACGTGGTGCAGCACGCTCTCGATGCCGCGCACGTTCAGGAAGGTCTCCTGCTGCCCGGCGAAACTCGCTTCCGGCAGGTCCTCGGCGGTGGCGCTGGACCGCACGGCCACGTCCGGGTCGGTCACGCCGGACTCGGCGGCCAGCGCGGCGTACCCGTCGCGGATGGCCTGTTCCAGCGTGGCAGGCAGCGCGGCGGCCTCCACCTGCGTGCGGATCTCACGGCCCGCCTGGGCCAGCGCCACCACGTCGTTCACGTCCAGTGCGCCCAGGCGGGCGTTGATGCTCTCCTCGATGCGGTTCTCGGTCAGGAACAGCCGGAAGGCGTCGGCGGTCGTGGCGAACCCGCCGGGCACGCGCACGCCGGCCCCCGCGAGGCCCTGAATCATCTCGCCGATGGAGGCGTTCTTGCCGCCCACGATCTCCACGTCGGTCATCCTTAGTGTATGGAGCACACGAATCATATCCATTGATTTTCTCCGATGTAGATGGGTTCCAGAAGACTGGAAGCGGGCGAATTAGTGTTGCCTTACCCCGCCAGCTTACCCGAGGGCAGCGCGGCGCCCCGCCACTTGTCCAGTGACACGGGCCGCCTGTCTGGGCAGCCGCCCCCACCCACCCCCATACGAACTGCCGTCTGTTTTGTTAACGACCCGGAAACATCGCCGGGTCATCAACCCCACGCCCGGAACCCGCCCCGCTCCTCCCCGCTCTGCTTCGCAGCTCTCCGAGTCCGCCCGGGTTGAACGGTTTGTAAAAACCATTCAACTGGAATCCACCCCCACGTGTCACCCTGAATGCATGACCCAGGCAGACGCCGCGCCCGGCCCCCCACCCCACCCCCGCACCGTCGTCATCGTCAGCGACCACACCGGCCTGACCGCCGAGAACATCGCCCGCGCGCTCCTGGCGCACTTTCCCGGCCAGTCCCTGCGCTACCTGCGCCGCCCGTTCACGGCCGACCTCAGCGCCGCGCAGGCCGTCACCCGCGAGGTCCGCGCCCTCGCCGAGCGCGGCGAACACCCGCTGGTGTTCACGACCGTCACCCGCGCCGAGGTCCTGACCGAACTCCAGACCTGTCCCGCGCAGGTGTTCGACCTGCTCGGCCCCGGCCTGAGCGCCCTGGAACAGGAATTCCAGCAGAGCGCCACCCGCACCGTGGGCCGCCACCACGACATGCACGACACCGACGCCTACCTGTCCCGCATGGACGCCCTGGACTTCGCGCTCGCCACCGACGACGGCGTGGGCGACAAGCAGTACGGCCTGTCCGACGTGATCCTGGTGGGCGTCTCCCGCGCCGGCAAGACCCCCACCAGCCTCTTCCTGGCCCTGCAGCACGGCGTGCGCGCCAGCAATTACCCGCTGGCGGAGGACGACTTCGACCGCAGCGGCCTGCCCATTCCCGTGGAGGCGCACCGCCACAAACTGCACGGCCTGACCATCGACCCGCGCCGCCTGCACGCCATCCGCACGCAGCGCAAGGCCGGCAGCCGCTACGCCAGCCTCGAACAGTGCGAACACGAGGTCCGCCGCGCCGAACGCATGTTCCAGCGCGCCGGAATTCCCGTGCGTGACACCACCAGCGCCAGCGTCGAGGAAATCGCCGCCGGGATCCTGAACACCCTGCGCCGGGGAGAACGGCCGGCGTGACCGCCGATCTGCTGGGCGTCCTGCTCGACTCGTGGGACCGCAACAACCGCGTCCTCGTGAACCTGCTGGGTGCCCTGCCGTCCGGCGGTCTGGAGGCTCGCGCGCTGCCCGGTCATCCCACGGTCGCCCAGATGCTGACCCACATGGCGGCCGTGCGCCTGAGCCTCGTCCAGGAGAACGCCCCGGAGGCCGCCCGCCCCGTGCCCGAACGGGAGTGGGCGCCGGAAACCGACCCGGACGTCATCGCGCGGAACCTGAACGGCAGCGGCGCTGCCGTCCGGGAGGCCGTGCGCGGCCGGACCGGGAGTGGCCGGATGCACGACGACCGCTACGACCACCCCCTGCTGCTCATACGGACTCCGATTGAATGGCTTGCAAAGCCGTTCAATCCGAGCGGACGCGAGGAGGAGCAGAACGGACTTCGGGAGTGGAGTTGGCAACTCGGTGCCCTTCTGAGTTGTTAACGAAACGGACGGAGTCCGTATCATTCAGCACCTGATCTGGCACGAGGGCTACCACCACGGGCAGATCAAGCTGGCGCTACAGGCAGCTGGACTGCCGCTGGCCGACGAGGTGGCGGGCCCACTCACGTGGGGCGTGTGGATGCGCCGCAGGGACGGGAGCAGCGGCGGCAACTGATCCCCGCGCCCCTGCCCCCGTGTCGTTTCAGCGCCGCGTGCGGTAGCGGCGGATCAGGGTATTCGTGGAGCTGTCGTGCTTCAGCTCGGGTTCGGAATCGGCGTGCAGTTCCGGCACGATCTTCCCGGCCAGCACCTTGCCGAGTTCCACGCCCCACTGGTCGAAGGAGTTGATGTCCCACACGGCGCCCTGCACGAAGACCTTGTGTTCGTACAGGGCGATCAGCGCGCCCAGCGTGTGCGGGGTGAGGCGGTCGGCGAGGATGGTGTTGGTGGGGCGGTTCCCGTCGAACACGCGGTGCGGGGCCAGGTCAGGCTGCACGCCCTCGGCCAGCACGGCGGCCAGCGATTTCCCGAAGGCGAGCGCCTCGGTCTGCGCGAACACGTTCGCCATCAGCAGGTCGTGGTGCGGCGCGCCGTCACCCAGCGGCAGCGGGTTCAGGGTCTGGCAGAAGCCGATGAAGTCCGCCGGGATCAGCTTGGTGCCCTGGTGGATCAGCTGGTAGAAGGCGTGCTGGCCGTTCGTGCCGGGCTGACCCCAGATGACCGCGCCGGTCTGGTAGTCCACCTCCTGCCCGCCCAGCGTGACGTGCTTGCCGTTGCTTTCCATATCAAGCTGTTGCAGGTAAGCCGGGAAGTACGCGAGGTACTGGTCGTACGGCAGCACCGCGTGGCTCTGCGCGTCATGGAAGTTGTTGTAGAGGATACCCAGCAGGCCCAGCAGCACCGGAAGGTTCTTCTCCAGCGGCGCGGTGCGGAAGTGCTCGTCCATGGCGTGGAAGCCGGCCAGCATCTCGCGGAAACCGTCCGGGCCGACGGCAAGCATCAGGCTCAGGCCGATGGCGCTGTCCATGGAGTAACGCCCGCCCACCCAGTCCCAGAAGCCGAACATGTTCGCGGTGTCGATCCCGAACTTCTGCACGGCGTCCGCGTTCGTGGACACGGCCACGAAGTGCCGCGCGACCGCCGCGTCGTCACCCAGCGCCGCGAGCAGCCACGCGCGCGCACTCTGCGCGTTCGCCATGGTCTCCTGCGTGGTGAAGGTCTTGGAACTCACGATCACCAGCGTCTCGGCCGGGTCGAGCCCCTGGGTCTTCTCGACCAGATCCGTACCGTCCACGTTCGACACGAACCGCAGCGTCAGGTCCCGCTGCGCGTAGTGTTTCAGCGCCTCGGCAGCCATGACTGGCCCCAGGTCGCTGCCGCCGATGCCGATGTTCACGATGTTCTTCAGGGGCCGCCCGGTGTGCCCCAGCCACGTTCCGGCGCGCACCTGATCAGCGAAGGCCGCCATCCGGTCAAGGACCTCATGAACGTCGGGTACGACGTTACGGCCGTCCACCATCACAGTCGCGCCTGCCGGGGCACGCAGGGCGGTGTGCAGCACGGCGCGCCCCTCGGTCACGTTGATCTTTTCGCCGGCGAACATGGCGTCGCGACGGGCTTCCACGCCGGTCTCGCGGGCCAGGGCCAGCAGCAGGCTCATGGTCTCGTCGGTCACGCGGTTCTTGCTGTAATCCAGGTACAGCCCGGCCCCCTCGGCGCTCAGGCGCTCGCCGCGCTGCGGGTCGGCGGTGAACAGGTCGCGCAGGTGCAGGTCACGGGTGGCGTCGGCGTGCGCGGCCAGAGCGCGGTAACTGCTCAGGCCCGTCAGGGACGCGGTGGCGGGGGCGTTCGTGGATGAGGTCTGTTCTGGTGCCATGTGGTATTCCTCCCGGAGTCGCGGCGGCCACTTGAGCGGCCCGCGCTCCTCAACGCCTGCGAGCATACCCCCGCCCCCGCCCAGCGCGGTACGCCTGTCCATGCGCCGTTCTTCATGCCCCGCCCGGCCGGGAAGGCCGACGGAAGGCGCGGGACCGGACCTTCCGGCCGGCCGTCACGCGGCTTTCACCTGACCTGACGCTCAATACGGCCGAAAGTCAGAGAATTGTGCGAACCTTCTCACTACGCTGTGGTTATGACCAGGAAGGCGAGGGACGCGAACGATTCAAGCTGGAGTCAGTGGGGGACACCCTACCTGCGGGACCTGCGTGACGAGTCCCGCATTCAGGCGCCCCCGGCCGGCCCCACGGCCGAAGCGCCGGCGCCGTCCATCTCTCCCGAGGCACTCCGGCGTGCCCTGCTGGCCGAGGAGCAGCGTCAGGTCTTCGCGCTGCTCAACCGCCTGAGACGCGCACGCCAGGACTGAACCCGCAACACGCACAGCAGAGCGCCCCGGTCGTTGGTGACCGGGGCGCTCTGCTGTCAGCGTGTTCTCATACGGATTCCGTCTGTTTCGTTAACAACCCGGAACGACACCGGGTTGTCAACTCCACGCCCGGAACCCGTTTCGCTCCCACTCGCGTCCGCTCGGATCGAATGGTTTTTGCAAACCATTCAATCGGAGTCCATATCAGGCCAGCTTCAACCGGAGTCCGGATCAGAGAGCGTCGCGCTCACCGTGCGCCGGGTCGCGCAGGCTGATGCCGGGAGCCAGCGCGCCGTGCATCAGCAGGCTGAACCGGTCCTGCCAGTCACGCAGCACCTCCCGCTGATCACGGTGCCCGCCGTGCAGCAGCGCCAGAATGAACGCGTCGACCAGCAGCACGCTCAGCATGTTGATGTTCGCCTCGGGGCGCAGGCGACCCTGGTTCTGCATGGCCAGCAGCACGGGTTCCACCATGGCCGCCAGGGTCAGCGCGGTGCGCATGCCGTCACCGGGCATGCCGGGTGCACGCTGCGGCGCGGGTTTCGTCTCGAGGGGCGACGCGCCCAGAACCGCCTGACCGACCGCGCCCACCAGATGCCGGTAGCGCACGCCCAGGTCCGCCATGCGGGCCGTGACCTTGTCCCAGACCTGCTGCGGGTTCGCCCCGGCCCGCAGGCGCTCGGTGGCGTCGTCGCGGCTGGCCTGCACGGCCTTCTCGAAGTGCGCCAGCAGCATGTGAATCTTGCTGGGGTAGTAACGGTACAGGTTGGTGCGGCTCACGAACGCCGCCTGGGCGATGTCCTGCGCGCTGATGGCGTCCAGGCCACTGCGCGCGAACAACTCGAAGGCCGCGCGGGCAATGCGCTCGCGCCGGGCGTCATCCTGTTCCTGGCGGTCTACCTTCACGCCCCCAGAATACAGCGCGCCGGGACCTGTCAACTGTACCGGGCCTTCATCTGAACGGGGCGCACCCGGCCGGTGAACACCCGCAGAGCTGAGCGGGCGAAAGTACGTGTGGCACACGGCGAGCCTGTCACAGCGGGGTGAGGACCACCCGTGTGTTCTCCGTCCCGGAGCATACCCCGAAAGCAGGGGCGGGCGCTGTGAGCTGTTCGCCTGACAGCACCCTGACCTTGGGCCTATTGTGACGGTACCGGAGCCGATCCCACCCTCCGGGAAAAGGAAGAGGTGAAAGCCGTGCACATCTACAAGCTGTCAGGCCGGAACGTTGAAGTCACCGATCCCATGCGTGAGTACGTGCAGGAGAAACTCACGCGGCTGGACCGTTACAGCGATCAGATCACCGATGCCCGCGTGACCCTGACCGTCCGTGACGTGCGGGACTCTGGACGTCGAAACCGCGTCGAGGTTCAGCTGAACGTGCCCAGCGGCATCATCCGCGCCGAGGAACACCACGCGGATATGTACGCCGCCATCGACAAGGCCAGCGACGTCCTCGAACGGCAGCTGCGGAAATTCAAGACCCGCTACCTGAAAAGCCGTCATGACCTGACCCCCCAGCCCGAGCCCGGCCCGGCCGAAGCCGCCGTGAACGCCGGACTGGACGACGTGACCGAATTCAGCCCCGAGATCGTCCGCATGAAACGCTTCGACATGCGCCCCATGAGCCCCGAGGACGCCGTGGCGCAGATGGAAGCGCTGGGACACGACTTCTACGTGTTCATGCACATGCAGACCAACACCTGCGGCGTCGTGTACCGCCGCAAGGACGGGCACTACGGACTGATCGAACCCAGCGTGTAACCCCTGAGCCCTGCCCGGTGGTCGACGCGCAGACCCAGAGACAGGCTTAGCTACAGACCCATGAAGGCCCCGGTGTTCCTGACGCCGGGGCCGTCGCCTGTCTGGGTGGACCCGGCTGGCTACAGGACCGGCCCCCCGCCACACCACCCACCGCCCGCGCATGATACGGACCGCCGTCTGTTTCGTTAACAACCCGGAACCACACCGGGTTGCCAACTCCACGCCCGGAATCCTCTTTACTCCTACTCGCGTCCGCTCGGATTGAACGGCTTTGCAAGCCATTCGATCGGAGTCCGTATGAGAGTGCGTTGAAGATCCCCTCATTTGTCCCGCCGGGTGCGGCGGTCAATCTGGTACGCTGCGGCGTTGTGATCGCCCACGTGATCAATCCAGGAACCAGCGGCGTCAAGCTCGCGTGCGCGCGCATTGACCCCAGCGACAATCCGGCGCTTCCCGGACAGCTTCGCCTGACCCTCACCCGCGCCGAACTGCCCCTCAGCGGCCCGCCCACCGCCGGGCAGGTGCCCGCTATCACGCAGGCCATCCTGGACCTGACCGCCGACTGGCCCGCCCCGGACGCCTTCGTCGGACGCGGCGGCCTGATCGGCAAGGTCGCGACCGGCACCTACCGCGTCACGCGGGAACTCTCCGAGTACGTCGCGCAGGGCGAACGTGGCCATTACCCGCCCAACCTGGGCGGCCCGCTGGCCCTCGCTGCCGCCCAGGTGCGCGGCGTGCCGGCCTTCATCGTGGACCCCCAGAGCGCCGATGAGCTGCTGCCCGAAGCGCGCGTGACCGGCCTGCGCGGCATTCACCGCACCGCGGAATTTCACGCACTGAACGCCCGCGCCGTCGCCCGCCGCGCCGCACACGAGGTCGGCAAACGCTTCCAGGACGCCCGCATCGTCGTGGCGCACCTGGGGGCCACTACCAGCGTCACTGCGTTCGACCGGGGCCGCGCCATCGACACCACCGGCACCGGACCCGACGGCGGCCCAATGGGCGCCATGCAGAGCGGCCCCGTTCCGCCCCGCGCGCTGCTGGCCCTGGCCCACACGCTCGGCAACAGCGCCGCCCTGACCCGCCTGAGCAGCGAGGGCGGATTCCTGGCCCTGACCGGCAGCAAGGACCTGCGCGACCTCGAAACCCGCCTGCTGTCCGAAACGGACGTGCAGACGGTCGCCGCCGCGTTCGTTCATCAGGTCTGCAAGGCCCTGGGCGAGCAGACCGGCGCGCTCAGCGCCCGCCCGGACGCGCTGGTCATCACGGGTGGTATTGCTCGCTGGGACGAACTCGTGGACCGCATCGAGCGGCGCGTCGCGTGGATTGCCCCGGTGCTCGTCATTCCCGGCGAACTGGAACTCGAAGCGCTGGCCGAGGGCGCCGGCCGCGTCCTGCTGGGCCTCGAACAGGCCCGCGAGTGGACCCCCCCCGCCCCCGACGCCTCCTGACATGCCCCGACGCCGCGCCCCCCGCACCGCCCCCGACCCCATCCGCGCCACCAGCATGTGGCGTGTCGATCAGGTCTTCCTCGCCCGGCACGGCGTGCGAGTGGAAGTCACTTGCTCTCTCGTCAACGACCAGGGCGGCCTGCGTAACCTCAGCGTCACCGCGCCCACCGACGACCCGCACGCTGCCGTCCGCCACGCTGCCCGCTTCATCGCCGGGAGAGGCAACGTCAGCAGCGCCCGGCAGGCCCGCGTCCGCTGGACCCGTGAACAGGCCACCACGGAACAGGACGCCCTGATCCGCGACCGCGCTCTTGAGGACGAATTCCTCGACGCATTCGAGGAAACCCTCGCCGCCGTGCGCGACCAGCAACGCTGAGAGGGTGGGAGGCAGTGGGTTGTGGGGAGTGGGCGGGGCGGCCGTGGTCGCCCGGGCCGCGCATACGTTCCTGACCAGCACCCGTCACCGTTCGTGTCTGGCGTGACTGCTACACTCCGTCCCGATGAGTGTTTCTGCCGCTTCCGTCCCGTCCGTTCCGCGTTCCGTTCGTGTTCTGGGAATCGATACGTCATGTGACGATACCGGCGTCGGCATCGTCGAACTGCTGCCGGACGGGCGCGTGAACCTCCTGGCGAACCGCGTGTGGTCGCAGACGGTGCACGCCCGCTACGGTGGGGTCATGCCGGAACTCGCGAGCCGTGAGCACGTGGAACGCATCGACGAGGTCATGGGCGACGCGCTGCGCGAGGCGGGCCTGACCGTGAGCGACATTGACGCGGTGGCCGCCACGTCCGGCCCCGGACTGGTCGGTGCGCTGCTGGTCGGCCTGATGTACGGCAAGGGGCTGGCGCAGGCACTGAACGTCCCGTTCCACGCGGCGCACCACCTGGAGGGGCATATCTTCGCGGCGGCCAGCGAGGGCGACCTGCGCGCCCCGTTCCTGGCACTGGTGGTCAGCGGCGGGCACACGCACCTGTTCGACGTGCCGCGCGACGGCGAGTACGTGCTGGTCGGCGCGACCATGGACGACGCGGCGGGCGAGGCCTTCGACAAGATCGCCCGGCTGGCCGGGCTGGGCTACCCGGGCGGCCCGGCCATCAGCGAGGCCGCCACGCGCGGCAACCCGGACGCCGTGCCGTTCAAGGAGCCGTTGCAGGGGCAGAAGACCTTCAACTTCAGTTTCAGCGGCCTGAAGACGGCGGCGCTGCTCGCCCACCGGGGCGGCGCGACCCCCGAGGACCTCGCCGCCAGTTTCCAGCAGGCGGCCGTGAAGGTCCTCGTGAAGACCACGTCCCGCGCCGCGCACGCCCAGGGCCGGGGCACCGTCGTGGTCTCCGGCGGCGTCGCCGCGAACAGCGCCCTGCGCGAAGCGTTCAACGCAACAGACCTGAACGTCGTGTTCCCCGGCCGGGGCCTGAACACCGACAACGGCGCCATGATCGCCCTGGCCGGGGCCGCCGCCATCCGCGCCGGTCGGCCCGCCAGCCCACTGGACGGCGGCGCCACCGCCTACGCGCCGCTGGCGAACGCGTAACCGGGGAGCAGGAAGTGGGGAGTGGGAACAGATAAAAGTGGGGCGTGCCGGTTCAACGGTCACGCCCCGCTCCTGTGTTGCCCTACTGCTCCCGGGTCAGGCGCTCTTTGCTTTCTGGGCGTCGCGGGCTTCCTGGGCCAGCTGGCGGCGCAGAATTTTCATGGCGGCCGTCTTGGGCAGTTCCGCGCGGAATTCGACGCTGCGGGGCACCTTGTAATTGCTGAGCAGGCCCTTGCAGTGGGCGATGATGTCGGCCTCCGTGGCGGCCGCGCCGGGTTTCAGGGCCACGACGGCGTGCACGCTTTCGCCGCGGTACGTGTCGGGTACGCCGACGGCGGCGGCTTCCAGCACGGCCGGGTGGCTCATCAGGGCTTCCTCGACCTCGCGGGGGTAGATGTTGAAGCCCCCGGCGATAATCAGGTCCTTCTTGCGGTCCACGATCCGGAAGTACCCGTCGGCGTCCATGGTGGCCATGTCGCCGGTCATCAGCCAGGTGCGGCCGTGCGCCTCACGCAGGGTTTTGGCGGTCTCGTCGGGGCGCTGCCAGTAGCCTTTCATGATCATCGGGCCGGCGATCCACAGTTCGCCGACCTCGCCGGGCGCAACGATCTGCCCGTCGTCATCCACGACGATGGAGTCCACGCCGGGGAAGGGCACGCCGATGCTGCCTTCCCGCTGCTCGCCGAAGATGGGGTTGGTATGCGTGCAGGGGCTCGCCTCGGTCAGGCCGTACCCTTCGACGAGGTTCGCGCCGCCCGTGATCTCCTTGAAACGGCGGGACGTTTCGAGCAGCAGGGGCGCACTGCCGCTGATGCAGGCGCGGATGCTGGTCAGGTCGTGCTTGGGCGTGTCCGGGTGGTTGTTGATGGCGTTGTACAGCGTGGGCACGCCGGGGAACAGCGTGGCGCCGGACGACGTGATCTGCGACAGGACCATCTTGATGTCGCGCGGGTTGGGCACCAGGGCCAGGGTCGCGCCGGTCAGGACGCTGAGGTTCATGGCGACCGTCATGCCGTACACGTGGAAGAACGGAATGGCGGCCAGCGTGACCTCCTGCCCGTCGCGCAGGTCACTCATCCACATGCGGGCCTGCTCGCAGTTCGACACGAGGTTCCCGTGGGTCAGCATCGCGCCCTTGGGCACGCCGGTGGTGCCGCCGGTGTACTGGAGCAGGGCCACGTCGTCGGGGCTGATGCTCACGCTGGGCGCGGCGGAGGCCTGCGACGCCAGCACTTTGGGGTACGGCAGCACGCGCTCGTCGAACGGCACCTTCACCCAGGTGCCCTCGCGGCGCGCCTTGACCGGGTACAGCAGGTTCTTCGGGAACGGCAGGGCGTCCTGCACGCCGGTCACCAGGGTCCGCTTGACCGGCACGCGGGCGCGGATTTCCTCGTAGCGGGGGTAGAAGGTGTCCAGGATGACCAGCGTCTCGCTGCCGCTGTCCTTGAGCTGGTGTTCCAGCTCGGACGGGGTGTACATGGGGCTGGTGTTCACGGCGACCGCCCCGGCCAGCAGCGTGCCATAGAAGCTGGTCACGAACTGCGGGGTGTTCGGCAGCATGATGGACACGCGGTCGCCGGGGCGCACGCCCATCTTTTGCAGCGCGGCCGCGAAACGCTGGGCGTCCCTGTACAGCTGGCCGTAGGTGGTGTTCGCGCCGATGAAGGACATCGCCACGCGGTCCGGGTACTTCTCGGCGGTGCGGCGCAGCAGGTCCGGCAGGGTCAGGCCGCTGGGCTTGAAGGTGTGCGGTACGCCGGGTTCGTAGCTGCTGAGCCAGGGGCGGGTGGGGGTTGCGTGGGTCATGGCACTCCTGCGGGAATTGGGGGGCGCCCCGCCCTCAGCTGAGGTCTGAGGGACATGGGGGAGAAGGTGAAACCTGTCCCGGCGTGGCTGGGGCGCGCCCAGCACGTGACCCCGGCGGGTCCGGATCGGAACAGATCAGTACGAAGTTGAACTCAGTATAAGCAAATTTGGCGGCGCTTCAAGAACTGACCGCCCACGAACGCCGGGGGCCTCTAGGGGGCACCCCGGCCTGCCCGGCCCCTGACGGCTGCCCGGCCAGCCGCCCGGCCCCTGAAGGTCCCCTTCACGCAGGCCCGACAATCCAGCCGAAGCTACGGAATTCCACCCCCGCCGCGTCAGACTGCCGCCATGTCTGCCCCCCACCGCTCCGCCCCGGAACACCGCCGCTGGCTGCAACTCGCCCTCGACCTGGCCCGCGAGGCCCAGCAGGCCGGCAGTTCCCCGGTCGGAGCCGTCCTGGTCGACGCCAGCGGCCACGAGGTCGCGCGCGGCCGCAACCGCGTGGGCGAGGCCCAGACGCCCGAACACGTCGGGGACGCCAGCGTCGCCCACGCCGAGATGGACCTGTACTTCGGCGTGGGCAAACTGGAGAACCCGGAAAGCCTGACGCTGTACACCAGCCTGGAACCCTGTCTGATGTGCGGCGGGGCCAGCGCCCTGCTCGGCGTGGGCCGCGTCGTGTGGGTCACGGACGACCCCTGGGGTGGCTCGGGTCGCCTGATCGCCTGGGCCGACCACCCCGCCATGCAGACCACCGAGGTCCTACCCACCCCCGACCCCGAACTGGAACACCAGGGGGCGCTGCTGTTCGCCCCGGAAGCCCGGCGCGCCTTCCCCGACGAGGGCTGGGCGCTGTGGCGCAGGCGCTACCCCAGAGAGACAGCGGACCTGTAAAGTCAACGGTTAAAACGGGCGGGTGGGCACACGGGGCCCACCCGCCCGTTGTTCCCCGCCCGGTTCCACCCGCGCCTGCGCGCCTCTTCACGGTCCGCGCGCCGCGCATGCACTAGCCTTGGCCCATGCGCTACCGCACCTTCTCCGAGGCCGACTACCCGGCCATGCAGGCCCTGGACCTGACCCTGCAACGCCAGGACCCCGCCTTCGACAGCCTGCCCGAACGCGAACGCGACGGCCGCCTGCACACCAGCCAGCCCGCCCTGAAATTCTATGAGCGCAGCGAGCACTCCTTCGTGGCCGAGGAGGGTGACACGCTGGCCGGCTTCATTCTGGCCCAGCCGGTCTGGCAGGGCGACCGCCCGCTGGTGCTCGTGCGGACGGTCAGCGTCCTGCCCGGCGCGCCCGAAGGCACCAGCACGGGCCTGCTGCACGCCGCCGTGAAAAGCGCCTACGACACCGCCGTGTACGAGGTTCACTTCACCCTGACCCCCGACCTGCTGGACGCCGCCACCAGCGAGAGTGCCGTCGTGACCGGCCAGAGCGCCGTGTGCCACCTGGGCACCCGCGCCGACACCGCCCCCGGCACCCGCCTGCGCAGCGTGCCAGCCACACCCGCGCCCGGCACGCCGGAGCAGGGGGCATAATGACAGGCATGACCTCCAACGCCACCCGCGTACTGCTGGGCGTGCGCGGCATGACCCGCGACGCCGGGACCTCTGTTGCCGCCGCCCTGACCGCCCTGCCAGGCGTGAGCCGCGCCACGCCCGACGAAGGCCAGATCGAAGTGCACTACGATCCCTCGCAACTGACGGTCATGGACCTCGTGCGCGCCGTGCGCACCCAGGGGTTCCTGGCCGGCATGCTCTAGCGTGGCCCTCGGCTACGTGGGCGTCCTGACCGTCCGGGTCGAGATGCCCTGGGTCGCCAGCCTCAAAGAGAAGCGCGCGCTGGTCCGCCCGGTCGTGGAACGCCTGAAAGTCCGCTTTCCGCTGACCGTCGCCCGCCTGGACGGCCTGGACGCCCATGACTGGGAAGTGATCGGCGTGGCGACCATCAGCAACGACTACGGCTGGGTCGAGGAAACGCTGCGCATGGCCGCCGACTACATCGCCAAGGAAGGCCCCTACCGCGTGACCGACGAACGCACCGAGATCACCGCGCTGGGGGACGACACCGACGAGGACCCAGATGGGCACCCCGGCGAAGACGGCGAGACGCACTCCTGACGGCCCCTGTTCCCGACTGGATTTGTCCCTGAGCATCATCCCCTGAAACTGCTGCGCCCCCTTAACCGATTCTGGTCAGGGGGCGCTTTCATCCCGATTGGGGGAGGTTGGTGATTACTTGTTCAGGGCAGCTTTCAGGGTGTCGAAGGCGGCAGGTGGGTTCAGCAGACGCCAGTTCAGGACGTTCTCGCCGCTGAATTCCGCCACTGCTCCGGCGTTACAGTCGTACTTCACGTTCGCCTTGCGCATGATGGGCCACACGACGGCGGCGGCGCGCCCGGCCACGTCCCGGCGCTCGACCGGGCCGATCATGCGGGAGTCCTCCGAACCGTTCGCGGTGCGGTTGTCGCCCATCACGTAGTACGTGCCCTGCGGCACCGTGAACTCCTGCTGGTCCTGCACCACGCCGTAACTCACGGAGGCCGTGGCGTAGTTCGCCAGTTCGCTCTGGGTGTCCCAGCAGCCCTGCTCCTGCCAGTACGCGGTCGTCCAGCTGGAATCCAGCGGCGTGCCGTTCACGGTGACCTCGCCGCCACTGACGGTGATCCGGTCGCCCGGCAGGCCGATCAGGCGTTTGATCAGGAACGGCCGGTAGTTCCACAGGCCGAACGCGCTCTTGTTCAGGTTGGCGATCTTCTCGGTGGCCGCGCGGGATGGTTTGAAGATCAGGATGTCGCCGCGGCTGAATTCGCCCACGCCGGCCTTGTGCAGCCACGTCTCGTACTTGGGAACGAACACGCGTTCCCGGTCCCGCAGGTTGGGCATCATGCTCACGCCGTCCACGCCGACCAGTGTCGCCACGAACTGCGTGATGACGACCGCGAACACGATCGGTTCAAGCAGTTCCTTCCACAGTTTCTGAAGGGCGGACGGTGCAGGTCTGTCAGGTCTGGTCATGCACCGCGCAGAATACCGGATGAAGCCGGGCCGCATGGCCCCTGCCCCCACACCCCGTGCCCCCATACCGCTGTGTCCGGTTCAGGTCGGTTTCGGGAACAACGCCCGGGCCCGACCTGAACTCCGCCGTCAGCCGAACAGGGCACTCAGGCGCGGCAGTTCGGCCAGGGCGGCGTCCTGCCCGGCGCGGATGGCCTGCGCGGACCGGTTGAAACTGACCAGATCGATGTCGCCCAGGTGCGGGCGCAGCAGCACGTCCGGGCGGTACAGGCTGACGCGGGCGTCCGTCAGTTGCGCCTGCATGATCTCCACCGAGCGCCGCAGCGCCCGCACCGGCCCCAGGTTCGCCTCGCGTTTCCACAGCAGCACGCGCCGCTCGTGCAGTTCCAGCGGGTCCGGCGCGGTCACGTCGACGGCCAGCACGCGCCGCGCCCCCAGGAACAGCGCGGCGTCCACCGGCACCTGATTCAGAATCCCGCCGTCCGAGAGCAGCATGTCGTCGACCGCCACGGGCTCGATCGCGCCGGGGTACGCCGTCGTGGCCCGCAGCGCCTCGTGCAGGTTCCCGCGCGTCAGGTACACGGCGCGCCCCGAGAGCATGTCGGTCGCGGTGATCGCCAGCGGCACCTTCAACTCCTCGAAGGTGGGCGGCAGGTGATGCGAGAGCCACGCGCTCAGGCTGGACGTGCGGATCAGGCCCGGGCCGGGCCGCAGGTCCAGCAGTCGCCGCCACGACACGGACTCCGAGATGCGGACCAGTTCCGGGGCGCTGTACCCGGCGGCAATGAACGCCCCGATCAGGCCGCCCATGCTCGTTCCGGCGATCACGCCGGGCGTCAGGCTGTGTTCTTCGAGCACCTGCCACGCGCCCACGTGCGCCAGTCCGCGCGCGCCGCCGCCGCCCAGCACCAGTCCGTACCCCACCCGTGCGCTCATGCGTTCATTCTACGTTCTGCACCGGGTTCATTTAGGGGGCGTGAGGTGCGGGCTGCCGCTGCTTTTTGCCGTGTTGCCCGGCGGTCGCGTTCGGGGGGCCGCCGGGTGGGGCTACCCCCTGGCCGGCCGGGCGCGGTAGCTTGAGTGAGATGCCTCTTGCAGGACAGATCGTGGGTGACGGAGTGAGACTCATCCGTCCCGTCGGTCGCGGCTCCCACAGCCTGGTGTACTTCGCCGTGGCCCGTGACGGTCAGCCCTGCGCCGTCAAGATCTTCCCCGCGCACCTGAGCGGCTACGCCGACCGCGAGTACCAGCACGCGCACGACCTGCACCACCCCCGGCTGGTGCGGGTGCTGCACCGCGCCGTCGTGGACGATCAGCCGGCGCTGGTGGGCACCCTGGCGCGCGGCGAGGTGATGTTCCAGCGGTTCACGCAGCGGCCCGCCGCGCTGACCGAACGCCGCGCGTTCCTGCTGACCATCGTGCACCTGCTCGACGCCCTGGCGTACCTGCACGGGCGCGGGCTGGTGCACCGCGACATCAAACCCGAGAACATCATGGTCGACGAGGACGGCAGCGCCAAACTCGTCGATTTCGACCTGTCCGGCCCGGCCTTCGAGACTTTCGACACGCCCGTGCGCATGGGCACCGCCGCCTTCCAGAGCCCGGAAGCGGCGCGCGGCGAACCGCTCGGGCCGGAAAGTGACCTGTACGGCGTGGGCGTCCTGCTCGGCTGGGGCATTCACGGGTCACTGCCCGACCCGGACGAACCTCACGCCCCGAGCGGCGACCCGCTGGGGTCCCTGCATGCCAGCCTGATCCGGCCCCACCGCGCCGAGCGACCCAACGACGCGGGCCGCGTCCGGCAGGAGCTGCTGCGGCTGGCGCAACTGCCGTACTGAACGGCAGGCAGGCGCGGTAGGCAGGGACAGCAGGGGGCGGGACGGGTGAACTGACGACACCCGTCCCGCCCCCTGGGCCACTGGTCAGCGCAGGATGCGGGCCTCGTCGGGGCGCAGGACCGCGCCACTGGCCGGCCGGTCACCCAGGCTGCTCAGGAGCGTCTCGCCGCGCGCCAGTTCACCCAGGTCGTGTTCCCGGCTGTTCATGTTCAGCAGGACGGTCAGGGTCTCGCCGTGACCTTCGCGCACGAAGGCGAACACGCCCTCCGGGGCGTCCACGCTGCGGTACGTGCCGCCGATCAGGGCCGGATGCCCCTCGCGCAGGCGGGTCAGGGCGCGGAAGTAGTTCAGGTCGCTGGTGGGATCGTTCTCCTGCGCCTGCACGTTCAGGTCTGCGAAATCGTCCGCCAGCGGCAGCCACGGCGTCGTGCCGTCCGCGCTGAAGCCCGCGTTCTCGGTAGCGTCCCACTGCATGGGGGTGCGTTCCGGGTCGCGGCCCGCCTCGGGGCTGTCCGGCTGTTGCAGCGCGGCCGGGTCCACGATGCGGTCGGCCGGGATGGCCACGTCGCGCATGCCGATCTCGTCGCCGTAGTACACGGTGGGCGTGCCGCGCAGCGTCAGCAGCAGCGTCTGCGCCACGCGGTACTGCGCGTCGCCCACGCGGGACCGGAAGCGGTGCTGGTCGTGGTTGCCCAGCACCCAGTTCGGCCAGGCGCCCGCCGCGAGGCACGCCGCGTCGTACCCGTCCGCGAACTGCCGCACCTCGGCCGCGTTCCAGGGCAGCAGGATCAGGTGGAAGTTGAACGGCAGGTGCACCATGCGGGCGTCCTCCGTGCCCGAGTACGGCAGGAGCCGGTCGACTGGCAGGTAGATCTCGCCGACCATCATGCGGTCATCGAACTCGTCCAGCACGGCGCGCATCTCGCGGATGTACTCGTGCGTCTCGGGCTGGTCCTGCGTGTACGGGTGCAGCAGACTCCAGTGTTCCGGCTGGCCGGGCTGCCAGTCGGGGTTCTCGGGTTCGTCCAGGTACCGGTTGTCCTCGGCCAGCAGCCAGATCACGTCCACGCGGAACCCGTCCACGCCCCGGCGCATCCAGAACCGCAGCGCGTCGAACATCGCCGCCCGCACCGCCGGGTTCCGCCAGTTCAGGTCCGGCTGGCTGGGCAGGAACTGATGCAGGTAGTACTGCCCGCTGGCCCCGTCCAGCGTCCAGGCGGGGCCGCCGAAGAAGGACTTCCAGTTGTTGGGCGCGCCGCCATCCGGGGCGGGGTCGCGCCACACGTACCAGTCGCGTTTCGCGCTGCCTGGGCCGGTCAGCGCCTCCTGGAACCAGGCGTGATCGGAAGAGGAGTGGTTGGGCACGTAGTCCAGCATGATCTTCAGGCCCAGGCGGTGAGCCTCGGCGACCAGCGCGTCGAAGTCCTCCAGCGTCCCGAACAGCGGGTCGATGTCGCAGTAATCGGCCACGTCGTACCCGAAGTCGCGCATGGGACTTTTGAAGATGGGGGAGAGCCACACGGCCCGCACGCCCAGGGTCGCCACGTACGGCAGGCGGCGCGTGATGCCGCGCAGGTCGCCCACGCCGTCGCCGCTGTCGTCCTGGAAGGAACGCGGGTAGATCTGGTAGATGATGCCGCTCTGCCACCACTTCAGTTCGCCGGTCAGGGAAGAAGTCATACCCAGCACAGTACGGTCTGAATCGTTTCAGATCAAGGGGGTACGAAACGCGGGAAGCAGGGCGCGGTGAAAGGTCAGCGCCTGCTGTTGTCCCCTCGAACTGCTCCTCGCATCCCGCGTACCAGCCTCAGGGCGCGGGCGTATCCGATCCCAGCCGGATGGTCACGTCCGCTCCCGCCGCGCCCGGCGTGTCGGTGACGGTCCCGAAGCCCACGTCCCGCAGCACCCGCGCCGCCGCCCCACCCGACGCAGTCGTCCTAGCCGGGCCGCGCGGCTCGCTGACGATCCAGACGTTCGAGTACCCCAGCCCCTCCAGCCGCGCCTTCAGGCGGCCCGCGCTGCCGTCCGGGGCGTCGGTGTTCACGACCGCCACGCCCAGCGACCGCACGTCGTCCGGATCACGGAACTCCTTGCGGATCAGGGCGTTCAGGGCCACGCGGTCCACCTCCCACACGCTCGCTGCGCCCCGGTACCCGAAATCGCCCGGCACGCTGAAGGTCTGCACCTGCGGGCCCCCCAGCACCGCGCCGCTCAGGGCCGCCACCTGTGCGCGCGTCAGGTTGGTTTTCATGTTGCGGTCCACGGCGCTCACCATCATCGGCAGCCGCCATGCGTTCAGCGGGTTACGGACCTGCGCGCCCAGCGCAGACACGAACTGCTGCTGCCGCGCGATCCGCCCGATATCACCCAGGTTGTCATGCCGGAAGCGCAGGAACCCGGCCGCCTGCTCGCCGTTCAGGCGCTGACGCCCGGGCTTCAGGTCGATGTGCAGCTTCCCGGCGTTGTCGTCGTACTTCATGGCCTGCCCCACATCGACCGTCACGCCGCCCGCCGCCGCCGTCATGGCCGGAATGGCGTTCAGGCTGACGAGCGCGTAGGCGTCTACCGGCACGCCCGTCAGGTCCTGCACGGCCCGCATCAGCATCTCCGGGCCGCCATGCACGTTCGCGCCGTTGACCTTGCCCCACCCGTAGCCCGGCATGTTCACCCACGAGTCACGGGGCACGCCCAGCACGTTCACCCGACCGTCCGGCCACACCTGCGTGAGCATGATGGTATCCGTGCGGGTCGCGTACGATTCGGCCTTCGCGGGCCAGGGCCACACGGCGGCGCTGTCGTCGTAATCCACGTCCACGCCGGCCAGCAGCACCGTCAACGGGCCGTCCGCTTTGCGCGGAATGGCCGCGTACCGCGAGAGAAACGGAGCGGCAGGGGCAACGACCGCTGCCAGACCCGCCGCCGCAACAAGAACCCACACAATGCGGCGCACGCCGCCGAGCATAGCGCCCACACGCCGCGCGCGGATCAACCGGACGGATGACCCCAACCATGCTGGACATCCAACCACGCCGGCCGCCCGGCCCCTACCCCGGTAGGGTCCAGATCAGGTGCGTGTACGACCCGCCGGCCAGGGTGCGCGTGCCCGCCGCGCGGAAGCCCACGCGGGCGTACAGGGTGGCGGCCCGGTTGCCGTCCTCGACCAGCAGCCCCACGCGGCTTAAGCCCAGTGTGCGCGCCTGCGCCGCCGCCGCTTCCAGCAGCGTGGCCCCCACGCCCTGCCCGCGCGCCGCTTCCGTCACGGCCAGCGTGTCCACGTACAGTTCGCCGGGCGTTCCCTCGGACTCCACCTGCGCCGGCAGGCCCAGGGACGCCAGCCGCTCGCGGAAGGGGTCGTCCAGCGCGTGGGCCTGAGCGCCGGGGTAGGCCAGCAGCAGCCCCAGCGGTTCGGGGCCGCGCGCGGCGATCAGCACGTTCTGGTAACTCAGGCGGTTGTCGCGTAGCGGGAAGAAGCCCAGCATGGCCCGCGCCGCCCCGGTGTCCGAATCGGCCCCGGTCAGGGCCAGTCCGACCTTGCCGATGGTCTGCTGCACCAGGGGCACGGCGAATGCCGCGTCGAAGGGAACGGCAGCGCGGATCACGATGGGTTCAGGCATGCCGGGCAGCATAGCGCCGGGGCCACAGCCGCACCTCCTGCAAGGCACAGAAAAAACCGGACCCCCGCAGGAGTCCGGCTATTCCTGATCCGGGTGGATCAGTTCAGGGTGATCTTGTTGGCTTTCAGGGTGCTGCTGGCCTCGTCGATCTCGCCCTCGACGGCGATGTTGGCGTCGGCGCGGTCAGTGCCGAAGAACTCGTCGGCGGTGGTGGCGCCGCCTTCAAACACGGTGGCGTCGTCGATGGTGACGGCGTAGTTGGCGTCGTTCTCGTTCAGCGTGAAGGTCTTGGCGGTGCCGTCGAAGTCGGTCACGGTGCCTTCCAGGCCGTCGCCCACGGCCATGTCGATCTCTTCGCCCACGGTGGCGTCGTCGGCGTTGGTGGTGGTGCTGTCAACGCCAGGATCGGCGGCGTTGTCGCTGGAGCCTTCGCCTTCAGCGATGGGGTTGTCGATGCCGGGCTCGTTCGTTTCGGTGGAGACGGCGCCCGTGTCGGTCGTGGTGGTGGTTTCTTCCTTGGGAGCGCAGGAGGCGAGAAGAGCAGCGGTCAGCAGAGCCAGCAGGGTGGGTTTCATGCCCCTATCTTCCCGGCTGGCCCGCGCCGCCAGATGAGGAGAATCGTAGGGAACCTTTACGTCCAGCACGTTAAAATTCCTGACTGAAACATGAAGCGGTCATGAAGCCAGCCTGCCGTATCTGCGCGTTCTGACCGCCCGCCAGCTGCTACGGCGCAGGCCGTCCCACGGCGGGAGCAACGCCCGACCCGGCCGTCAATTGAACGTGAATTCCCCGTTCCGGACGCCTACTTTCACCGCCCCACCGTCTTTCAGACGGCCGAACAGCAACTCGTCGGCCAGCGGGCGTTTGACGCGCGTCTCGATCACGCGGGCCAGCGGGCGGGCCCCCATGGCCGGGTCATACCCCAGTTCAGCCAGTCGCGCGCGCGCCGCCGGGCTGACCGTGACCGTCACGCCCCGCTCGGCCAGCTGGGCCTGCAACTCCCGGATGAACTTGTCCACCACGCCGCCCATGACGGCCGGCGACAGCGGCGAGAAGTGCAGCACGGCGTCCAGGCGGTTGCGGAATTCCGGCGTGAACGTCCGTTTCACGGCCTCGGCCTCCTCGCCCGCGCGGCCCACCCGCCCGAAGCCCAGCGCGGGCCGCGCGGCGTCGGCCGCCCCGGCGTTCGTGGTGAAGATCAGGATCACTCCGCGCCCGTCCACCTTCTTGCCGGTGTGGTCGGTCAGGGTGCCGTGATCCATCAGTTGCAGGAAGACGTTGTACACGTCCGGGTGCGCCTTCTCGATCTCGTCGAGCAGCACCACCGCGTGCGGGTGCTTCGCCACGGCGTCCGTCAGCAGGCCCCCCTGATCGAAGCCCACGTAGCCGGGGGGCGCTCCGATCAGGCGCGCGACCGTGTGCGCCTCTTGGTACTCGCTCATGTCGAAGCGCGCCAGGTGAATGCCCAGCCGGTCGGCCAGCGCGCGGGCTAGTTCGGTCTTACCCACCCCGGTCGGCCCGGCGAACAGGAACGCCCCCTGCGGTTTCTGCGGGTCGCGCAGGCCCGCGCGGGCCAGTTTCACGGCGCTCGCCACGGCGTCCACGGCCGCGTCCTGCCCGAACACCCGCGCCCGCAGGTCCGCGCCCAGCGTGGCCAGCGAAGTGACCTCCTCGGCCCGCACCGCGCCCAGCGGCACGCGCGCCATGCGGGCCACCGTGCCCTCGATGTCCGGCACGTCGATCACGCCGCCCTTCCCGGCGCTGGAGCGCGCCGCGCCCGACTCGTCGAGCACGTCGATGGCCTTGTCCGGCAGGAACCGGTCCCGCAGGTACCGCACGGAGAGCCGCACCGCCGCCTCCAGCGCCCCCGGCGTGAACGTCACCCCGTGATGCGCCTCGTAGCGCCCCGAGAGCCCCTGCACGATCTTCAGGGCGTCCTCCTCGGACGGCTCGGGCACCTCGACCGTCTGGAAGCGCCGCCACAGCGCCCGGTCCTTCTCCAGGAACCGCAACTCGGCGGGCGTGGTCGCGCCCAGCACCCGCAGCCCGTGCCCGTGCGCACTGCCGCGGGCCAGGGCCGGTTTCAGGAGGTTCGCGGCGTCCACGTTCCCGCCCTCGGTCGCCCCGGCCCCCACCAGCGTGTGCAGCTCGTCGATGAACAGCACCGCGTTCCGCCCGTCCAGCGCCGCCAGCACCGCCTTCAGCCGCGCCTCGAAATCGCCCCGGTAACGCGTGCCGGCCAGCAATGCCCCCAGGTCCAGCGCGAACACCGACGCGTCCCGCAGGAACCCCGGCGCCCGCCCATCCGCGACCCGCTGCGCGAGCCCCTCGGCCAGCGCGGTCTTGCCCACGCCCGGCTCGCCGACCAGCACCGGATTGTTCTTCCCGCGCCGCGCCAGAATATGCACCGTGCGCTCCAGCTCCGCCTCGCGGCCGATCACCGGATCGAAGCGCCCCGCCCGCGCCAGTTCCGTCAGGTCCGACGCATACGCCTCCAGCGGGTCCACCTCCGGCACCTCGGCCCCCGTTCCGTCCGGGGCCGGGCCGTCCACGCCCGCCACGCGCCGCTCGCGGTCCCGGCCCGTCACCTTCGCCGACCCGTGTGACACGAAGTTCAGCACGTCCAGCCGCGACGCTCCCTGCGCCTCGATGGCCGCGCGCGCCGGACTGTCCTCCTCCTCCAGCAGCTCCACCAGCACGCGCGCGCCGTCCGCCTCCTGCCCGCCCTTCCCGCTGGCATGCAGTTGAAGCACCGCGCCCTCCACCACCCGGTGAACGCCCAGTGTGAAATCCGGCTCGGCGTCCGGCACGGCGTCCAGCGCTGACAGCACCGCCTGAAGATCGTCCCGCAACCTCTCCACGTCCACGCCCACCGCCAGCAGCGCCTCGCGGCCCTCCGGGTCGTGCGTCAGGGCCAGCAGCAGATGCTCCAGCGTCACCAGCTCATGCCTCGCCTCACGCGCGTAATCCGCCGCGCGGCCAATCGTCACCTGTAAGTGATCACTGATCATTCGCCCGCCTCCGGTTCGGCCACCACGCGCAGCGGGAACCCCTCCTGCTGCGCGGCCGCCATCACCTGCGCCACCTTCGTCTCGGCCACGTCCCGCGAGTACACGCCCGCCACGCCCTGCCCCTTGTGATGCACGGCCAGCATGATCAGCTCGGCCTCCTGCTCGGATTTGCGGAAGAAGCGGCGCAGCACCTCCACCACGAACTCCATCGGGGTGTAATCGTCGTTCAGTAGCAGTACCCGGAACAGCCGGGGCCGCTGCGTTCGCGTGCGCTCCAGCGTCTGAGTTCCAGAGTCAAGGTCCCGGCGTGTCATGCCGCCGAGTGTAGCGGCCCCCGCCCACCCCTGCCGGAGCCAGCGTCACGGTCCAGCGGGGTGGGAGGCAGGAAGCAGACTGGCAGGCAGTAGATCGAGAGGCCGCGCCCCCTCCGTGGGGGAGGGGGCGCGGCGCTGACAGGAATGGATCAGGCTTTCTTGGCGTCGCGGGCGGCACCCTTGACGTCGTTGGCGGCCTTGGTGGCGTCGGCCTTCACGTCAGCCACCTTGGCCTGCGCGTCGGCCTTGACCTCGGCGGCCTTGTCGGCAGCGGCGTTCTTCGCGTCGGCGGCGGCGTCCCTGGCCTTGTCGGCCACGTCGGCGGCCTTGTCGCTGGCGGTCGCGGCGGCGTCCTTGGCGGCGTCGGCAGCCTTACCAGAGGCGTCGGCCACGGCGTCCTTCACGTCACCGGCCACTTCCTTGACCTTGTCGGCAGCGGCGTGCGCACCGTCAGCGGCGGCCTCCTTGACCTCGCTGGCCTTGTCGGCAATGACGGCCCCGGCGTCCTTGGCGGCGTCCTTGGTCTTCTCCCAGCCTTTCGTGACGCTCTGGCCCACGTCCTGCGCGGCGTCCTTGAGGCCCAGGTCAGCCAGTTTGGAATCCAGGGCGCGGCGGTTCTGCTCACGGCTGAAGTAGTACGCCCCGGCGCCCACCAGGGCACCCAGGACCAGCAGGCGTTTCACGGGAAAATGACGATCACTTTTCATGAGAGTCAGCCTACGCCCCGCTCATCTGTGCAGGATGAGCCGCGATTCACGGGCAGTTCACGCCCAGCAGGCCGCGCCGCCCGCCCCGGCAGTTCCGGGACAGGCCCCGGTACGCAGGCTGACCGGGCCGCGCCGGCTGCCTTTCATGGGCGTTACTTCAGCAGGCCCAGGCGGCGCGCCAGTTCCTGCCCCAGCACCCACTCCTCGGGTTCCTCGGTGTCTTCCACCCGCACCAGCACGCACTCGCGGCCCAGGTAGAACGCCACGATCTTCTCCCAGGCTTCCTCCTCGGTGTCCGCCGTTTCCTCGATGTCCTCCAGGGTGCCCCACACGTCGCCGTCCACGTCGGCGCTGCGCAGCGCCTCGGCGTGCCCGCTCATCACGTACGCGTCCACGACCTCGTCGCGGCGGTACGTTTCGCCGTCCCGGCGCAGGTCCAGGCGGTCGTCCCGCTCGAACAGGCTTTCCAGAAGGGCGTCCCACTGCCCGGCACTCAGGGTAATCACGTCGCGTCGCTCGTCACTCACGCGCGCAGTGTACCCGCCCGGCCTGCCCGGCCCCGGGCCCCACCCCACAAGGCCGCATGAAGAGCCCGCAGCGGAACGCCGCAGCGTGCCGACCCGTACACTGCGCATATGCAGCCCGCCCCCCGCAGTTCCGGCGTCCGCACCCGTCGCCCCCTCCTTCTGAGCGCCCTGCTGCTGACGCTGCTGGCCCTGACGGTCCTGCTGCTCACTCCTGCGCACGCGCAGTCCGGTGGGGGTTTCGGCGGCAGTTCCCGCAGTTCCGGCGGTTCCAGCAGCTCCGGAGGTGGGTACAGCGGCGGCAGCTCCAGCCGGGGCGGCGGGTACAGCGGCGGCGGCTATAGCGGAGGTGGGTACAGCGGCCCGATTATCATCAACGGCGGCGGCGGGTACGGGTACAGCAGCGGCGGAAGCGGCGGCCTGATCACCCTGATCATCTTCGGCATCGTGATCTTCGTGGTGATCAGCGCCATGCGCCGCAGCCTCGGCGGTGGCGGCAAGGGTCTCGCCGGGCTCAGCGGCACCGCGCAGGCCGTCAGCGTGCAACTCCTGCTGGCCGAGGGGGACGAGGTCAAACGCGCCCTGCAACGCGTCGCGCAGAACGGCGACCCCGACACCAACGAGGGGCTGGCCCGCATGATGCAGGAAGCGGCGCTCGTCGCGCTGCGCCACCCGGAACGCTGGGTGTACGGCACCGTGCAGCGCGCCCAGGGGTCCGCCGCGACCGCCGACAGTCAGGTGGGCGCGTGGGCCACCGAAGCTCGCGCCGCCTTCACCGAGCAGACCACCAGCAACTACCAGAACAGGGACCCCAACAGCGGCTACGCCCGCCGCGACGACTACACCTTCAAGCACGACGCCGCCGACCAGTACCTCGCCGTGACCCTGGCCGTCGCCGCGCACACCCTGGCCGCCCTGCCGCCCGCCGGAGTCACCAACGCCGCCGAGGCCCGCGCCGCCCTGAGCGCCATCAGCGCCGTCGCGCCCGGCGACCTGATCCGCGCCGAGGTCGTCTGGAGCCCCGACGCAGAGGGCGAATTCCTCAGCGAGGACGAGGCCATCCAGAAGTACCCCAACCTCACCCGCCTGTAACGGCCGCCTCCAACCCATCTGCCCGGCCGGACTGTTCAGCGTCAGACAGTCCGGCCTTCACGTGCGCCCGTATCTTCACGCATGGCCCGCCGGCACCCTCCCAGCACCTGGCCCCCGCCGCCCAGACCGGACCCCGCCTGCGCCCTGTGTCAGCGGGCCGTGCCGCACCTGACCGAACACCACCTGCTGCCCCGCTCACAGGGTCGCCGTCAGGGCATGCGCGTGGCCGACCTGCCCACCACTCTGCTGTGCCGCCCCTGCCACAGTTTCCTGCACCGCACCTTCAGCAACGCCGAACTGGCCCGCGACTACCAGGATATCGGCGTCCTGCGCGCCCACCCGGACGTGCAGCGCTTCGTGCGCTGGCTGCGCACGCAACCCGCCAGCAAGAGCGTCCGCGTGCGCTGATACGGCCTACCAGCAAGTGGCCCGCCGCTGCGGTGCAGGGCGGGCCACTGTGCTCAGGATGGGGGCGGCTGGCCATCCACGCCCGGCCGGATCACTTCAGGGTGGCGACATACGCGGCGACGGCGTTCAGGTCGGCGTCGGTCATGGGGGTCAGGGCAATGTGCATGGCGTCGGGGTAGGGAATGCCCGTCACGGGACTGCTCTTGTAGGCGCGCAGTTCCCCCAGCACGGACGCGGCGGCTCGGCCCCTGATGGCAGGAATGCCGAGGTTCTCGGCGCCCTCGCCGGTCTCGCCGTGGCAGATGGCGCAGGCAATGATGCCGCGCGCGCCCACGCCCGCCTGGTACAGCGTCTCACCGGTAGGGGTGGCCCCCGTTGCTGGCGGAGTCGCTGGCGCCGTGGCGGGTGGAGCAGGCGTGGCGGGCGGTGGGGTCGCCGGGACCGGCGTGGGGGCCGGAGCAGCCGCCGGCGCGCTGCTGTCGCCGGAGTAGAACGCGGCGATGTCCACGATGTCCTGGTCGCTCAGGCGGGACGCGACGTTCTGCATGGTGCCGTTCGGCCGGGTTTTCGCGCGGAACGCCAGCAGCGCCGTGCGGATCTGCGGGGCCGGCTGGCCCTTCAGGACCGGGGCGCGCCCGGTGGGGGCGTGGCAGCCGGCGCAGCCGCCGCTGAGGGTCTCGCCGCGCGTGGCGCTGGGGGTCAGGCTGGCCAGGGCGCTGTCGGTGGTGGCGGGCGCCGCGCCGGAACCGGCGGTCTGCGCCAGGACCAGCGGGGCGCCGAGGGCCAGCAGGCCGGGAAGAAGGAACCGTGAGAACCGTTCGGATCTGATCTGCATGTGCCTGACCTCCACTCTGAGAAGAACTCCGGGTGCGTCACCCTGCCTGCTGCCCGTCTGCCGCCGCGTCCTAACTGCACGAATGACCCTCGAAACGAATTGCTTGTTGAAACGTATAGATAGTGTACTCCTTCTCACGGTTCAGCGCGGCGCGAACCTGCCCCCAAGTCCAATTAGACTCAGTGCACGACCCGCTCGCCCGTCACGGTTGCCTGTGCCGGTCCCACGGGCAGCCAGCGGCGCAGCAGCAACGGCACCCCCTCGGCCGCCACCAGCACCAGCAGCGCGTACCGCAGCGCCCGCACCAGCCCGACCTCCTTGATCCCGGCCGGCAGCGCCCCCAGACCGAAGTACACCGCGAACACCACGGCCAGCCCGGCCACCGCCACGATCAGGCGGCCGGACACCGTCGTGGGCGGCGTGAAGCGCGGCTGCACGAACCAGAACCCGGCGGCCATGCCCAGCCCCGCCGCGAACTCACGGGGCGCGCCTGCCGGCATCAGCGCCGCCACGATCAACGCGCCCAGCGGCGGCCCCCAGCGCAGCGCGCCGCCCTGCGGGAAGGTCACGCGCGCCGCCACCAGCGCGAACAGCACGCCCAGCGTCAGGCCCACGATCACGTCACTGGGGTAGTGCACGTTCAGGACCAGCCGCGACCCGGCGATCAACGCGACCAGCGCGGCGGCCGCCCAAGTCACCCACGGGCGGCGCAGTTGCAGCGCCACGCCGCCCCACAGGGTCGCGGCCATCTGCGAGTGCCCGCTCGGCAGGCCCGGCCCGCCCGCCGTGGCCCGCGCCGCCTCCGAGGCCGCCGCCGGGTCGTTCGTGAACGGGCGCGGCAGGTTCAGCCCGTACTTCAGCGCGGCGTTCACCAGGTAACTCAGCGCGAACGCCGTGCCCAGGTTCCGGCCGCCGCGCGGACTGACCAGCCAGGTGTACAGCGCGAGTGCCACGATGAAAATCTCGTCGCGTCCCAGGTTCGTGACGGCCAGCCAGAAAGGTTCCATGATGCCGGTATTCTGACCCAACCCGCGCGCGCGGGTACACCCGGCCGGGCGGGTCGGGGGCCAGAGGATGCGCGCGGGCCTGTCTGGACAGTAAACTGAGGGGTATGACCGTTCCCACTGCCGACGTGCTGCGCGAGGTGCAGCACAACTCCCCGAACGCGCTGGAGTTGCGCGGCGTCACCAAACGATTCCCGCTGGTTCTCGCCAACGACAACATCTCCATGGAAGTCCGCTGGGGCAGCGTTCACGCCCTGTGCGGCGAGAACGGCGCCGGCAAGAGCACCCTGATGAAGATCGTGTACGGCATCCAGCCCCCCACCAGCGGGCAGATCGTCGTGGACGGCGAGAGCGTCGACCTGACTGACCCCAGCGAGGCCATCAAACGCGGCATCGGCATGGTCTTCCAGCACTTCATGCTCGTCGAGACGCTGACCGTCACCGAGAACGTCATCCTGGGCATGGAACCCACCCGTGGCGGCGCCATCGACTACGCCGGCGCACGCAAGCGCGTGGCCGACCTGATCCGGCAGTTCAACTTCGACCTGAACCCCGACGCCATCGTCGGTGAGCTGCCCGTGGGCCTGCAACAGAAGGTCGAGATTCTCAAGACCCTGTACCGCGGCGCACGCATCCTGATCCTGGACGAACCCACCGCCGTCCTGACGCCCAGCGAAACCGAGGAACTGTTCGACTTCCTGAAAAACCAGTACGCCGCCAGCGGCAACGCCGTGATCTTCATCAGCCACAAGCTGCACGAGGTGCTGCACATCAGTGACACCATCAGCGTCATCCGTGACGGCAAGATGATCGGCACCATCCCCGCCAGGGGCGCCACGACCGAGATCCTGGCCCGCATGATGGTGGGCCGCGACGTGAGCCTGAAAGTCAGCAAGGCCCCTGCCCAGCCCGGCGAGGTCGCCCTGAATGTGCAGAACGTCACCGTGAAAGGCGAGCACGGCAACGCCGTGAATGGCGTGAGCTTCCAGGTGCGCGCCGGAGAGATCGTGGGCATCGCGGGCGTCGAGGGTAACGGTCAGAGCGAACTGGTCGAGGCCATCACCGGCCTCCAGACGTACCAGGGGCAGATCACGTACCTCGGGAAGGTCGCGCGCGGCGTGCGGGAAGTCGAAGCCTCGGGCCTGTCACACGTGCCTGAGGACCGCAACGAACGCGGGCTGGTGCTCGACATGACCACCGCCGAGAACTACATCCTGGGCGAACACGACCGCGCCCCCTTCGTCGGCCCCGGCGGCCTCCTGAACCGCGACGTGATCGAACAGAACGCCCGCGACCTCAGCGAGAAGTACGACGTGCGCCCCCGCAGCACCAGCCTCCAGGCCGGACGCTACTCGGGCGGCAACGCCCAGAAACTCATCGTGGCCCGCGAGATGCGCAAGGGCCCCAGAATACTGGTCGCCAGCCAGCCCACGCGCGGCGTGGACATCGGCGCCATCGAATTCATTCACGCCCGCATCGTCGAGGCGCGCGACCAGGGCCTCGCCGTGCTGCTGATCAGCGCCGACCTGGGCGAGGTCATGAACCTCAGTGACCGCATCCTGGTCATGTACGAGGGCAACATCGTGGGCGAAGTCGACGCTGCCGGAGCCACCGAAACGCAGCTGGGCCTCCTGATGACTGGCAGCGGCGAGGCCATCAACACCCAGGTCAGCTGGCAGGAGTAACAGGGTAGGAGGGGAGTGGGCAGTGGGACGGAGGCAGGCCGCCGGGCCACTGCCCACTTCCTGCTTTCCCCCTCAGTTCACGGGGTCCGGTTCAGTGTGCGCGGCGGCAGCGGCGGGGCTGGTCAGGTTGATGCCGGCGCTGGCAGCAATGACGCACACAAGCGCGGCCCACTGCGCGGCATTCAGACGCTCTCCCAGGAACAGCAGGCCGCTGAGCGCGGCGATGGCCGGCTCGGCGCTCATCATCACGCCGAAAATGCGGGCGGGAATGGCCCGCAGGGCGCGCATCTCCAGCGTGTACGGCAGCGCGCTGGACAGCACGGCCACGCCCAGCCCCAGCAGCAGCGTGCCCGGAGCCAGCAGCAGCGGCCCTGCCTCGGCCACCCCGAACGGCAGGGTGATGAGCGCCGCCACGATCATGCCGCCCACCACGCCGGTCGTGCCGGGCACCCGCCGCCCCACCGCGCCGCCCGCCAGGATGTACAGCGCCCAGAACGCCCCGGCCAGCAGCGCCAGCCCCACGCCGGCAGGGGAGACCGGCGTGTGCGCCCCGCCGCCGGTCAGCAGTTCTCCCAGCGGTGAGATCAGCGCGATGCCCAGCGCGGCCAGCAGCACCCAGGCCACGTCGATGGCGCGGCGCGACAGGATCAGCGCCAGCGTCAGTGGCCCGATGAATTCCAGCGTGACGGCCAGCCCCAGCGGCAGGGTCCGCAGCGCCTCGTAGAACGCGAGGTTCATCAGGCCCAGCGCCGCGCCGTACGGCACGATGGCCGCCCAGTCGGCCCGCGTCAGCTGCCGCAGCCGGGGCCGCAGCACCAGCGTCAGCAGCGCGGCGGCCAGCGTCACGCGCAGCGTGGTCGTCCCGGCCGCGCCCAGCGTGGGGAACAGCGTCTTGGCGAACGCCGCGCCGCCCTGAATGCTGACCATGGCCAGCAGCAGGGCCGGAATGGGCGGCAGGCCCGGTCGGGTGCGGGCAGAGGGGCGGGCGGCAGTCATGCCGGGCATTAGACCACCTGCCCCGCTGCGGTCCGGTGGCGGGCGCTAGAAGTCGCCCTGGGCGCGTCTGTGTTGCCAGGACGCATGAGCTGTCAGGACACATGCGCTGCCAGGACGCGCGTCAGTCGGATTCCGTCTCAGTCCTGCCCCGGCTCCGTCTGCTCCTGCGCGGCGTGCCGTTCGGCCAGGACGCGCCCGGCGATGTTAAATCCGTTCAGTCCGGCAGGCACCCCGGCGTAGATGGCCACCTGATGCAGCACGTCGCTCAGGTCGCGTTCGCTGACGCCGCTGTTGGCGGTGGCGCGCACGTGCCCCTCCAGTTCGCGGTCGCGGCCCAGCGCGGCCAGGATGCCCAGCGTGACCATGTGCCGCTCGCGGTCCGTCAGGCCGCCGCGCCCCCACACGGCCCCCCAGGCGTACTCGGTCAGGAACCGCTGGTAGTCCGCGCCGAAGGCCTCCGGGTCGCCCGCGAAGGCCCGGTCCACGAAGCCCTGCCCCATGATCTGCGCCCGCTTCTGCTTGCCGAGCTTCAGCATGTCGCTGTCGGGAGTCGGGCTGTCGGGAGTCCGGCCGCCGTTGCTCGGGGTGGGGTGTTCGCTGCCGTCTGTCTGGTCGCTCATGCCCCACGCTACCCGCTGGGATGGCACTCCGGGTGCGGCGGAGCTGTCACCCCGTGCAGGGCAGAGAGGAGCAGCGGCGGAGCGTACACAACGGCAACCCCCCGCCGGACTGGGCGGGGGGTTGCGTGTCGCTGGGTCAGCGGAGGCTCAGGTCAGTCTGATCAGGTCTACTTGATCAGGCCCACTTGATCAGTCGGGCTTCCAGGTCGTTGCTCAGGCCGTCTACGACGGGCAGCATGCGCACGCCGACCGAGTACAGGCCGCTCTCGTTCAGGGGCACGTCGGCGCTGAAGGTTCCGTCGCCGCGGCTGGTCAGGGGCACGTGGGTCAGCTGGCCCGCGCGGTTCAGGACGGCTTCCACGCGCAGTTCGGTCAGGTTGATACCGGCGGGGTTCACGGTGGCCGTGACGGGCACGGTCTGGCCGGGCTGGCTGGTGGCGGGCAGGGCTGCCTGGGCGCTGAGGGTGGTGTGCGGCCACTGCTGGCGCACCCAGCCTTTCCAGCTGGCGATCTCGCGGGCGCGGGCGCTGTCGCTGGCGGCCAGTTGCGCGCCGCGCGCGGCGATGGGCACGTAGTACTTCTGCACGTAATCGATCACCTGACGCTGCATCGAGAAGCGCGGGCTGCACGTCTCGATGGCGCGGCGAACGGTGTGCGCCCACGAGGCGTCCCCGGTGGCCTGCCCGTAGTAGCGGGGCACGATGTCGTTTTCCAGGATGTGGTACAGGCTGTAGGCGTCGGCGTCGTCCTGCACGTTCAGGTCGGCGTACTCGCGTTCCTCGCCGATGGGCCAGCCGTTGGTGGTGTCGTACCCTTCGCGCCACCAGCCGTCCAGCACGCTGAAGTTGGGGCTGCCGTTGAAGCTGGCCTTCATGCCGCTGGTACCGGAGGCTTCCAGGGGGCGGCGGGGGTTGTTCAGCCAGATGTCCACGCCCTGCACGAGGTGACGGGCGACGTGCATGTCGTAGTTTTCCAGGATGACGATCTTGCCGCGGAACTCGGGTTCCTGCGAGACCTTGTAGATTTCCTGAATGAAGGCCTTGCCGGGGTTGTCGGCTGGGTGGGCCTTACCGGCGAACACGAACTGCACCGGGCGGTCCGGGTGGTTCACGATGCGGCTGAGGCGTTCACGGTCACGGAACAGCAGCGTGGCGCGCTTGTACGTCGCGAACCGGCGCGCGAAGCCGATGGTCAGGGCGTTCTCGCTGAGCAGCGTGTCGGTGGCGGCCACGTCGGCGGCGCTGGCGCCGTTACGGACCTTCTGCTCGCGCATGCGGCCGCGCACGAAGGTGATCATGTCGCGTTTCATGACCAGCTGCACGTCGCTGAGCTGCGCGTCCGTGAGGTTCTCGACGGCCTGCCACATCGCCTCGTCTTCCAGGCGTTCGGTCCAGTCGGCGGGCAGCACGGTGCCCAGCAGGTCGCGCATGGCCTGAGACGTGAAGGTCAGGTTGTGCGCGCCGTTCGTGACGTGCCCGATCGGCACTTCCTCGGTCTCGGCGCCGGGATACAGGAACTTCCACATGTCGCGGCTGACCTCGCCGTGCAGTTCGGACACGCCGTTCGCGGCGCGGCTCATGTTCAGCGCGAACACCGTCATGGAGAACGTCGGGACCGGGTGGCCGTCCCACATCTGCTCGTGCTCGGCCAGGGCGTACAGGTCGTCGCGGCTGGCGGCCAGCTGGGCGGGCCACGAACCGATGTAACGGTCCATCAGGTCGTACCCGAACGCGTCGTTCCCGGCGGGGACGGGTGTGTGCGTGGTGAACAGCGTGCTGCTGGCCACGGTTTCCACGGCGGTCCGGAAATCCAGGCCTGCCTCCACGTACTCGCGGGTGCGTTCCAGGCCCAGCAGCGCGGCGTGCCCCTCGTTCATGTGGTACACGTCGCCGGGGATGCCCAGCAGCCTCAGCGCGCGGATGCCGGCCACGCCCAGCAGCACGTACTGCTGCACGCGCAGTTCCTGGTTGCCGCCGTACAGGCGGGCGGTCAGTTTGCGGTCCTCGGGGCTGTTCTGCGGGACGTTGGTGTCCAGCAGCAGCACCTTGATGCGGCCCACGTTCAGGTTCCAGATGCGCGAGTGCACGGTGCGGTTCCCGATGACCACGCTCACGCGGGCTTCCTCGCCGCTCTGCGTCAGGGCGGGGGTAATGGGCAGGGTGGTCAGGTCAAGTTCGTCGTAGGTTTCGTTCTGCCAGCCGTCCTTGTCGAACAGCTGCGTGAAGTACCCCTGGTGGAACAGCATGCCGACCGCCGTGAAGGGAATCCCCAGGTCCGAGGCGCTCTTGCAGTGGTCGCCTGCCAGTACGCCCAGGCCGCCCGAGTAGATGGGCAGGGACTCGTGGTACGCGTATTCCATGCTGAAGTAAGCCACGGGTTTCATGTCGGGAACGTTTCTGGCGGCCCAGGTGTCTTTCTTGCCCATGTAGGCGTCGAAGTCAGCCATGACCTGCGCGTAGCGTTTCAGGTAGGCGGGATCGGCCGCGACTTCTTTCAGGCGCGACTGCGGGACTTCCAGCAGGGTCCGCACCGGGTTGTGCTGGAAGCGCTCCCAAATACCGTAGTCCAGTTCCTGATACAGCGCCTGAGCGTGCGGAGTCCACGACCAGTACAGGTTATAAGCGAGTTCGGACAGCCTTGCCACGCTGTCGGGGAGCTGAGGCAGCACCGTGACCTTCCCAATGACGTTCATACCAGATGAGCTTACACTAAGGGCTTCCCGCCTACCTAAGAGGCCTCCCGGCGTGCAGCACGCACAAAAGATCCGCCTGTTTAGACAGCTGCCGGGGGGTGCCGCCCGCCGGGCCTGCACCCGGCGTGGCCGGGGCCGACATGTCAGGATGGGCGGCGTGACCCTCCCGCCCGCCGAAGGCCCGCCCCCCACCGACCCGCAGGCCGCGCTGATGGACGAGGGCGACCGGCTGGCCCGCCACCTGACCCAGACGCTGCACGCCACCCTGCACGACCAGCCCCGCCTGACCTTCCTGGGCCGCAGCCTCGCCCTGAACCTCGTCAACGCCTTCATGCCCACCCTGGAGCACGTGACCCGCCGCGCCGGCCACGCCCTGCACGCCGCCCTGGTCCTCGACGAGCGTGCCCGCCCACTGATCCAGACAGCCAGTCCAGACGGCGAGACTGGCCCCAGCGTGGGCGTGGACGACCTGCTGCGCGACCTGCTGTTCCTGCGCGGGCACCTGCACCCCGCCGTTCAGGAACACCTGCGCGGCGCGCTGCGCGGCAGCGAACACCAGGCGACCCGCGCCCTCGTGGACTGCCTGCGCAGCCGCCCCGTCCTGGACGCCATGCAACGCCAGATTCAGACCCTGATGCGCGACCACTGAAGCGGACCCGGCTTGAACGGTTGACGCAACCCATTCAAACCCCGGCGGGAGTGGCAGCCGGGGCGGGCCAGAGCAGCAGAGGCCTGCCTGCTCCTTCCTCCGCCGGGCACTTCGGGTCGCTGCTCGGGACTGGGAATGCTGTGGGCTTATACGGATTCCGTTTGTTTCGTTAACAGATCGGAATACCACCGATCTGTTAACTCCACGTCCGGAACCCGCTTCGGCTCCTACTCGCTCCGCTCGGATTGAACGGCTTTGCAAGCCATTCAATCGGAGGCCGTCTTACTGGTTGCCTTCTCCGGTCTGGGCGGCCGCTGCGGGGGCCTGAAGGTGGCGCACCAGCAGGACCAGCACCACGCTGGCGTGGATGGACAGCAGCGTGAACAGGTTCACGGTGGGTTCCATGACGTAGCCGACCGCGCCGATCAACTGGAACAGCGTGAGAATCAGCAGGCCCTGGGCACGCCGGTCGGGCAGTTGCAGGTAGACGTAGGTGCCGCCCGCCATGCTGAACATCAGAGGCAGGAGCAATGCGTTAAGCATTTCTTGATCCATACCTCATTATTCTGCGCGGTCTGTCACAGGCATCTGTCCTGTCTGACCCACCCCAGCCTTCATTCGCGTTCCCGGCGGCGGAACAGGGCCGCGCGCTTTTACCCGACGCGGTAACGGGCCACTTTCGCCGGATCAAGCGCGTGGCCGTTCAGGGCCGCCACGTCCAGCCAGCCGTCCCGGAACTCGATGGGCGCGTTCAGCAGGTCATCCTGCAATTTCAGGACGAAACTCAGTTCGCAGGGTTCAGTCACCTCTGCCTGCGTGGACAGCAGCGCCGCGTGCAGCGTGCCCAGGCCCGTGCTGGCCTGCGACCCCACCATGCCCCGCTTCCCGTGTGCGGCGGCCGCGCGCAGCATGTTCAGGCCGTCCGTGAAGCCGTTGCGGGCTGTTTTCACGTTCAGTACGTCGAAGGTATCGAAATCCAGTTCGCGGTCCAGATCGGCCGGGGTGAAGCACGAGTCGTCCGCCACGATCGGCAGTCGCCCCTGCGCGTGCAGCGCGGCCCGCGCCCGCAACTGCCGCGCCGGGAGCGGCTCTTCCACATACATCAGGCCCGCCTCCCGCATGGCGTCCAGCGCCGCCGGGGCCGATTCGGGGCTCAGCGTCTCGTTGCTGTCGGCGTACAGCAGCACGTCCTCCCCGAACTCGGCCCGCAGCGCCCGGATCACGCGCAGGTCGCGTTCGTGCTCGCGGCCCACTTTCACCTTCAGGCAGCGCACCCCGGCCTGCACCACGCGCCGCGCCTCGTCCAGCATGTCGTCCGGGCTGGCGATACCCAGGATGAAGCTCACGCGGACGCGCGTGTTCGGCCCCATCAGCGTGCCGAACAGGCTGCTTCCGGTGGCGCGGGCGCGGGCGTCGTGCAGGGCCATGTCCAGCGCGCCGCGTGCCGTGTGGTTGTTCGTCACGCTGCCACGCGCGCGGTTCAGGCCCGCCTCGTCCGTGATGCTCAGGCCCACCAGGGCGCCCTGCAGGTGCGCCAGGATGCCCAGCACGCTGGCGGGCGTCTCGCCGTAGATGGTGGGGCGCGGCGTCGCCTCGGCCACGCCTACCGTGCCGTCCGAGAGGGTGACGCGCACCAGCACGTGCTCGGCAGCACTCAGGGCCGAGTGCGCCCCCCACGCCAGCGCCGAGGTCAGCGGCAGGCGGTACACCAGCCCCTCGACCCGCGCGACGGTGGGCGCGCTCACGCCGACCCCCCGGCCCAGGCGCGCACGGCCTGCGCCACGGCTGCCGGGTCCAGCGCCACGGTATCCAGCACCAGCGCCCGCTCGGGCGGCAGGGTCCGCAGGAACGCCTCGGCCGCCGCCGGGTCGTAGTTGCGCCGCTCGGACACCACGATCTTCACCTTCGCCAGCACGTCGCCCGGCGCGAAGCCCTGGGCCGGCAGGTCAGCCAGGGCGTCCAGTTCCTCCGGCGCGAAGACCTCCGCCGCGCCCTTCAGGTCGGCCAGCGACTCCCGCAGCGTCGCCTCGCTCCCTCCCTGGCCACCGCCCACCTGATCGAAGGCGTCCGCGCGGCCCAGCAGTCGCCGCACCCGCACCGCGTCCGGCGCGCCCAGTGCCACGAAGCGCCACGCCGGGAACGACTGCGCCGCGTAGCTGACCTCGTCCAGCCCCCGCAGCCCGTCGAACACCGGTGCCACGCCCCAGTGACCCGTGTCGGCCAGCAGCGACCCCAGCGCCTGCGCCATGCCGCCCGGATGGGTCTGCCGGTACTGCGCGGTCAGCCGGAAGCGTTCCTCACGGTCCCGCACGGGCGCGCCCGCCAGCGGCAGGATCATCACGGCGTCCGTCACCTCCCGCCGGTCCGGCAGGACCCGCACGCCCGCGTCGGCCCCGGTCAGGGCGGCCAGGGCCGTGCTTTTACCCACGCCGGTCACGCCGACCAGCACCGTCAGCGGCAGCTGGGAAAGCCGCCGCTCGTGCGGGGCGGTGGGCGCGGCGTCGGCACGCAGGAACGGCAACTCACTCGACATGCCCCGAGGGTAGCGCCCCCCACTCGTAAAGGCAGGGTCAAGGTTCAGTCAAGTCGCCATTATCTCCGGCGGGTCAGATCATGACGGGGAATTTCTACACTTGCTGCTGGAGGCATCATGACCCGACTCAAAGGCAATTCCGGCGGTAATGGCGGCAAAATTCTGATTATCCTGATCGTTCTGATCGTTCTGTTCCTGCTGGCTTATTTCCTGTACCTCAAGCCCCAGGGCCTGCTGAATCTCGGCTTCTGAACGCGGCCAGGCCTGATCACTGCCAGGCCTGCCGCCCGTCAGATCTGAGCGCCAAACCTGATCTGTCGCGCTGTTTCGGCCCCCGTGACATTCACGGTTGCCCGTACGGCCCCGCCCTTCTCCGCTCCGCCCGCGTTGCCTTCAGATGAGGCCCGGCGGACGCTGTTCACCGGAGTTCCCCGCATGATTAAAGGTAAAGAGATTCTGGGCCGTTCCATCATCGCCATCAGCACCGGAGAGAAGATCGACAGCGTGCATGACGTCATCTTCGATCATCAGGCCAATCAGGTCCTGGGCCTGCTCGTCGACGAGGGTGGCTGGTTCAGCGCCGCCAAGGCCGTCCCGTTCGGTCAGATCCGCTCGATCGGTGAGGACGCCATCATGGTCGCCGACGCCGACGCCGTCACCACCACCCGCGAGGACGGCCGCCTGAAAGAAGCGCTGGAAAGCAAGAGCAGCCTGATCGGCCTGACCCTGATGACCACCGACGGCCAGAACCTCGGCAAGATCGCCGACGTGTTCTTCGACGAGCACACCGGCCGCGTGGAAGGGTACGAGGCGACCGGCGGCCTGTTCGCCGACATGAGCAGCGGACGCACCTTCGTGCCCGTTCCCGAAAGCGTGCAGATCGGCCAGGACACCGCCATCGTGCCGGTCGAGGTGGCCAACGCCATGCAGGAGCAGGAAGACGGCGGCCTGAAAGGTGCGCTGCAGAGCGCCGGTCAGAGCGTGGCCGGCGTGTACTACGACGCCGCCGACAGCGTCAAAGGTGCGTACGGGAACATCGCGGAAGCCACCCGTGAACGCCAGAAAGAGTACGTGGTCGGCAAGACCGCCGGAGGTGACATCACCGCCGAGGACGGCCGCGTGATCGTCTCCAGGGGCGAAACCATCACCGCCGCCCAGGCCGACGAGGCCGAAACCGCCGGGAAACTCGCCGCGCTGGCCACCGCCGCCACCGGCGGAGTGATCGCCGACGCGTACGGCAGCGCCCGCGACCGCGTGCAGGAATCCTACGAGGACGTGAAGGACGCCACCGCCGAACGCCAGAAAGCCTACGTGACCGGCAAGACCGCCGGCAGTGACATCACCGCCGCCGACGGCCACCTGATCGTCGCGCAGGGCGAAACCATCACCGCCGCGCACGCCGACGAGGCCGAAACGGCCGGTAAACTCGCCGCGCTGAGCGCCGCCGCGACCGGCGGAGTGATCGCCGGAGCGTACGGCAATGCCCGTGATCGCGTGCAGGAATCCTACGCCGACGTGAAAGACGCCACCGCCGAACGCCAGAAAGCCTACGTGACCGGCAAGACCGCCAGCAGCGAGATCCGCACCGACACCGGCGAGGTCATCGTGCCCGCCGGCGCGACCATCACCACCTTCCAGGCGGACCGCGCCGAGCAGACCGGGAAACTGGCCGCCCTGACCGCCGCCGCCACCGGCGGAGCCATCAGCGGCGGCGTGCAGACCCTGCGCGAACGCACCAAACTTGATCCCAACACACTGGAAGCCACGGTGGGCCGCCGCGTCCGCACCGATGTCCGCGCGCCCGGCGGGAGCCTCGTGGCCGCGCAGGGCCAGATCGTGACGCAGGCCATCGCCGACCGCGCCCGCCACCTGGGCGTGCAGCAGGCTCTGATCGACGCCACGACCGGCGGCGCCGCCGACACGTCCGGACCCGCTGCCGGGGCCGCCGTCGCGGGCGGACTGGCCAGCGTCAGCGAGGGCGCCGGCAACCTGCTGGACCGCGCCAAGAACTGGCTGGGCGACAAGCGCGAGCAGGCCGGCGAGGTTATCGACCAGCGCCAGCAGGAAGCCGAGGAGCAGAAGGTCCGCGACGCCCTGGGCCGCCCCGTGACCCGCGTGATCCTCGCACCCGACGACTCGATCATCCTGAACATCGGTGAGATCGTCACCAACCGCGCCGTGCAGGCCGCCCGCGACGGCAACGTGCTGGACATCCTGGTCAGCAGCGTCAGCAAGGAAACCCCGCACATCGACCCGCTGGCCAGCCGCCCCGACGCGACCGGCGAGGCCGCTCTGCCCGAACAGGACGCCCCGGACAGCCAGCCCCCCCGCTAAGCACCAGAGGATATGCAGGGAGCCGCGCGCCGTGATGGGCGCGCGGCTCCCTGTGTTGTGGGGCGCCCCTGTCTGCTTCCCCCCGATTCCCGCGCCGCGCAGGGCCTATCCTGGGCGGCATGATCGAGTCGCTCATCGGCCACACGCCCCTGCTGCAACTGAAACGCGTGACCGGCCCCGACATGGCCGACGTGTTCGTGAAACTGGAAGGTCAGAATCCCGGCGGGAGTATCAAGGACCGCACCGCGCTGGGCCTCGTCGAGGACGCCGAACGGCGCGGCCTGCTGAAACCCGGTGGGACCATCGTGGAACCCACCAGCGGCAACACGGGCATCGGGCTGGCGCAGGTGGCGGCCGCCAAGGGCTACCGTCTGATCCTGTGCATGCCAGCCCAGATGAGCGAGGAACGCAAGCGCACGCTGGCCGCCTACGGCGCGGAACTGATCCTGACCGACCCGCAGCGCCGCATGCTGGCCGCCATCGAGGAAGCCGAGGCCATCGCGGAACGCACCGGCGCGGTCATGATGGGCCAGTTCACCAACCCCGCCAACCCCGCCGTGCACGAAGCCACCACCGGCCCTGAACTGTGGGAGCAGATGGAGGGCCGCATTGACGCGTTCGTGTACGGCAGCGGTACCGGCGGCACCATCAGCGGCGTGGGCCGTTACCTGAAACGCATGAACCCGGACGTGCAGATCATCGCCTGCGAACCCGCACGCAGCAACGTCCTGAGCGGCGGGGAACGCGGCGAACACGGCTTTCAGGGCATGGGGCCCGGCTTCATCCCGCAGAACCTGGACCGCAGCATTCTGGACGGCGTGGTGCAGGTCTGGGAGGAAGACGCCTACCCGCTGGCCCGCCGGCTGGCGCAGGAAGAAGGCATCTTCGTGGGCATGAGCAGCGGCGCGATGGCCTGGGCTGCGCTGGAGGTCGCCCGCCGCCTCGGCCCCGGAAAGCGCGTGGCGACCATCGCCTGCGATACCGGCGCCCGCTACCTGACCACCAGCCTCTTCGCGGGCGGCAGCGACACCCCGCCCGGTTACCAGCCCCGCTCACGCGAACGCACGGATAACTGATACGGACTTCGGTCGAAAGGTTTGCAAAAGCTTTCAACCCGACGGCGTCTGTAATCCAGCAAGGAGGCGAGCATCGCGGCTCGCCTCCTTGCTGTTCAGGAGTGTGTGCGGTCCCGCCTCAGCGGCGCGCGCCACCGAACATGCCGATCAGGTCGTCCAGCGCGTTGCCGTCCTTGTCACTGTCCAGGGCGCTGTTCAGGGTGCCCAGCAGGCCGCCCTGCTGCGCGGGTGCGTGCGGCGCCTGACCGCTGCCGCCGCCCAGGACGCTGCCGAGCAGGCCGCCCAGGTCGGTGCCGCCCGCTCCGCTGTTCACCGCGCCGCCCATGCCGCTGTTCTGCTGCGCGGGTGCGCCGCCCAGCATTCCGCCGAGCAGGCCGCCCAGCCCTCCGGCCGCGCCGCCACCCAGCAGGCCGCCCAGCACGCTGCCCAGGTCCGCGCCGCCGCCCTGGCCGCCCTGACCCTGCTTCTGGCGGCTGAGGTAGCCGAGGACCAGTGGGGCCAGCATGCTGAGAATCTGCATGGCCATCTGCGGGTCGATCCCGGCGCGTTTGCTGACCGCCTGCGCCGCCTGCTGCTGCTGACCGCCGAACACGTGCCCCAGGATCTTCTGTCCGTCCTGCGTGTCGGGCGTCTGCCCCTGCGTGAAGGCGTCCAGGGCGCTGCCGTCGTGTCGGCTCAGCGCGCCGCTCAGGGCGTCCAGGCCGCCGGGTTGCGTGGCGTTGCGGGTCAGGGCGCCCAGCAGCAGGGGCAGCGCGGCCTCGATGGCGGCCTGCGACTGGCCGGCGTTCGCGCCGGTGTTCTGCGCGACGGTCTGCTGGGCCTGTCCCATTCCTCCGAGCATGTTGAAGATGTCCATCATGATGTGCCTCCTGTTCCGGCGCGTGTGGCCGGTGGTCCGTGCGGGTAGGTGAGGGGACGGTAGGGAGTGGAACCGCGAATGCAGTGGAGCTGGGAATGCAGTGGAACTGGGGGTTGAAGGAACTGTACTCCCAGTGCGTGGTGGGGAAGCCAGCGGCCCCGCAGGACCTGCCCAGGCACGCATCCCCGGTCAGACGGAACCGCTGTAGCCCCCAGCGTACCCCCTGCGGCCCACCCGGCCCCCGGTGCGCGCGGATCTCCCCGGTGGGGGAGTGGGTGGGGGTACCGGGAGGCCCACTCATACGGACTCCGATTGAATGGTTTGCAAAACCGTTCAATCCGAGCGGAGCGAGTGGGAGACAAGCGGATTCCGGGCGTGGAGTTGGCAACCCGGTGTTCTTCCGGGTTGTTAACGAAACAGACGGAATCCGTATCACCCGGCCACTCCCCCACATCCACGTCCACACAGCCGCTTCCACCCGGCGGGCTCGCTCTGTCACGCCTCCTCTGCCATGCGGCGTATTTCGCCTGCGGGGCCGCTCGGGTAGGCTGACCGCTTCCAGTTCGGCAACCGGGAAGCCTGCGCGCAGGGCCCGGTCTCTGGAGAGGGGGAGCACTCATGACCATTCACTTACCGCCCGTTCCGCAGCGTCACGCGGGCGCGGCCGGTTCCGGCGCGGCGCTGTACGCCGCCGTGGCGCGGCTGGGCTTCCGGCGGCCCTTCGCGTACCCGCAGGCGGCCCTGTGGGGAGTCGTCACCAACGCCTTTTTCGGGCTGCTGCGGGTGTCGGTCCTGGCCGCGCTGTTCGGGGTGCGCCCGCAGGTGGCCGGGTACAGCGTGACCGACGCCGTCACGTACACCGCGCTGACGCAGGCGTTCATCGTGGCGCTGGCCCTGTTCGGCTGGACGGACTTCATGCGCACCATTCACCGGGGCGAGGTCGGCACGGACCTGCTGCGCCCCATGAACCTGCTGGGCTTCTGGGCCGCGCAGGACGCCGGGCGGGCGGCGGCGCAGTTCGTGCTGCGCGGCCTGCCGATGCTGCTGATCTTTCAAGTGGGCGCGGCGTTCACGGGCGGCGGCCTGCACTGGCCAGCCGGGCCGCTCGCGTGGACTCAGACGATCCTGAGCGCCGCGCTGGCCTGGGCGTGCGGGTTCCTGTTCCGCTTCCTGGTGAACTGCGCGGCGTTCTGGTCCCCGGACGCCGCCGGGTTCGGCCGGTTCGCGTGGGCGCTGCTGGGCCTGGGCTGCGGGTTCCTGATGCCGCTGGCGTTCTTCCCGGCGTGGGCGCAGGCGGCGCTGGCCTGCACGCCCTTTCCGTCCATGCTGAACACCACCGTGGAACTCTGGCTGGGCCTCAGGAGTGGTCCCGGCGCCTGGGTGGCCCTGGGCACGCAACTGGCCTGGACGGCCGCGCTGCTGGCCCTGACTGCCTTCACACTGCGGCGCGGACTGCGGCGGCTGGAGGTCGCCGGTGGCTAGCGGCCACACGGAAGGTCGCCGGTCAGGCGGATCACTGGACTCCCTGCGCCACCACACCCGCCTGTACTTCCGGCTGCTGGGCGCGCAGGTCCGCTCGCAGGGCGCGTACCGCACGTCGTTCCTGCTGGATTCGCTGGGCACCCTGCTGATCACGGCCGCCGAGTTCGCCGCGCTGGCCCTGGTCCTGCCCCGCTTCGGCAGTCTCAGCGGTTGGACGCTGGGTGAGGTGTGCCTGCTGTACGGCCTGGCGGAACTCGCGTTCGTGCTGATGGACATCCTCTTCGGCGGCTTCGACGCCCCGAACCTGTCCGGGCACGTTCGCAGCGGCAGTTTCAGCACCTTCCTGCTTCGCCCGGGCCCGCTGCCCCTGCAGGTGTTTGCCTCGGACTTCGCGCTGCGCCGCGTGGCCCGCGTCGTCCTGGCCGCCGCCATCGCCGGGTACGGTCTGACTCACGCCGGCCTGTCCCTGAACGCAGAAACGGCGCTGCTGCTGCTGTCGTCCGTGCTGGGCATGATCGCCTTCTTCGGCGCGCTGTTCGTGGTGGGCGGCACCCTGACCTTCTGGACGGTGGACAGCGTGGAAGCCATGAACGTCCTGACGTACGGGGGCCGCACGCTGATCAGTTACCCCATGGACATCTACGGCCGCGCGCTGCGCCGCACCTTCACGTTCATCATTCCGGCGGCGTTCCTGTCGTACTTCCCGGTGCTGCGCGTCCTGGGCCGCCCCCTCCCGGACGGCCTGCCCGACTGGGCCGCGCTGCTGCCGCTCCCGGTGGGCCTGCTGGCCCTGAGCGCCGCACTGAGTTTCTTCCGGTTCGGCGTGCGCCACTACCAGGGCACGGGCACGTGACCGGCGTTCCTCACCACCCACCCCGCGCTACCCTGAACGCCCCGCACCCCACAGCAGGAATGCAGGGCGCGCCTTCAGAACGGGCGTTCAGAGCAGGAGTTCAAGCATGATCGAAGTTCAGCACCTCAGTAAATCCTTCAGGGTCCGGCAGGGCGGCCTGCTGTCACCCAGCATCGGCATCATGACCGCCGTCCGGGACATCAGTTTCAGCGTCGGGCGCGGCGAGATCGTCGGGTACCTCGGCCCGAACGGCGCGGGCAAAAGCACCACCATCAAGGTCCTGACCGGCCTGCTCGTCCCCGACAGCGGCGAGGTCACGGTCGGCGGCCTGACCCCCTGGAAGCACCGCCGCGAGCACGTCGCGCGGCTGGGCGCGGTGTTCGGGCAACGCACCACGCTGTGGTGGGACCTGCCCGTCCGCGAGAGCCTGGAACTGCTGCGCCACGTGTACCGCGTGCCGCAGGGCCGCTTCCGCGAGAACCTCGCGCTGTTCACGGACCTGCTGGACCTCGGCCCATTCCTGAACACGCCCGCCCGCTCCCTGAGCCTGGGCCAGCGCATGCGCGCCGACCTGGCCGCCGCGCTGCTGCACGACCCGGAACTGCTGTTCCTGGATGAACCGACCGTCGGCCTGGACGTGGTCGCCCGGGAACGCGTGCGCGAGTTCGTGGCGCACATCGCGCGGGAACGCGGCGTGACCGTGCTGCTCACCACGCACGACCTGACCGACGTGCAGCGCCTCGCCGGGCGCGTCATGATCATCGACCACGGGCAACTGCTGTTCGACGGGCAGCTGAACGACCTGCAAGCCCGTTACGGCGGCGCGCGCGAGGTGCAGGTGGACTTCGAAATCCCGCCCGCTGACCCGCGCATTCCGGGCCTGGACCTGCTGAGCGCAGGCGGCGTGCGCGCCGTGTACGCCTTCCACGGCCCGGCCGCCGCGCCCGTCGCGCTGATCACCGCGCACGCGCCCATCCGCGACCTCACCGTCCGCGAACCCGACATCGACACCACTATCCGCCGCATCTACGAGCAGGACCTGCTGCACGCCGGGGTACGCTGACCGCATGACTGATTCCGGACACTCCGGCCCGGCCCCCAGCGTGAGCACGGGCGCCCTGTTCCTGGTGATCTTGACCTTCGCCGTGGCGGCGAACACCATGTCCCTGCTGATCATCCCGGACGACCGGGCCGCGCGGCTGGCCCTCGCGGCGCTGCCGGTCGCCGGGCTGATCTGGACCGCCGTGAACGTGTGGCGCACGCGCGCGATTCCCGGCGCGTGGCCGGCGTGGCCGGTCATGCTGACCCTGTGGACCGTGTCGGTGTCGCACAGTACGCTGCAACTGGTCCTGGGACAGCCTCTGTCTCCTGTCCAGTGGAGTGCGCTGGGGCTGAGCACGGCCGCCTACGGGCTGACCCTGCTGGTGTCGCGCCGCTGACCCTTCTCATGCGGGCCTTACCTAGGCTGCGGGCGTGGAAGGCCTGACCCTGGACATGCTGATGGGCGCACTGCTCATCTTCGCTCTCAGAATCGCAGACGTGTTGCTGGGCACCCTGCGGATCGGCATGCTGGTCCGCGGGAAACGCCGCATGGCAGGCGTCCTGAGTTTCTTCGAGTCCATCATCTGGCTCGCGGCGGCCGCGCAGGTGCTCGGCAAACTGGAAAGCCCACTGCAGTTCGTCGCGTACGCCGGCGGGTACGCCACCGGCACCATGCTGGGCGCGAACATCGAACGCTGGCTGGCGGTCGGGAAGGTCGTGCTGCGCGTGATCGTGCCCGTCAGTGCCCCGGACGTGCAGGAGGCGCTGCGGCAGGCCGGGTTTTTCGTGACCACCGTGAACGCCAGCGGCCGCGACGGCGAGGTCCGCGTGATGTTCAGCGTGATCGCCCGCAAGAAACTCCGCGCCGCGCTGCGCGTCATCGAGGGCACGTACCCCAGGGCGTTCATCACGGTCGAGGAAGTCACCACCGCGCAGCTTCAGGAGGTCGCCACCCGCGAGGACCGCCTGTCGCGGCGCTTCCGGATGATCCGGAAGTAGGCAGTAGTGAGTGGACAGGCAACGAAGCGGGGCCGCCTCCGGTGGATGGAGGTGACCCCGCTTGATCGTTCCCGGCTCAGGGGGTGGGTGGGGTGACCGGTTGGGCGGGATCGGTGGGGGAGGGGACCGCTTTGGCGGGGCGGGGCGTGCGGTTCTCGCTCTGCAGGGCGCGCATCAGCGACACGCACATGCCCAGCATGATCACGCTGAACGGCAGGGCCGCCACGATACTGGCGTTCTGCAGGCCGCCCAGGCCGCCGCTGAGCAGCAGGGCCACCGCGATCAGGCTCTGCAGCACGCCCCAGCCGAACTTGATGCGCCCACTGGGATTCTCGCTGCCCTCGCTGGACAGGCTGCCCAGCACGTACGTGGCCGAGTCGGCGCTGGTAATGAAGAACGACGCGATCAGCAGCGTCGCCAGGACGACCAGCACGCCGCTCAGGGGGAAGTGCCCCAGCAGCGCGAACAGCGCGGTGGACACGTCGGCTTTCGTGGCGTCCATGACCGCGCTGTCGCCAGTCAGGGATTTCTGCAGGGCGCTGCCGCCGAACACGCTGAACCACGCGAAACTCACGAGGCTGGGGACCAGCAGCACGCCGGTCACGAATTCCTTGATGGTCCGCCCGCGCGAGATGCGCGCGATGAACAGCCCCACGAACGGAGCCCAGGCGATCCACCACGCCCAGTAGAACAGTGTCCAGCCGCCCACCCAGGTGTTCCCGCTGAACGGGGTCAGGCGGGTACTCATGCTGATGAGGTCCTGCGCGTACCCGCCGACGCTGGTGGTGAAGGTCTCCAGCAGGAAGCGCGTGGGGCCCAGCACGAACACGGCCAGCATCAGCAGCGCGGCCAGCACCATGTTGGTGTTCGAGAGCATCTGAATGCCTCTGGTCAGGCCACTTGAGGCGCTGATCAGATACAGGATCGTGACCGCCCCGATGATCGCCAGTTGCGTGGGAACGCCCACGCTGAGACCGAACGCGCTGTTCAGGCCACTATTGATCTGCACTGCCCCGAAACCCAGCGAGGCCGCCACACCGAACACGGTCGCGATGATCGCCAGCACGTCGATCAGTTTCCCGATGGGGCCCTCGACCCGGTCGCCCAGCAGGGGCCGGAAGGTGCGGCTGATCAGGGCCTTCTCGCCGCGCCGGAACGAGAAGTAAGCGATGCTCAGGGCGACCACGCTGTAGATCGCCCAGGGGTGCAGACCCCAGTGGAAGAACGAGTACTTCAGGGCCGTGCGGGCCGCGTCGGCCGTCTGGGCTTCCACGTTGCCGGGCGGGGTCAGGTAGTGCGAGACGGGCTCGGCCACGCCCCAGAACACCAGCCCGATGCCCATGCCGGCGCTGAACAGCATGGCGAACCAGGAGGTGCGGCTGAACTCGGGTTCCTCGTCGTCCCGGCCCAGTTTCACGCTCCCGTGCCGGCTGAACGCCAGGTACACGCAGAAGATCAGGAAGGCCAGCACGGCCAGCAGGTAGTACCAGCCGAAGCTCTCGGTGGTGAAGTTCATGGCGGCGGTGGTGGCCGCGCCGAATCCGTCGGGATTCAGCAGGCCCCACAGCACGCAGATGGCAATGATGGCCATGGAAATGTACAGAACCACGGGTCAACCTCCAGGGTTGGGGGTCGCGTCAGTCGGGACGCCGGGAACACGGCAGGGCCGAGGGTCCGGGTGCCGCTGCGCGGCGCGATAAAAGGAAGTCCGCCTGAGGTGGCGGGCGGCGCGGCCAGCGGGTGCGCTGGGCCGGCGAAGTGCCGCGCCGTACGGACGGACGGGTGAACCCCATGTGGACCGGTGGTCACCGGGGGCGGCCCGTCACCTTAACCGCCCCTCATGAGCGCCCTGAGGCGGTTGCCTGAAGGCGCTGGCCGCTGCGGGCGCGGTAGGCTCGCCGCATGACCGCGCCGCTCCCGCCCGCCCATTTCGCCGGGAATCCCGTGCGGATCGCCCGGGACCTGCTGGGCGGCACCCTGGTCCGTAGCCTGCCGGGCCATGAGAGCCTCATGGGAATCATCGTGGAACTCGAAGCCTACGACTGCCCCCGCGACCCCGCCTGCACCGCCGGACGCTTTCACGCCGCCCGCAGCGCCGACATGGCTGTCCCGCCGGGGCAGTGGCTGTTCTGGACTGCGCACGGCCACCCGCTGCTTCAGGTGGCGTGCCGTGAAGAGGGCGTGGCCGCCAGCGTCCTGATCCGCGCCCTGCAACCCACCCACGGCCTGAGCCACATGCTGAACTTCCGGCCCGTCACCCGCGAACGCGACCTCAGCAACGGCCCCGCCAAACTCGTCTACGCGCTGGGCCTGGACCCCGCCCGCATCACCGGGCAGCCCGTGAACAGCCCCGAACTGCACCTGCTGCCGCCCGCCGCGCCCCTGCCCGACGAACAGGTGCAGGTCACGGCCCGCATCGGCATCCGCGAAGGGCGCAACCTCCCCTGGCGCTTCACCATTCGCGGGAACCCCTGGGTGTCGCCCGCCACGCCCAGCATGGACCTGACCGTCAACGCTGAGGGGTAGAGGAGTGGCCGCCCAGCAGCGCCGACACGCCCTGCACCGCCGTCAACCGCCCCGCCGCCACGTCCGCCCGCAGCGCCTGCAACTGCGCGCCGTCCACGCCCGCCCGGAACGCCCGCCACGCTGCCTCGCGCAGCAGTTCGTCGAACCACTGCGCCGCCTGTGCCTGCCGCCGCACCCCCAGATCAACCTCCTGCGCGTACCGCTCGGCCGTCTCCCACACGGCGCCCAGCCCCTCGCCCGTCAGCGCGGAGGCCCGCAGTGCCACTGGACGCCACGGCGCGTCGTGCGGCGTCAGGAGCGTCAGCGCCGTGCGCAGTTCCGTCTGCGCCCGGACTGCCGCCTGCGGGTTCGTATCGGCCTTGTTCACCACGCAGATATCCGCGAGTTCCATGATCCCGCGCTTGATGCCCTGCAACTCATCCCCCGCGTTCGGGAGGGTCAGCAGCACGAACAGGTCCGTCATGGCCGCCACCTGCGTCTCACTCTGCCCCACGCCCACCGTCTCGACCAGGATCACGTCGTACCCGGCCGCCTCGCACAGCGTCACCGCCTCCCGCGTGCGGCGCGCCACGCCGCCCAGCGTGCCCCCACTCGGGCTGGGGCGGATGAACGCATTCGGGTGAACCGTCAGGCGCGGCATGCGGGTCTTGTCACCCATGATGCTGCCGCCCGTGCGGGCGCTGCTGGGGTCCACCGCCAGCACCGCCACCCGGTGCCCCGCGTCGGCCAGCCGCACCCCCAGCGCCTCGATGAACGTGCTCTTGCCCACGCCCGGCACGCCCGTCAGGCCCACCCGGATGGACCGCCCGGCGCGGGGCAGCACCTCCGACAGCAGTGATTGCGCCTGCGCCTCATGCTCGGGCCGCGTGGACTCCGACAGCGTGATCGCCTTCGCCAGCGCCCGCCGGTTCCCCGACAGGAGCGGCAGCGTCAGGGGATGCGGAGCGGCGGGCACGTGTACCTCTCTATCAGCTCGGCGGGACGCAGTTCCCGCTCCAGGGTGGGCCACGGAATGCGGTGCTCGGGTTGCACGGCCCCCCACTCGCGGGACTGCACGACCTGCCCGGCCGGGCCGATCAGCAGTTCTATCCGCGCAGCCACCGTGTCCTGACCGGACATGCGGCGCAGCGCCCAGCTGTACGCGCGGGGGCGGCCCGCCTCGTCCCAGTCGATGCGCTGCTCCGTGCGGTCCGGATTCCAGGCGGACGAGGCGCGGAACACCAGCCGCCGAACGGTACCCCGCGCGTCCGTCCAGGTCTGCACGTCGAAGAGGGCGTCCATGATGCACGGCATGGACGACCCCTGGACCGCCCGCCACCCGCCCAGCGCCGCGTCGTTTCCAGTCACGACCGCCCGCGCGGACGCGGCAGGGGAGAGGCTGACCGGCCTGACCGTCCCGCCGGCAAGCATGGCATCCCCCACCACTGCCCCCGCTCCTGGCACCACCATGGGCGCACCCAGCAGGAGCGCCGCCAGCACCGGCCTCAGCACTTCAGGCCCTTCGGCACGGCCCGCAGGTAGGACCGGAGAGGCGTGCCCATCCCCTTCGCCCGGAATCCCGTCTCCTTCACCAGCCGCCCCCGCCCGTCGAACGCGCCGCGCACGTCCAGCAGGGGACCCGCGAAGCCCGACCACAGCACCGACGCACCCGTCAACTTCCCGTTGCGGTCGTAACTCTGCCGCACCCGTAACGTGTTGTCCGGAACCAGGCGCGCGTACGACAGGCTCCGCACCCGCCCCGCACTGTCCAGCAGGTAGAGCGTCTCACCGATCACGCAGGCCCGCAGGCCCCCCGCAGACGCCGGAGCAGAGGACGCCGAGTTCCTGTAAGGCACGGGCGGAAGGCCCGCCGCGCCGCAGGTACTCAGGACAGCTAGGGTCAGGACGGCCAGCACTCGGGGCATCATGCGGGACTGTGTGCAGGGCTTCATGACGGCAGGTACGCGGCCAGCGCGGCGCGGGTTGCAGACGGGACGGCTCACGGACGACCGGCCGGTCGGAACCAGCAGGACAGGGCAAAGGCCACCAGACCGACCACGAACAGCACGCCCGACCCGTACGCCAGTGCGCTGCCGAAGCGGATGTCCGGCAGCGTGTCGGTCGCGTCCGGGCCGCCGCCCGCAAGGATCAGCACGAACCCCGTGCCCAGTGAAGGCAGGACCAGCAGGACGCCCACGGTGAACCCCAGCATCCCCAGCGCCATGCCGCCGCAGCCTGCCGCCCGCCACGTCCGGGCCGGGTGATCGCGCGGGGGCGCAGACGTCGGGGCGCGCTGGGGATCGCTCACGCGGTCTGGCGGTCTCGCAGGAGCCGCAGCACTTCGCGGGCGCTGTTCAGGATGGGCGTGCCGGGGCCGAAGATGCCGGCCGCGCCCGCCTCGCGCAGCGCCGCGTAGTCCTGCTGCGGGATGACGCCGCCCACGACGACCAGAATGTCGCCCGCGCCCTTGGCTCTGAGCGCGGCGATCAGCTGCGGTACCAGCGTCTTGTGCCCGGCGGCCTGACTGCTGACGCCCACCACGTGCACGTCGTTCTCGATGGCCTGCCGCGCGGCCTCCTCGGGCGTCTGGAATAGGGGGCCCACGTCCACGTCGAAGCCCAGGTCGGCGAATCCGGTGGCGATGACTTTCGCGCCGCGGTCGTGTCCGTCCTGGCCCATCTTCACGACCAGGATGCGGGGGCGGCGGCCCTCGGCCCCGGCGAATTCCTCGATCTCACCCTGGAGGGACGCGAAGCCCTCATCGCCCTCGTAGCCGGCGGCGTACACGCCGCTCAGGGTGCGGATCTCGGCGGAGTGGCGGCCCCAGGCGCGTTCCAGGGCGTCGCTGACCTCGCCGACCGTGCAGCGGGCCTGCATGGCGGTCACGGCCAGGGCCAGCAGGTTGCCTGACCCGCTGCGGGCGGCGTGTTCCAGGGCGTCCAGCGCATCCTTCACGGCGGTCGCGTCACGATTGGCGCGCACGTGATTCAGGCGGGCGATCTGCGAGTCGCGCACGGCGGCGTTGTCGATGTCCAGCACGTCCACGCTGGTCGCCTCCGCCGGGCGGTACTTGTTCACGCCGACGATCACGTCCTCGCCCCGGTCGATGCGGGCCTGCTTGCGCGCGGCCGACTCCTCGATCCGCAGTTTGGGCACGCCGCTCTCGATGGCCTTCGCCATGCCGCCCAGTTCCTCGACCTCGCGCATCAGTTCCCGCGCCTTCTGCGCGAGGTCGTGCGTGAGGCGTTCCATCAGGTAACTGCCGCCCCACGGGTCGATCACGTCCGGGATGCCCGTCTCCTCCTGAATGACCAGTTGCGTGTTGCGGGCGATGCGGGCTGAAAAGTCGGTGGGCAGGCCGATGGCCTCGTCGAACGAGTTCGTGTGGAGGCTCTGCGTGCCGCCGAACACGGCCGCCATCGCCTCGACGGTCGTGCGGATGACGTTGTTGTAAGGGTCCTGCTCGGTCAGGCTCCAGCCGCTCGTCTGGCAGTGGGTACGCAGCGCGCGGCTCATGGGGTTGACCGGCTCAAAAGGAGCCATCAGTTCGCTCCAGAGCATCCTGGCGGCGCGGAGTTTGGCGACCTCGGTGTAGAAGTTCATGCCGATCCCGAAGAAGAAACTCAGGCGCGGCGCGAACTCGTCGATGTGCAGGCCCTTGCCCAGCGCGGCCTTCACGTACTCCAACCCGTCCGCGAGGGTGTAGGCGAGTTCCAGCGCGGCGTTCGCTCCGGCCTCCTGAATGTGGTACCCGCTGATGGAGATGGAGTTGAAGCGCGGCATCTGCTGCGCCGTGAACTCGATGATGTCCGCGATGATCCGCATGCTGGGCGCCGGCGGGTAGATGTACGTGTTGCGCACCATGAACTCTTTGAGGATGTCGTTCTGGATGGTGCCCGACAGCTGATCCAGCGTGGCGCCCTGCTCCAGCCCGGCCACGATGTACCCCGCCAGGATCGGCAGGACCGCGCCGTTCATGGTCATGGACACCGACATCTCTGACAGGGGGATGCCGTCGAACAGCACCTTCATGTCCTCGACACTGTCGATGGCGACCCCGGCCTTGCCCACATCCCCCACGACGCGCGGGTGGTCGCTGTCGTACCCGCGGTGCGTGGCGAGATCGAAGGCCACCGACAGGCCCTTCTGCCCGGCCGCGAGGTTCCGGCGGTAGAAGGCGTTACTGGCCTCGGCGGTGCTGAAGCCCGCGTACTGCCGGATGGTCCAGGGGCGCGCGGCGTACATGGTGGCCCTGGGGCCGCGCGTGAACGGTGGCAGGCCCGGCACGGTGTCGGCGTCCAGGCCGTCCGTGTCGGCGCGGGTGTAGAGGGCCTTCAGGGTCAGGCCCTCGGGCGTCACGCGGTTCAGCGTGTCGGGTTCCGCGCCGCGCAGGTCCTTGCGGGCCAGGGTTTTCCAGGCATTCAGGTCGGCAGCCTGGGGGGGGATAGGTTGGGTCATGCGGTGGACCTCCGGCGGGTCAGGAGAGGCGGAGTGAGGGGCGCGGGCCACGCACTCCGGAAGTGAGACAACTTGATGCGCCCATCATGCCACGCACTCAAACGCACGTTAGGTCCGCGGGGCGTGGCGTTCCCGTGTGCGTGACAGGGGTGCGTACCGGGCAGACCCGCATTCCAGCCTCAGCGGATCTTCAGATTGTGTGCTTCGCCGGCTGCCCACAGTGAAAACTCGTTTAACTTCAAAGCAATCTGTCCCCCCCCCGCGCGGCCAGTCAGCAGCCCACCACTTCAGATCGCCCACTTGAGATCAGCCACAGCCCAACCCCCTTCCGGAGGAACCCACATGCCCCAGCCCATCAAGCTCCAGCCCATCAAGACCGCCGCCGTGATCGCCGCCGCCCTCAGCCTCGCCTCCTGCGCCCCCACCGCCATGATCGGCGGCGCGAACCCCGGCAATGCGGGCCTGAACCCCGCCCAGCGCCTGACCGTCGCGCAGCCCGCCCCCACCGCCACCAGCATGGGCCTGAGCCTGACCAGTCCCACCTTCGCTGGCGGCGGCGCGTACCCGGCCGCGCAGGTTGCCAATGGGTTCGGCTGCAGCGGCCCGAACGTCAGCCCCCCCCTGAACTGGTCCGGCGTGCCCACCGGCACGCAGTCGCTGGTCCTGACCAAGTACGATCCGGACGCCCCCACCGGCAGCGGCTTCTGGCACTGGTCCGTGTTCAACATCCCGGCCACGGCCACCGGACTGGCCGAGGGCGCCGGGAACCCCGGCGGCACCCTGCCTGCCGGCGCGCAGCAACTGAACAACGAGGGCGGCCAGCCCGGCTTCGTGGGAGCCTGCCCGCCCGTGGGCGACAAGGCCCACCGCTACGTGTTCACGCTGTACGCCCTGAGCGGCAAGCTGGATCTCCCGGCCGGTACCACCCCCGCCGTGCTGGGCTTCATGATGAACGGTCAGGTGTTGGCCAAGACCAGCCTGACCGCCTACTACGGCCGCTGATTCTGCGTGAACGGAGCGCCCGGGCACGCTGCCTGTGCGCTCTGTTGTGGACATTTGCCGGGGCCATGATTCACCCGGGGGTTCATCTCATTCCGTCTGTTTCGTTGACCACCCGGACAGGGCACCGGCTGTTCACTCCATGCCCGGAACCCGTTTTTCTTCCTCTCGCCTCCGCCCGGGTTGAACGGGTGTCGCACACCATTCAGCCGGAGTCCGTATCACCTGTAATGGCGAATCGGTCATCTGTTCCTGGCGTAACGTGAGCAATGTTAGACTGCCGGGCGTGACTGCCGAATCCGATTCCTCCAGACGCGTGAAACTCGCGCCGAGCATCCTCGCCAGCGACTTCAGCCGCCTCGGCGAGGAACTGAACGCCATCGCCGGAGCCGACTGGGCACACGTGGACGTCATGGACGGCCAGTTCGTGCCGAACATCTCCTTTGGCCTGCCCATCCTCGCCGCCGCCCGCGCCGCCAGCAGCCTGTTCATGGACGTTCACCTGATGATCGACCGCCCGGAACGCTACCTGAAAGACTTCGCGGACGCCGGAGCCGACGGACTGACCGTCCACGTGGAAAGCACCCCTCACATCCACCGCGCCGTGCAGCAGATCCGAGAACTCGGCAAGAAAGCCGGCGTGACCCTCAACCCCGGCACGCCCCTCGAAACACTGCAACCCCTGCTGCACGACGTGGACCTGATCCTGATCATGAGCGTCAACCCCGGCTTCGGCGGCCAGAAATTCATCCCGCACAGCCTCGAGCGCATCCGCACCGTCCGCCGCTGGCTCGACGAGACCGGCAGCGCCGCCGAGTTGCAGGTCGACGGCGGCGTGGGCCCCACCAACGCCCGCGCCGTCGTGAACGCCGGGGCCAGCAACCTCGTCGCCGGAAGCGCCGTGTTCGGCAAGGACGGCGCCCAGGCCGGACTGGAACGCCTGCGCGAGGCCCTGAAATAACATGCGGCTCCGCGTCGACCTTCTCCCACACGGCAACTACCCGGATGTTGTCATCATCATCGACGTGCTGCGCGCCACCACCACCGCCGTCGCGTACCTCGAACGCAGCGCCGAGGCCCTGCTGCTGACCGCCACCCCCGAAGTGGCCCTCGCCCTGCGCCCCGAAGGAGAAAGCACCCCCTACCTGCTCGGCGGGGAACGCGGCGGCCTGCCCATCCCCGGCTTCGACTTCGGCAACAGCCCCGCCGAGGCCGCCGGGCAGAACTTCACCGGCAAGACGGTCGTCATGAACACCACCAACGGCACCGGCGCCGCCCACACCGCCGCGCAGAGCGGCAAGCACGTGTTCCTGGCGTCCCTGACGAACGCGCACGCCGCCGCCCGCCGCGCCCGCGCCGCCGCCACCGAGGAGATCGCCATCGTCTGCGCCGGCACCGACAACCACGTCGGTCTGGAAGACGTGTACGCCGCCGGCGTGCTCGCCGAGTACCTGCTCGCCATGGGTGAATTCAGCATCGACGACGGCGCGCGCATCGCCCTGACCGTGCGCCGCAACGGCGGCAACCCCCTCGAGGCGCTGGGCAGCAGCGGCCACGGCCAGCACCTCAGCCGCCTGGGCCTGGGCGAGGACGTCCGCTACGCCGCTGGCCTCAGCACCAGCACCATCGTCCCCACCCTGACCCGCGACGACGACACCCCCGAGCAGACCCTGAAATTCATCGCCGGGTAGCCCGCCCCATTGCGCGCCTCTGCCCGGCGCCGTTCCTGCCCGCTCACCCCGCCGGTGGTGCGGGCAGATTCGCTTGGCAGACCAGGGGGCGAGCCCTAACATGAACGCTGCATGAACGGCCCGGACCTCCTGAACCTGCTGCGCAGCGGCGACATCAACCCCCTGCACACCCACCTGAGCAACCTGCAGGCGCAGTTTGAGGCTGGGAAACTGCATGAACGCGACCTGCTGCGCGCCTTCCAGCCCTTCCAGACGTCCGACCTGACCCTGGGCGACGGCTTCCAGAAATGGACCGAAACGCACCCCGGCGCCTACGCCCCGCACGTCGCTCTGGCGAACTGGTTCCTGGGACGCGGCTGGGAAGCGCGCGGCGGCCATACCTCCAACCGCGTCAGTGACCAGGGCTGGCGTTCCCTGGACCACTTCCTGACCCAGACGGACGGCTACGCCCGCCACGCCGCCACCCTCACCGACAACCCCCTGGCCGCCTGGAACGTCATCGGACTGACCAGCAACACGCGCGGCTGCCAGCTGAGCCTGCACGACGTGCAGACGCAGCAGTACCCGGACTGGTTCACGCGCGCCGTTCAGGACAACCCGGGCACCCTCGCCCTGCGCCGCATCATGCTGCTGCACCTGCGCACCGAGTGGGGCGGCAGCGAGGAACACATGCTGACCTTCGTCCGCCAGCAGCAGGACGCCGGACAACTCGGCCAGACCGACATGCAGCGCCTCTGGGCCGAATTCCACAGACACGTGGCGCACCACGCGCAGCATTTCGCGCAGGACCACGCACTGGCCGTGGAACGCGCACGCATCGCCGCCGAACTGCACCCGCTCCAGTCCGAGCAGTTACTCATCGCCCTGACGGGAGCGAACGCCAGCCCGTCCGAGCGTCTGGACGCCCTGCACCGTTACCTTTCAGCCGCGCAGCAGGAGAACACCGTGCCGTCCGGTAATTTTGGCTGGGCTGTGCTCAATGCTGAAGACTGGATCAAGCCCGAGTTACCACGCATCACGGCCCTGCTGGCCAGTGCGGCGCAGGACGGAGACGCCGATTCGGCAGTCCTGCTTGGCCACATGCAGTTGGTCCATCCCGCGTGGGGCACGCAGAGTGCCCGCGCCGTTCTGGAAATCGCCCGCGACCAGGGTCATACGGCAGCGGCTGAAACACTCGCCTACCTCAGCGAACACACCTCCGCGCCAGTCGAGCAGCGGCGAGCAGACATCCTCAAGGCGGCCGACCTGCTCAGCGGAGAAATGAGCTGGCACGTGTACCAGCAGTTCCCGGAATTCCAGCGGCAGTTCAATCTGGAGCCACGGCAACGCTTCAGGTATCTGCACCGCGCCGCTGACGGTGGTGAAAACGACGCCCGTTTCGAACTGGCTCAGCAGTTACGGGCCGGGAATGTCGAACTGGGCGAAGACGGCCTGCTGCGGCCCGTGGATACACAGCCCCTCCAGGCCAGCCTGGAGTACGCCCGGCACCTGCTGGAACGAGCCGCCAGCACCGATCACGCTCCGTCCAGCAAGGCACTGAAGGCCGCGCGGGACCGTGACTGGCAGGCAGGAACGGCCCGGCGCGTGAAACTCAGAGCCGTCCGGACAGGACCGGTACGACCTGAGGAGCCAGCTGAAGAGCGGCAGACCCGCGTGCCCTGGTTCCTGATTGCCGCGCTGATCTTCGGGGCGTTCCGGGTCTTCAGTCACCTGACGGACAGGTCGGTGAATCCATGGGAGACGCAGCCACAGCGCGAGGTGAGCGCCGAGCATCAACAGTTGATCGAACGCGTGGCGGCCGGTGAACTCCAGCCGGTCTTCAGGGAGGACGGCATTCACTTCGAGCCGGTCGATCCCAGGGATCACTGAACGCCCGCTGACCTTCGGTGGGCTTCGCAGCGGTTAGGCTGTGGGGCGTGACTGTAATTGATTTTGCCCTGCCTGCCGTGACGCCCGTGGATTCCGTGGACTGGTCGGCGATTCCCAGTCCGGCGTTCGTGCTGGATGAGTCCCGTTTGCGCCGGAATCTGGCTCTGATCTCGCATGTGCAGCGGGAGAGTGGTGCGCAGATTATCGTGGCGTTCAAGGGCTTCTCGATGTGGTCGGCGTTCCCGGTGTTGCGCGAGTACGGGATTACGGGCGCGACGGCCAGCAGTCTGAACGAGGCGCGTCTGGCCCGCGAGGAGATGCGCGGCGAGGTGCACGTGTACGCCCCGGCGTACAGCGACTCGGAGTTCCCGGAGGTGCTGGCGCTGGCGGATCATCTGGTGTTCAACTCGTTCAGTCAGTGGGAGCGCTTTAAACCGCAGGTGGTGGCGGCGCGTGAGGCGGGCCGGACGGTGCACGTGGGGATCCGCGTGAACCCGGAGTACGCCGAGGTCGAGACGGACCTGTACAACCCGGCCGGGCCGTTTTCCCGTCTGGGTGTGACGCGCCGTGAGTTCCGCATGGACCTGATGGACGGCGTGGACGGCCTGCACTTCCACACGCTGTGCGAGAAGGACAGCGATACGCTGGAGCGTACGCTGGAAGTGCTGGAACGCAACTTCGGTGATGTGCTCTCGCAGGTGAAGTGGGTGAACTTCGGCGGCGGGCACCTGATGACCCGCGAGGGGTACGACATCCCGCGCCTGATCCGTGTGGTCCGCGCCTTCCGCGAGAAGTGGGGCGTGCACGTGATCCTGGAGCCTGGCAGTGCGTTCGGCTGGCAGACCGGGTGGCTGGTCAGCAGCGTGCTGGACGTGGTGCATAACGTGAAAGACGCCCTGCTGCTGGACATCAGCGTGTCGGCGCACATGCCAGACGTGCTGGAGATGCCGTACCGGCCGCGCATTCTGGGCGCGGGTGACCCGCCGGAACTCGATCATCACCGCGAGACGAGCGAGGGCGCGGGCGGCCACCCGTACCTGATCGGCGGAACGACCTGCCTGGCGGGCGACGTGGTCGGCGAGTACGTGTTCGAGCGACCCCTGTCGGTGGGGGACCGCGTGGTGTTCGACGACATGATTCATTACACGATGGTCAAGACGACCTTCTTCAACGGGGTCAAGCACCCGGATATCGGCATCCTGCACGTGGACGGGTCGTACGAGTGCGTGAAGTCCTTCGGGTACGAGGAATTCAAGGCGAAACTCAGCTGAGCCCGGCTGATCTCGGGACCTGATTTCAGGGCCGACGTGTTCGCGGCGCACTCCCGGTGGTGGGGGTGCGCCGCTTTCAGGTGAGGGCTGATTGGGACCCGCCAGGGGCCGCGCACAGTGCGGCGCCTGCGGGGTTGCGGTGGAGGCCGGGGGGCGGCGAGGGTGCAGGTGAGCGTGTCCCCGGATCGAACGCGTGGTGCCCAACAGCTGGGTTAACTGGTATTAACCTGTTGGGGTAGCGTCAGAGTAGTTCCGCTGCCTGACCCGCACCTGAACACCCAGTTCATGGCCCTCATGACTGGCCCACCAGAACCGAAAGCACCACCGCCCGAATGTTCCGGGACGGGCGGTGCGGGTGGTGCAGAGTCCGGTCAAGAGGCCTCACGGCCCCTTCAACCCGGGTCCGGATTACTTGCGGTACACCTTCACGGCGCCGTTCACGGTGCGGATGGTGCCGCCCTCGAAATCAGCTGCCCACGCACCGCCGATCTGGTACTGGTCGCGGGTAGGGAAGCCCAGGAACGAGCCGCTGCCGCCCAGACCCTGGTAGGTCTTCAGAACGGCGCCCGTCAGCCAGAACGTGCCGTACTTCTCGGTGCCGTACAGCGCGCCGTACTGGAAGAACCCGTACAGGCCGCTGGTGCCGTAGGTGTTGCGCGGAATGACCTTCTCGTCACCGGCGGCCCAGCCCAGGCGGCTGGGGGGGCGGGTCGCGCCGTTCTCGGCTTTCGCCAGCGCCAGGTAGCGTTCGAGCAGCATGCCGTGCACGGCGTACGAGCGGCTGCTGCCGTTCGCGTGCAGCAGTGCGGCGTCCCCGTACGCGCCAACGCCACGGAACTTCTGCCACAGACCGTCGCCCCAGGGGACGGCGTACGTGGTGGCCTGCCCCAGGCTCTCGCTGCCCTTCAGGCGGGCGTAGGCGTCCACCATGGCCTGATCGCGCGCAGCATTCTGCCGTTCGCCCGGCTGGATCTGCCCGGTCGGCGTGGGCTGCGGGGTCGGCTGGGTGGGGGCAGGCTGGACCGGTGCCGGTTGAACGGGGGCCGGTTGCGGCTGCGCGGGCTGACCCTGGCCGGGCGTGATGGTCACCGTGCCGGTCGCGCCGCCCGCTGCCGGGGCGGGTGGCGTGTTCACGGGCGTGCCGCCCACGCGGAAGGTCACGACGTCAGTGGTCCAGCCGTCGGCGGGCAGGGGGTTGACGACGATGCTCAGGGCCCGCGCGAGGTTCTCCTGACCCTTGACCCGCACCTGCGCGAAGCCCTGACCCTCCGCGAAGCGGGCCACGTCGTTCAGGTCAAGTTCCTTTGTGCTGGCAAGGGCCAGCAGGCGGTCCTGACCGTTGGGGCCGCCCACCGTGAAGTTGTACTTGGCGTTCTGCGACGGGAACACGCGGGTCACGCCGGCCTGCACGAAGTTGCTTTCCTCGAAGGTGTTCGGGAAGAACAGGTCGATCTGACCGTTGGCGTTCACGTTGAACAGGTACACGTACGCGTCCTGGTTGGTTTTCAGGCCCACGCTGAGCTGTTCGCCCTTGCGGTACACCGGGTTGCCCTGGCCGTTCGCGTCGCGGTTCACCCATACCTGCACGTCCAGGTCCGTCTCGACCGGGTTCACGATGATGCTCTGCGCGCTGATCTTGGCGGGGCTGGCCCCGGCGGTGGCGCCCAGGCCCAGCAGCGCCGAGATCATCAGCGTGGCGGGCAGAGCGGCGGACGGACGGGCGGACTGGCCCGCGTTGTTTGCGTTGGTGTTCGTGGTGTTGGTGCGCATGTTGGTGCCTCCTTGAAGGACGGTGGGAAGGGATCGTGTGATGGCCTGTCAGCCGGTGGGTAGGGACACCGTAGGCCGCGAAACTGACCGACGCCTGAAGAAAAGGCCGTCCTGCAAGGATTCCCGAAGGTCACCTGAAGAAAAACCGCGCCCCTGTGCCCCGCATGAGCCGGGGCTGATGAGTGGCTAAGCACGCCCCCGGCCCCACGGCTAATGGCAGCCCACCGCTCATACGGACTCCAGTTGAAGGGTGTGCAACACCCGTTCAATCCGAGCGGCTGCGAGCAGGACCAAGGCGAGTTCCGGGCGTGGAGTCGGCAACCCGGTGCCGCGCCGGGTTGTGAACGAAACAGACGCAATCCGTACCAGGCCCCCGCCTGCGGGCCGCGCCCGGCGTAGGCTGGGGGTATGTCCGTGCGCCGCCCCGCCTCCCCGCTCGCGTTCCCGGCCTGCACGCTGGCGCTGTGCCTGGGCGCCCTGACGGAAGGCACGTGGGCCGCCGCGCAGGACACCCCGGGCACGCCGCCTCCCGCCGCTACGCAGGCCCGCCTGACCGCGCTGCCACCGGCCACAGTGGACCCCTGGCCGGACGCGCCGGTCCTGACGCGCCTGTTCCGGCTGCCCGCCGGGCGCGCCGACGCGCAGCAGCTGATCGCGGCGCTGGACCTGACCGTGGCGCAGGTCAGGGAGTTGCAGCGACTGGCTGGCAGTGAAACGCTGTATGTGCAGGGCGAGGTGACGGCCTCCACGCCAGCGAAACTGGCAGTCATGCGCGCCGAGAAGGACCGCAAGGTGCGCCTGCTGCTGGGCGCGGATTACGCACTGTTCCGCCAGATCGTCCGCGACTGGTGGCGCGAGCAGCTTCGACGCGCCGGAGGGTAACCGGGCGGGTCAGCCGGTCAGGCGGGTCGCGGCCCACAGGGCCAGGGGGGCCAGAAGCAGCGCCGGCAGCAGGCTGCCCACGCGCACGCGGCGGTCTTCCATGCCCAGCCCGGCCAGCATCAGGTTCCAGCTGATGCCGATGATGGTCAGGCCGCCGGCCCCCGTGAGCAGCAGCACGTACGGGTTGGTTTTCAGGATGGCGGGGTCCGCGCCGCCCAGCAGGCCCGCCGCGAAACTCCCGGCCGCGAGGCTGATGGCGCCCTGAATCAGCAGGACCGTCAGGGCGCTGAACCCCACCCCGATCCCGTACGCGCCGGCCAGGGCCAGGGCGGCAATGCCGTCCAGCGTGCTTTTCAGCACGTAGGTGCTGCTGTCGCCGGTCAGGCCGTTCTGAAGCCCGCCGATGACGGTCATCGGGCCGATGCAGAACAGCAGGCTGGCCGCCACGAACCCTTCCGTGAAGCGCCCCCCACCCCGGAACTGACGTTTCAGACGCTCGCCCAGGCGGCCCAGCGCCTCCTCGATGCCCAGCGCCTCGCCGATCACGGCGCCCGCCGCGAGGCTGATCAGGGCCAGGATCACACCCGGAATGCGGCCGCCCATCACGCTGTTCAGGCTTCCGGCCATGTCCAGCGCGATGAACAGCGTGACCAGACTGAGCGTCTGAAGCAGCGTGCGCTGCGTCCGCTCGGGCAGCCGCGCGCCGATGGTCAGGCCCAGCAGCGTGCCCAGCAGGACCGCGCCGACATTCACGAACGTGCCCGACAGTTGCGACAGGAGACTCATCAGGCCCGACTGTAGCGCGCGGTATCGCGGCTGCCCACGGCATGTCCGCTCCTGCCCGCCAGCCGTCCCGGGCAGGCCGGTACTGCCTGAGGAACAACGCAAGGAAATCTTGACCTGCCCCTGACCCACCGTGTGATACCTTCTTCGCAAGTTGAAACGAGTGACCGCCCCCCACCCCTCTCCGCTCCCCTGGTGCGGCGGGCCGGGCGGCGCGAGTGAGACTCGCCGTGTGCTGAAAACTGAAGGTGTTGTGTGTGGGGCTGCCGTGTGGTGGCCCCACCTTGTTTTGCCCCGTGGGGATGAACCCCGCTTCGTTTGAGACTTCGTTTGAGGAGGCCCGCCATGACCTTATCCGACCAGTACCAGAACATGCCCAAGTTTCTCAAGGTCAGCGAGGTCGCTGAATTCACCGGCACGCACGAACGCACGGTGCGCCGCTGGATCCGCGACGGTCGCCTGGGTGCCGTCGAGCATCCCAGCGGCCTGCGCGTGCCCCGCCGACTGCTGTGGCGCTTCCTGGGTCTTGACCTCGCCCTGAGCGCCTGACCCCTACAGACTGAACACACCCTGCTGAACCCTTATTCCGGCGACCCACCGGGACTGCCCGGCGCGGCGTACCAGCGGCGTCCATCACGCGCGGCGTGAAATACTGCCGCGCATGATGGACCCGCCCGCCGCCCTGACCGCCGAGGAAACCCGCACGCTGGACACGGCACTGAACCTGGGCGAGGCGCAGGCCCGCGCGGCCCTGCCCGGCGCGCGGTTCCCGCAGGCGGCGGCGCGGGCGCTCGCGCTGGGCCGCCCGCACCTGACCCTGGAGTGGACAGGCGAGCCGCTGCTGCTGGCCGCCGCGCACCTGCGCCTGGGCCGCCCAGACGCCGCCCTGAGCACCCTGAGTGGTCTGCCGGACACCGCCCGTCCGGCCCTGCTGCGCGCCCGCGCGGCCCTGCAGGGCGGTACACCGGACGCACTGGCGCAGGCCACCCACGCCCGCACCCTGGCCCGCGCCGACGGGGACGGTGGGGCGCTGGTGGCCGCCGCGACCCTGCTGGCCGAGCACCACCTGCGGGCAGGCGCGCACCACGAGGCCCTGAGGACCCTGGCCGAGGGCCTGAAGGTTGCCGAGATGACCGGCCAGCCCGCCGACCCGCACCTGCTGGCCATCCTGGCGCACGCGCAGAAGCCCCTGAACAGCCGCAAGGCCGCCGCGACCGCCGCCAAGGCCCTGGATCGCAGCGATCCGGGCAGCCCGGCGCGTGTGCTGGCCCTGCTGGCCCTGGACCGCCCCGAAGACGCCCACGCGCAGGCGCAGCGCGGCTCGCTGGCAGCGGCGTGGTGGGAACCGTTCGCCGAGCTGGTCAGCGCAGCCCGGCCTCCTGCCACAACGCCGGAAACGGACGGTACGGAGGCGGACGGATGAACGCGCGCGGCGCCGGGTTTCCCTCCAGGTACACGCTGCGGTACGTCCAGACGTTGCGTTCCTGAAGCGCGCCGTACAGCTCTGCCCCGGCGCGCAGTTCCCTGGCAGGCAGCGGCTGGTGCTCCCGGTAGGCGCACAGGAACGCGGCCCCCAGCACGGTGTCCAGCGCGAAGCAGAAGTGCAGGGCGTGCACGATCTCCCAGGCGCGCGGGGCGAGGCGAGGCTGCTCCCAGTCGATGATCGCCGCCGGACGCTCCCTCAGGAAGAACACGTTCCCGTCGTGGTAGTCACCGTGCAGGAAACGCCGGGGCAGGTGGTCGGCCACCAGGGTGTCGTCTGGCGCGGAACGCAGGTGCGTCAGGCGCTGGCGTGTGCGGGCCAGCGCCCAGCCGTCCACCACGTCCGGGTGGGGGAGGGCCAGGATGGCCGCCTCGACCTGCCGTAACTCGTGCACGGTGGCCTCGGCGCTGGCGGGCGGGCCGAGCACCGACACGGGAAAGTCCACGCTGTGTGGCAGTCGTCCGTGCAGGTCGGCCAGGAACGCGCCCAGCGACCCTGCGTGGCCGGGGGTGAGGTTGACACGCGAAATGGGCGCACCGGGGGCCACCTCGAACAGCGCCGCTCAGTGGCCGTTCAGGTCAGTCACGGTGTCACCGGAGTGGGCAGGCCGCAGGTCCGGCGTGGGAATCCCGGCGGCGCGGGCCACCTGCACGGCCGCGTGTTCCCGCCGCGCCCGGTCCAGGCGCGGGTCGCGGTACACCCGCAGGTGAAAGGCTCCGGCCTGAGCCTGCACGCGGTACGCGGCGTTCACGCTGCCGCCGCCCAGCGGCGTGACCGACTGGACAGCGCCGACCGGCCACCGCACCTCGACCTGCGCCGCTGTGGGTACAGCCGCGTTCACGGTAGGGTCTACCCGACCTGCACGGTCAGGCGGTCCAGGCCACGAATCACGAAGCCGCCCGTGTACTGCGCGGCGTCCGGGCCTCCCAGTTGCAGGTCCGGGAGGGCGCGGCACAGGGCGCGCAGGCTCAGCGCCAGTTCCAGGCGGGCCAGCGGCGCACCCAGGCAGTAGTGGATGCCCAGCCCGAAGGTCAGATGCGGGTTCGGGTCGCGGTCCAGGCGCAGTTCGTCCGGAGCCTCAAAGCGCTGCGGGTCGCGGTTGCCGCTGGCGTACAGCAGGCTCACGCGGTCGCCGGGGTTCAGGGGCGCGCCGCACAGCGTCAGGGGTTCCAGCGCGATCCGCTCGAACATCGGCAGAGGCGTGTCGAACCGCAGCAGTTCCTCCACAGCGCGGCGGAATACCGGCAGGTTGTCCGCGTGCGGGGCGGCCTGCACCAGCTCCTCCCAGTGCCGCCGGTCGCCCAGCAGGGCCTGCACGCCGGCGCTCAGGCCGTTCACGCTGGCCTCGTGCCCGGCATTCAGCAGCAGGATGCAGGTGTCGATCAACTCCTGCGCGGTCAGGCGGTCGCCGCCTTCCTCGACCTGCACGAGCGCCGTGATCAGGTCGTCACGCGGCTCGGCCCGGCGCTCGGCGGCCAGTTCGCGCAGCAGCGCACTGAAGTCCAGCACGGCCCGCTCGGCTGCCGCCTGATCCGCCGGGGTGGCCGACGGTTCGTACAGTTTCACGATGGCCGCCGACCAGGGCCGCAGCAGGGCGCGGTGTTCTTCCGGCACGCCCAGCAACTCCGCGATGACCGTGACCGGCAGAGGTTCAGCGTACGCGCTCACCAGATCGAACGAACCCTGCCCGCGCAGGCCATGCAGTTGCGCGGCCAGCAGCGCCTCGATGCGCCCTTGCAGGGCCTCCACGCGGCGGGGCGTGAACGCCAGTTGCACCAGCGAGCGCAGGCGCGTGTGCTTGGGCGGCTCACTGTCCAGCAGGTGGTTACTGTTGAACGCATCGAAGTTCGCCTGCGCCGGGTCCGGGCGCGGCCAGCCCAGCTCGTCACGCGAGTAGCGGTGGAGGGCGCTGCGCCCGAACCGGCGGTCGCGCAGCACGGCGCTGATGTCCGCGTGGCGGGTCAGGACCACGCGGTTCATGCCGGGATCCATGAACGCCGGACCCTGCGCCCGCAGGTGCGCCAGCAGCGGGTACGGATCGCGCACGAACGCCGGGTCCGACACGGGCAGCGTGACCGTGGGCAGCGTCTGAGTGTGCAGCGGCGCGGCGGTCGGGTCGCTCACAGGAACTGCTGCCCCTCGACGCGCAGGGCCGGGCCGTCCGGCTCATCCTGCCGCCGCACCGACCCGTCCGGTGTGGGCGGATCGCTCACGGCCGTGCCGGGCACGACCAGCGCGTGCCGCATGACGTCCACCGGCGCGTCCGGGGCTGCCGTGCGGGGTTCGGTCGTGGGGGCGTTTGTGAGGTCGGGCGCAGGGTCGGGCGCGGGCAGCGCGGCGTCCAGTTCCGGCCGCGCGGCGCCTTCCAGCGTGGCGTGCTGCGGCAGCGCCGGCACGGGGAGCGCCGCGTCGTCCGGCATCACGTGCCGCGCCGACAGGTCCGAGAAGGACGACATCAACGCCCGGTACCCGCTCAGGAACTGCGTGTACTCCTGCCGCGCCCCGGTCAGGCGCGAGGTCAGTTCCGTGTGCCGCTCCGTGAACGTCCGTTCCAGTGCCGCGATCCGCTCGGCCTGCGCCCGCTCGCGCTCCAGCGTCAACTGGTGGTGGTCGCGTTCCAGGTCCGCGAAGCGGCTGCGGAACGCGGCCTCCAGCGCCGCCAGCCGCGCCTGATGTCCGCTTTCCAGTTCGGCGCTGCGCGACTCGGCGTCCCGCACCACCGAGTCGCGGTGCAGGCTCGCCTGGGCGATCATCAGGTCCGATTCACGCGCGGCATTCTCGCGCAGTTCATGCGAGATCCGCTCGGCCGCCACGACGGCCCGGCGGATCTCGTCCTCGTTCTGACGCTGCTCCTCGAGCCGACGTTCCAGGCCCGTGATCTGATCCCGCAGCGCCTGATGCTGCTGCAGGTGCGTTTCCAGATCATCCGACAGGTCGTTCAGGAACGCGCGGACCGATACCCGTTCGTATCCGCCCAGGCGGGTCGGGAATTCCTGATGGCGTACGTCCAGGGGGGTGAATTTCACGAGAACAGACTCCTTCCCACCCGAACCAGGGTGGCTCCTGCGCGAACGGCCAGCGGGTAATCCCCACTCATGCCCATGCTCAACTCTGACAGACCCAGGTCGTGTGCGCGGCGCGCCGTGTCTGTGAACAGCGCCAGCAGCCGCGCCTCCCGCGCCGCCGCGTCCAGCTGCTGGTCGTCTGGCTCCGGGGCGTCCGGGGCCATGACCATCAGGCCCCGCACGGTCAGACCAGTCGCCTGCACCTGTCTCAGCACGCCCGGCAGGTCCGCGCCGTCCACGCCGTGCTTCTGCGCCTCGCCGTTATGCAGTTGCAGCAGCAGGTCCGGCGCGCGGCCCCAGCCCTGCGCGGCCTGCGCGATCGCCTCGGCCTGCCACGCGGCCTCGATGCCGTGCACCAGCGTCACGGGCCGCAGGTACTTCACCTTGTTGCGCTGGAGCGTTCCGATGTAATGCCATTCCAGGTCCGGGCGCAGCGCGGCCTTGTCCCGCAGTTCCTGCGCGCGGCCCTCACCCAGCGGGAAAGCGCCGTGCGCCAGCACGTGAGCCTCGATGCTGGGCAGGTCCTGCCCCTTGGTGACGGCCACCAGCCGGGCGCTGCCGGGCGCGCGGCCCGCCTGGGCTTCGGCTTCACGGATGGCCGTCAGGACGGCCGGAACACTCAAGGTCTCTCCGGACGGATGCCTGCTGGAGCTGTCCTGATTCCAGCCGGGGCCTGGACGAGGCGGCGCAGCCTGTATTGATGAGCGGTCACGCCTGCCATTCTCACTCACGCGCCCCGCTCACTCAAGTACGCGCCCCGGCCCCGGCGGCCCGGCGCGGCGGGCGGCCCTGTTGCGCTGCGCTTACCGTTGTTCCTCCGGGGGCCCGCAGCCGGCCAGCAGTGGCTAGGCCGCAGACCGGCTGTGGGCGGGCCGGGCAGGACACCGCTTCGCAAGCCCGCCGCAGGAAACCTTCACCCTTCTCAGGGTCACAGCGGCAAGTGTGAGCGGAGTGCTCGCCGTGCCCAGCCCCCAGCCCTTCTCCCCGGTGGGGGCGATTTCCGGGTTCCGTGCGAAACTAGGAGAAGAATGCGACACCCCATGACGCTCGCCGTGACCGTCCTCCTCGCCGCGCCCGCTGTCGCCCAGACAGCCGGGACCGTGCAGGACGTGACCGTGGTCGGAACCAGTGAACTGCTGGCCAACTTTATCCGCGCTACCCTCAGTGCCCAGACCGGCGCGCCGCTGTCCAGCATCAACCTGCGCCAGACCGAGCAGGAAGTCGTGGCAAGCGGTTACTTCAAGAGCGCCGTGGCCGAACTGCGCAGCGTGGGCGGCAAGGACACCCTGGTCATCACGGTCGTCCCCAACCCCACCATCAAGGACGTGACCATCACCGGCCTGACGTTCCTGCCCGCCGACGGCTTCAAGAAAAGCGTGGGCGACCTGCTGAACATCGCGCCCGGCGCGACCCTGAACACCCAGCGCATCGACGAGGCCAAGACGGCGCTCGCCAGCAACTTCCAGGGCGAAGGGTACCCGTTCGCGCCGAACATCAGCGCCAGCGTGAAGACCGAATCCGACGGCACCGTCACCGTGAACTTCATGGTCGACGAGACCGCGCCCATCACCCGCGTGGAAGTCGAGGGTGTCACCCTGATCCCGGCCAGCACCGTCACGGCCATCTTCAAACCCCTCTACGACGCCCGCAAGTTCACGCCCGACGCGTACTACGCCGCCGTGCAGCAACTCCAGCAGGCGTACGACGAGGCCGGGTACATCCAGTCCGGCGTGAACCCCCAGACCACCACCCTGCAGGGCGGCGTGCTGAAAGTCCGCGCGCTGGAAGGCAAGATCGCCGCCGTGGACCTCAGCGACCTGGGCGACCCCACCGTGACCCTGCAGTCTGCCGCCGGGCAGCCCATCAGTCTCGCCAGGCTGCAGGCCGACGTGCGCACCCTCTCCAACCAGACCGGCAAGCCCGTGGGCTTCGCCATTCAGCCCGACCCCGAGAACCCCGGTCAGGTGACCGTGCTGTTCGGGTCGGCCGGCGTGGCCAGCGGCCCCGTGAAGACTATCGAGGTCAAGGGCAACACCCTGGTCCCCAGCGCCACCCTGCTGGCCGCCGTGAAAACCAAGTCCGGCGACGTGTACAGCCCCCAGCTGGCCCAGGACGACTTCCTGGCGTTGCGTGACGCCTACCGCAAGGCCGGGTACGAGATCAGCACCCGCGACGCCATCACCTTCGAGAACGGCGCGCTGGTCTTCAACGTCCGCGAGGTCAAGGTCGCCGGGTACGAACTGCAGTGGCAGGGCAAGCACAACACCAAAGACCGCGTGATCCTGCGCGAACTGCCCGAAACCGGCAAGGCCTTCAACCAGAAGGAACTGTACGACGCGCTGGGCCGCATCAGCCGCCTGGGCTTCGTGCGCGTGGTCACGCAGAGCGTGCGCAGCGACCCCGCCAACCCCGAGAACGTCACGTACGTGCTGGGCCTCGCCGAGACCACCACCGGCATTCCCGTCAGCCTGGGCCTGACCTACGATTCCTTCGCGGGCGGCTTCGGCGGTGACGCCGGGTATACCAACAACAACGTGTTCGGCCTGGGCCACAACTTCACGGTCTCCGTCGGCGGCGTGCAGAACGACGCGGGGCAGAACCTCGTGGGGAACGTCTCGTACACCATTCCCTGGCTGGACCTGGACTTCCTGGACTTCCGCAAGACCCCCACCAGCCTGTCCGTCAGCGCCGGATCGAACGTGGTCGGTAACAACCCCCTGATCAGCACCGACACCGACACGCCCGCCAAGACCGACACCGGCTGGGACTACACCACCCGCAGCAACTCCTTCAGCGTCAGCGCCGGGCGCAGCCTCGCCACGAACCTGTACGGCCGCGTCAGCGTGGGCACCGGGTACTCCACGTACTACCTCGAGGCCCTGAAAGACAAGGAAAACGTCGTCAAGTACAAGGACGCCAGCGGCACCGAACAGACCCGCACCTTCGATCAGGCGTCTGCGGCCGCGCTGGTCCCGGACTCCTCGCTGACCACCCGCGTCAGCACCGGCCTGAGCTACGACAGCACCACCAACCCCGAGTTCCCCGACCGCGGCGTGCGCGCCGGCGTGACCGCCGGGTACAACTTCGGCCGTCAGAACAACGAGAACGTCCGCTGGGGCGACCTGGAAGGCGGCGTCAGCACCTACTACGGCCTGGGCCGCACCCTGGAGAAATCCCTGGGCGTGACCAGCAAGCAGCAGGTGTTCGCCGTGCGCGCCAACGCCGGCACCACCCTGGGCGTCGGCACCGCCCCCACCGGCACCGGCTACTCGATCGGCGGCGGCAGCAGCGCCAACGCCTCCCGCCAGATCCGCGGTCTGGACGACGGCGCGCTGTTCGGCACCAACTACCTGACCACCAGCGCCGAGTACCGCTACGACTTCGGCCTGAACTCTGGCATCGCGCAGGGCCTGTACGGCGTGGTCTTCGCGGACGCCGGCAGCGCCTGGGGCAGCGCCACCGCCGCCAACACCGACTTCAACCTGAAGTACGGCGTCGGGGCCGGCGTGCAGCTGAACCTCGGCATCGGCGGGGCGCTGCTGCCCAGCCTGCGCTTCGACTACGGCTTCAGCCCCCAGACCGGCAACGGCAAGTTCTACTTCCGTATCGGCAACTTCTTCTGACCCACGGCTGATTCACGGCGCCTGATGACAGGCCAGCGGGCGGCGCGGCTCTCCACACGGGGGCCGCGCCGCCCGCCGCTGTCCCGGCCGAGTGGGCAGGGAGGTGGGCGGGCAGGGGAGAGCACCGGCCTTCCTGCCAGGAACCATGAAGTGTTCCCTCCCGCCTGCGCCATTTCACGCACGCGCCCGCAGCGCCCGGAGCGGTAGCATGCCCGGATGACGTTCCCACCCCTCTGCCCCCCCCGAGGCCCCGCATGGAAGGACTGATGCTGGCGCGGGTGCTGCGTGACCTGAGTCCGCAGCTACCCCTGCGCACCCTCGGCTGGGTGTTCCCGGACGAGACCACGGCCGCCCTGCTGCTGGAAGGCGCGGGTCTGAGCCGCACCAACCTGGTGCTGTCGTACCGGCCGCCGCAACCCGTGGTGTTCCTGTCCCGCGAACGCCTGCGGGGCGACCCGCGCAGTCCCTTCCAGCGGTTCCTGGCGAACCGCGTGCGGGGCGACCTGCTGGCCGCCGAGCAACTGAAACTCGACCGGGTGATCGCGCTGCACTTTTCCGGCGAGACGGGATTCGTGGATCAGGCCCCCACCCGACTGCTGTTCGAGGTCACGGGCCGGAACGCCAACCTGCTAGTCCTGGATGCCGGAGAGGGCTTCTCGGGCCGCGTGGTCATGGCCGCGCGGGAGATCACGGGCAGCCGCAACCGCTTCCGGACCATCCGCACGGGTGGACCGTACACGCCGCCGCCCCCCTACGAGAAGCTCGACCCGCGCACCCTGAGCGCCGATCAGGCGCGCGAACTGGCCGGCGTGCCCATCGGGCGCTGGCGCGAGCGACTGGACGGACTGGGGCCGCTGCTGAGCGCCGAACTGGCCCGCCGCGCCGACCTGAGCCCCGACCAGCCGCCCGGCGAGCGCTGGCCGGAGGCGCTGGCAGCCGTGCAGGCCGTCACCCTGGACCCGACCGTCAGTGAGGGCGTCATGGAAGGCGGCGCGCGCGAGGCCGCCCGCAGCGAGAAGGCCGCCAACCTCCGCAAGGCGCTGCGCGAACCGCTGGAGAAACGCGTGACCCTGCTGCGCAACCAGCTGGCCGACGTGACCCGCGCCGAGGCTGGCCTGACCGACGCCGCGCAGGACCGCGAGGAAGCCGACCTGCTGATGGCCTACGCGCACACCGTGACGCCCGGAGCCAGCAGCGTCCTGCTGAGCGCTTTCGACGGTAGCGGTGAGCGCCCGGTCGCGCTGGAACCCAACCTGAGTGCCGTGCAGAACGCCGAGAAACGCTACACCCGCGCCCGCCGCCGCGAGGACGTCTACCTGCGCCTTGCCGAACGCGAAGGCCCCCTGCGCGCCGAACTGACCGAGGCGGAAGACCGCGTGCGCGACCTGGACCTCGCCCCACTGGAACAGCTCAGCGCGCTGGCCGCGCAGGTGCAGAGCGAGAAGCCCGAGAAGAGCCCCTACGGCACGCGCTTCGTGACCCCCTCGGGCCTGGAAGCCATCGTGGGCCGCAACAACAAGGAAAACGCCACCCTGACCCACCGCATCGGCCGCAGCATGGACTGGTGGTTCCACGCGCAGGGCTACCCCGGCAGTCACGTGCTGGTGCGCAGCGGCGCGCGCGAGCTGGACCTGCCGGACATCCTGTTCGCCGCCCGGCTGGCCGCCGCCAACAGCAAGGCGCGCGGCAGCAGCAACGTCCCGGTCGACTACACCCGCATCAAGCACGTCTGGAAACCGCGCGGCGCGCCCGCCGGTCAGGTGCACTACACCGACCAGAAGACCGTCTTCGTGGACGGCACCCTGCCCGGCAGCTGACCTCCAGGGACCCTGTCCCGTAACGTCCCTTCCAGTGCGGCCGGGCCGGACAGGTACAATGCCCGCTCGTGGAACGCATCATGTTCAGGGCCAAGATTCACCGCGCGACCGTCACCCAGGCGGACCTCGACTACGTCGGCAGTGTCACCATCGACCAGGACCTGCTGGACGCCGCCGACATCCTCGTGAACGAGCGGGTGGACATCTACAACATCACCAACGGCAACCGCCTCAGCACCTACGCCCTCAGCGGCCCGCGCGGCAGCGGCGTCATCGGCATCAACGGGGCTGCCGCGCACCTGATGAAACCCGGTGACATGGTCATCATCGCCGCGTACGGCAACTACAGCGACCAGGAGGCCCGCACCCTGGAACCGAACGTGGTGCTGGTCGACGCCCGTAACCGTATGATCGGGATGCCCCAGCTGGCCTGACCCGGTTCATCCGGCACCTGGACAGGCCCGTGGAGTCCAGTCGTTCAGCCCGCCTGTACCCCGTGTCACATAGAGTTCACGGGCTGTAAACAAAACCTTTAATCAGGGTTCATGACGGTGCTACACTCGGTGACGTGTCCCGCACGCCCCCGTGGAGTTACCTGCTGCTGTTTCTGGCTGTCGCCCTTCTCGGCTACGCCGCCTACGCAGACCTTCAGGGCCTCCTGGCCGCCAGCGCCGTCCTGATCGCCGCCGCCACCGGAGGCCTGCGCGGTCCCCTGCGCTGGTCCGCTCTGGTCGCCTACCCCGCCGGGTTCATCGTGTCGCTGGCCCTGCCCGGCCACGCGGGGAACCCGATGGACCTGCTGGGCGCGCTGATCGTGATCGGCAGCCTGGGCTTCATGCTGCTGCGCGAGCAGGGCAACCTGAGCGAGGTCGCGTGGCAGCGCAACACCATCAACGCCCTGCGCGCCGGCAGCGAACGCCTCGCGGAGGCCCGCGACGCCGACGCCATCATCCGCGCCGGGGTGGGTATTCTCGACAAGCTTCAGGTCGCCCCGAACCTCGCGTTCGTCGCGTACCGCCAGGGTACGCCGCACATCCTGGCCGCCAAGGGCGCCTTCGAGGCCTTCCTGGAACGGCCCATCCACCCCAGCGACAACGACAGCCGCAGCGTGCAGGCCGATCACTGGGTGGCCGAGGAAGCCCTGGCCCTGCTGAAAAAACCCCAGCGGCAGAGTTACCACGTGGCCCCCGTGTACGGCCGCGCCTCCACCCACCTGGGCGTGCTGATCCTGACCCGCAACGACGGCAGTCCCTTCGGCGAGGATGAGACCAGTGTCGTGGCCGCCTACGCCCGCCTGCTGGGCGCGCAACTGGGTCAGTGGAACGCCATCCGCGACCTGCGCGACGCCAACGACCTGACGTTGCGCTCGCTGGGCGCCGCGCTGGAACGCCGGGATGACGACACGGGCGGCCACACCAACCGCGTGGTCAGCATGAGCGTGCGCCTCGCGCGCCGCCTCGGCTGGGACGAGGATCAGGTCAAGGCCCTGCGCTGGGGCGCGTACCTGCACGACCTGGGCAAACTCGCCATTCCGGACGGCGTGCTGCACAAACGCGGCCCGCTGGACCCCGACGAACGCAAGGTCATCCAGACGCACACCACCATCGGGTACGACATGCTTCAGGACCTGCACTTCCTGCCGGCCGAGACCCTGGACCTCGTGCGGTACCACCACGAACGCTGGGACGGCACCGGGTACCCCAGTGGCCTGCGCGGCCCCAGCATTCCCGACACGGCCCGCCTGTTCACCATCATCGACGTGTTCGACGCCCTGACCAACGCCCGCCCGTACAAGCCCGCCTGGACCCGCGACCGCGCCGTGAACGAGATCCGCATGCAGGCCAGCCGTCAGTTCGACCCGCAGTACGTGGACGCCTTCCTGCGCATGATGGCCGAACACGACGACGTGCACCTCGTGCTGTAAGGGCCGCAGCCGTCAGACGGTTCAGGGAAACAGGTGATGGTTGATAGAGGGAAGGCCCGCTCTATCAACCATCACCTTTCAACTATGGACGCCTACAGGTTCAGGTCGGCGCGGGTGGGGGCGTACGCGCCGGCATGCGCGCAGGCGGCGGCAGCGGCGGCCAGCCCGACGCGTAGGTGCTCGCTCCACAGGGCTTCGGGCCGTTCGGAGGCGCTGACCAGCAGGCCCGCGCACAGGGCGTCCCCGGCCCCCACGGTATCCACGACCTGCACGGGCGCGGCGGGCAGGTTCGCCTGTCCGGCCGCGTGGTACAGGGTCGCGCCCTGCGCGCCGCGCGTGATGATGATGGGCACCTGGGCGTTCAGGCCCCGCAGGCGGCGCAGCACGTCCGCCTCGCTGAGCCCGGGGAAGAAGAACGCGAGATCCTCGTCACTGAACTTCATCAGGTCCGCGCGGCGGGCGACCGCCTCGAACACCTTCGGGTAGTCCGGGTGGCGGTGCGTGATGCGGGCGTTCGGGTCGAAGCTGATCTTCACGCCGGCCGCGCGGGCCGTCTCGATCAGGCCCAGCAGCGTGTCTGCCAGCGGCCAGCGCGCCAGACTGATGCCGCCCACGTGCAGCCAGCGGGCCTCGCGCAGCCACCCGGCGGGCAGGCGCGTCGGGTCGAAGTGCAGGTCGGCGCTGTTCTCGCCCAGGAAGCGGTACGCGGGCGGGTTGGCGCTGTACACCACCGCCAGCAGGGTCGGGGCGGGCACGCGCTGCATGAAGCGCATGTCCAGCCCGGCCTCGACGGACGCGCGGATCAGGTCGTCCCCGAAGTTGTCCTGCCCGACCGCTCCGGCAAAGGCGCTGGGCACCCCCAGCGACGCGCAGGCCCGCGCGACATTCCAGGCCGCGCCGCCCGGATGGGCGTGCCAGGCGTTCCGCCCGGCGGTCACGAGGTCAGTCAGGGCTTCCCCGGCACTCACGATGAACGGTAATTGCATTCCCTCAAATCTACCGCGCGCGGCGGCGGGCCGGGCCGGGTCGCGCACACAGGCCCCCGGTTCACGGCCCGGTCATGAGGTGACCCCAGCCTGATCACGGCCTGATCACGGCCTGTGACGAAGATGAACTCAGGCGAGGTTCAGAGCAGCTTCCGGGGGGGAGTCAACGGCCTGAACCCGCCCCCCACCGCGCACCACCCACGTTTACCCAGGAGGAACCAGCATGAAGGATGAGGCCACCATCTCCACAGCTGCCACACCCGCAGCGCCCGCCGCGGCAACCGCCGCGACCCGCGTCACCCACGACCTGAAAGGCCTGACCCGCGACGTGGAAGCCCTGCGCGGCGACCTGCGTGCCCTGGCCGAGACCCGGCAGCTGGACGAACTGCTGAAGTTGATCCCCCGGCCCGGCTGGACCACGCCCGCTGAACTGGCACTCGTCTGGGCCAGCGTCGGGCAACTGAGCAGTCATGTGCAACTCCTGCGGGCCGCCCAGGACAACCTGCTGCGCGGCGCACAGCTGGTCGGGCGTACCTGACGCGGCTGCACCGGGTCCTGCCAGTCCACCTCCACCCTCCGCCCCGACCCTTCATGGTCACGCGCCACCCAGGAGAACCCACCATGCCCCAGCGCACCCAGTCTGCCCAGCCCACCCTGCCTACCGCTCCGCTGTCCCGCCGCCCACTGCCCCGCCGCACCTGGGGCGCGCTGATGGGAGCGTCGCTGCTGCTGGCCTCGTGCGGTGGCCCCGCCGGAACGCCCGCTCCGACCACGCCCACCGCCACGACCATGCAACTGAACGGCGCGCGCGTCCTGAGCCCCACGCAGGTGCAGTTCGGGGTGACGCCACTGAGCGGCACGCAGACCGCGACCGGCACGCTCAGCAACCCGTCCGTGACGTTCAGTACCGCCGGCGTGAGTGGCACGGTCAGCGTGTGCGGACAGGTCAGCGTGCAGAACACCGTGACCGCCGCCGTCACCCTCGACGCGACCGGCAGCATGCGCAGCACCGACCCGGAGGAGAAACGCCGCGCGGCCGCCAAGGCCTTCGTGGCCCGCATGACCGGCACCAGTCAGGCCGCCGTGCTGTCCTTCGAGGCCAGCAGTACGCCGTCGGCCAGCATGATCGGCAGCGTGCTGCATCAGGACCTGACGGCGGATCAGACGGCGCTGAACACCGCCATCGACAACGCCACGTACGCAAGCGGCAGCACCAACTTCTACGACGCGGTCGTGGACGCCGTGAAGGTCGCCAGCCGCGCCGGGCGCAGCAACCCGATCGTGCTGGCCCTCACGGACGGCATCGACAACAGCAGCAGCAACTCGCCGGACGAGGCCATCGCCGCCGCGAAGGCCGCAGGCGTGCCCGTGTACGCCATCGGCCTGGACGCCACGGGCAGCCTCGACTTCGCCGAGATGGAACGCATCGCCAGCGAAACCGGCGGGCTGTTCCGCAGCAACATCGCTGCCGGTGACCTCGACGCCTACTTCTCGCAGCTGTACAACGCCTTCACCGCGCAGGGCTGCCTGGAACTGAACCTCGCCGCCGCGCCCGCGCCCGGCACCACCGTCACCGGCACCCTGTCCGTGGACGTGTCGGATTACGGCAAGGCCACCTCGCGCCTGAGCGTCCCGTTCAGTTACGCCGTCCGGGACACCAGCGCCCCCAAGTAACGACACACGTGCAGCGGGCGGCGGTCTCCACTACCCGAGGCCGCCGCCCGCTCTGCGGACAGGCAGTCGGTACAGGATGACGGTCAGGCCGAACACGTCGCGCTGGCCGCAGCGTTCAAACCCGAACGAATCGTACAGGTGGTGCAGGGCGGGCCGCGCGGCGTCGGTATCGAGTTTCAGCCAGGGTCGCCCGGCCAGGGCGGTCACGCGCGCCGCCTCACGCAGCAGCGTGTGCGCCAGTCCCTGCCCCTGCGCGGACGGGTGCACGGCCAGCTTGTGCAGGTACAGCGCCTCGCCCGGCGGGTCGTGCGGCCAGAAGGGCGGGTCGCTGGTCAGCAGGCAGAAGCATCCGACGGGTTCGCTGGTCGCCGCTGCGTCGGTCCAGGCGACATGCCAGCCGCCGGGCGGGTAGTGCCGCTGCAGGTGCTCCGGCGTGAGCCTGTCGGGCGGCCAGAGCGTTCGCCCGCGCGCCTGCAACTGCGTGGCGGTGGCCTGCAACACGGTACTGGCGGCCTGCACGTCGCCGGTGGTAAACGACAGGGGCCCGTGGATGGGCGTCATCCCGTGAAGTCCGGGGCGGGTTCGATGCCGGTCGCCCACAGGTCTGCGCCGCGCCGCTGCAACTGCACGCGCGGCAGGGGCAGCAGCGCCTTGCCGAACACGGCCTCGCCGGCCCGCAGCGGGTCGAACACGCTGTAGTGGCAGCGGCAGCCCAGTTGCGGGTGCTGCTCGTCGCGGGGCGGGCGGTAATTGAACGCGAAGGCCAGGATCTCCGGGTCGCGCACGAGGTTCACGTTGCAGCCCAGGTGCGTGCACACCCGCGAGTACGCGATCAGGAACGACCCGCCGTCCGGCAGCGCGCCCGGCACGTCCTGCGGCACGCGCAGCACCGTGCAGGGCCGACCCGCGTACGTGAAGGTCCGCTCGGCCCACTCGCCGCTCAGGTTGCTCAGGGCGGCCACACGCGCAGGCGGCGCCGCCCGGAAGTCGGGTGTGCCGGCCGTGCGTTTTCCGGTCATGACGCGCGTGGCGTACCAGCCCATGTACCCGAACGCTCCAGCCGTTCCGGCAACCGGGATCAGCCACCAGCGGTCCAGCAGGGCGCGGCGGGTCAGGCGGCGGACCGGGGCCGGGGTGGGGTCGCCCGGCATGGTCAGCGGCCCCCAGTGTCCTGCCAGCTGCCCAGCAGGTTCAGCAGGGCGTTCAGGTCACTGCTGCTCAGGTTCGGGTAGGCGGGCATGGCGCCCTTGCCCTGCACGATGATCTGCCGCGCGGCCTCGCGGGTCAGGGCCGATTCCCGCAGGCTGGGGCCCAGGCCACCGCCGCCGCTGGGGCCGTGGCAACTGGCGCAACTGGCGGCGTACACGCGCAGCGCCGGGTCGCTGTCGTTCTGGCGGGCGCGGATGGCGGTGATCAGGTCGTCGGCGTCGCGGCCGCTGGGGTCCAGGGTGCGGTAGCGTTCCAGCGCCGCGAGCGCCTGATCGTCCTCGCCGAACCGGGCGAGCGCGAAGCCCAGCAGCAGCTGCGATTCCGGTTCTTTCGGCGCGAGTTGCGCGCCCGTGCGGATCAGCAGCGCGGCCCGCTGCGCGTCCTCGGCACTCAGGGTCTGCCCGGTCTGCTCGCCGCGCGTGAGCAGCAGGATGCCCAGCCGGCGCAGCGCCTCGGGTTGCCGGGGGTCGAGTTTCAGGGCGTTCCCGTACGCCGTGACCGCCTGATCGTACCGGGAGGAATCGAACGCCGCTTTCCCCCACGCGAGGTAATCGGCGGCCGCGCCGGTCCGCTCGGCCTGCGCTTTCAGGCCCGGCAGGCGCAACGTGGCCTGCACGTTCGCCGCCTCGGACGGTTGCAGGGACGCCAGTTGCCAGCGCGGCACGAAGGTCACGGCCCCCACCACCGTCAGGGCGAAGGCGGCGGCCAGCGCTCCCAGGGCCAGGGTGCGGGTGCGCGGCGCGGGGCGCGGCTGGGGGGGCAGGGCGTCCAGCGCGCGCAGGGTCAGCGCGGCGCGGCGTTCCAGGTCCGGTCGGCGGCGGTCGCTGTCAGGGTCTGCCGGCAGCGCGGCAAGTTCCGCGTACAGGCGCGCCTGCTCGGCGCGCAGCTGCTCGCGCTTCGGGGCGTCCGGGTCGCTGGGCTGCCCGGACCGCAGGGGTTCCAGCACCAGCCACAGCGCGGCCCCCACGATCAGGATCAGCAGGATCAGGCTCAGGACGCTCACGCTTTCCCTCCGCCCGTGGGGTCGCCGGGCGCGCGGGTCTCGCGGCGCACCTGTTCCAGGAACGGATCGAAGGCCTCGTCCGGGGCGGCGGAACCGGCGCGGCCCGGGGTGCGGCGCAGGAACGACCACAGGAACACGCCTCCCAGTGCCAGCGCCAGCAGGGGCGCGCCCCACAGCAGCAGGCCCCGGCCGGTCTTGGGTGGGTCGAGCAGCACGAAATTCCCGTACCGCTGCGAGAAGAACACGTAGATGTCTCCGTCCGTGCGTCCGGCGGCCACCTGCTCACGCACGGACTCACGCATCTTCACGCTGATGTCACTGCGGGAATCCGAGATGGACTCGCCGGTATCGCACAGCGGGCAGCGCAGGTTTTTCTGAATGGCCAGGGCACGCTGCTCCTGCGCGGGCGTCAGGGACGGCGCGCCGGTCTGCGCCGCACTCCAGCTCCAGCCGGCCAGTAGCGTCAGCAGGCCCAGCAGGGCGGCCAGCACGGGACGGCTCATATGGACTCCGGTGGAATGGTTTGCAACACCGTTCCATCCGAGCGGACTCGTAGAGCTGCGCCGCAGAGCGAGAGGGAGACAAACGGGTTCCGGGCGTGGAGTTGACAACCCGGCGTTCTTGCGGGGTGTGAACGAAACAGACGGAATCCGTATCACAGGGCGGGCACGCCGATCTTTTCCAGGCCGACGTTCAGGCGTTCGCGCGTCAGGCCGCCCCGGTCCATGTGCTGCACCACGCCGTCGCGGTCAATGAATACCGTTTCCGGAATGCCGCTCACGCCGTACTCCACGCCGGTATTGATGCCCGGGTCTTTCAGGTTCGGGTACGCCAGCGCGTACTCGCGGATAAAGTCCCGCGCGCTCTGCTCGTTCGTCTCCTGAAACAGCACGCCCACGACCGCCAGACCGTCCCCGCCGCCCTGCCGGGCGCTCAGTTCGCGGAACATCGGGGCTTCCTCGCGGCACGGGCCGCACCACGACGCCCAGAAGTTCAGCACGACCGGGCGGCCCCGCAGGCTGGTCAGGCTGACCTTCGCGCCGTCCAGGCTGTCCAGGGTGAAGGCCGGGGCGGGCTTGCCGATCAGCGGGCCGCCGGTCGTGGCGTTGCGCGCGGGTTGCAGCAGCGCCGCGCCCAGGCTGGCCACCAGGGCCGCCGCGATCAGGGGCGGCAGGAAGCGCCGCCACGCGGGCGCCGGGGGGGTCGGGGAGGAAGGAGGCGTGTGGGTCATGGAAGTCCTTTTTTGGGGTCTGGCCTGTTCGGGGGTCTGGAGCCTGCGCGGTCCGTCCGGTGAACGCCGGGGCGCGGCCGGTGAAGGAAGGGAAAGAGGGAGGCGCGTGCGCTAGTCGGTCGCGGCGGCCAGCCCGGACGGCGCGCGCACGGTGGCCCGGCGGGGCGAGGCCAGCGTCAGGGCCGCGCCCACGCAGATGATCAGGGTGCCCCACCAGATCCACGACACCAGCGGCGACTCGATCAGGCGCACGCTGGCCCACTGGCCCCTGGGGTCCACGCTGGTCATCACGAGGTACGTGTCACCCAGCGGGCCGTAGCGCACGGCGGGCGACGGGAAGGCCGTGTCGCCGCCCTGCGTGTACGTATTCAGCCGCGCCTGGAAGGGCCGCCCGTCGATCTGCACGCGCGCCACGACGGACTTCCCGTCCGTGCGGGTCACGGCGTCCAGGCCGGTCAGTTGCAGGCGCTCTGCCAGCAGCGTGACGGGCGCGGCGTTCAGGTTCAGGGTCACCTGCGCGTCCCGCCGGAACGACCCGCTGAACGCCAGCCCCAGCGCCATCACGATCAGGCCCAGGTGCGCCAGGTACGCCCCGTAGCGGCGCGGCTGCGCGCCCAGCGCCGCGCCCAGACCCCCGGCCTGCCGGGCAGCGCGGGCGGTCAGCAGGATCAGGCCCACCACGTTGTACGCCGACAGCGCCAGCGTGCCCAGCACCCCGGCGTGCCGCACGCCCAGCGCAAAGGCCACGGCAGCGGCGGCCACGCCGCCGAGCAGCAGCGGCACCAGCGCCCGCCACAGGCTCTGGCCGTCCGCGCGCCGCCACGGCAGCAGCGGCCCCACGCCCATCAGGGCCAGCAGACCCAGCCCCAGCGGAATGGCGAAGGCGTTATAGAAGGCCGGGCCGACGCTGGCGTCCCGGCGGCCCTGCGCGGCCTCCACGAAAGTCGGGAACAGGGTGCCCACCAGCACCATCACCGCGAACACCAGGAACAGCCAGTTCCCGGCCAGGAACGCGCTCTCGCGGCTCAGCGGGGCGGGCGGCTCGGCCTCGTCGCGCAGGGCCGGGGCGCGCCACGCGGCCAGCAGCGTGCCCGACACCAGCAGGAACGCCAGGAAGCCCAGGAACACCGGCCCGACCGGCCCGCCCGCGAAGGCGTGCACGCTCTGCACGATGCCGCTGCGGTTCAGGAAGGTGCCCAGCACGGTGCTGGAGTACGCCAGCACGATCAGCCACACATTCCACGAGCGCATCAGGCCCCGGCGTTCCTGAATCTGAATGGAATGCAGGAACGCGGTGGTCAGCAGCCACGGAATGAAACTGGCGTTCTCGACCGGGTCCCACGCCCAGTACCCGCCCCAGCCGAGCGTCTCGTAACTCCACCAGCCGCCGGCCACGATGGCGGCGGTCAGGAACGCCCAGGCGATCAGCGTCCAGCGGCGCGTGACGACCACCCAGTGATCCGACAGGCGGCCCGTGACGAGCGCCGCGACCGCGTACGCGAACGGCACGCTCAGGCCCACGAACCCCAGGTACAGCAGGACCGGGTGCACCGCCATCATCCAGTGGTTCTGCAGGGCCGGGTTCGGGCCGCGCCCGTCCAGCGGCACGGTCGCCACTGGCGTGAACGGCGAGGCGACCGTCGCCACCACGCCCACGAAGAACAGCAGGCTCACGAACATCGCGCCCAGCGCCCAGGGCCGCAGCGCGTCGCGGCGCAGCGTGAGGCTCAGGATGAACGTGAAGCCGCCCAGCAGCCACGCCCACAGCAGAATGCTGCCCTCCAGCGCGCCCCACAGCGCCGTGACCTTCACCCAGGTCGGGGAGGCCCGCATGGAATGCTCGGCCACGAACCGCACCGTGAAATCGTCACGCAGCAGCGCCGTCAGCAGGATCAGGGTACCCAGGGTCAGCAGCGCGAACACCGCCCAGGTGGCGCGGCGGGCCGCCTCGGTCACGCGGGCGTCGCCGCGCAGGCCGCCCAGCACCGACAGCAGCAGCCCCCCCACGCTGAAGGCCAGCGCGCCCAGCAGGCTCAGTTGCCCCAGCGCGCCCAGCGGACTGGAGGAGAACGAGATCAGGTTCAGCACATTCACAACGGGTCACCTCTCTGGTGGGGCCGCGCGGGGCGGAGGCCCGGCCCGCAGGGGTCGGCCGGCGATCCGGCGTGGTCAGGCACGGCGTCAGACTTACTCGGTGGTTTTCAGCAGGTCCTTGAGTTCCGCCTGCGTTTTCGGGACGTTGTACTCCTCGCTGTGCTTGACCACGAGATCCGAGGCGTGGAAGGTGTTCCCTTCGAACTCGCCGCGCACGACCACGCCCTGATTCTCCTTGAACAGGTCGCTGACGGCCCCCTGGTACTGCACGGGGAAGCTGGCCCCGCCGTCCGAGACGACAAAGCGGAGGTTCAGGGACTGCGGGTCGTACTGCACGTCCCGGACCAGCCCGCCGATGCGGATGGAGCGGCCCTGAAGCTGCGCCTGCTGCTGCTGGTACTCGGTGGGCGTCACGAAGTACTCCAGGGAGCGGTTCAGGTTCCCGAAGGCGATGAAGCCCGTCAGGCCCACCAGCGCGGCGACGCCCAGCACGGCCGGCCAGGGACTGCGCCGCCGCCGCCGCGCCTGCCCCAGCTGTCCGGCCGGGGGCAGGGGAGAGGACGGGTCGCTCACTGGGGCGCTCCGCCTGCCGGTTCGTCGCGCACGGCGCGCAGCCGCAGCCAGATCCACGCGAGGTACCCGATCAGCAGCACGAACGTCACGACGTACACGATCACCACGTACGCGGTGTACTTATCCACGGGCTACCTCCGCGCGGGTGTGCGCCGCGCCCAGTTCGTTCATCAGTTCGCGTTCCTCACGGGCTTCCTCACGGGCGGCCAGAATCCCGCGCACGCGCAGCAGCAGCAGGTACAGCAGTGTGAACGCCGCCAGCGAGATGAACAGCGTCGGCAGGTACACCGGAGCGGCGTCCCAGCGGATGCCGTCCAGCAGTTTCAGCGTCTGCGTCTGGTGCACGCCGCGCCACCACTCGACCGCCATGTAGTTCACGGGCACGTACAGCGTCCCCACGATGCCCACCACGGCCGACACCCGCGCCCGGCGTTCCTGATCGTCGATCAGCGTGCGGATCAGCAGGTAACCGCCGTACACCACGATACTCAGCGCGGTGGTCGTCAGGCGGGCGTCCCACACCCAGTACGTGCCCCAGGTGGGTTTGGCCCACAGCATCCCACCCACGATGGTCGCCACCGTGAACAGCACGCCGATCTCGGCGCTGGCCATCGCCAGCCGGTCCCAGCGGCGCTGACGCTGAATCAGGTACAGCAGCCCGAACAGGCCCGTGCCGCCGTACGCGAGGTAACTCAGCCACGCGCCGGGCACATGCACGAACATCAGCCGCACCAGCGACCCCTGATTGATGTCCAGCGGTGCAGTCAGGCCCAGTCCGACCGCGATCAGCAGTGTGACCAAGGTCGCGCCGCCCAGCAGTGTTGTCGTGAGGTCTCTCTTCATGTCGCTCCCCATTCTGAACCCCGGACGTGAGTCGGGACCGTGACGGTCACCGCGCCGGGCATTCCAACCGAATGCCCGCAGCATCGCGCCCGCGAGCCCACCCGGGCAAGTGCGAGTGTCCCCGCGCGCCCGCACCCACGGGCAGTATCCTGAACCGTACAGGGCACGCCCCGCCCGCGCTCTATCTCCGAGGACTTCCCATGACCCAGCCTGCCCCCACCCATACCCGCCGCCTGCCCGTCCGCCTGCTGGCGGCCTGCCTGCTGCTCGGATCGCCGGGAGGGGCGGCCGCGCCGCAGGCCGTGACCTTCCAGCCCGGCCCCGGCGACGTGTTCCGGGACGTGCCGGACGTGGGCGATCTGGGCCTGTGGCTGCTGACCGGCAGCCCCGGCGCACCTCTGAAGCGCGCCGTGTGGAACGGCGAGCCGTACCAGGGCCGTACCCTGCGCGAACCCATCAACCTGATCCTGATCGACCGTTTTGCCCGCACGCCCGAACAGGCGACCGCGCGCATGAACGCCGCGCTGGCCGCCGCCGGATTCACACCCACGGGTGGCTTCGGCAGTGGGCCGGGCGGGTACCACGCGCTGCTGAACGGCGAACTGCGCGCCCAGCACCCCGCCACGCCCGGACAGGCGTACAGTGACGGCCCCCCCGGCGCGTACAACCACCACGGCGTCACCTTCGGCCCGTACCGCGTGGGGGGCAGTTTCGTGTTCACGGGCGCGTTCAACGGGGCCGACCACCGGCCCGACCAGACAGGTGCGACCCCTGCGGGTGCGGGCACGCAGGTCTTCAACAATTACATGGTCGCCCGCGAGAGCCTCGCCGCTGCTCTGGACCGCAGCAGCGTGTTCCACAAGAAAGGCTACTTCGACCTTCAGGCCATCATCGACACGCCCACCGAGACCACCGCCGACTCCGACGGGTGCGCCGTGGTGCTCGTCGCCCGCGACTGACCTTCCGCCGCCCGCGACTCCCGGCCCTTACCCCTCGGCAGCGTACGGGAACAGCAGGGTGGCCAGGATGATGGTCGCCACGTCGAACACCGCCAGGAAGGTCAGCCAGGTACTCACCTCGGCGTTCCACACGCCCGAGAGCAGCAGCGTGGTGGCCTTCACGGTGGCGATCACGGCCGGCACCAGGATCGGGAAGGCCAGGGCGGGCAGCAGCGCCTCGCGGGCGCGCAGGCTGACGGTCACGCTGCCGTAGAAGGTCGTTCCGGCCGCGAAGCCCAGCACGCCCAGCACGGTTGTCAGGACCAGCCCGACCCAGGGAACGGCGCGCCCGGTCTCGGCGGCGCCGAACAGGATCAGTCCTGCCGGAACCGTGAACGCCGCGACCAGCAGCAGCGGCCCCAGCACGCCCAGCAGTTTGCCCAGGTACAGCGCCCCGTGCGGGCCGGGGTACAGCAGCAGTTGCTCCAGCGCGCCCGCCTCCTGCTCCTGCGCGAAGGCCCGCTGCGCGCCCACGGCGGCCGCCAGCGCCAGCGCCGTCCAGATCGACCCGGCCGCCAGCGCCGCCGACTGCGCGTCACTGCGGGCCGTGCCGCTCAGGGCCAGCCCCAGGACCAGCAGGACCAGCCCGGCGAAGAAGGCCGTGGCGAGCAGCGTGTCGCGGGTGCGGCCCGCCACGCGCAGGTCCTTGGCCGCGACCGCCCGCACGACCCGCAGCGCCTCGGAGCGGCTCACGCGCCCACCGCCGGGGCCTCGGCCAGCACGCCGCCCGACAGGCGCAGGGTGCGGGGTGCGACCTGCCGCGCCAGTTCCGGTTCGTGCGCCGCGATGACCAGCGTGCCGCCCGCGCCGTGCAGTTCACCCAGCAGGTTCAGCACCAGCTGCCGCCCGGCGTCGTCGAGGTTCGCGAACGGCTCGTCGACCAGCGTGACCGGCCGCGCCAGCAGGTGCGCGCGCGTCAGGGCCAGCCGCTTGCGCATGCCGGCCGACAGGAACCGCGCGCGGCGCGTGGCGGCCCCGTGCAGGTCCACGCGCCGCAGGGCCGCCGCCACGTTGCCGGACTGGCCGTGCATGGTCAGCGCGAAGTTCAGGTTCTCCTCGCAGGTCAGGTCCGGGTACAGGCCGCCGTCGACCGGCATCAGGTGCACGCACTCGCGCACCGAGCGGCCGTCGCGCAGGTCGAAGCCCAGCACGCGCCCCTCGCCGCGCGTGGGTTTCAGGCCCGCCCCGAACAGCCGCAGCAGCGTGGTCTTCCCGGCTCCGTTCTCGCCCAGCAGCGTCACGCCCTGCCCGGCCGGAACGTCCAGCGTCACGCCGCGCAGGATCACCTCGCGGCCCAGCCGCAGCCACACGCCCCGCAGTTGCAGCGCGAACTCCGGCCCCGCGACCACGCGGTCCGCCGGGGTGGGGTCAGGCCCCGTCAGACGCGCATCCAGGCGGGCATCACCTGATAGAAGAACGTCGCCAGACGCGTGAACTGCCCGGTCAGCATCATGATCCCCACGACCACCAGCAGGGCGCCCCCCACCCGCTCGAAGATGCCCGAGAAACGGTTCAGGCGGCGCAGGTTCAGCCGGTGCCACAGCAGCGCGGCCAGCAGGAACGGCACCGCCAGCCCCAGCGTGTACGCCGCCAGCAGCACCACGCCGCTCCCCAGGCTGGCCGTACTGGCCGCCAGTCCCAGGATGCTGCCCAGCGCCGGACCCAGGCACGGCGACCACCCGAACGCGAACGCCGCGCCCAGCGCCACCGGGCCGTACCCGCCCGCGTCGGCCAGGGCGCGCGTGTCGCGCATCAGCAGCGGCAGGCGGATCAGGTCCAGCATCACCAGCCCGAAGAAGATGATCAGCACGGCCGACACCTGCGCCAGCACCGCCTTGTGCGCCGAGACCAGACTGCCCAGGCTGCTGGCCGTCGCGCCCAGCGCCATGAACACCAGCCCGAAGCCCAGAATGAACCCCAGCGCCCGCGAGATGGGCGCGCGCGCCCCGCCGATCACGCCCAGGTAACTGGGCACCAGCGGCAGCACGCAGGGGCTCAGGAAAGACACCAGCCCCGCCATGAACGCCAGGATCAGGGTCGGAGAGCTCGCCGATACACTCATGCGCGCAGTCTAGCGGGCCGCGCCGACCCATACGGGGGCGGGCGTCCCGGCGGGGGGAGCGTCAGGGCCGCCGGGTCATTCCAGCGTGCCGCTGAAGTCGCCCTCCCAGGCGTTCAGAATCCGTCCCTCCTGCACCAGCAGCACCGTCGGGTACGCGCTGACCTTCAGCTCCCGCGAGAAGCGGGTGGCCGCCTCGCCCTGCCACGCCTTCAGGCCGCCCGGTGCGGGCGAGGGTATGCCCTCGGCGTTCACGGCCCGGACCGGCAGGCCGCTGTCCAGCACCGCCTGCCACAGTGGCCCCAGGTCGCCGCAGTCATGGCTGTACACCACCACCACTTCACGCGCCGCCGACTGCCACGGGTGCGCGGGCAGCGCCTCGCCCAGGCGCACTCGGGCGTCCGCAGACGAGACCCCCAGCGCCAGCAGCAACGACATCAGCGGCGCGCGGCGCAGTCTCATACGGACTCCGATGGAATGGTTTGCAAAAACCGTTCCATCCGAGCGGATGCGAGTGGGAGCAAAGCCGATTCCGGCCCAGTGGTTGGCAAAACCGGTTCAGGCGAGGTGGCGGCAACTGGAAGCCGGTTCATGACTGTCATCATGCCCCGCCCGGCACGGCCCGCGCGTGACGGCCCCATGAGAAGGCCCGCTGCGAACCGTGCAGCGGGCCTTCATGTGAAACAGTGACGCCGGATTCAGGGCGTGGCGGGCTGCGCGGTCCCTGACGCGGGTGCCGTGTCCGGGGTAGCGGCCGGAGCAGTGTCCGGGGTGGTGGCGGGCGGAATACTGGCTGGCGCGCCGCCCTGCGACCCTGCGGCCTTCAGCGCGTCCGGGTCGGCTTTCTCGTCCTTCAGCGGGGCGGGGGAGGGGTCCGGCGCGTAGGCGGGCAGGGCCTCGATCTCGATGCGGCGCTGCACGATGTTCTCAGGCGGCGTGAACTCGGTCGCCAGTCGGTTGGTGACGCGGTCCAGGCTGACCATCGCTGTGCGCGGGTCGCTGCCGGTCGCCAGCCCCGTCTCGCGGTACTGGACCGGGGCGGGCGCGTCGGTCTGAAGGTCGGTGTTCGCCGCGTCCCGGTACTGCGGGTCCAGCATGGCGATCTTGACGCCCGGCAGGAACTGGGAGTCCGGGGCGTCCACGTACTGAATGCCCGGCGGTTCGCTGAACTGCCGCACGGGCTGCCCAGCGTGCGCGAGTTCCATCATGCGCCGCCAGATCGGGGCGTTCACGTACCCCGAGAAGTAGTAGGTGGGCATCTCGCCGCCCTGCTGACGGCCCACCCACACGGACCCGGTGTACAGCGGGGTGGTGCCCACGAACCAGAAGTCCTTGGGGCCGTTACTGGTGCCGGTCTTTCCAGCGACCGGCCACTCGCCGAACTTGGCGCGCTCGGCCAGACCACCCTGCGCGGCCGTCAGGTCGTTCACGACACCCCGGATCATGTCCAGGCCCAGCCACGCGATCTGCGGCGTCCAGACCCGGTCGGGCCGCACGGGTTCACTGCTGGCGTCGTACAGGATCTCGCCGCGCGCAGTCGTGACCTTGTTCAGGTAGCGGGGCACGCGGTACAGGCCGCCGTTCACGAAGGGCGCGTACGCGGCCGCCATCTTGATGGGCGTGGTTTCCACCGCGCCCAGCGCGGCGGCCAGTCCGGTTCCGTCGTTCGGAGCGACACCCAGTTCGCGGATCTTCCCGAAGAAGGTCTGCAGGCCGATCCGGTCGGCCAGTCGCACCGTCACGAGGTTCAGCGAGCGGTCCAGCGCCTCGCGGATGGTCATGTCGCGGTACGTGGTGGCTCCCTCGAAGTTCTGCGGGGCGTACACGCCGTCCTTGCAGCCGGTGCACGGGAAGGTGATGGGTCGGTCCTCCTCGCGGTGCGTCTGGTCCAGCCCGGTCGACAGGGCCGTGGTGTACAGCAGCGGCTTGATGGTCGAACCGATCTGCCGCTGCCCCTGCGCGGCGTTGTTCCAGTCGGCGGGCGGCGCGCTGCCCTGCAACTTCTGCCCGATCATGCCCAGCACCTCGCCGGTGTAAGGGTTGAGGATCGTGGCGGCCAGGGTCGCGCCGGGCGGCAGGCCGCTCGCCTCGCGGCTGGCGGTCTCCACGGCGTTCTGCACCTTGGGGTCCAGCGTGGTGTATACGCGTAGACCGCCGGAACCGTACACCTTCTCGCGGCCGAAGCGGCGCACCAGTTCGTTTTCCACCTGCCGCATGAAGTGCGGGGCGCGCACGGTCGTCACGGCCTTCAGTTCCTTCTGCGTGCGGTCCACCAGCTTGGCGCTGGTGATGGTCCCGGACGCGTTGTACGTGACCTGCCAGCCGCGCGGTTGCAGGTTTTCCTTCCAGGCGGCGTCCATCTGCGCCTGCGTGATCCAGCGGTCCTCGACCATGCGGGTCAGCAGGACGCGCATCAGCGGGCGCGCCGCCTTGTAATCGAAGTACCGCCCGGCGCTGGGAACCAGCACGGTCAGGTACGCGCTCTGGGCCAGCGTCAGGTTCTTCGGCGTGGTCCGGAAGTACGCCTGGGACGCCGCGTAGATGCCGTACAGTTCGACCGGCCCGCCGTCCCCCCAGTAGATGGCGTTCAGGTAATTCTGAAGAATCTCTTCCTTGGTAAAGGACCGCTCGACCTGCACGCTCAGCATCCATTCCTTGAACTTGCGGTCCGGCGTGCGGGCCTGCTGGTACTCGTCGAGCAGCAGGGTGTTCTTGATCAGCTGGTTGGTCAGGGTGCTGCCGCCCTGCACGCTGTCGCCGCGCGCGGCACGCTGGAACTGCCTCCCCAGGCCGTAGGGGTCCAGGCCGTAATGCTCGAAGAAACGGCGGTCCTCGTTACTGATGAGCGCCGCCATCATGAACGGACTGATCTCGTTCAGGGTCACGATGGTGCGGCTGATCGCCTGCTCACCCACACGCGGAATCAGGCTGCCCAGCGGCGTGTTGTCCCGCGCGAACACCTTCGTTTCGGCTCCCAGCGAGCGGGTCAGGTTGTCCAGCTCGCGGTAGTCCGGCAGTTCACGGGTCCATTTCAGGCCGTAGGTGGCCGCCACGCCCACACCGGCGACCAGGGCCGCCAGCACGAACGACGTCAGGAATTTAAGGAAACGTCCGAGAAAGATCATGAGGTCACCGGGAGAGCGTCAGGGCGCGGCCCTGAGCGGCGTGAGGATCGGCGTCGGCCATGAGGCAGGGCCCGGCAACGACCGGACCCCGCAGGAGAGAACGGACTCAACGGCGGCGGGCCTCGATCAACTGATTCACGCGGCCGCGCAGGTTCTTACCCGACAGGGGCTTGTACACGATGTCGTCCGCGCCGACCAGTTTGGCGTGGTCACGCGTCTGATCGTCGTCGAAGCCCGTCAGGAGCAGCACTGGCGTGTCCCGGAGCCGCTTGATGCGCTTGACGCGCGAGCAGATCTCGAAACCGTCCATGTGCGGCATTTTCACGTCCAGCAGCATCGCGTCCGGGGTGTGTTCACGCAGGTAATCCAGCGCCGTCTTGCCATCAGAAACAGCCACGATATCGTGCCCGTCCGCCGACAGAATGACCTCCAGCATGGTCCGGATGGCCGGTTCGTCGTCTGCGACGAGAATGGTATACGCCATGCGGACCATGATAGTGCAGCGCGCATGAAAAAATCCCACATCAAGCCCCGCTGCCGGCGCCGCTGCCCGGTCCTTGCTCCGGCCCCGCTGATCAGCCCATCTGCGTGCGGCGCAGGTCGGCCAGGTGCACGTCGTTGCGGCCCTTCTGTTTCACGGTGTACATGGCCGCGTCGGCGCGTTCCAGCACCCGCTCCGGGTCCTCGCCCGCGTGCGCGGTCGCCACGCCGAAGCAGGCGGTCACGCCACTCACGTTCCCGTGCCGCTGGTGCCGCAGTTCCAGGCGCATGGCGTCCAGCAGGGACCGCACGTGCCGGTCACGCTGCTCGGGCAGGATCAGCAGGAACTCCTCGCCGCCCCAGCGGGCCGCCACGCCGCCCTGCGGCAGGTGCCCCAGCGCCACCTGCGCCACGCCGCGCAACACCAGGTCGCCCGTGGCGTGCCCGTGCATGTCGTTCACGCGCTTGAAGTGATCCAGGTCGAACAGCACCAGCGTGTACGTCTCGCCCTGACGGGTCAGGGTGCTCAGGCGCTCCTCGGCCGCGCGGCGGTTGGCCAGTCCGGTCAGGGTGTCCGTGTAGGCGGCGGTGTGCGACGCCAGCAGCCGCATGCGCTGCACGCCCAGCGTCGCCTGCATGACCGTCATGACCCCGCCCATCAGCAGGAACTGCACGGAGGCGCCCGTCAGGTGCGTGCGCGTCAGCGGCGAGACCGTGAACAGCAGGTGGTACGCGCAGATCAGCGCCGAGAGGATCAGCATCGCGGCCGCTACCCGGATCGCCTGACGGGGTGGGAACACTAGGAACGCGGCCGCGTACAGCACCGCGAACCAGTAGGTGTTCTCCATCAGCGTCCAGGACGTACGTGGCATCACGTTGAACTGGTGATTCAGGGCCAGCAGCACGTACGCGGCCGTTCCGGCGAAGGCGCCCATCACGGCCGTCTGAAGCGTGAGCTGCCCGGCACTCAGCAGCAATTGTAGGGTCAACATGACCAGCGACAGCAGCGGCAGTGCCCACACGTCCAGCGGATCGAAGCGGGGAGCCTGCGCGGTCAGGGCGGCGGCGCAGGCCAGGCAGGCCAGCCAGACCAGGGCCATGAACATGCGGCGCTGACCGGCGTGCCAGGAGACCGGTTCGGGCACGGCGTTGGGAGCGGAGCGGCGGAAGAACTTGAACAAGGGAACCCCAGGCGTCACCGGGCGGCAGTCTGCCCGGACAGTCAGCTTGTGCGCGGGTCCAGGCGCACACCAGCCCGGACGGAGGAGTTGAAACGTGGACCACGGAAATCAGACACGGAAATCAGGCACGGGGATTGGAGAGAGAAGCGGGCACCGCGTGACCGTCATCTGGCCGGACAGACCCGGTCAATAGACTTGATGTGAAACGGTCCCGGTCAGCTTACCCGAACTCAGGCGGTCCCGGACGGCGGCCGGACCACGTGATGCACCCGGCAGCGCGCCTCGTAACTTTCCTGCGCACCCACCAGCACGACCGGATCGTCGAACCGGGCGGGCTCCCCGCCGATCAGGCGTTGCGAGCGGGTGGCGGGCGCGCCGCACACCGTGCAGATGGCCGTGAGTTTCTCGACGGTCTCGGCGCGGGCCAGCAGTTCGGGGATGAAACCGAACGGCTCGGCCCGGAAATCCAGGTCCAGGCCCGCCAGGATCACGCGCACGCCCGCATCCGCCAGTTCCAGGACCAGCGGCACCAGCGCCGGGTCCATGAACTGCACCTCGTCGATCCCGACCACGTCCGGCAGGTCCGCGCTGCCCGACGGCAGCAGCGTGCCCTCGCCACTCAGGTGCGCGCGGATCTCGGCCGCGCCGCGCACCGCCACCGCGCGGACGCTGCGGCCCGCGTGACTGGCCACGGCGGACTCGTGGTACCGGTCATCCAGGGCGGGTTTGAACACCTGCACGTTCTGCCGCGCGATCACCGAGCGGGTCAGGCGGCGGATCAGTTCCTCGCTCTTGCCACTGAACATCGGCCCGACGATGACTTCCAGGTGACCGCCGTGATAGGGGGACTTCAACACGCCCGCGAGCATAGAGCATTGCCGTGAATCCTGCCGGACAGCGGCTCCCGGAACGGCGTGGCCGGGCAGCAGAACGCCCCCGGCCATGGGGGGCGGGGGCGCAGACTGAGCGGAGGGGTTACTTCCGCTTGGTGCGGTAGCTGTCGCCGAAGCGCTTGTTGAACTTGTCGACGCGGCCTTCGGTGTCGAGGAAGCGCTCCTCGCCGGTCCAGAAGGGGTGCACGCCGCTCCAGACATCCACGTGGATCTCGGGTTTGGTGCTCAGGGTTTCCATGATGACTTTACCCTGGTAGATGATCTTGCAAGGAACGGCTTTCGGGTGGATTTCTTTCTGCATGGGTGCCTCCTCCGCCACGTCTGTTACCACCGGAAGGTGGGTGTGCGTAGCGGGCAACCCTGAAAGTATACACCACCCTGCCCATCCCTGAACAGGGGTACCGGGCCGGAGTGCAGGCCAGGGTCAGGGCAGCAGCCCGCCCAGGTGATCCACGCACGGCCAGCCTCGCTCCCAGCCGGGCCAGGAGTGCCCCAGCCGCAGCGCGGGCCGCAGGTCCGGCGGGACGCGCAGGCCCCGCGCGCCGATCAGGGCGCCCACCACGCACGCGACCGTGTCGCTGTCGTCGCCCAGCAGCACCGCCGGTTCCACGCACGCCAGCCAGTCCGCGCCGCGCGCGTGCGCCACGGCCGCCTCCAGGGTGTCCAGTACGAACCCGCTCTGCGAGGTCACGTGCCCCGCAAGTCCCGCGCGCACCCGCGAGCGCACCTCGCCGCGCGCCGCCCGGTCCCGCTCGCGGAACGCCGCGTGCGCCGCCTGCGAGTCCACGCCCAGCACCCCGGCCTCCACCAGCGCCAGACGCGCATCGAAACGCTCCATGACGCGCAGGGCCGCGTCCACCGCCGCCTCGTAGCCACTGCCTGCCAGGGCTTCCAGGAAAGCCGTCAGGAACACCGAGGCGTGCACGCAGCGCGGATCGGCGTGCGTGAGGGCCGTCACCACCGCCGACTCGCGCGCCAGCGCCTCGCCCCGGAACCCGGCCAGGAACGGGGCCGCGATCCTCATCAGGCCGCCATTCCCGGCCCCGTCCAGCCCGCTCTCCTGCCACGCCAGCGCGCCCCCGTCCAGCCGCTCCGGCTGACGCAGGGTGATCTGTAGCGCCCGGCGCGTCAGGCCGCCCACGTCCGGCGGCGCGGCCGCCAGCCAGTCCCGCAGCGCCGACAGCACCGCCAGGTGCGGCACTCCGTCTGGCGCGCCCGCCCCGGCCGCGCGGTACCCCAGCAGGGTCGCGGCCACCATCTGACTGTCATCGGTCGCCTCGCCCGGCGCGAACCCGAACACGCTTCCCGGCTGGTAGCTGCGGATCCGCTCGCCGTACTGCGCGCGAATGGACGCCAGAGACTTGAACTCCGTTGCCGCGCCCAGTGCGTCGGCGGCACACAACGACAGCAGCGTTTCGAGCGCGTCATTCATGTGGGCAGGCATGCGGGCAGGATCAGTCATGCCCCGATGGTCGCACGTCCCGGCCCCCCACGCCTGCCGGACCTGCGCCCCACACCTGCTGACCCGCACCCACTGACCGGCCCCCGGAACGCCGCCCGCCCGGTGGGGGCACGCGGAGCCGCGGGACGCTGCGCTAAACTCTGGTGCATATGGTACGTGGCGACCTGAGCGTGTTCCCGTTTCTGTCCGTGATGCAGATGTTCCTGGCGAGCGGGCGCTCGGGACGCCTGAGCGTCGAGCACATCCGCGGCGGTCAACTGTGGATCGAACGGGGCGAGATCACCCACGCCGAGGTCGGCCGCCTGCGCGGCGACGCCGCCCTGCAGTGCCTGTCCAGCCTGGACGGCGGCAACTTCACCTTCGAAGCCGAACAGCGCTCCGAACAGCGCACCCTGAGCCTGAAGCGCGACTCGGCCCTGCGCCGCATGCTGGAAGACAGCGAGGCCTGGACGCCGCTGCTGCGGGCCTTTCCCGACTGGAACCAGCGGCTGCGCTTCACGGCCCGCTGGAACGAGGCGCAGCCCGTCACGCGCGGTCAGTACCGCATGCTGCACCTGATCTCCGACAGCGCCAGCATCCGCGCCCTGCTGGAACGCGCCCCGGAACCCCCGCGCGCCGCCCTGGAAACCCTGCGGCCCTTCCTGATGGCCGAACTGATCGAACTGATCTGATCCTGCCTCCAGCAGCGAACCGGTGCGTGCCGACAGGGACGCTGATTCTGCCGCCCCGTACCCCTGCACGGCAGTCGTGCCCACCCGACCGGCCAGGGCGGCTTTTGCCGAAAATGTCACGATCTGAACAAAAGTGACCTCCAGTCAGGCATGATGGGCGCAGCGGAGGACGAATGAGCGCGATCACGCGAACGAACAGCAGAGGCGACACCCCGGACCGAGAAGGCACCGGCCGTGACGCCCGCACCGAATACGGCCGCGCGGAGCAGAGCCCGGCACTGCCCACCCACCCCAGCTGGCGCTTTCAGGACCACTTTGAACTGTGGGCCGACTGGCTCGAACGCAACTCGGCCGGACACTGGCAGCCGCACCAGAGCGTCATGCAGCGCACCTTCCGAACCCGCGAGGAAACCCTGCTGCACGCCGAACGGTTCATCACGCGCGGCGACTTCCCCATGGGGCGCGGCAACGCCACCCCCGTCACGCTGCTGCGTAACCGCCGCGAGTCCCTCCTGGCCGCCTTCCGCGAGGCCGAAGGTGACGGCGTCACCCTGATCCGCGAGGTGATCTTCCCCGTCGGCGAGTACGCCCTGAGCATGAAAGTCACCCGCGAACGCGTGGCCGAACCGGTCCGCACCACCTTCAGCAGCGCCGCCAACCCCCTGCGCAGCCTCGCCGGGCAACCCGTGAAACTCACGGTCCTGATCGAACACCCCTACGACGTGCTGGAACGCGCCGGCGGCCACCTGAACCTGGGCGACCGGGCCGCGCAGGTCGGCGCGCACACGCAGGAATTCGCAGCCGGCACGGCCGTCACGGGCGTCCCGTACCGCCACGCGACCGTCAGCGTCCCGCGCGGCCTGCTGAAAAAACCCCTGCTGTACCGCTACGAAGTCGTGGAACCCGACCTCGAAGACACCTCGTTACTCACGGGCCCCTGAGCGTCAGGCGCGAAGTTCACCCAGCGCCCCCAGCGGCACGGACCCCCGGTACAGCACGTGAGGCACGTCCATCCAAAGGATCAGCGGCGCGCCGGCCGGAAGGGCGTGCAGGCGCGCCAGCGTCCCGGCCGGGGGCGCGCTGACGGCCCGCAGGGTCCGGGCGTCCAGGGGCCGTTCGTCTGCCGGGTCGTGTTCCGGCTTCACCCCTCCCGGCCAGGGCTGTGGCAGGTGCACGCACGCCTGCGCCGGGTCCAGACCGGCCGCGCTCAGCGTCCAGAACCGGACAGGCGGCACCTCGCGTCCAGTGGCCCGCACGGCGTTCAGCAGTGGCCCCGGATGCACCGGGGAGAAGAACAGCACGTCGTTCCACAGACAGTCCAGCCGCCCCACGCGCTCCTGCATCAGGGCCTCGCGGCCCACGTACTTGGCGGCCTCACGGGCATACACGTCCGGGTAAAGCTCCCGCAGGACATTCAGGGACAGCAGGTGATCGCCGCGCACGTCCCGCACCGCCCGGTGGTACAGCGTGAAGGAGCGCAGGGCCTCAGGGTCACTCGATTCCGGCATCGGCCCATCATGCGGCCCACCTGGCCGGGAGGACCATGCGCCCTCTGGCAGATGCGCCGGCCCCCCCGCCCGCTCTATACTGCGTGAGCAGTGACCGGGAAGAGTACCCGGGGAACGCGCCCACAGGAAGCCCGCCCCGTGACTGAGAGGGCGGCGCGGGAGGCACCCGGCGAACGTCGCCCGCGAGCAGGTCGGCAGAAATCCCCCGCGCAGGGGAGAGTAGATCCGTCCGGGTGCGCCCGACACAGCGCGACGAGCGCCCCGCCCACAGCGGGGAACAGCGGTGGTACCGCGGGACGGTCACGTGACGTCTCGTCCGCAGGAGGCCTGTTCAGCAGAGGCCCGGCGGACGGGACGTTTTTCTGATTCCTGCCGCCTCATTCCCACCGGAGGTGCTTTCGCGTATGGTCACGTTCTACCCAACCCAGCCGGCTGCCCGCGCCGATGCCGCCGCGCGTGGCCTGCGCGAGAAGGTCGTGTGCTTCGTGGTGCGCGGCGAGGCCAGCCCGGAACTGCTGGTGTTCGATCACGTGCCGGACGACAGTGGCGTGCAACTCCCGGCAGGCGGCGTGGAACCCGGCGAGACGCCCGGACAGGCCGCCGTGCGTGAACTGCGCGAGGAATCCGGCCTGAACCTTACCGGCCCGGAGTACCTGACCTCATACCTGTGGGAGGCGCAACTGCCGCAGCGGTTCACGCGGCAGGTCTGCCACGCATTCCTGCTGCGCGCCCCCCACGACCTGCCCCACACCTGGGAGCGCGATGCGGACGGCGAGCGCTTCGCATTCCGCTGGGTCTCCCTGCACGCGCCCTCGCTGGACTGGGAGATGGACGCCGCCCTGCCGTGGGCGTGCGCGGCCCTGCGTCCCGCCCCCTCCTGCGCTACCCCGGACGGCGCTGAATCTGTCATCCTTTCGAATTGACTGCCGACTGGCCCCTGGCCGGCCGCTCCCGACCCTGACCGCCCCCGTACCAAGGAGACCCGCGCATGACTGACCACACCCCCGACCACACGCCCGACCTGATCACCACCCCGGATCAGACGCCCGAGAACGACGCTGGTACGCTGGCGAAGGCCTTCGATCCGCAGGCCATCGAGCCCGCCTGGGCCGCCAAGTGGCGCAGCGAACCGTTCCGCGCGGACGCGACGAGCGGCAAGCCGCCCTTCACCATCGTGATCCCGCCGCCCAACGTGACCGGAAATCTGCACCTGGGGCACGCGCTGGATAACACCCTGATCGACACGCTGATCCGTTACAAGCGCATGGCGGGGTTCGAGGCGCTGTACCTGCCGGGCATGGATCACGCGGGCATCAGCACGCAGGTGGTCGTGGAGCGGCAACTGCGCGATCAGGGCGTGAGCCGCCACGACCTGGGCCGCGAGAAATTCCTGGATCAGGTGTGGGAGTGGAAGGCCGAGTCCGGCGGGATGATCCTGAACCAGCTCTCGCGTCTGGGCGTCAGCGCCGACTGGACCCGCGAGCGGTTCACCATGGATGAGGGCCTGAGTCGCGCCGTGCGCCATCAGTTCGTGAAGCTGTACCACGACGGCCTCGCGTACCGGGGCGAGCGCATCGTGAACTGGGACGTGGCCGCGCAGACGACCCTCTCGGAACTGGAAATCGACCGCGAGGTCCGCAAGGGCAAGATGACGACCCTGTCGTACAAACTGCGCGACCCGCAGGCAGCGGCCAGCAACGGCGAGGCCGGCGAGATCCGCATCGCGACCGTGCGGCCCGAGACGATCTTCGCGGATCAGGCGATTGCCGTTCACCCCACCGACCCCCGTTTCGCTCATCTGGTGGGGCAGGAGGCCCGCATTCCCCTCACGGACCGCTGGGTGCCGATCATTGCCGATGAGGCGGTCGAGATGGAGTTCGGGGTGGGCGCGCTGAAGATCACGCCCGCGCACGACCCCACCGACTTCGAGGTCGGGGAACGCCACGGTCTGGCGCGGCCCAGCGTGATCGACCTGCACGGCAACCTGACGTCCGACGACCTCGTTCCGGAAGCCTTCCGGGGCCTGGAACGCTTCGCGGCGCGCAAGGCGGTCGTCAAGGCCCTCACCGAGTCCGGCGACCTGATCGAGCAGAAAGACCACGACACCGCCATCGGCCTGAGCGAACGCACCAAGGTGCCGGTCGAACCGATCATCAGCGAGCAGTGGTACGTGAAGACCCGGCCCTTCGCCGAGCAGGTCCTGACTGGCCTGGAAAACGGTGACATGACGCTGGTGCCTGACCGCTACGGCAAGGTCAACCGCGACTGGCTGGAGAACATCCGCGACTGGAACATCAGCCGCCAGCTGTGGTGGGGCCACCAGATTCCCGCGTGGTACGACGAGGACGGCACCATCTACGTGCCGGACCCTGCGAACCCTGACCTGGACTGCGACCAGGACCCCCGCTACGCGCACCTGACCCTGCGCCGCGACCCGGACGTGTTCGACACGTGGTTCTCCAGTAACCTCTGGCCGTTCAGCACCCTGGGCTGGCCCGACACGGACAGCGAGGACTTCCGCAAGTTCTACCCCACCCAGGTCCTCGTGACCGGCTACGACATCCTGTTCTTCTGGGTGGCCCGCATGCAGATGGCCGCCTACGGCCTGACCGGGCAGGCCCCCTTCAGCACGGTCATGCTGCACGGCCTGTACCTGGACGCGGCGGGTCAGAAGATGTCCAAGAGCAAGGGCAACGGCATCGACCCCCTGAACCTGTTCGACCAGTACGGCGTGGACGCCAGCCGCTTCGCCTTCGCGTACCTCTCGACCGGCGGGCAGGACATCCGCCACGACCCGCGCCGCTTCGAGCAGGGCCGCAACTTTGCCAATAAACTCTGGAACGCCGCCCGCTTCGCCCTGCTGCGCCTCGGCGAAGCCCTCCCCAACCTGGAAACCAGTGGCGCGGAAGGCGACACCGACCTGATCCGCTACGTGCAGAGCGCCCTGGACGACACGGCGGGCGAGCCCGTCCGCAGCCGCGACGCCCTGACCATGCTGCGCGCCCGCGCGGACCTGAGCCTCGCGGACCGCTGGATCCTGTCCCGCCTGAACGCCGTGACCGCCGAGGTGAGTGCGCAACTCGACGCCTTCGACATCGGCGCGGCCACCCGCACGCTGTACTCGTTCACCTGGGACGAATTCTGCGACTGGTACATCGAGGCCGCCAAACCCGCCCTCGCAGAAGGCAAACTGACCACGCTGGTCACCCTGAAAGCCACGCTGGAACACATCCTGAAGATGCTGCACCCCATCATGCCGTTCATCACCAGCGAACTGTACGCCGCGCTCGGCCACCGCCGCCAGCTGGCCGTGCACACCTGGCCGGAACCCGACGCCGCCCTGCACGACGCCGAGGCCACCCGCGCCTTCGACGCCCTGCGCGCCGCCGTCGCCGCCGCCCGCAATCTCAAGAACGAACTCGGCATGGCGCCCCAGGAACGCCTGAACATGGCCGTCGAGGGCGACCTCGCCTCCACCGTGCTGGAGAACGCCCGTGTGGTCGAGAGCATCGCCCGCGTCACCCTGACCACCCTGGAAGGCCGCACCCTGAGCGCCGTCGAGCAGGGCGTCACCCTCCGCGCCCCCCTGGAGGGCACCGTGGACATCGCCGACTGGCTGGGCAAGCAGAAAAAACGCCTGACCGAACTGGACAAGCAGATCGGGCAGGCGCAGAACAAACTAGGGAACGCCGGTTTCGTCGCCCGTGCCCCCGCCGAGGTCATCGAGGAAGAGAAACGCCGCGTGACCGACTTCGGCGCGCAGAAAGAGCGTCTGGAAGCCGTGCTGGCGCAGTTCGAGTAACCCCAGGAGACAAGGCCAGACCCTGAAGTGGGGTCTGGCCTTCCTGCTTGCCGGGAGTCGGCGTGCGCTGTCCTCGCTTCAGGTGCGGCTCCACCCGGCGGCCTGCGCCAGCGCGTGCACGGCGGCGTCCACGTCCTGTTCGGTGGTGGCGGCCCCGAAGGAGAAGCGCAGGGTGGAGCGGGCGTCGGCGTCGTTCAGGCCCACGGCGGTCAGGACGTGGCTGGGCTGCATGGTCCCGGCGCTGCACGCGCTCCCGGCGCTGGCGGCCACGCCCAGCATGTCGAGGTTCATCAGCAGGGCCTCGCCGTCCGCGCCGGGCAGCGTGACGCTGGCGACCTTGGGGCTGCCGTGCGGGGGGTGGTTTACGCGCAGGTCCGCGATGCCCTGCGCGCCCGCCTCGAACCGGGCGCGCAGGGCGCTCAGGTGGGCGTGTGTGGCTTCTCGCGCCTGTCCGGCGTGCGTGAGGGCCACGCCGGCCGCGTACACCCCGGCGGTGTCCTGCGTGCCGGGGCGGGTGCCGCCCTCCTGCCCGCCGCCGAGCGTGACGGCGTTCAGGTGCGTGCCGCGCTGCACGTACAGGAAGCCCACGCCGCGCGGCCCGCCCCACTTGTGCGCGCTGAACGTGGCGAACGTGACGCCCCAGGCGCTCAGATCCACCGGCAGGATGCCGGGGGCCTGCACGGCGTCCGTGTGGTACGGCACGCCCCGCGCGGCGGCCAGCGCGGCCAGGGCAGGCGTGTCCTGCACGCTCCCAAGCTCGTTGTTGGCGTGGTGAATGGACACCAGCGCCGTGTCGCCCCGCAGTGCCTCCGCCAGTTCAGCCGGGTCGTACTGCCCGTACCGGTCGGGGGTCAGGAACGTGACCTGCCAGCCCTGCGCGGCCAGAGCGCGTGCCGGGGCCAGCACCGCCGAGTGCTCGGTGGGCGTGGTGATCAGGTGACCGGGCCGGCCGTGCGCGTCCTGCCACGCACGGGTCACGCTCAGCAGCACGTGGTTGTCGCCCTCGGTACCGCCGCTGTTGGCGATCAGGGTGCGCGGATCAGTGCGGAGCGCGGCGGCCACGCGGGCACGCCCTTCTTCCAGGCGTTCGCGGGCGGCCTGCCCGGCGGCGTGCACGCTGGCCGGGTTGCCGGGCAGCGCGGCGGCCTGCGCGTACGCGGCGAGCGCTTCGGGCGTCATGGGGTGCGTGGCGGCGTAGTCGAGGTAGATCATCTCTGGTCAGCGTGTCACGTGGTTCAGGGCGTGACCGTGGCGTAATCCACGCCGTCGCGGCGGATGACGAACACGGCGTTGCCGCGCACCACGGCCGCCTCGGAACTGTTCGCGCGGCGGTTGGCGAGGTTAGCGGCGGCCGTGGGCGGCATGATCTGCCGCTCGCCGTCATCGTCCCGCACGACCACCGTGTAATTCCCGGCGGGCAGATCGCCGGGGAACACGTACTCGAAGTTCACCGAACGGCTCTGAGGTTCGGTCGGCGCGATCTCCGGTGTGGCGGGCGTGGTCGGCTGGGCCGTTTCCGGTGCCGGCGGGGTCGTCGTGCCCGTGCCGGTGCTGCCCGTGTCGGGCGTGGCAGGCACCGCGTCCGGCGTGACGGGTTCCGTGGTGGGCTCCGTGCCCTGCGGCGCTTCGGGCTGCACGGGCGTGGGGGGTACGTACGCGGGCGGCAGCGGCAGGTTCCCGGCCGGGCGGCTGGGGGCGCTGTAACGCGCCGATGCCACCGTCAGTTTCACAGGGCTGCCCACATCCACCCGCACGTACGGGGCGGGCGTCTGCTCCAGCACGGTGTTCTCGGGCTGGTCGCTGGGCTGGCGCTCCACGGAGGTCACGACCAGTCCGGCGGCCCGCGCGTGCGCCCGCGCCTGATCGAAGGTCAGGCCCGTCAGGTTCGGCAGCCACGTTTCCTTGGCACTGATCCCGGTGCTGATCAGCAACTGCACCGACTGGCCGCGCTGGGCGCTGGAACCGGCTTCCGGCAGCTGCGCGATCACGCGGCCTTCCGGGGTGTTCGACAGCGTCCCGTCGATCTTGATCACCTTCCCGACCAGCATGGCGCGGTCTTTCAGGGCGTCGCGCGCCTGCCCGACATTCATTTCCTCCAACGCCGGAACCTCGATGGCCGGCGGGTTGTTCACGGTCAGGATCACCAGCCGGCCACGCGGTAGGGTGGTGCCGCCCGCCGGGTCCTGCCGGATGATGCTGCCGATGGCGCGCCCACCCGCCTGCCCCTGCGTGTACTCCACCCGGAACCCCGCGCCCGTGAGGCTCCTGGCGGCCACCTTGGCTTCCTGGCCAGTGACGGACACCACCTCGCGCACCGGGGGGTTCAGGTAGATCTGCACGGCCTGCGCGCCCAGGTACGCCGCGCCGCCCAGCAGCAGCAGCCCCGGAACGAAACTCAGCCACGCGCCGGGCTCGCGGCGGCGGCGTACCCGCCCGGCCTTCAGCGGGGCGAGGGTCTGGGCGTTGCGCGCGGCGATGTCCTCGGGCGTGCGCGGCAGCGTCAGGGGCCGCAGGTACGCCACGCTCACCTGATGGTTCTCGGTGACCAGATCGGCGTCGTCCAGCGCGTACCCCTGCGCGGCCAGCGTGTCGGCCGTCGCGTTCAGGGCGTCCACGGTCTCCTGCGGGCGCACCTTCTGTTCCAGCAGCGCCGCGAGCGGCTGCCCGGCGACGGGCTTCCAGACCGCGTAGTACGCGCCGGGGCGGGCGACCACGTCCGTCAGACCGGCAGGTTCCAGGGCCCGCAGCGCCGTGCGGTACGCGTGGAACACCTGCCGGTCGGCGGGGGTCGCCACGGCAAACCACGCGACGTGCCGGGTGACACCCTCGGCGGCGCGCACCTCGGAGAGGGTCACCATGCCCTGGGTCGAGAGTTCCCGGAGAACCTCGTACTTGCCATCAATGACCTTGACCCTGCCCACCTGACCCGTCATGCGCTGCCCAGCATAGCGCGCCCGCGCGCCCACGCGTGCCCGGCCCGGCTGGCGTACGTCACAGGCCCGCCAGCCGGGCCGCCCAGTACGCTGCAAAGCCGCCCAGAATGCCGAGCGCGAGGTTGCGGCTGCGCCACATCAGCAGGCCGCCCGCCAACGCCCCCACGATCCGCCGCGCCCACTCAGGGCTGCCCAGCACGTCCGGCACGACCAGCGCCGCGAACACGCTGACCGGCACGAACCGCAGGAAGGCCAGCCAGAACGGCGGCAGGTTCAGGCGGCCCAGGCTCAGGCCCAGCAGCCGCGCCGGGTACGTGACCGCCCACATCAGCCCTATCACCAGCCAGCCGCTCACGCCCGGCCCCTCATACGGACTTCGATTGAATGGCTTGCAAAGCCGCTCAATCCGAGCGGAGCGAGTGGGAGCAAAACGGGTTCTGGGCGTGGAGTTGGCAACCCGGTGCTGTTCCGGGTTGTCAACGAAACAGACGGAACCCGTATCACGCGCGGCTCCCGGCGCGGCGGGTGGTGATCCAGGCGCCCAGCGCCGCGCCGCCCACCCCGGCCAGCAGGATCACCAGTCCGCCCGGCAGCGCCCGCCCCAGCAGCCACGCCCCCACGCCCGACACCAGCGCCACCAGCAGGGTCACGCGGTCCACCAACAGCGGCACCAGTAGCCCCAGGAACGCCAGCGGGAAGATCACGCCCACCCCCAGCGCCTGCGGGTCTGGCAGCACCGCGCCTGCCAGTGCCCCCAGCAGCGTCGAGGCGTTCCACACGGCATACAGACTGAGTTCCGCGCCCAGCAGGAACGCGACACTCAGGCCGCCCGGATCACGCGGCCCCGCCACGACCGTCACGCCGTATGCCTCGTCCGTCAGGAACTGCGCCGCCACGAGACGCTGACCCCACGGCAGCGGGAGTGTGCGCGACAGGCTCAGGCCGTACAGCACGTGCCGGGCGTTCAGCAGGAACGTGGTCGCCACCAGTCCCAGAGCGCCCGCCACGGTCGGCAGGCCGCCCCCCACGAACTGCCCGGCCGCCGCGAACTGACTGGCCCCCGCGAACACCGTGGCGCTCATCAGCTGCGTCTCCCAGACGCTCAGGCCCCCGGCCCGCGCGGTCACGGCGTACGCCACCGCGAACGGCACCATGCCCGGCCACAGCGGCAGCAGCGCCCGGAAACCCCGCCAGAACGGCGGCCAGAATGCAGGCCAGAACGGGGCAGAGGCAGTCATCGCCGCGCAGTCTGCCACGGCGCGACCCCGCACGCACCCCCTTGACCCTCACGCAGCGGCAGGCCGTACGCTGCCCACAGCAGAAGGGAGGTGATCTATCTGAACGGCCCCACGCACCCCACACCCACCGACCAGACCGGCCCGCGCTGGACGGTGGGCGAGGTTAGCGCCCTGACCGGCGTCAGCGTGCGCACCCTGCACCACTACGATCAGATCGGGCTGCTGCGCCCCGCCGGGCGTAGCGACGGAAATTACCGCCTGTACACGCCGGGCGACCTGACGCGGCTGCGGCGGGTGCTGACGTGGCGGGCGCTGGGCCTGCCCCTGTCACGGGTGGCGGACGTACTGGACGCCCCGCCGGAACAGGAACGCGGGGCCCTGCACGCACAGGCCACGCGGCTGCGGGCGGATCTGCGCCGCACCCAGCACACGCTGCGGCAGGTACAGGCCCGCCTGGACGCCCTGAACGGCAGGGTAGAGGAGAGCAGCATGAACAACGAGGACATCAAAGCCGCCTTCGACGGGTTCGACCCCGCGCCGTACGAGACCGAGGTGCAGGAACGCTGGGGCGACACCGACGCCTACCGCCAGAGCGCCGCCCGCACCGCCCGTTACACGCAGGCCGACTGGCAACGCATCCGCGCCGAGATGGACGCCATCACCGCCGACTACGTGGCCCTGATGGACGCGGGCGTGCCCCCCACCGACGCGCGGGCGAGCGCCGTCGCGGCGCGGCACCGGGCGCACATCAGCGGCGCGTACTACGACGCCTCGCCCACCATGATGCGCGGACTGGCGCAGATGTGGGTGGCCGACGACCGCTTCAGGCGCAGCATCGACCGCGCCCGCCCCGGACTGGCCGACTACCAGGGCCGCGCCGTGACCGCCTGGGCCGACGCGCAGGACCGCCCGGTCTGACCACAGGGCCTGACTATGGGGCGCCTGACCATGGGGCCACTCAGATCACGCGGCGGTCCGGCAGGGTCACGCCCCGGCTCAGGCGGCGTTCCAGCAGCCGCACCAGCCGCGTCAGGGCGAAGGTCAGCAGGAAGTACACCAGCGCCAGCACGGCGTACACCTCGAACTGCCGGTACGTGGCGTTCGTGATGTACCGCCCCTGACTGAACAGTTCCTGCAAGGTCACGGCGCTCGCCAGACTGCTGCCCAGAATCAGGCTGATGAACTCGTTCCCCAGCGCGGGCAGCGCCACCCGCCACGCCTGCGGCAGCACCACGAAGCGCAGCGCCTGCACGCGCGTCAGGCCCAGACTGCGCGCCGCCTGCGCCTGCCCTTCCGGCACGCTGCCCAGCCCCCCGCGCACGATCTCACTGGTGTACGCCGCCGAGTAGAGCCCCAGCGCCAGCACTGCCGCCGGGAAGCCCTCCAGCGTCACGCCCAGCGCCGGAAGGCCGTAGTACACCACCGACAGCAGCACGATCAGCGGAATGCCGCGCACCACCTCCACGTACGCGTTCCCCAGCGCCCCCAGCAGCGGTACGCGCAGCACCCGCACCGCGCCCAGCAGAGTGCCTGCCACCACCGACACCAGCAGCGCGCACACGCTGACTGCCAGCGTCAGGCCCAGTCCGGACAGCAGCAGGCGCGGGTACTCGCCGGACAGCACCGTCCGGAACCCCGTCAGCAACTCGTTCAACGCCCACCCCGCCCCGCGCGGGACAGGCGATCAGTCCCGCTACAGAACACCATCCAGAACACCTTCACGCCCCCGAGGATAGCCCCGGCGCGTCCGTTCACGCGCAGACGGACGCCCCCATCATCCGCGCCTGCCCGGACCCCGGCGTTCACGAATCGTGAATGCGCAGACGGTCACCTGACACCAGACGGGTAAGCTGACTCCCAGCGGGTCAACGTGACCTGCTCTTCAACCGGGCCCCTGCCGCGCACCACAGCGGCGGACGAGGCCCCACCCGCCCCGGCGGGTGCCACAGGAAGAGTGAAACACCATGTCCATCACCTGGACGAACACCAGCTCCGCCACACAACTCAGCGTCCGCCTGGACCGCCCGCCCCCCGGAGCCCCGAAGGCCGACTGACACGCACCGCCCCCACGGAGCGGCGTGTTCCCCCTGCACTCCCGGCCGCCACCCGCGCGGCCCGGTCTGCTGCCTTCAGCTCACCCCGCCCACGCGGGGAAGGAACGGTGTTACCCCATGCGCGCCTGGACTGCGCTTCTCTCCGCCATTGCCCTGGAAGTCACGGGCACCCTCAGCCTCAAGGTCTTCACCAGCGCCGCCGGCACGCCCGGCCTGGAACTGATTCTCACGTACGCCCTGCTGGCCGCGTCGTACGTGCTGCTGTCCCGCGCGTTCCGGCAGATTCCGGTCGCCGTGGCCTTCGCCGTCTGGGAGGCCGCCGGACTGATCCTGATCACCGGTCTGGGCGCCCTGATCCTCGGCGAGCACCTGCGCCCTGCCCAGCTGGGCGCCATGCTCGCCCTGGGTGTCGGCGCGGCCCTGCTGCACCGCGGCACGCGCCCTGATCCCCGCCCCGCTACCGGCCCCAGGACCGGCTCCAGCACCGGTTCCAACGTCAGCAGCGCCCCGCAGGTCAGCGCGTGAACCCGGCCGCCACCCTCCTGATCCTGGGCGCGGTCACGCTCGACATCCTCGCGAACATTCTGCTCAAGAAATCCGACGGATTCCGGCACAAACTGCCAGGACTGGCCGCCATCGCCCTGATCCTGCTGGCCTTCACGCTGCTGGGCGTGGCCGTGCGCTACATGCCCGTCGCGGTCGCCTACGCCGCGTGGGGCGGCCTGGGCATCGTCACGACTGCCCTGCTCAGCCGCCGCATCGACGGCGTGCGCCTGACCCCCACCGGCTGGGCCGGCGTCGCCCTGATTCTCGGCAGCGTCGCCGTGCTCAGCAGCAGCCACTGACCCGGAGTCCGTTCTGCTCCCACTCGCATCCGCTCGGATTGAATGGCTTGCAGAGTCGTTCAATCGGAGTCCGTCTTACTTCTGCGCGGTTACTTCTGTACGATCCACGTGTTCAGCAGCTTCTGGTACTCTCCGCTGGCTTTCAGGCGGACCAGGGTTCTGTTGGCGGCGGCCGCCAGGTCACTGCCCTTCTTGAACACCATGCCGTAATCCTCGGCCGCCAGGTCCTTGCCAGCCTGCTCGAACTGCCCCGGCAGGCGCTTTTTCAGGTCGGCGACGGTGGGGGCGTCCCCGACCAGCGCCGCGATGCGCCCGGCACGCACGTCGGCCAGTCCGGCCGCGAAATCGTCGTACACCTTCAGGGTCGCGCCCTTGGGTTTCAGCAGGTCGGTCGCCACGAACTGCCCGGTCGTGTTCGCCTGCACGCCGATCACCTTCCCCTTCACGCCTGCGGGCCACGCGAACTTGCCGGGGTTCCCGCCCCGCACGATGAACACCTGCGCGCTGCGGTAGTAGGGCTGGCTGAACGACACGACCTTCGCGCGTTCGTCCGTGATCGTGATTCCGCTCATGGCCATGTCCACCCGCCCGGACGTGACGGCCTGCGGCATCAGCGCCCCGAACCCCACCGCGCGGATCTCCAGCCGCACGCCCAGGTCCTTCGCCACGGCCCGCGCGATGTCGATGTCGAAGCCCTGAATCTGCCCGTCGGCGCCCTTGAACTCGAACGGCGCGAACGTCGGGTCGGTGCCCAGCACCAGCACCCCTTTCTTCTTCACCTCGGCCACCGTCGACGCGTGCGCCGCGCCCACCAGAGCCGAACCGAGGACCGCCACAATCATCACGAAACGCTTCATGCGCCCAGCATAGAACCCCGCGCGGCGCGGCGTACCCTGCCTGCATGGAATGGCCCGCCCCCACCGACTTCGTGCACGGCGACCCCCTCCCCCCGCCCACCGCCTGGGCGCGGCCCGGCCTGGTGATGACCTTCAACCTCGAATGCCCTGGCTGCGTGTCGCGTGGCATTCCGTTCCTGAAGCGCCTGCACGCCGAATTCGGCGACTCGGTGCACCTGCTGGCCGTGCACACCAGCCACGGCCACCGCCTGCTGCCCGGAGGGGAGGTCGTGCCCACCCTGCAGAAATTCGCGCGGGACTACGCGAAACTGCCGTTCCCGGTCGCGCTGGACCTGAGCGGCGACCTGGCCCGCACCTGGCACACCGAGGGCACCCCGCACTGGCTGGCCTTCGCGCCGGGCGGCGAACTGATCCGCAGCGTGTACGGCAGCCAGGAGAACGCCCAGACCAGACTCCAGTACCTGCTGGAAGAATGGACCGGGCGCGCCGACCCTGCCGGGTCGTGACGGGGATTATCCCTGACGGGGCCGCAGGGGCAGGGTCCGCAGGCGCTCGCCGGTCAGGGTGAACACCGCGTTCGCCACGGCCGCCGCCGCCGGACCCATCACGGGTTCCCCCATGCCCTGCGGTTCGTCGCCACTCTCGACGAGCAGCACCTCGACCGGCGGCGCGTCCCGCATGGGCAGGAGGCGGTAGCGGTCGAAGTTCGACTCGACCACCCGCCCGTCCTGAATGGTCAGTTCCTCGTGCAGGGCGGAACTCAGGGCCATCATCACCGACCCCTGCACCTGCAGGCGCGCGCCGTCCGGATTGATGACCAGTCTGGGGTCGGCCGCGACCGTCACGCGGTGCACCTGCACCCGCCCGCCCTGCACCGAGACCTCGGCCACCAGCGCCGAGGCGGTCCCCAGGTCCAGGCAGCAGGCGACCCCGCGCGCCCGGCCCGCCGGAAGGGGCGTGCCCCACCCGGCCGCCTGTGCGGCGCGTTCCAGCACCGTGCGCAGCCGCCGCCCGTCCTCGCCGGACCCCAGGTGCCGCAGCCGGAAGGCCAGCGGGTCCACGCGGGCCGCGTGCGCCAGTTCGTCCATGAAACTCTCCAGCGCAAACGTGTTCGGCAGGACGCCCAGCCCCCGCCAGTACCCGGTCGGGACGGGCAGCGCCTCGCGGCGGTTCACGACCCGGTACGCCGGGAAGTCGTACGGCATGAACTGCCCCAGCAGGCCGCCCGGATCGAAACCAAGCGCGTCCCGCACGAACTCCGGCAGGCCGGTCTGTCCCCAGATGATGTCGCCGCCCGCCGTGAACTGCTCCACGCCCCGCAGCCGCCCGTCCGCGCCCACGCTGCCGCGCAGCACATGATGGGTGGGCGGCCGGTAGAAGGCGTGCTGGAGGTCCTCCTCGCGCGTCCAGCCGACATGCACGGGCTTCCCGACCGCCGCCGAGAGCCGCGCGGCCTCCAGCGCCGCGTGCTGCCCCGCCTTGCGTCCGAAGCCCCCGCCCAGCTGCGTCGGATGCACCAGCACCTCGCGCTCCTTGCCGAACACGTCACGCAGGTCGTCGATGATCATCTGCGGGTACTGCGTGGAGGCCCACACCTCGATCCGCCCGCCCACCTTCACGTCCGCCAGCGCCGCCAGCGGTTCCAGGTGCGCGTGCGCGGCCAGCGGCGTGCGGTACTCGCCCTGTACCACCGTCCCCCCCGAGAGGGCTGCGCGGACGTTCCCGCGCCGCCGCAGCACCGACCCCGACCCTGCCTGAATCTGCGCGTCCAGATCGGCGGTGCTGGCGGTCGTGCCGCCCTCCCAGCGCAGCTCCAGCGACGACAGCGCCGCGCGGGCCTGCGTGCGCGTCTGCGCCGCCACCCCCGCGAACCCGGCCTTCAGGTCGATCACGACCCGCACCACGCCCGGCTGCCGCCCCGCCGCGCCCGCCGACGCCGACACCAGCCGCGCCCCGAACCTAGGCGGGCGGGCCACCGCGCCGAACAGCATGCCCGGCAGACGCGCGTCGTACCCGTACGTGGCGGTGCCCAGCACCTTGTCCCGGAAGTCCGTGCGCGGCATGGCCCGCCCGATCCGCTTGAAGTCCCGCCGCGCCTTCAGCGTGGGCGCGGCCTCCGGGATCACCCACTCGCCCTGCTTGCCCGCCACGACCTGCGCGTACCCAAGGCGCTCGCGCGAGCCCGCCACGAAGAACGACCCGCCCGCTGCCGTCAGCCGCGCCGCCGGAACGCCCAGCTGCCGCGCCGCCTCCTCGCGCAGCAGCTCCCGCAGCGTCGCCGCCGCCTCGCGCAACGGCCGGTACAGCGCCTTCACGCTCGTCGAACCGAACGTGAACATCGTCCCACCCGCGTACCCGCGCGCCGTGTCCGCCTGCCGCACCGTCAACTGCTCGGGCGTGACCTCCAGCTCCTCGGCCGCGATCTGCGCCAGCGCCGTGTGAATGCCCTGACCCATCTCGACCTTCGGCACGAAGAACGTCACCCCGGCGGGCGTCACCTCGAACCACAGGTCCGGATTGCGGGGCGCATCCTGCGGGCCCGTCCCGTTCTCCTCGATGTACTCCACGATCGCCGGGCGGCCCGCGTTCAGTGCCAGCGGTACCCCCACCACCAGCAGGCCCGCGCCACTGCCCAGCCCGATCAGCACCCGCCGCCGTGTGACCGGCTTCATCCGTCCTCCCGTTTCAGTTCAGCGGCGCGGGCCACCGCCCGGCGGATCGCGTTGTACCCGCCGCAGCGGCACAGGTTCACGCCCGCCGCCTCCTCGATCTGCGCGTCCGTGGGACTGGGCGTGCGCTCCAGCAGCGCCGCCGCCGACATCAGATGCCCCGGCAGGCACCACCCGCACTGCAACGGATTTTCCAGGAACGCCCGCTGCACCGGATGCAACTGCTCCCCGCGCGCCAGTCCCTCCACGGTCGTCACCTCCCGCCCCGCCGCCGCCCGCGCCGGAGTCAGGCACGCCCGCGCCACCTGCCCGTCCAGCAGCACCGTGCAACTGCCGCACGCGCCGATCCCACACCCGTAATGCGTGCCGGTCAGGCCCAGCTCATCACGCAGCACCCACACCAGCATCTCGTCCGGGTACGCCACCTCGCGCCGCCGCCCATTCACGCTTAACTGCACGCCACCCGCCACACGAACCCGATCATGTCGCCATGATACGGACCCGCCAGCGCGGAACAGTCCGTCCGGGTGTAGAGAGGGAAAACCTGCCGTCAGGGCGTCTGTTCTTCCACGTTCAGGGTGCTGCTGTCGGTGTCCTCGCTGGTCACGTCGGGGGCGGGTTCGGTGTACGTGCCGGCCTGTTCGGCGGCGGCTTCGGCGTCGCCACGGTCCACGTAGCGGAACGTTTCGTCGTTCAGGCTGGTGACGGTGACGGTGTAGTCGCTCAGGCGCTGGGGGTCCAGGGTCACGACGCTTGCCTTGACGGTGGCGGCCATGTCGGCACTCAGGGCGTAGTCGCCCAGCAGGGCCGAGGTGCAGGGCTGCCCGTTCAGGTTGGCGGGCAGGCGTTGCGGCTCGGCGGTCGCGCGGGCGCGTTCGAGGGCCGTGACGCACTGCGTGCGGAAGTACAGGGCGTTGTCGTGCTGAAGCTGCTGGGCGCGTTTCTGGTTGTGGGCTTCGAAGGTGCCGCTGCAAGAGGCCAGCAGGACCGGGAGGGTCAGGAGCAGCAGGGGAGACCGGAACATGACCTGAGTGTAAGAGGCCGCCCGGCGCGGCGTTGCGGCAGGTGCGGCCGGTACGCCAGGGTGCGTAGCGGAGGCAGCGGGTACGTGAAAAACCCCCGGGCCGCTGGGGCGCCGGGGGCGGTGTCAGGCACGGGTGCTCAGTCGATGCTGACGCGCCAGCGCCATTCACTGGCGCGTTTCATGACGTGGGCGATGCCGCCGGTGATGGCGAGCTTCTGGTTCCAGGGGAGTTTCATCCAGCCGACGGCCATCAGGCCGCCCAGGCTGACGAATTCACCCAGGGTGGTGGGTTCGTACGCTTCGAGTTCCTCGCCGCGCACCAGTCGCATCATGTTCTTGCCGGTCAGGCGGCCCTGCTGCCCGGCGTGCTGGGCGGTGGTGGGCACGGGTTTGCCTTCCTGGTTCAGGGCGAGGCCCATGTCACCGATGATGAACACGTTGTCGTAGCCTTTGGCGCGCAGTTTGTCGTCCACGGCGATGCGGCCGCCAGGGCCTTTTTCCAGTTTCTCGCCCCTGACGATGTCGCGGGCCTGGATGCCGCCGGTCCAGATGATCTTGCCGGCGCCGATGACTTTCTGCTCGCCCTCGGCGGTCTGCACGGTGACGGTGTCGGCGGTGGCCTGCATCAGGCGGTGCCCGACGAGGATATGAATGCCGTACTCTTCGAGGGTTTTCTGGGCTTTGGCGCGCAGGGCGTCGTCCAGGATCGGCAGGATCTTGGGGCCGGCCTCGACGAGGTAGATGTTGAAGGGGGGCAGGCCGCGTTCCTTGCTGAGCAGCTGGGCGCGCTGGGCGAGTTCCGTGACGAGTTCCACGCCGGTCAGGCCGGCGCCGCCGACGACGATGTCGCGGTTGCCCTGGTACTCGGTGGTGTAGGCGCGGTTGACGAAGTTGAAGATCTCGTCGGCGTCGCTGAGCTGCTTGAGTTCGGCGGCGTTCTCGGCCAGGCCGGGAATGCGGTAGAAGTTGGTGACGCTGCCCAGCCCGACGACCAGGGTGTCGTAGGTGAGGACGCGGCCGTCTTTCAGGGTGACTTCACGCTCGTCGAGGTTCACACCTTCGACCTGGGCCTGTTCGAGGTTCACGCCGGTGCCGCGCAGCAGGGGGGCCAGGGGCAGGGTGACGGGGGTGTTGTGTGCGGCGGCCTCGTGGAGGCGGGTTTCGAAGGTGTGGTAGGCGTTCTGCTCGACCATCAGGGCTTCGAGTCCGGGCGCGGGTTTCATTTTGGTGGCGACAGCAAGGCCGGAGTAACCAGCACCGAGGATGAGGGTCTTCATGTCAATCTCCTGTGAACGAATTCACGAGTTCTGTGGGCGGTCAGCCAACTCCCCCGCAAACACCGTCGGAATCACTCGCTTCCGAATCGGCAACAGTGTACATCCTACACCAAAGCAGACAGTCATCGCCCGTACCCTCTTCACCGC